>JAUZVJ010000099.1:0-1261 GCA_031844515.1 Actinotalea sp. AC32 | reverse complement strand
GGGTCTGCTGCACGGATAGGTGACACCTGACCTGTGGTGCCGGGAGGCGCCGCTGGAAGGATGTGCACCGTGCCCAGGCCCTATCCGATGGAGTTCCGGCGCGACGTCGTGGCGGTCGCCCGACGCGGTGACGCGCCGATCAAGCAAGTCGCGGCTGACTTCGGGATCGCAGAGTCGTGCCTGCGGAACTGGCTGCGCGACGCCGACATCGAAGACGGCAACCGCCCCGGCGCGACCGCGAGCGAGTCCGCCGAGCTGCGTGAGCTGCGCCGCCGCAACCGGCTGCTCGAGCAGGAGGTCGAGGTCCTGCGCCGCGCCGCGGCCTACCTGTCTCAAGCGCATCTGCCGGGAAAATGATCTACCCGCTCGTGACTGAGCTCGCCGACGACGGGATCCCCGTCACGGTGACGTGCCGGGTCCTCAAGCTCGCTCGCCAGCCCTACTACCGCTGGCTCGCCGCACCGATCACCGCCCGCGAGCTCGAGCAGGCGTATCTCGCGAACGCAGTGTTCGATGCCCACCGCGACGACCCGGAGTTCGGTCACCGGCTCCTGGCGGACGAGGCCGCCCGGGCCGGACTGGTCGCCTGCGACCGCACGGTCTGGCGAATCTGCCGGGACAACCAGTGGTGGTCGGTGTTCGGCAAGAAGCGCACCCGGGGCGGCAAGAAGGCCGGCCCGCCGGCCCACGACGACCTCGTGCGACGGGTCTTCACCGCCGACGCGCCGAACCGGCTGTGGCTCTGGGACATCACCGAGCACCCCACCAGCCAGGGCAAGGTCTACTTCTGCGCGATCAAGGATGTGTTCTCCAACCGGATCGTCGGCTACTCGATCAGCGACCGCATGACCTCCCAGATCGCGGTCGATGCGCTGGTCAGCGCAGTGCAGCGGCGACGGGATGTGGCCGGGTGCGTGGTGCACTCGGACCGAGGCAGCCAATTCCGAAGCCGGAAGGTGGCCCGTGTCCTCGCGTACCACGACCTGGTCGGCTCGATGGGTCAGGTCGCCTCGGCCGGCGACAACGCTGCCATGGAGAGCTTCTTCTCGCTGCTGCAGAAGAACGTTCTGAATCGTCGCCGCTGGGCCACCCGCGAGGACCTGCGGATCGCGATCATCACCTGGATCGAACGGACCTACCACCGCCGCCGACGCCAGCACCGGCTCGGTCGCCTGACACCCGTGGAGTTCGAGACCATCATGACCACTCAGGTCGCACTAGCCGCCTGAGACCGACTGTCACCTACTCGTGCAGCAGACCC
>JAUZVJ010000098.1:0-1305 GCA_031844515.1 Actinotalea sp. AC32 | reverse complement strand
TGTCTCGTGACGGGTCTGTTGGAGGCTCTCGATCCTGGAAAGGATGAGAGTCATGGCAGCACCGAGGAAGTACCCCGATGAGCTTCGGGAGCGAGCGACGCGGATGGCCGTGGAGGCCCGCCGTGTCCCGGCGACGCGGCCCGGAGCGCTGTCCCGGGTCGCGAAGCAGCTGGGCATCAACGCCGAGACACTTCGGAACTGGGTCACCCAGGCCGAGGTCGACGCCGGCGACCGGCCGGGGGTGACGAGCGAGGACGCGCGACGGATCGCGGAGCTTGAGCGCGAGAACCGTGAGCTGCGGCGGGCGAACGAGATCCTGCGGACGGCGTCGGCGTATTTCGCCGCGGCGGAGCTCGACCGCCGACTGAAGTGATCGGCGGCTACATCGACGAGCACAAGGACCGGCTCGGGGTCGAGCCGATCTGCAGGGTTCTGCAGGTCGCCCCGAGCACCTACTACGCCGCCAAGACCCGGCCACCGTCAGCCAGGTCCCTCAGCGACGCGGCCACCACGGCGGTGATCCAGAAGGTGCACGCGGAGAACTACGGCGTCTACGGGATCAACAAGATCCATGCCGAGCTGAACCGGCAAGGGCACCGGGTCGCGCGGTGCACGGTCCACCGGCTGATGCGCGCGGCCGGACTGCGCGGGGTTTCGCGGGCCAAGGGCCCGCGCACGACGGTGCCCGGCACGGGACCGGACACCCGCCCGGACCTGGTGCAACGCCAGTTCACCGCGACCGGCCCGGACCAGCTGTGGGTCGCAGACATCACCTACTGCCGCACGTTCTCCGGATGGGCTTACGCGGCCTTCATCATCGACGTGTTCTCCCGACGCGTGGTCGGCTGGCAGGTGTCCAAGTCGCTGCGCACCGACCTGGCTCTGGACGCATTGGAGATGGGGATCTGGACCCGTCAGCGCGAGGGTCGTGACGTGACCGGTCTGACCCATCACAGCGACAAGGGCGTCCAGTACGTCGCCGTTCGCTACACCCAGCGTCTGGCCGAGGCCGGCGCCGTCGCCTCCGTCGGGTCCACCGGCGATTCGTATGACAACGCCTTGGCCGAGGCGTTCAACTCGCTGTTCAAGGCCGAGCTGGTCCGCAACCGCGGGCCTTGGAAGAGCATCGACGACCTCGAGATCGCCGTCGCGGAGTACATCGACTGGTTCAACCACCGACGCCTGCACGGCGAGATCGGACTCGTCCCGCCCGTCGAGCACGAAGCGAACCACTACCGGCCAAACATCGCCCCGACTACCGTCGACGCGTCAGTTCCGAGCCTCCACTGAACCGATCACGAGACA
>JAUZVJ010000097.1:0-1318 GCA_031844515.1 Actinotalea sp. AC32 | reverse complement strand
CATGGCCGGCCAGAACAACTGGTTCACGATCCTCGCGACACCGTCCGTCGCGTTCTCCGCGACGGGGAACGTGTACGCGGACAACGGAGCTCCCGTGACCGTCCGCCGCGACAGCGGCACGGGCACGGCCCCCTGAGGTCCCACCTGGGACCGCGGCCACCCGGCCGGGTCGACGTGGGTGCCTGTGCGCCCCTCGGCCCGGCGGGTGAGCCGGCGTGCCTCACCGAGGCGCGCGAGGCGCCGCTCCACAGCGTGCCTCGCGGGTGACCCCCCACCCCCGTCCCCTGCGCCGTGCGCAGGAGCCAGGGGTCGTCCCGCACGTCCTGCGGCATCTCGCCGCTCATCGGCGCCAGGTCGCCGGCTGCCGCACGCACCCGTGCGCGCCGGCGTGTGCGCCCCGTCCGACGGAAGCAGCATGCGAAACCTCCTCACCCACAGCGCCGACGTGCGCTCCGCCCGGCCGCGACGCGCCCGCGCGCTCACCGTCCTGGTGACCGCAGCGGTCGGCCTCGCCGGCGTCCTCGTCCCGACCGCGGCCAGCGCCGCGACCACGCAGTCCCGTGACTCCTTCTCGCGCACGACGAGCTCCGGATGGGGCACCGCCGACGCGGGCGGCGCGTGGACCGGCTCGGGCGGTCTCGCGGTGCGCTCCGGTGCCGGGCGGCAGGCCCTCGCGCGACCCGCCGCCGGTGCCCAGGCGGTGCTCGGCGGGCACGCGTCCACGAGCACCGACCTGCGCGTCCGCACCTCGCTCGACAAGGCGCCGCGCGGCGGTGCCGTGTTCCTGTCCGTGCTCGGTCGTCGGGTCGGGACCTCGGGGGACTACCGCGCCCGCCTGAAGGTGCAGCCGTCCGGCGCCACTGCCCTCGTGGTCTCGCGCGGTGAGTCGGACCTCGACTCGACGTCGCTCGACTTCTCCGTGGGCGGCAGCACGTCCGTGAACGTACGGCTCCAGGTCGTCGGTACGTCGCCGACGACCCTGCGGGCGAAGGCCTGGACCGCGGGCTCGAGCGAGCCGTCGTCGTGGCAGGTGTCCGCGACCGACTCGACGGCGGCGCTGCAGCAGCCCGGTGCCGTCGGGATCGCCTCGTACCTCTCGAGCTCGGCGACCAACGCGCCCGTGACCGCTCGCTGGGACGACCTCTCCGCGGTGCCGCTCACCACGAGCGCGTCGTCGGAGCCGGCCCCCGCTCCGGCCCCCGCGCCCGCTCCGGAGCCCGAGCCGGCCCCCGCGCCGGCGCCGGTGTCGACCTCGGGGAAGCCGGATGCGTCGAACACGGGTGTGCGGGCGGGTTCGTCGTTGCGCAAGCACGTGGGG
>JAUZVJ010000096.1:0-1353 GCA_031844515.1 Actinotalea sp. AC32 | reverse complement strand
TGAACCGTCACGGGTTCTCTGCCGCTTCCTTGTGATGAAGGATGGCGAGATGCCCAAGAAGTACGACCCCGAGGTCAAGGCTCGGGCGGTGCGCATGGTGCGTGAGCACGTCAAGGACTACGGGTCGGTGACGGCGGCGTCGGTCGCGGTCGGTGCCCAGCTGGGGATCGCGCGGGAGTCGTTGCGCCGCTGGGTCGCTCAGGCGGAGGTCGATGACGGTGCCCGGCCGGGCGTGACGACCGCGGAGTCCGAGGAGATCCGCCGGCTCAAGGCGGAGAACAAGCGCCTGTCGGACGCAAACGCGATTCTGCGGGCGGCGTCGATTTTCTTCGCGGGAGAGCTCGACTCCCGCAACCGCTGATCATGGGGTTCATCGACACCATGAAAGGCGAGGGCTTCGCGGTCGAGACGATCTGCACCGTCCTGCGCGAGCAGGGCGTGCAGGTCGCCGCGAGGACCTACCGGGCCTGGTCCAGCCCGGCCCGCCAGGTCGCGGCCCGGACGATCTCCGACGCGATCGTGGTCGAGACAATCCGGACGCTGCGGGTCGACGAGCAGGGCCGCCCGACGCCGGAGTCACTCTACGGGCGACGCAAGATGACCGCGCTGCTGCGCCGGCGCGGCCTGAACGTGGCGCACTGCACGGTCGACCGGCTGATGCGTGAGCACGGCTGGAACGGCAACCGGCGCGGTCGGGCGCACCGCACCACGATCCCCAGCAAGGACGGGACCCGGGCCGGGGACCTGCTCAATCGGGACTTCCACGCTGAGGCGCCGAACCGGGTCTGGGTCGCTGACTTCACCTACGTGCGGACCTGGGCCGGGTTTACCTACGTCTCGTTCGTCGTGGACGTCTTCGCCCAGAAGATCGTGGGCTGGCACGCGATGACGTCCAAGCCGACCGAGCTCGTCATGGTCCCGCTGCGCATGGCCTGCTGGGGCCGTGACCAGCAACAACACCCGATCATGGCCGGCCAGCTGACGGCGCACTCGGACGCAGGCTCGCAATACACCGCCGTGCGCTACACCGAACACCTGGCCCTCGAGGGCATCGCCGCCTCGATCGGCACCGTCGGTGACGCCTACGACAACTGCCTGATGGAGTCGATCATCGGACTGTTCAAGAACGAGTGCATCAAGCCTGGCCCGTTCGTGACAGGGCCGCTGAAGAACATCACCGACGTCGAGATTGCGACGATGGCCTGGGTCGACTGGTGGAACCACCGCCGGCTGCACTCCAGCGTCGGCATGCTCACCCTGACCGAGGCAGAAGACGCTCACTACGCTGCAATCACTGCCCTCCACCCGGAGCCGCAGCCCGCATGAAGACGGCACGAAATCCGTGACGGTTCA
>JAUZVJ010000095.1:0-1708 GCA_031844515.1 Actinotalea sp. AC32 | reverse complement strand
TGTCAAGTGTCGGTACCCGGACGACATCGCGGGTTCGGTAGCTACCTGACACCTCAGGCGGTGGCCCTGCGGCGGGGGCGGCCCTTGGCGTTGGCGAAGGCGCCGAGCTCGCGGGTGCGGTCGTGGTGGATCGGGTGCACGCGGATGACCTTGCCGTGCTGGGAGAGCTGGACCGAGCCGGCGACGATCGCGACGTCGATGACCTGGCGGGCCCAGGCCCGGCCGGTGCGGTAGGTCGCGCCGGCGAAGCAGACGTTGCCGTCGGCGTTGGCCAACCGGGACACGCTCATCCCGGTCGTCGCGTCCCGGGCCCGCAGCGCGACCGGGGCGGCCCGCGGGCGGCGGTCGGCGTGGTCGGGAGCGAGCCGCTGGGCGTGGGTGGCGACCAGGACGCCGGCGTGCAGGATCTCCACCAGGCCGCCGGTCACGACGACCTCGACCGGCTCACCGGCGAAGGTCGGGCCGACGCCGTAGCGGAACCCGGCCAGGGAGATGCTCCCGCGTTGGTCCACCCACCGGCTCACCCCGCCCGGGCGTGGCGCGGGCCGAGACGCAGCCGATGCGCGCGAGACGGTCGGGGCGGGCTCGACGGGCGCGAGCGGGCGGACAGCGAGGGCGAACCGCTCAGCCGGCGGGCGACCCCCGCAGGAGTGGTGCGGACGCTCGGTGTTGTACTCCACCACCCACGCGTCCAACGCCGCCTGCAACTCGTCCACCGTGGCGTGCTGGCGGTCGTGCACCGAGAGGAACTCGGCCCGGATCGTCTTGTGCAGACGCTCGATCTTCCCGGTCGTGGTCGGTGAGTACGGGGCCGTGAGCAGGTGCTTGATCCCGTTCTGGTGGCAGACCTGGTCGAACAGCACCGGCCCCGGACCGGTCCCGAACCGGGCGGTGAACACCTTGCCGTTGTCCGTCAGCACCTGCTCGGGGACTCCGTGCCGACGCAGCGCTCCGACCAGCGCGGCGACCACCGGGCGGGCCGTCGCTCTCGGCATCACAGCCGCGCAGACGCAGAACCGGGAGTGGTCATCGATCCCGGTCACGACCTTCATCTCGCGCCCGTCGGCGAGGAACGCCCGACCCATCACGTCCATCTGCCACAGCTCCATCGACCGGCCCCGCTCCCAGCGCCGGTAGTCCTCCCGGCGCCGCCTGCGCTTGGTCCCCTCGACCAGCCCGTGACGCAGCAACGCCCGATAGACCGCCGACCGCGACGGCACCGGTTCGACCCCGTCCCGCTCCAGGCGCCACACGATCCGCGACGGACCCCACGCCGGATGCGCCCGCCGCATCCCCACCACGGCCGCTTCCACCACCGGGGCCATCTGATGCGGGCACGAGGTCGGCCGCGAGGACCGGTCGGCCAGCCCCGCCAGCCCGCCGCCGGCATACCGGCGCAGCCACTCGTGGACGGTCTGCCGGGCCACCCCGTTGCGCCGGGCGACCTCGGTCACCGACGTCCCGCCGAGGACCTCGAGCACCGCCTGATACCGCTGCTCCACCACGCTCAGCTCCACCAGCACGACCGGCCCCTCTCGCCGCGACCCCATCGTCACGACGAGCGAACCCCACGACCGCGAGCCCGCGGAAGGCAGCACGAGTGTCACGCAGGAACCGGAACCACTGTCGCCCACCTACCGGAACCGCGTCCGCAACCTGTCAGGCAGGAACCGGAACCACGGTGTCCAGCATCTGCCGAAGTCCCACA
>JAUZVJ010000094.1:0-4347 GCA_031844515.1 Actinotalea sp. AC32 | reverse complement strand
TCGCGCAGGCGACCGCGCTGCTGGCGCGGACGGAGGGGCAGGTCGACGACGACGCCGTGCGCGTCGCGGTCGCCGACGGCGCCGCCGCGCTCGGCGCGCTCCTGGCCGACCGCCCGGCCGAGACCTCAGGTGACGCCGCGGCGGGCCCCTCGGCCGGCCCCTCCTCCGTCGCCGCCCGGATCACGGCGGCGGCCGCGGACCTGCGGGCCGCCACCGCGGCGCTGTCCGACGCGCACGGGACGTGGCTCGCGGAGGAGGAGGCCCGTGCCGCGGAGGCCGCCGCGGCTGCGCGTGCGGAGGAGGAGGCCCGTGCCGCCGCGGCAGCCGCTGCCGCTGGTGCGGAGGGCGACGGCTCGGCCGGCCGGCCGGCACCCTCGCGCGCCGCAGGCGCCGGCCCCGACTGCGGCGGGCCTGACTCGTACGAGCCGCCCACCGGCACCGCGACGTTCTACACGTCGACGCCGTCGGAGACCGGTGACGGCAGCAACGGCCGCCTCCCCCGCTCGGCGATGTCCGCGCTCGGCTGGTGCGTCGACGCGCGCGGGAACGCGCAGTGGCTGCGCGCGGACGCCGCCGCCGCCCTGACGCGGCTCAACGAGGCCTTCCGTGCGGCGTTCGGCGAGAACGTCGCGGTCGACATGTCGTACCGCTCGTACGAGGACCAGGTCGCGATGCGCGAGCACTACGGCGGCGTCGCGGCGCGCCCCGGCACGTCCAACCACGGGTGGGGCACCGCGTTCGACACCTGGGAGTGGTCCGCGTACGCGTTCGGCTCGGCGCGCTACGAGTGGCTCGTGACCAACGCTCCGGCGTACGGCTGGGTCGCGCCGTCGTGGGCACGGCAGGGCGGCAGCAACCCCGAGTACTGGCACTTCGAGTACGTGGGCTGAGGGCTCGCGCGGCCGGAGTCGGCACTCGTGCCCGGGAGGTGCCAGAGTAGGCGCGGGGCCGACGACGACCCGGAGCCGGTCCCTGCCTGCATCCCGCACCCAGGAGGCCAGCGACATGACGACGACCGAGCCGGAGACCGAGCAGACGCACCCCGTCGACGCCGTCCCGGACATCGCGCCCCAGGCGGCGCACCCCAGCCATCCCGGCCCGCTCGAGACCGCGCAGGTGCAGCTCGCGCGCGCGGTCGAGCGGCTCGGCCTCGACCCGGGCATGCACGCGATGCTCGCGACGCCGCGTCGGGAGATCAACGTCGCCATCCCGCTGCGCCGCGACGACGGCACCACCGCGCTGTTCCACGGCTTCCGCGTCCAGCACAACGTGAGCCGGGGACCGGGCAAGGGCGGCCTGCGCTTCCACCCGAGCGTCGACGTCGACGAGGTGCGCGCGCTCGCGATGTGGATGACGTGGAAGTGCGCGATCGTCGAGCTGCCGTACGGCGGCGCGAAGGGAGGCGTCGCGATCGACCCGCGCCAGTACTCCTCGGCCGAGCTCGAGCGCGTCACGCGCCGCTACACGAGCGAGATCATGCCCATGATCGGGCCCGAGCGGGACATCATGGCGCCGGACATCGGGACCGACGCGCGGACCATGGCGTGGGTCATGGACACCTACTCGGTCAACCAGGGCTACACGATCCCCGGCATCGTGACCGGCAAGCCGCTCGAGGTCGGCGGCTCGCTCGGCCGAGCGACCGCGACGTCGCGCGGCGTCGTCCACTCCGCGCGCGCGGCGCTGCGGGAGGTCGGCCGCGACCTGCGCGGCGTGCGCGTCGCGGTCCAGGGCTTCGGCAAGGTCGGCTCCCACGCGTCGGTGTTCTTCGCGCAGGCCGGTGCGAAGGTCGAGGCGGTGAGCGACCAGTACGGCGGCGTGCGCCGCGAGGGCGGGCTCGACATGGCCCGGCTCGTCGACCACGTGCGCCGGACGGGCTCGGTCGTCGACTTCGACGACGCCGACCCGGTCGACAACGCCGACCTGCTCACGCTCGACGTCGACATGCTCGTCCCGGCCGCGGTCGAGGGCGTCATCACGGCCCGCAACGCGAACGAGGTCAAGGCGGAGTTCGTCGTGGAGGGCGCCAACGGCCCGACGACGGCCGACGCCGACGCGATGCTCACGCGGCGCGGGGTCACGGTGGTGCCCGACATCCTCGCGAACGCCGGCGGCGTCGTCGTCTCGTACTTCGAGTGGGTCCAGGCCCAGCAGGCCTACTGGTGGAGCGAGCAGGAGATCGAGCAGCGGCTCGAGCAGCGCATGCTCCAGGCGTACGCGGCGGTCGCGGAGGTCGCGCGCCGCGAGGAGGTCACCCTCCGCGACGCCGCCATGCTGATCGGCGTCGAGCGCGTCGCGACGGCGCACCGCACGCGCGGCCTCTACCCCTGACGGGCACGTGCCTGGTCGAGACCGGCGGGTGACCGGCGGGTGAGCGAGACCTCGGTCCGGGGGCGCGTGCGGGCGGCGCCCCCGGACCGCCGCCCGCCCCCGTAGGCTCTGTCGCGTGATCACCGACAGCACGACGGACGCGGAGCGCGACGGCGCGCGGCGTCGCACGACGTACCTCCTGGTCGACGGCGAGAACATCGACGCGACGCTCGGCGGCTCGATCCTCAACGCGCGGCCCTCGCCCGAGCAGCGGCCGCGCTGGGAGCGCGTGCTCGACTTCGCGCGAGGGGTGTGGGGCGCCGACGACGTCAAGGGGCTGTTCTTCCTCAACGCGTCGCACGGCACGATGCCCATGTCGTTCGTCCAGGCCCTCATGGCGATCGGGTTCCAGCCGATCCCGCTGGCCGGCGAGGCGCACGAGAAGGTCGTCGACATCGGCATCCAGCGCACGCTGGACGCGCTCGCCGACCGCGCGGGGGACGTCCTCCTCGCGAGCCACGACGGCGACTTCGCGCCGCAGCTCGCGGCGCTGCTGGGACCCGGCCGCCACGTCGGGATGCTCGCGTTCAAGGAGTTCACGAGCACCCAGCTGCAGCAGCTGACCGAGGGCGGTCTCGAGATCCACGACCTCGAGACCGACGTCCAGGCGTTCAACGTCCGGCTCCCGCGCCTGCGGATCATCTCGCTCGACGAGTTCGACCCGCTGCGCTACCTCTGACGGGGCGGGCGCGAGCCCGTCACGACCCGCTTGCACGACCCGCCCGCACGAACCGCCCGCCAGGACGCGTCACGCCGCCCCCGGGCGCGGCCGTCCGTCGTCACGCCATGACGCCTGCGTCCTCGTCACGCCGCAGCCGCATCATGACGGTCGCGATGACCACGGCCGCCGCCGCGGTCGCGGCGGCGACGGCGGTCGTGAGCGACGCGGGCTCACCGGTCGACCGCGCGACGGCGATCCAGGCCAGGCCCCACGCGATCGCGGCACCGATCGCCAGACGACCCCGGCCGTGCACGGCGAGCCCGATGCCCACGAGGGCCGCGACGGCGAGGACGACCGCGGCCCACGCCTCGGGGCCGAGCGCCAGGACCGTCAGGCCCTCGGCGGTGAGCACGGCCGCGACGTTGGCGACCGTCGCGACGCAGACCCACCCGAGGTAGAGGCCGAGCGTCCCGTCGAGGACGACGCGCTCGAGCGGTCCGGACGCCCGCGACGCGACGAGGCGCACGTGCACGACCGCGAGGACGACGAGCAGCGCGACGATCACGGGCACGCTCCAGACGAGCGCCCCCGCCTGCACCACCGCGATCCACGCCGCGTTGAGGACCATCGACGCGAGCACGAGCCAGCCGACGCGCCGCTGCCGGGCGTCGGCGCGCCGCGACGGCAGCGCCTGCCAGACGGCGTACGCGAGGAGCCCCGTGTAGATGACCGACCAGATCGAGAAGGCCGGCTCACCCGGGGCGACGAGCGTCGCGTCGGCCGCGAGCGCGCCGTCGCCCACCTCGGTCTGCGACTCGCCGCCCACGGCCCCGGACCCGACGAACGCGCCGGCGATCGCGACGAGCGACCCGACGAGGACCGTGACCTGGCGGACGAGGTCCGCGGTGCGTGCGTGCTCGGCGGAGGTCGTGCGCGACGGGTCCATCCGTCCATCATCACCACGACCGGAGCCGGCCGCGCGCCGGGGCCGACCGCGCGCCGGGCAGGACCGGCCGCTCGTCGGGGCGGCGGGACCGGCCGCCCGCCGGCCGGGTCGGGACCCGGTGCCCGCATGTGACGGCCATGGGACGGGTGTGGGTCGGGCTTGGAACGGATTCCGTCGAGGGGGTGCACCCGAACGGAGTACGCGTTACCGTCGTCGGTATTCCTCCATGCCACCGCGAGAGCGATGGCCGACCCCCGGGTCGCGGCGGTGCGTGACGCCCTGTGCAGGCGAGACGGCCGTCATCGCCCCCGCTCGCCCGGCGAGCGGGGGCGCAGTCGTTCCGGGGCGAGGACCACGCGACGGATTCCGT
>JAUZVJ010000093.1:0-4598 GCA_031844515.1 Actinotalea sp. AC32 | reverse complement strand
GGGGCCCCCCCCCCCCCGGCCCCCACGTCCGTGCGGGTGGGTCAGGGTCCGCTGATGAGACCCATCTGCGTGGGCAGCCAGGTCGACAGCTGCGGCACGAAGACGACGACGAAGAGTCCGAGGACGAGGGCGACGAGGAACGGCACGATCTTCGCGATGACGGGCTCGATCCGCAGCCCGGCGACGCGGGCCGAGACGAACAGGACGTTGCCGACGGGCGGCGTGATGACGCCGACGCACAGGTTGTAGACGATCATCGTGCCGAAGTGGATCGGGCTGATCCCGAACTCCAGCACGATCGGCAGGAAGATCGGCGTGAAGATGAGGATCGCCGGCGTCGGGTCCATGAACGTCCCGACGACGAGCAGGATCACCATCATGATCACCAGGATCAGCGTCGGGCTGCTCGTGATGCTGAGCATCGCCTCGGAGATCAGGTCGGGGATCCGCGCGAAGGACATGATCCAGGACAGCGCCGACGACACCGCGACGAGGATCATGACGATCGCCGTGGTCCTCGCCGACTCGAGCAGGATCGCGGGCAGCTGCCTGACCGACAGCATCCGGTAGGCGAAGCCGAGCACGAGCGAGTAGACGACGGCGATCGCGGCGGACTCGGTGGCCGTGAACACGCCGGTGAGGATGCCGCCGATCACGATCACGATCATGAGGAGCGACGGCACGGCCTTCCAGACGACGACGAGGCCGTCACGCAGCGCCACGCGCTCGCGGACCCGCAGCTCGGGACGCCTCCGGACGTAGAGCAGCACGACGGCCATGCACGCGAGCGTCCAGACCAGGCCGGGTCCGATGCCCGCCATGAACAGCGCCGCGATCGACGTGCTCGACACGAGCGAGTAGACGATGAACGTGTTGCTCGGGGGGATGAGCATGCCCGCCGGCGCGGAGGCCGCGTTCACGGCGGCCGAGAAGCTGCGGTCGTAGCCCTCCTTGCGCTGGCGCGGACCCATGACGGTCCCGACGGCGGCCGCGGCGGCGACGGCAGCACCGCTCACGGCGCCGAACATCGCGTTGGCCACGACGTTCGTCTGGGCGAGGGAGCCGGGTGCCCGGCCGACGGCGACCTTGGCCGCGTCGATGAGCCGTCCCGCGATGCCTCCGTTGTTCATGAGGACGCCGGCGAGGACGAAGAACGGGATCGCGAGCAGCGGGAACGAGTTGATCCCGGTGAACATGCGCTGCGAGCTCGCGAGCACGGCGCCGTCGAGGCCGAGGACGGCGACGGTGGCGAGGACCGCGGAGAGGCCGATCGCGACGGCGATCGGGACGCTCAGCGCGATCATCACGGCGATGCCGACCAGCAGCACGAGGCCGGCGAGGGTTGCGGGGTCCATGGTGCGCTCCTCAGACCGGCTCGGGGGACGTGGTGCTCAGGTCGTCGTCGTCGACGGGGACCTCCTCGCCGCGGGCGACCGCGACGACGTGGTAGAGCGCGAAGAGGATGATGAGCACCCCGGTGATCGGCATGACCAGGTACATGACGCCGATCTGCGTGGGCAGGGCGGTGAGGTTGGTGTCCCACGCGCCCTGCGACGCCCGCCAGCCGCCCCACACGAGGGCGATGGCGGCGAAGGCGATGATGACGAGCTGGACGAGGACCCCCACGGCCCGCTGCACGGCCGACGGCGTCTTCCGGACGAGGAAGTCGACCGCGATGTGGCCGCGCTCGGAGAAGACGAGCGCCGTGCCGAAGAAGCCGAGCCACACGAACAGGTAGCGGGCCGCCTCCTCGGACCACGTGCTCGGGTCGGACAGGACCTGGCGGCTGAACACCTGCCAGACCACGGTCGCGACGAGCAGCGCGAACAGGACGACGCAGGCGGCGGCGAGGGTCTTCTCGAGTGCGCGCTTGACGGTCTGCACGGCGGTCACCTCCTCTGGGCGGGTCGTGGGGGTCGGGTCGTCACTCGGCCGCGGCGCGCGCGGCGTCGTACAGGGCCTGCTGGGTGTCGTTCTCGATGAACTCCTCCGCGAGCGGCTCGAGCACCTCGCGGAAGGCCTCGGTGTCGACCTCGCTGAACGTGGCGCCTCCGGCCTCGGCCTGGGCGATGGCGTCCTCGGTCGCGGTGGTCCACAGCTCCGTGTGCTCCTCGTGCGCCGCGGTCCACTCCTCGTCGAACGCGGCGCGGTCCTCCTCGGACATCTCGGCGAGCGTGTCCGTGTTGATCACGAGGTAGTCGAGCCCGACGAGGTGGTTGGTGTTCGAGAAGTACGGCGCGACCTCGAAGTGCTTCTGGGTCCAGTAGGAGACCTCGTTGTTCTCGGCCGCGTCGACGACGCCGGACTGCAGGCCCGTGTAGAGCTCGCCGAACGCCATCGGGGTCGCGGACGCGCCCATGGCCTCGGCCATCGCGATGTGCAGGTCGCTCTCCTGGACGCGCAGCTTCTTGCCGCGCAGGTCGTCCGGGGTCTCGACGGGCCCGTCGGTCGTGTAGACGCTGCGTGAGCCCTGCGTGAAGCCGCCGAGGACGGTGATGCCGTTGCTCTCCTCGAGCGACGCGTACAGGTCGCCGACGATCTCCTCGTCGTGGATGACCGACATCTGGTGCTCGACGTCGTCGAACACCTGCGGCAGGTTGAACACGAGGAAGTCCTTGTTCATGTTCTCGAGCTGCGTGCCCGAGACGATGGCCATGTCGACGGTGCCGTCGCCGACGAGCTGGAGCGCCTCCTGCTGCGCGCCGAGCGTCTCGTTCGGGTAGACGTCGATCTCCCAGCGGCCCTCGGTCGCCTCCGACAGGCGCTGGCCGAAGTTGTCGAGCGCGATGAACGAGGGGTGCTCCTCGGTCTGGTTGAGCGCGAGGCGCAGCGTGCCGCCGCCGCTCCCGGCGGCCGCCGGCTCGCCGTCGGTGGTGGGCGACGTGGTGCCGCCGCCGCACGCGGCGAGGCCGAGGGTCGCGACGCCGAGCAGCGACACGGCCAGACGGTGGGTGGTCCTCATGGTGGTTCTCCTCCGTGGGTCGGCCTCATGGGCTCGAACACCGGTCTGCGGTGACGGTCCGCGGCCTGCCAGTCCGGCGGTCGCGTCCTCCGTGGTGTCCGGTCGGCGTCGTCGCCCACCGGTGGTGCTCTCCGGCCCCGGGATCGGGTCCCTGCGGTACCGGCTGCTGCCATGACACCCGTCGCCCGGAACGAGTGGCAACCAGTTGCCATCGGTTGTCGCCGCGACGTACGAACGGGCCCGACGGCGCACCCGGCGGGTCAGTCCGGGCTCTGGCCAGGCCCGGTGCGCGCGGGTGCTGACGGACCCCACGCGCGCCGTCGGCCGCGCGGTGCCGTCGAGCCGCGGACGACCAGCTGGGCCGGGAGGAGGGCGGGCCGCAGCGGCTCGCGGCGGGGCTGGAGCCGGGGGCTGGGCGTCCTGAGCTGGTCGAGCAGCACCGTGAGCGCGTACCCGCCGAGGTTGCGCAGCGGTGCGGCGACCGTGGTGAGCGGCGGCGTGCAGAAGTCCGACCCGAAGATGTTGTCGAAGCCGACGAGGCTCACGTCCTGCGGGATGCGCGCGCCGAGGCGCGTGAGGCCGCGCATGAGTCCGATCGCCAGGAGGTCGTTGTACGCGACGACGGCGCTCGAGCGCTGCTCGGCGAACACGTGGGCCGCGGCGATGCCGCCCGCCTGGGTCGGTGAGAACGGGCCGATGCGGCGGGCCCGGATCTCCAGCTCGTAGGCGGCCTCGCGCAGCGAGCGCCACCGCATGCCGTCGGCCCACGACGCCTCGGGCCCAGCGACGTAGGTGATGGTCGTGTGGCCGAGCTCGGCGAGGTGCTCGACGGCGCGTCGCATGCCGCGCGCGTTGTCCGTCACGACGCTCGGGATGTCAGTCATGATCCGGTTGAGCACGACGGTGGGCCGCTGCTTCGCGGCCACACGGATCGACGAGTCGGACATGCGGGACGTCGCGAGCATGATGCCCTCGACCAGGGGCAGCGTGCGGTCCAGGGCCTCGCGCTCCGCGTCGACCGACTCCTGGACGTCGGCCACGAGCAGGGTGTAGCCGGCCGCCGTCGCGGCCTCCTCGGCGCCGCGGATGATCTCGAAGAAGAAGGGGTTCGTGACGTCGGCGACGATGACGGCGAGGAGCGAGGTCCGACCTGTCGGCAGGGCGCGCGCGAGCGGGTTGGTGCGGTAGCCCATCTCGGCGGCGACCCGGCGGATCCGCTCGGCCGTCTCCGCGTTGACCCGGCCCGGACGCGAGAACGCGCGCGAGACCGTCGAGGGCGCGACGCCGCACGCCGCCGCCACGTCGTAGATCGTCGGGGTCGAGCGGCGCGGGCCCTCGAGCGCGTCGTCGTCGGCGGGGCCGGGCTCGTCCGCGAGCGGGTCGCCGTCGGCGCCGACGACCGGCTCGGTCGCGTCGCCCCCGTCCTCGTCGTCCGCCATGGCCTGACGCTAGGCACGCGCGAGCCGCGGAGGCAATCGGTTGTCGCCGGTCGTTCCGCGCCCCGCGGCAACACGAGGCAACCGCTTGCTGCGCCCGACGGCGCTCGGTGCACTGGGTGCCCGACCGGACCGCGGCCCAGACGGGCCCGACCCGCGCCGACCCGCCGTCGGCGCCACCCGCACACCCGAGGAGCCCT
>JAUZVJ010000092.1:0-4819 GCA_031844515.1 Actinotalea sp. AC32 | reverse complement strand
GGCTCGTGACCGCGCTCGTCGCGCGTCGGCTGCGGCGGGGGCGGCCGGCGGCGGTCGTCGGCTCGGCGCCCACTCCCCCGTCCGGCGTCGTCGCGCTGCTGCTGGGGGTGTTCTCGTCTGCCACGGGATGTGCTCCTGGCCCGGGGGCTGTCCACACTCGCCGGCCCTCGGGCGGTTCGGTCGTCGTCGTGCGCTGCGCGCCGCGACGGAAGTCTGTCGTCGGCCCGGACGGATGGGCGGGAGCGCCTGCCTGCCTTGTCGACGGCGGCGCCCGGTGGTCGCGGACCACGTCCGGGGTCGTCTGCACGGGGGACGGTGTGGCGACCCTCGTGGCGGCGTCAGTATCGCACAGCGGGCCCTCGACGCCTCGCCGTGACCACGGGCGACACGCCGTCGAGGTGACGCCGTGTCACCTCGAAGGACTTTCGTCCCATGTCTGGCGCACGGGCGCTTCCTAGCGTCGGGAGCGGTGCGGGACGTCCCGCACCGCGCGGCCCCGCGGGACCGGCCCCGTCGCAGCGGCCGCCGACGGCCGCAGATGCAGCACCCAGGCACGGCGGAGGAGACACCGGTGGACGCGCTCGACCTCGCACGGTGGCAGTTCGGCATCACCACCGTCTACCACTTCATCTTCGTGCCGCTCACGATCGGGCTGGCGCCGCTCGTGGCGATCATGCAGACCGCGTGGCACCGCACGGGCGACGAGCGCTGGCTCCGGCTCACGAAGTTCTTCGGCAAGCTCCTGCTCATCAACTTCGCGATCGGTGTCGCGACGGGCATCGTCCAGGAGTTCCAGTTCGGCATGAGCTGGAGCGAGTACTCGCGCTTCGTCGGTGACGTGTTCGGTGCCCCGCTCGCGATGGAGGCGCTCGCCGCGTTCTTCGTCGAGTCGACGTTCCTCGGTCTGTGGATCTTCGGCTGGGACAAGCTCCCCAAGCGCGTCCACCTCGCGACGATCTGGGCCGTCGCGATCGCGACCAACCTCTCCGCGTACTTCATCCTCGCCGCGAACTCGTGGATGCAGCACCCCGTGGGCGCCGTCCTGAACGAGGAGACCGGGCGCGCCGAGATGGTCGACATCGGCGCCGTCCTGTCGAACGTCACGCTGCTCGCCGCGTTCCCGCACACCATCACCGCCGCGTTCCTCACGGCCGGCACCTTCGTCGCCGGCATCGGCGCGTGGTGGATGGTTCGCTCGGTCCGCCGCGGCGACACGGCGACCGCGCGCGTCTACCGCTCCGCGGTCGTCCTCGGGACCGTGACGATGCTCGTCTCCGGCGTCGGTGTCGCCCTCTCGGGCGACTGGCAGGCGAAGCTCATGTTCGACCAGCAGCCCATGAAGATGGCGTCGGCCGAGGCGCTCTGCGAGGGCGAGAACGGCGCGGCGTTCTCGCTGCTGACGATCGGTGACCTGTCGAACTCGTGCGAGGGCGTGACCCACGTCCTGACCATCCCGGGTGTCACGTCGTACCTCGCGTCGGGCGACCTCGACTCGTACCTCCCCGGCGTCGACGAGCTCCAGGAGCGGTCCGAGGCCCTGTACGGCGAGGGCGTCGACTACCGCCCGAACCTCGCCGTGACCTACTGGAGCTTCCGGCTCATGATCGGGTTCGGCGTCGGCAGCGCCGCCCTCGCCGCCGCGGTGCTCCTGCTCCTGCGTCGCCGCGACGTCGTCGGGCACGCCTGGTTCGGCCGGCTCGGCCTGCTCGCGCTGCCCACGCCGTTCCTCGCCTCCGCGTTCGGCTGGATCTTCACGGAGATGGGTCGCCAGCCGTGGGTCGTCGTGCCCAACCCGAACCCGAGCGGCGTCGACGGCGTGTGGATGCTCACGGCGCGCGGCGTCTCCAGCGCCGTCCCGGCCTGGATGATCCTCGCGTCGCTCGTCGGGTTCACGCTGCTGTACGGCGTCCTGGCCGTCGTCTGGTACCGCCTGATGCACCGGTACGCCGTCCAGGGCGTCGCGGAGTCCGAGAAGGACCCCAGCCCCGACGCCCGGCGCGGTGACGGCTCCGCCGACGACGACGTCGACCGCCCCCTGTCCTTCGCGTACTGAGGAGCGACGACCATGGACCTCTCGACCCTGTGGTTCCTGCTGATCGCCGTCCTGTGGACGGGCTACCTCGTCCTCGAGGGCTTCGACTTCGGAGTCGGCATGCTGCTGCCCGTGCTCGCGCGCGAGGACCGCGAGCGCCGCCTGATGATCAACACGATCGGCCCGGTGTGGGACGGCAACGAGGTGTGGCTGCTCACGGCCGGCGGTGCGACGTTCGCCGCGTTCCCCGAGTGGTACGCGACGCTCTTCTCGGGCTTCTACCTCCCGCTGTTCCTCATCCTGCTCGCGCTCATCGTGCGGGTCGTGGCGTTCGAGTGGCGCGGGAAGATCGACGACCCGGCATGGCGCGCGTGGGCCGACCGTGCGCTCGTCGTCGGCTCGTGGGTCCCGGCGGTGCTGTGGGGCGTCGCGTTCGCCAACATCGTGCGCGGCGTCGAGCTCGACGCCGACCACCAGTACGTGGGTGGCTTCCTCGCACTCCTCAACCCGTTCGCGCTGCTGGGCGGCGCGACGACGGCCCTGCTCTTCCTCACGCACGGCGCGGTGTTCCTCGCGCTCAAGACCGACGGCGAGATGCGTCGCCGGGCAGGCGCGCTCGCCGCGCGCCTCGCCGTGGCGACTCTCGCGGTCGCCGGGGTGTTCGCCGTCTGGGCCCAGATCGCGCACTCCGTCCCGTGGACGTGGGCTGCGACGGCGGCGGCCGCCGCGGGGCTCGGCTGGCTCGTCGTCGCGACCCGGTCGCGGCACGAGGGTCAGGCGTTCGTGGCGTCCGCGGGCACGATCGTCGCGGCCGTCGTGCTCATCTTCGGCTCGCTGCACCCCGACGTCATGCCCGCGGTGGACGCCGCCAACTCGCTCACCGTCGACAACGCGTCCTCGACCGACTACACGCTGACGATCATGACGTGGGTCGCGGTCGTCCTCACGCCCGTCGTCCTGCTCTACCAGGGGTGGACGTACTGGGTCTTCCGCAAGCGCCTGACGGTCGAGCACATCCCCGACCACACCGGGCTGACGTTCGAGCGGGTGTGAAGCCGCTCGACCCCCGCCTGCTGCGCCGGGCGCGCCACGCACGCCGGTACGTCCTGCTGACGGCGGGGCTCGGCGCGGTCACGGCCGCGCTCGTCGTCGTGCAGGCGCTGCTCCTCGCGCACGCCCTCGCGCCGGTGGTGACGCGTGCGGCGGACCTGGCCGACGTCGCACCCGCCGTCGCGGGGCTCGCCGCGGTCGTCGTCGCGCGCACGCTCGTCGTGGCGCTCCAGGAGCGGTGGGCGCACCGGGCCGCGACGCGGGCCGTGGCCCAGCTGCGCGAGCAGGTCGTGCGGCACGGCGTCGCGCTCGTCGCGAGCCGGCAGGACGCCGGCGGCACCGGTGCGACGGTGACGCTCGCGACCCGCGGGCTCGAGGCGCTCGAGCCGTACTTCGTCCGCTACCTTCCGCAGCTGCTGCTCGCCGCGACCGTCACGCCCGCGGCGCTCGCCGTGGTCCTCGGGCTCGACTGGGTCGCCGCCGTGACGATCGCCGTGACCCTGCCGCTCGTGCCGCTGTTCATGTGGCTCGTCGGCGTGATGACGCAGGGCCACGCCGAACGGCGCCTGGCCGCGACGGCGCGCCTCGGTCACCAGGTGCTCGACCTGCTCGCGGGCCTGCCCACGCTGCGGGCGCTCGGCCGCGAGCGCGGGCCGGCCGACCGCGTGCGGGCGCTCGGTGACGCCCACCGTCGCGCGACCATGAGCACGCTGCGGGTCGCGTTCCTGTCCGGCATGGTCCTCGAGCTGCTCACGACCCTGTCCGTCGCGCTGGTCGCGGTCGGCGTCGGCTTCCGCCTCGTGTACGGGCACCTCGACCTGACGACGGCGCTCGCGGTGCTCGTGCTGGCGCCCGAGGTGTACCTCCCGCTGCGCCAGGTCGGCGCCCACTTCCACGCCTCGACCGACGGCGTCGCGGCGGCCACGGCGGCGTTCGAGCTGCTCGAGCGCCCGCTCCCCCGGCGCGGCAGCGCGCCCGCCCCGGACCTGCGCCGCGCGGTGGTCCGGTTCGAGCGCGTCGGCGTCGCGGCGCCCGGGCGCGGGACGACGGCGCCGCACGACCTCGACCTCGTCGTCGTCCCGGGCGAGGTGCTCGCGCTCGCGGGGCCGAACGGTGCAGGGAAGTCGACGGCGGTCGCGGTGCTGCTCGGGCTCGTGCCGCCCACGGCGGGCCGGGTCGTCGTCGAGGACGACGGCGGGTCCGTCCCCCTCGAGGACGTGGACCCCGCCACGTGGTGGAGCCAGGTCGCGTGGGCGCCCCAGCGTCCCGTCCTCGAACCAGGGACGCTGCGCGACGTCCTGGGTGCCACGGTGGGTGCCGCCGTGGATCCGGAGCGGCTCGAGGCCGCCGCCGGCCTCACGGGCCTGGACGCCGTGGTCGCGGCGGCGCCGGACGGCTGGGCGACGCGCGTCGGTCAGGGCGGTGCGGGCCTCAGCCTCGGGCAGCGCCAGCGCGTCGCGCTCACGCGGACGCTCCTGGGCGACCAGCCGCTCGTGGTGCTCGACGAGCCGACCGCGCACCTGGACGCCGTGAGCGAGGCGACGGTCCTGGACGCCGTCACCCGGCTCCGGGCCGAGGGCAGGACGGTCGTGCTCGTCGCGCACCGTCCCGCGCTGCTCGCCGCGGCCGACCGCGTCGTCCCCGTCCACGCGCGCGTGGACGAGCCGGTGCGTCCCGGCGGTGCGTCATGACCCCGGCGCAGCCCGGCGGGCCGACCGCCGGGCCGACCGGTCCGCC
>JAUZVJ010000091.1:0-5192 GCA_031844515.1 Actinotalea sp. AC32 | reverse complement strand
AAGTAGCTGGACACCCGGTCCACCAGGCGCTGGATCGGTGCCTTGGAGCCCTGCGCCTGCCGCACGAGCTGGATGATCTGCGCCAGCATCGTGTCCGCACCGACCCTCGTGGCGGTGTACCGGAACGACCCGGTCTGGTTGATGGTGGCCCCGATGACAGGGTCATCTGGGCCCTTGGTCACCGCGATCGGCTCACCGGTCACCATGGACTCGTCGACCGCGGAGGCCCCCTGCACCACCTCCCCGTCCACGGGCAGCTTTTCCCCAGGTCGGACGACCACCACGTCACCGACGAGAACCTCGTCGATCGGCACCTCGAGCTCCTCGCCCTCGCGGATCACTCGCGCGGTGTGCGGCTGCAGGCCGATCAGGGTGCGGATCGCCTCCCCGGTGCCGGCCTTGGCCCTGGTCTCCAGCAACCGACCCAGCAGGATCAGCGTGATGATGACCCCGACCGCCTCGTAGTACACCTCCTGGGTCTCCTCCGGCAGCAGACCAGGGGTGAACGTCACCACCAGGCTGTAGCCGAAGGCCGCGATCGTGCCAAGGGTGATCAGAGAGTTCATGTCCGCGGTGCGGTGCGCCAGCGCCAGCCAACCGGTCCTGTGAATCGGCCACCCGGTGTAGAGCATGACCGGGGCAATGAGCACCAGCTGCATCCACGGGTTCAACAGAATCTCGGGAACCCACCTGGCAGCGAAGAGCTCCATCGCCATGACCGCGGTCAGAACGGGCAGCGTCAGTACCGTTCCCAGAACCACCCGTCGTCGCAGGTCCGCGATCTCCGCGGCCCGCTCCCGCTCCTCAGCGTCCCCGTCGTCGGTCCCACCGGACAACGGCCCGGCCGGGCGCGCCGACTCATCTCCGGCCGGACGGGGCGCGGTGGTGCCGCCGTCGAGGGCGTCTCCGTGGCCGGTCGGGCGCTCACCGAGCGCAACCGCACCACCAGCGGTCGACTGCCCAGACGCGCCTTCCACGACCCGCACCCGGCCATGCAGCATGTTCATCCCACACGCGAAGCCGTACTCCCCCGGCACGGTGGGCGTGAACTCCACGGCGGTCGTGGCGTTCGCGGGCAGACTCTGATTGATCTTGAATTCTGGGAACACCACTCGGGACGAGCAGTCACCGGTCTCCTGCCGGTCGAACACCAGGCGCACCGGAACCCCGGCCACGACCTCGACGAGGTCAGGACTGTAGCCCCCACGCACGGTGACCACGGCCTGCTGCAACCCGTCGGCGACGTCGGCGCGACGAGACTCCTTCGGACCGAAGAAGTACCACCAGAACAACCCCGTGAGGACCACGCCACCAAGAACAACTGACAGCTCGGAACCACTCATCTCGACACCTCCGCAGACACGGTCGAATCCGGAGCGGTCAAGGAGAACCCGGCGTCCTCGACCGCTGCCTGCACGGCCCGCCGCTGAGGGGTCGAGCCGGCGAGGACAACCAGGCGCGACGCCCCACCGACGACCAGCTCGACCCCGACCGACCGCACGCCGGCCAATGCACGAACCCGCTCCATCAACAGGGCCAGGCAGGCACTGCACGTCAGGCCCCACACCCTGTAGCTCTTCCGTCTCACAGCACGACCTCCAATACCCCGGGTGGGTATGTCATCGAGGTAACGCTCCCCATGTGTTGGATGCACGACGAACGGATGAAGGTCCGATGAAGACATCGGGTCGCTGTCCCCATACCTGGCGCCGGGGATCGCGGCGATGAAGTCCAGGGTGCCCAGGTAGGCGATCTGCTCACGCTGAGCCCGCGGGCGTGGTCATAGTCGAAGTCCTCCGGCGCCTTGCGACCGGGGACCGGGCGGCGCGGACGCGCCCTTCGCCGCCGTGGGCCTCGCGGGGGGGCGACCTCGCGTTGCAGCACGGCGGCGAGGAATCGGCCGCTGGCCCCACCGGCGCGTTCAGCCACCGGCCGCCGTGGACGGACAGAGCGCGGTTCCCCCCTTCGTCCAACACTGCGCGTGACGGCGGGCCGGTCCTCGCCACCACCCCTGGCGATGTGCTGCGCCCTCATGGACAGCACTGCTCAACACGGAACTGGCATTGGACACTGCTGGCATGCTCGCCGTCCGGAATGCACCGCCCTCTGTTGCGCAGCCCCGGGTCACCCGCGCCAGGGATGTCGTTGTCGTGCTCGCAGGGCTCACCTCTCCGCGGTCGTGCTCACGGGTCGCTCCCCGGCGGTCACCGGTGGGTGGACCGAGGACGGCGGGGAGGCGGGGTACGTCTCTGGTGATGGCACCGTCGCCACCTGGGAGGCAGAAGAGCGGGGTGAACCGGTGCGCCTGGTGGGCGAGGACTTCGCCGGCGCCGACGTGGACACTGGCACGTGGGTCGGTGACGTCGTGGTGATCAACACCTGGTACGCGGCATGCCCATCGTGCCGTGTGGAGTCCCCGGACCTGGTCGCCGCCGCGCAGGACTACGCCGCCCAGGGGGTCCACTTCGTCGGTCTGAACGGGACCGACGACGCCGGCGCCGCGCAGCCGTTCGAACGGAACTTCGAGATCCCCTACCCGAGCATCGCCGACACGGACGGGACCGCGATCGCCGCCCTACAGGGCCGTGTTCCGGTCGAGGCCGTTCCGACCACGGTGGTCCTGGACCGGCAGGGCCGGGTGATGTCGCGCATCATCGGCCGCCTGGACCCGAGCACCCTGCGCGAGCTCATCGACGCAGTGCTGGTGGAGAGCGCGTGACCGCTGGATTCTGGGAGGACCTGGCCCGCGCCTTCCAGGAGACCGCGTTCGCCGGGCCGATGCTCCTGGCGGTCCCCGTGGCGATTCTCGCCGGGATGGTCTCCTTCGCCTCACCGTGTGTCATCCCGCTGCTACCCGGGTACTTCGCGTTCGTCTCCGGGATGACCGGTGCGTCCACAGGGGAACGGTCCAAGGCGGTCCTGCTGACAGGGGTGGGCCTGTTCGTCCTGGGGTTCTCCGCAGTGTTCGTGCTGCTCGGGGTCGCCTTCGGTGCCCTGGGCGTCGCGGTCCGACCATGGATGGCCGTGATCATGCCCGTGATGGGCGCCGTCGTGGTGCTGATGGGCCTGTCCTTCCTGGGCTGGATCCCCGGGCTGCAGCGCGAGCGGCGCATGCACCTCGCCCCCCGCCGGGGCCTGCTCGGCGCACCCCTGCTCGGCATCGTCTTCGGGCTGGGCTGGGCGCCCTGCATCGGACCGACCCTGGCGACCGTCCTGTCTCTGTCGCTGAACGAGGCCAGCGCCTCACGGGGTGCGCTCCTGGCCGGCGCCTACGCCACCGGGCTCGGGGTCCCGTTCCTGCTGATCGCCCTCGGCGCACACCGCTCCACGAAGGCAGTGACCATCCTGCGCGAGCACCGGGTCGCGATCATGCGCACCGGTGGAGCGATGCTGGTCCTCATCGGCCTCGCCCTGATGACCGGGCTGTGGACCACCTGGACCCAGAGCCTCCAAGGATTCATCGGAGGATTCGTCACCGTCATCTGACCACTACGGATCACGAAGCCCTGCCGAACGAAACGGATCACCCACTGCCATGCCGCCCACCACGACGACCCGCCGCCCCGCCCGCGTGACCCTGTCCACCGCTGTACTGGGACTGGTCCTGACGAGCTGCTCAGCAACCACGCACACCGGGACCAACCAGACCGGCAGCCCGGCACAGACCACGGCGGGCGAAGGTCTTCCCAGCGACCACGTCCACGGCGTCGCCTTCAACCCCGCCGACGACAAGGTCTACCTGGCAACTCACGACGGCCTGTTCCGCTACGACGAGACCGGCCCGGTCCGCGTCGGCCCCGTCATCGACCTGATGGGCTTCACCTCCGCCGGCCCTGACCACTTCTATGCCTCAGGCCACCCCGGTCCCGGCGTGGACATGGCCAACCCCGTCGGGCTGATCGAGTCCACCGATGCCGGCCAGACGTGGTCGACTCTCTCCCGCGAAGGACAGACCGACTTCCACACGCTCACCGCATCCACCGCTGGGGTGACCGGCTTCGACGGGACCGCGGTGCTGAGCACCGCAGACGGGCAAGCCTGGACCACCCTGGAACCCCAGGTCGCCACTTTCGCCCTGGCAGCCTCACCGGACGGAACAACCCTGCTCGTCACGAGCCAGTCCGGTCCCGCACGCTCCACCGACGCCGGCACCACCTGGGACGTCGACACCGATGCGCCCCTGCTGCAGCTCGCGTTCTTCACCGACGACCAGACGGTCGTCGGGGTCGCACCCGACGGCGGCGTCTTCCTCAGCACCGACGCGGCGGCAACCTGGGAACTGCGCGGCAGCGTCGAACAGGCACCCCAAGCCGTCACCGCCCGCACCCGGCCCGAGGGTGAGCTCGAGATCCTCGTCGTCACCGAACGCGGCCTACGACGATCCATCGACAGCGGAACGACGTTCACCGACGGCGAGCAGGACCGGTGAGTGGAGCCGACGAGGACTCCCACAACGAGGACCAGGACGCTGGCAAGGGCGGTCACAGCCACGGCCCCGACCAGGCTCGGCCGCGGCGGAGCACGTGCAGCCACTGACCCGACGGCCGTACACATGGTCGTTGAGGCTATCGGTCGTCTGATCTCGAGCAGCCTCGCCCTGCTCTCCGGTGCTCGGACTGGCGTTGGCCGCGATCCAGCAGGACCCAGACCCCTGGAGTTCTAGTCGGTTGGGCAGGTGCGCTCGGCCGAGGCAGGGAACTCCGGGACCTGACGCGCCTCGGCTTGCTCCGCCGTGGTCGCCGGACCGTTGCGCTCGATGTCCTGGATCAGCCAGTCCATCTCGTCGATCTCGCGGCGCTGCGCCTCGCTGATCTCCACCGCGAGCTCGCACACCCGCACGTCATCGATCTGCGCCCGCTCGGAGCGCGTGATCGCCAGGGAGTGGTGCGGGATCATCGCGCTCATCCACGACTGGTCCTGGACCGTGACCTGGCTGCGGTCCAGGATCACGCCGGCACCCAGCAGCAGGACGCTCGCGACGACGACCGCGACGTTCGCCTTGGTGCTCTTGTACATGTTCAGCATCCAGGCGAACATCACCAGGCCCATGGCCCCACCCATGGTCAGCGCCATGAAGAGCCGGGACTCACTCCAGCGCACGTGGTCCCATTGGTAGGTGCCGACATACATCGTGGCGTACATGACGACCATCCCGGTGAGGATCATCGCCGCGAATCGCAGGTACATCAACC
>JAUZVJ010000090.1:0-5531 GCA_031844515.1 Actinotalea sp. AC32 | reverse complement strand
TGTCGCCGGCCGGCGCCGCGCTGCTCGCGGCGACCGACGACGGCACGTCCCTCACCGACGGCTCCGCGAGCACCGCCACGGGCACGGCGACGGGCACGGCGACGGGCAGCCCGAGCACCGCCACGGACGCCGCAGCACGACCCACCGACCCCGCCGAGGCGCTCGCCGCGCAGCTGCCCCCGGCCGTCGACGAGGTCCTCCTCCAGGGTGACCTCACCGGGATCGTGCCGGGGCGGCCGTCGGAGGCGCTCGCGGCGCTCCTCGAGGAGACCGCCCAGGTCGAGTCGCGCGGCGCGGCGCTCACCGTGCGGTTCACCGAGGCGTCGGTCCGCCGCGCGCTCGACGTCGGGCGCACCGCCGAGGAGGTGCTCGCCGCCCTCTCGCGGCACGCGCGCTCGGGCGTCCCGCAACCGCTCGAGTACCTCGTGCTCGACACGGCCCGCCGCCACGGACTGGTCCGCGTCGGGATGGCGTCGTCGTACCTGCGCGCGGACGACCCGGCGCTGCTCGCCGGCCTCACGGAGGACCCGGCGCTGAGGTCGCTCGGCCTCCTGCGGCTCGCCCCCACGGTGCTCGCGGCGCAGGCGACGCCTGCGGCGCTGCTCACGGCGCTGCGCGCCCGCGGGCTCGCGCCCGTCACGGAGGGTCCGTCCGGCCAGGTCGTGCTCGGGCCGACCCCAGGGCACCGCGTGCGGCCCGTCCCGGGTCGACGGCGGCGCGAGACGGTCGCGGTCGAGGCGCGCGAGGCGCGCGAGCGGCGCCTGCACCGCGTCGCGCGGGACGTGCTCGCGGGCGACCGCCGCGAGCAGGCGCGCGCCGAGGACCCGTCCGCCGACGACGGCGTGCCCTCCCCCGACCCGGTCCTCGGGCTCGACCTGCTGCGCGAGGCCGCGAGCGAGGGCCGCGAGGTCTGGCTCGAGATGGTGGACCCGCACGGCACGCCCGTCCGGCGCCGGGTCCGCCCCGTGCGGGTCGACGCGGGTCGCGTGCGGCTGCTCGACGCCGAGCGCGAGACCGAGATGACCGTCGCGGTGCACCGGATCGCGACGGTCACCCCGGTCTGACACCCCGCCCCGTCCGCCGCGGCACCCGCGAGCGGGGCGGACGACGGCGGGAACAGCGGGTCCCCGGACGGCGTTACACGCTCGTCCCCGACGACAGGAGCACGCGTGACCGACGGTCCGCTGATCGTGCAGAGCGACAAGACCCTGCTGCTCGAGGTCGACCACCCCGCCGCCGAGGCGTGCCGACGGTCGATCGCGCCCTTCGCCGAGCTCGAGCGCGCACCCGAGCACGTGCACACGTACC
This sequence comes from Actinotalea sp. AC32, assembly GCA_031844515.1. Lineage (GTDB taxonomy): Bacteria > Actinomycetota > Actinomycetes > Actinomycetales > Cellulomonadaceae > Actinotalea. The sequence goes on along the minus strand of JAUZVJ010000090.1, from coordinate 4,223 downwards.
GCCTGACACCCCTCGGGCTGTGGAACGCGCGCGCCGCGGGGCACGACGCCGAGCAGGTCGTGTCGGTGCTCCTGGAGCACTCGCGGTACCCGGTGCCGCACGCGCTGCTCGTGGACGTCGCCGAGACGATGTCGCGGTACGGCCGCCTGCAGCTCCTCAGCCACCCGACGCACGGCCTCGTGCTGCACGCGCTCGACCGCCCGGTCCTCGAGGAGGTCCTGCGGTCGCGCAAGACCGCGGGGATCGTGGGAGCACGGATCGACGACGACGACGTCGTCGTGCACGCGAGCGAGCGCGGCCGCCTCAAGCAGGTGCTGCTCAAGCTGGGCTGGCCCGTCGAGGACCTCGCCGGGTACGTCGACGGCGAGGCGCACCCGATCGACCTCGTGCAGGACGGCTGGACGCTCCGCCCGTACCAGGAGCAGGCGGTCGACAACTTCTTCCACGGCGGCTCGGGCGTCGTGGTCCTGCCGTGCGGTGCGGGCAAGACGCTCGTCGGCGCCGGGGCGATGGCGCGCTCGCGCACGACGACGCTGATCCTCGTGACCAACACGGTCTCGGCCCGGCAGTGGCGCGACGAGCTCCTGCGGCGCACGAGCCTGACCGAGGACGAGATCGGCGAGTACTCGGGCGCCCGCAAGGAGGTGCGCCCCGTGACGATCGCGACGTACCAGGTGCTGACGACCAAGCGGAAGGGCGTCTTCCCGCACCTCGAGCTGCTCGACGCGCGCGACTGGGGCCTCATCCTCTACGACGAGGTCCACCTGCTCCCGGCCCCCGTGTTCCGGATGACGGCCGACCTCCAGGCGCGCCGACGCCTCGGGCTGACGGCGACGCTCGTGCGCGAGGACGGCCGCGAGGACGAGGTGTTCTCGCTCATCGGCCCCAAGCGGTTCGACGCGCCCTGGAAGGACATCGAGGCCCAGGGATACATCGCACCCGCCGAGTGCGTCGAGGTCCGGCTCACGCTGCCCGACGGCGACCGGCTCGCGTACGCGACGGCCGAGCCGGAGGACAAGTACCGGCTGGCCGCGAGCGCCGCGGGCAAGAACCGCGTCGTCGAGCAGCTCGTCGCCCGCCACCCGGACGAGCAGGTCCTCGTCATCGGGCAGTACCTCGACCAGCTCGAGCTGCTCTCGGACCACCTCGACGCGCCGCTCATCACGGGTGAGACGACCGTCCGCGAGCGCGAGCGCCTCTTCGCCGCGTTCCGCACCGGTGAGGTGCGCCGGCTCGTCGTCAGCAAGGTCGCCAACTTCTCGGTCGACCTGCCCGAGGCCGCCGTCGCGATCCAGGTGAGCGGCTCGTTCGGGTCGCGGCAGGAGGAGGCGCAGCGCCTGGGCCGGATCATGCGACCCAAGGCGGACGGCCGGACCGCGCACTTCTACGCCGTCGTCGCGCGCGACACGGTCGACCAGGAGTTCGCGGCGCACCGTCAGCGGTTCCTCGCCGAGCAGGGCTACGCCTACCGGATCGTCGACGCGGAGGACCTCGAGCCCGACCGGCGCTAGCCTGGCGCCGACCCGGGGCCGGGCGGGACGACGCAGGGGGTGAGGCGCGGGCATGACGGCGCGCACGGACCGCGACCCCGCCGCGACGGCCCTCGTCCGGTGGCTCTTCCGCGACGTCGCCGGGACCGCGGCGGACGTCGCCCCGGCGTGGCCGGCCGGGGTGCCGACGGACCCCCTCGTCCGCCTGCTCGACGTGCACCGCGGCTGGACGTTCCTCGCACGCCGCGCGGCGTCCGTCCCGGGCCTCCCGGCGGACGTCGCGGCACGGGCCACGCACGAGCGCCGCTCGGCCGTGACCTACCAGGTCGCGCTCAGCGCGGACCTGCTCCGCTGCGGCGCCGCGCTCGACGCCGCGGGCGTGCCGTGGGTGTGCGTCAAGGGCCCCGTGGTCGCGACGCTGCACGAGGCGCGGGGCGAGGTGCGCCCGTTCACGGACCTCGACCTGCTCGTGCCCCCCGAGCGGTTCGCCGACGCGCTGCGCGCGCTGAGCGCCGCCGGTTCGGTGCTCCTCGACCGCAACTTCACCCTGCTGCGCTCCCGGGTCCCGGGCGAGGTGGACCTGCGCGCACCGCTCGGCACGATGCTCGACCTGCACTGGACGCTCGTGAACCGCAGCGAGCGACGACGACGCGCGGCCGTCCCGACCGCGGAGCTGCTCGCCGGGCGCGTCGAGGTGACCACGGCGACCGGGCCCGTGCCCGCGCTCGGACCCGCCGAGCGCTTCGTCCACCTGTGCCTGCACGCGGCCGGGTCGGGCGGCGACCGGCTCGTGTGGCTGCTCGACGTCGCGCTCGCGTGCGCCGAGCCGGACGTCGACTGGGACGCCGTCGTCGCGACCGCGCGGGCCTGGCGGGTCGGACGCGCCGTCGGGCTCGTGCTCGGCCGCAGCGGCGCGGTCCTCGGTGCGGCCGTCCCGGGGCACGTCGTCGCCGCGCTGCGGGGTCGCGGGGACTGGGCCGCGGCGGACGTCCTCGCCCGGCGGCTCGACCGCGGCCGGGCGTCCACGCCCGCGCAGCGGACCCTCGGCGCGCACCTCGCCGCCGGATCTCTCGAGCACGACCGGCTCGCGACGCTCGCGGTCCACCGGTCCACGGCACGCCTGCGGCACGGGCGACGCACGCCGTTCACGGCGGACCCCGCGGACCCCGGCTCCGCCTTCCACGCCGACGGCACCGTCGAGGACCTGCACGCGTACCTCGCCGCGGTGGCGGCGCACGGCGACCCGGCGGACCCCGCCCCGCGCCCCGGGCACCGCCGCCCCCGCGGCTGACCACCGCGCGAGCGGACGGCACCCGCGACGGCCGCACGACGGCGGGGGCGTGACGGCCCGTGACGGCCGGCGACGGGCCGCGACGACGCCCTCGGCGGCGCGTGCCATGCTTCCGCTGACGCGCGCCGGCGCGACCGACGGACGGGGGCGGGATGGAGCACGACGGCACGGCGACGAGCACCGGTGCGGGCCTGCGCCTGCGTGAGGGAGCGGTCTCGTGGCGCGAGATCGACGACGAGGTGGTCGTGCTCGACCTCGGGCACTCGGAGTACCTGTCGGTCAACGCGTCGGGTGCGGTGCTGTGGTCCCTGCTCGCGGCGGGGACCACGCGCGACGCCCTCGTCGACGCGCTGGTCGACCGGTTCGACCTCGACCGCGGGCGCGGCGAGGCCGACGTCGACGCCTTCCTCGCGAGCGCGCGCGAGCGCGACCTCCTGGAGGGATGACCACGCGCACCGGGCCCTCCCGCCTGCACCGCCCCGAGCAGCTCGCGGCCTACCTCGCGGCACCGCGGACGGGTCGCTGGTCGCCGCGCACGTGGCTCGCGGCGGGGTGGGCGGCCGTCGCCCTGCGCCGGACCCGGCGCGCGCTCGCCGCCGACGGCGTCCGGGCCCACGTCCCCCGCCCACCGCGGCTGCCCGACGGCGCGCGCCGCGGGGTCGAGGCCGTGCTGCGCCGCACGTCGCCGACGTGCCTCGAGCGCAGCCTCGTCCTGCGGACCTGGCTCGCGGCGCACGGCGTGCCGTGCGAGGTCGTGATCGGGGTCCGGCGCGACGCGTCGGGCGACGTCACCGCGCACGCATGGCTCGACGTCGAGTCGGACGACGCCACCGCCCGCACGTTCCGCGAGATCCACCGGTGGGCGCCGTGACGGCGACCGGTGCGCCCGCCGGCGCGTGGCAGCTCACGCCCCTCGAGCTCGCCGCGGGCCTCCCCCTGGGGCACGACCCGGGTCTCGTGCCCCTCGCCGTGACCGACGACCGCCCGCGCGCGGCCGTCGAGGCCGCGGCCCTCGGCGCGCTGCTGCGCCCGCCGTGCGTCGTCAGCTTCTCGGGCGGCCGGGACTCGTCGACCGTGCTCGCCGTCGCGGCCCACGTGGCCGCACGCGAGGGGCTCGCCCCACCCGTGGCCGTGACCCTGCGGTTCCCCCGCCTGCCCGAGTCCGACGAGCGCGAGTGGCAGCGCCAGGTGGTCGACCACGTCGGGGTGCGCGAGTGGACGCTGCTCGACACCACCGACGAGCTCGACCTGCTGGGCGACGACGCACGGGCCCAGATCAGCAGGCACGGCGTCCTCTGGCCCCCGAACACGCACTTCCACCAGCGGGTCGCGGCGCTCGCCGCAGGCGGGTCGCTGCTCACGGGCTTCGCGGGGGACGAGGTCATGTCCCCCGGCTCGCCGTGGGACCGGCTCACGCACGTCCGGCAGGGCCAGGTCCGCCC
>JAUZVJ010000089.1:0-5778 GCA_031844515.1 Actinotalea sp. AC32 | reverse complement strand
TCGCCCCACCACGCGGGCGCGGACAGCCGGGCGCCCGCGCGCACGGCGTCCGCGACCAGGCGCAGCACGACGGGTGCGGCCTCCCCCTCGTCGTCCGCGAGCACGTGCGCGCGGACGACGGGGTGCACCAGGAGCGCCGGGGTCGTCAGCGTCTCGGCGCCGAGGCGCACGTGGAGGGGGTGCGCCGCGTCGGGGTGCACGACGCGTAGCCCCCACGCGGCGAGCGTGCCGACGACGTCGGCGGGCAGGGGCTCCGCGAGCACCACGAGGCCGCGCGCGCCGCGGACCGAGCGCCCGTCGGCGAGCGGGACCAGCACCGAGGCGAGCGACTCGACGACCTGCGGACCCGCGGCGTCCGCCGCGTCGAGGAGGCGCCGGTGGTCGGCGGGTGCCAGCGCGGGGAGCGTGTCGACGACGTCGGCCGCGTCGAGCTCCTCGACGGCCAGCGCACGCAGCGCGGTGCGGCGCCGTGGGTCGGCGACGACGAGCGCAGGCAGCCGCGGCCCGAGCACGGCGAGCAGCGCGGCGTCGTGCCCCGCTGGTCCGGCGAGCACCACCGCGTCGCGGGGTGTGACGGCCGGACCGCCGTCGGCCGGGGTGAGCACCGGCGCGTCGCGCAGCGCGCGGAGCGCCGCCTCGTGGAGCGCGGCGTCGAGCGGCCCCGCGGGCAGTCCCGTCGGGACGACCGCCAGCGGGTCCTGCCCCTCGGCCCGGCAGGCCGCGGCCAGGTCCGCGTAGGCCTCGCCCGCGGCCGCGACGAGCACGTCCGTGAGCCGTCCGGGGGCGACCCGGCGCCGCGACGGGTCGAGCGGGAACGTGCCGACGAGCAGCGCGGGGAGCGTGCAGGGGTCGTCGGTCGGCGTCGGCGCGTGCACCGAGCCGGTCGGGACGGGTCCGCTCCGCGGCACGGCCAACGTGACCCGCCACGCGGTGCGGTCACGCTCCTCGACGGGTCGGTCGGCGAGCAGCGACGCCTCGACCGTCCCCGTCCGGCTCACCACGACCCACCGCCGGGCGACGTCCTCGACCGTGCGGACCCGGTCCACGCCCGCGACGGCCACGCAGGAGAGCGCGGGGAGCGCCAGGAGCAGCGGGTCCCCGACGGCGTCGAGCTGGTCGGCGACCGCACGCACGGCTGCGTCGTCGCGCAGGCGGAGCACGACGACCGTGTCCCAGGGCGCGCCGGGGAGGACGGGCGAGAGGTCGCCGAGCGGTCCCGTGCCGTCGAAGGGGAGCCGCAGCGCAGGGAGGTGCCCGTCGCGTCGCCGGACCTCGTCGGCGAGCGGGCCGATCGCGGCGACCGCCTCGGCGGTGCGCGCGAGCGAGAAGTGCACGCCGTCGACACCGTCCCCGTCGGCGGACCGGGTCAGCAGCGCGACGTCGTCGGCGACCGCCCGCACGGCCGCGAAGCCGACGCCGAAGCGGCCGACCTGCCCGGGGAGGTCGCGCTTGGCGGACGCGCGCAGCGACGCGAGGGACGCGACGCCGTGCGCGTCGAGCGGCGCACCCGTGTTCGCGGCGACGAGCAGGCGGTCCCCATCGACGTCGACCCGTTGCAGCAGGAGCCGGCCGGGGACGCCCGCGCGGGTCGCGGCGTCGGCGGCGTTCTGCGCGAGCTCGACGACGACGCGGTCGCGGTAGCCGCCGCGCGCGTGGTCCTCCTCGGAGTTCGCGTCCTCGCGGAAGCGGTCCGGCTGCTCGGCCCACGTCGCCAGGACGGTCCGGCGGAGCCGCTCGGTGCCGAACGGGTCGGTCACCCCCGGTCCGCTGCTGCGTCGGCCTCCGGCTCGTCGGGGTCCGCGTCGGCTGTCGGCTCGGCGGCCTCGGCCGGCTCGGGCTCGGCCGGCTCGGGCTCGGCCGGCTCGGGCTCGGCCGGCTCGGGCTCGGCCGCCCGCTCCGCGTCCCCGGTCGGCTCGTGGTCGCGCTGCGCGGAGAGCGTGACGAGCTCGAGCTCCTCGCCGTCCGACGGCGGGTCCGGCCAGTCGCTCGGGCCGGTCGGGACGTCGGTCTGCGAGTGCGCACCGCAGCCGTGGTCCATGCTCACGACCCGGCCGTCGTCCGGCGACCACTCGTTCGCGCACACGCCGAACTCGGTGCGCAGCGAGCCCGCCATGAGCAGGAGGAACCCGCACGTCGAGCACGGGGCGCTCGCGGCGATCGCCTGCGGCGCCGTCGGGCCGTGGGACCCCGCGTACCAGCGCTGCGCCGCCTCGGCGCGCCCGGTGCGCGACAGCACGCGCTCACGGCCCAGGCCGAGCTCGAAGATCGCGAGCTCGTCGGCGTCCGCGTCGCCCACGGCCTCGTAGCCGTGCTCGAGGCGGTCGTCGTCCGGCAGGAGCGGCAGCACGTCGCCGGGTCCGAGGTCCCCGGGGCGCAGACGCTCCGACCACGGCACCCACGTCGGGGCGAGGACCGCGTCGTCACCGGGCAGCAGGTGGACCTCGCACACCGTCGCGGTGCGCCCGCGCGGGACGCGCGCGAGCGTGACGGTCCACCGCCACCCGCGGTGGCCGAGCGCCGTCGTCGCGAACGTGTGCGAGACGAGCCGCTCGGACTCGACGACGACGCCCAGGTGCTCGCCGACGAGCTCGGCCGAGCCCGCGACGTCGACCGCGGCGGCGCGGGCGAGGTCGACGGCCGAGGACAGGACGGCGTCGCGCGTGACGGTCGGCATCAGGCCTCGAGGTCGTCCGCGACGGCCCGGAGCACGGTGGCGACCTTGGTCGCCGCGCCCTTGTCCGGGTACCGGCCACGGCGCAGGCCGTTGCCGACGTGGTCGAGCAGCTTGATGAGGTCCTCCACGATCACCGCCATGTCGTCCGCGGGCTTGCGGTGCGCCTTGACCACGGACGGCAGCGGGTCGAGCAGCTTGACTGACAGCGCCTGCGGGCCACGGCGGCCGTCGGCCACGCCGAAGTCGACGCGCGCGCCGGGCTTCGGGGCCGTCACGCCCGCGGGCAGCGCCGAGGCGTGCAGGAAGACCTCGTCGCCCTCGTCGCTGGCGATGAAACCGAAGCCGCGCTCGGCGTCGAACCACTTGACCTTGCCGGTGGGCACTGGGACCTCTGTGTCGTGTCGTGGGGTGGGACGCGATCAGGCTACCGGCCCGTGGTCAGGGCGTCCGCGCGGATCCTCCGTGCGGACGCGCCCTCACGGGGACCGGTGCGTGCGAGCCACGCCGTGCGGTCACCAGAAGACGGCGAGCACCACGTTCAGGACGGTGAGTCCGCCGATCGCGGCCCACTCACCCGTGCTGATCGACTCCGCGCGACGGCGGCGCCACGCGAGAGCCGTGACGACCAGGACGACGACGAGCTTGACGCCGATCTTGGTGTGGTTGACGTCGGCGTCACCCATCTCGAGCAGCCCGGTGAGGATCAGGCCCGTCACGAGCGCGGTGAGGGCGCCGTGGAGCATCGCGGGCTGCACGACCTTGCGCTCGGACCGCGTCTGCACCAGGAAGCCGCCGATGATCGAGGCCATGCCGAGCAGGTGCAGCACGAGGAACAGGTTGCGGGCGAGCTCCACGGGATCCTCCGGGGTCGGTCGGGCGCGCCGTTCTCGACGCTGCGTCGGCATCGTAGCAACGCAGTGTCGGCATCTGGTGCCATCATGGGCGCACCATGCCCCGGATCACCGCACCCACCGTCGCCGAGCACCGCGCGCAGCAGCGCGCCGCGGTGCTGCGCGCGGCCGAGGAGATCGTGGTCGAGCAGGGCAGGGACGCGCTGACGGTCGCCGCCGTCGCCGCGCGGACGGGTCTCGCGCGGCCCTCGGTCTACGCGTACGTGCGCTCGGTCGACGACCTGCTCGTCGCGCTCGTGCGCGCGGGCTTCGAGCGGTGGGCGGCCGCGCTCGAGCGGCACACCGCCGACGCGACCGACCCCCGGGCGCTCGTCGTCGCGTGGTTCGAGGCCGCGGCGGCGAGCGCGGCCGCGGGCGACCACCGCCTCGCCGCCGCCCTGGGCGGCGTGAGCCTGCCCGACGAGGTCCGCGGCGAGCTGCTCGACGGCCACCGGCGCACGGCGCTGCCGCTCGCGGACGCCGCCCGCCGCCTCGGGGTCGGCGACCCGGACGCGGCGCTCGGCCTCGTGCTCGCCGTCGTCAACCACACCGTCGCGCGCGTCGAGGCCGGTGCGGACCCCGACGACGAGGCCCGCCGCGCCGCCGCGTTCGTGCTCGACGGGCTCGGCGGCCTGCGTCGCGGCCCGGACGAGCACGCCCAGCACGCCGAGCACGCCGATCGCACCGAGCAGACCGAGCACACCGAGCGCGGCGAGCAGACCGAGCACACCGAGCGCGGCGAGGGCACGGAGCACCGCACGGCCGAGGACCTCCCCGCCCGGCCGTAAGGTGGTGCGGATGCCCTCGTTCACGCACGCGCTGCGGGTCCGCGGAGAGGACGGCCTCGTCGCCCTGCTCGCCGTCCGGCCCGACCTGGCCGCACCGCCGCCGTCGACGGTCCGGTCGCTCGCCGCGCGCGCAGCCAACCGGACGAGCCTCGAGCGCGCCCTCTCGGGCGTCGACACGCGCACCGTGCAGGTGCTCGAGAGCGTCGTCGCGCTGTCGGGCGCGGTCGCACCGGCCGTCCCGGCGCGCGGGCGGCGGGGAGCGGCCCCGGCACCCGACGCGGCCCCGGTGCGCCCGGTCCCGGTCGGCGAGGTCCACGCCGCCGTCGGCGGGACGCCCGCAGGGCCGGCCGACGGGCTCGGCACCGAGGTGCTCGAGGCGGTGCGCTCGGCGCTCACGGCGGCGCTGCTGTGGACCGACCCGCCCGAGGCCGCCGCCGACGTCGACGCCACGACGCCGCTGCTGCCCGCGCCCGGCCTCGCCGACGCCCTCGGTCCCCACCCCGCGGGGCTCGGCCCGTCGCTGCGCACGACGCTCGCGCGCCGTGGCGGCGAGAGCCTCGAGCGTCTCGCCGAGGAGGTCGCGCTGCCCGCTGCCCCCGCTGCACGGCGTGCGGGCGCGGCCGAGCCCTCCGGTGCCGACGACGCGGCCGTCGCGACCACGGCGCTCGTCGCGCGGCTCGCGGCCCACCTCGCACGGCGGGACGTCGTCGACGGTCTCCTCGCCCAGGCACCCGCCGGGACGCGGCAGGTCCTCGACGCGCTCGCGTGGGGTCCGCCGGTCGGTCGCTCGCCCGAGGGCGCGGGCAGGACGTCGCCGGCGCGCGCCGCGGTCGACTGGGCGCTGCGCCACGGTCTCCTCGCGGTCTCGGACGCCCAGCACGTCGTCCTGCCGCGCGAGATCGGCCTCGCGCTGCGCTCGGGTCGCACGCACCGGGACGAGGACGCGCCGCGGCTCGACGGGCGCGTCGTCGACGCCGGAATGGTGGCCGCCGAGTCCGCGCAGCACGCCGAGCACGCCGTCCGGCTCGTGGCCGGGCTCGTCGAGCTGTGGGGCGCCGAGCCCGCACCCGCGCTCCGCTCCGGCGGGCTCGGTCAGCGCGAGCTGCGCCGGGCCGCGACGCGGCTCGAGACGACCGACGCCGTCGCGGCGCTCGTGGTCGAGCTCGCGGGTGCGACGGGCCTCGTCGTGGAGGACGGCGAGGAGGCGGGCTCGCTCGCGCCCAGCTCCGCCGTCGACGACTGGCTCGCGCTGCCCGTGACCGAGCGCTGGGCCGTGCTCGCCGACGCGTGGATGCGCTCCGAGCGCGCGGCGTGGCTCGTCGGGACGCGCGACGAGCGGGGTGCCCTCCGGCCCGCGCTCGACCCCGAGTCCCGACGACCGTGGGCGCCGCGCCTGCGCGCCGCGGTCCTCGGCGTGCTCGCCGAC
>JAUZVJ010000088.1:0-6215 GCA_031844515.1 Actinotalea sp. AC32 | reverse complement strand
GCCGCCGGTCGGGCGCGGGACGAGGGCCTTGATGCGCGGGATGAGCTCGCCGGCGACCTGCGCCAGGGCCTGCTGGACGCTGCCCACGTTCGCGGGCTTCGTGACGTAGTCGTTGGCGCCCGCGGCGAGCGCGTCGAGCGTCGCGGCGGCACCGCGCTCGGTGAGGGTCGAGAACATGATGATGGGGCCGCGGTAGGCCGCCGCCCGGAGCGCCTTGACGGCCTGGATGCCGTCGCACACGGGCATCTCGATGTCCATCGTGACGGCGTCGGGCCGGAGCTGCTCGACCTTCGCCTGCGCGATCTGGCCGTTCGCGGCGATGCCGACGACCTCGATCGCGGGGTCGGAGGACAGCGCGTCGGTGACGAGCCGGCGGACGACGACCGAGTCGTCGACCACCAGGACCCTGATCCGAGCCACCGCACCTCCTGAGAACTGCGCGGGCGTCCCGCGCCGACGCGGTGTCCCCCGCGCTGTGCATGCAATCGACCGCGGCGGGGCCCGGATGAGGCCTCCCACCCCCGAGGAGCGGGTGATACCCGCCGCACTCCCGCGCGCCCCTGAGCACGTCCCCGCGCACGCCCCGCGCACGCCCCGCCCGCGCACCTCGTCGAGATACGACTTCCGGTCGGCGTGTCGTGGGACACGCCGACCGGAAGTCGTATCTCGAGTGGGCTGGGCTGGGCTGGGTGGGTTGGGCTGGGCTGGGTGGGGCTGGGCTGGGCTGGGTGGGAGCGCCTGGGTGGGAGCGGCCGGGCCGGTCAGAAGCGGAACGCGCCGACCGCGTGGTCGAGCTCGAGCGACATGCGCGCGACGTCGTCGGAGCCGGTGCGGACGCCCTCGGCGACCTGGGTCGCCGTCGCGGAGCCCTCGGCGATGCCGCCCAGGTTCTCGGCGATCTCGCGCGCGCTCTGCGCGGCCGACGCGACGGACCGGGTCATCTCGGCGGTCGTGGCGGTCTGCTCCTCGACGGCCGACGCGATCGTCACCTGGTAGTCGTGCATGGTCCCGATGACCTGCGTGACGTCCTCGATGCGCGAGACCGCCGCGTGGGTGCGCTCGGCGTTGGTCGACACGCGGCGGGCGATGTCCTCCGCCGCACGCGCGGACTCCTGCGCGAGCTCCTTGACCTCGCCCGCGACGACGGCGAAGCCGCGCCCCGCGTCGCCGGCCCGTGCGGCCTCGATGGTCGCGTTCAGGGCCAGCAGGTTGGTCTGCTCGGCGATGCTCGTGATGACGCGGACCATCTCGCCGATCTCGGCGGAGCTGCGGCCGAGGTCGGTGACGGCCTCGGCGACGGACCGCGCGGTCGACACCGCGCCGGTCGCGACCGTGGCCGCCTCGCCCGCGTTGCGCGCGATCTCCCGGATGCTCGCGCCCATCTGCTCGGCGCCCGCGGCGACGTCCTCGACGTTCCGGCTCACCTGCCGCGCGGCGTCCGCGGCCACGGTCGTCCGGGCGCTCGTGTCCTGGGCGGCGTCGGTCACGCTCGTGGCGGCGCCCGCGAGGTCCTGCGCGGTGCCCGAGAGCGCACCGGCCCGCTCGGCGACGCCCGCGAGCGTCGTCCGCAAGGACGCCTGCGCGGTCGCGAGCGACTGCGCCATGCGCCCCATCTCGTCGCGCGAGCGCACGTCGGCCTCGACCGTGAGGTCGCCGTCGGCCATCGCGTCGAGCGTGCGCTGGACCGTCTCGGCGGCGCGCCGGATGCCGACGGCGAGCCGCAGCCCGAAGACGATGAGCAGCCCGAGAACGGTCGTGAGGACGACGAGGAGGATCTTCAGTGACAGGGCGGCCCGGTCCTCGGCCGCCTTGGCGACGGCCTCCATGCGCACCGCGATGTCGGCCTGCGCGCTGTCGAGTCCCGCGCGGTAGGCGCGCACGAGCGGCTCCGCGTCGTTGCCGAGGACGCGCTCGTACGCCTGCTGGTCGGTGCCCTGCGCCGCGGGGAGCAGCTCGGCGTCGCGCAGCTCCCGCCACGCGGTGAAGCCCGTGACGAAGTCCTGCCACCCCTCGAGGTCGGCGCCGCCGCCGGCCTCGACCGACGCCATGTCCATCTCGACGGCGGTGTCGACCGTGCCGAGCCGCGCGAGCCACGGCTTGCGCACGCCCTCGCTCTCGGCCGCGGCGATCTGCGCGACGATCGCGCCCGACTCGGCCTGGTGCTGCTGGAGCCGGGCGAGCGGTGCGGACACCTCGCGCTGGAGGCGTGCCAGGTCGCCCGTCGCACCGGCGATGACCTGCATGGAGGACACGGTCCGCAGGCCGAGGCCCAGGCCCGTGAGACCGAAGACGACGACGAGCGCGACGATCTTGGTCCGGATGGACGTCCCTCGCCGCAGCCGGCTCAGACCCCCGCGCGCACGCGCCGCGGCAGGGGTGGGACGCGCGTCGTCGGTGGTGTCGGCGTCGGTGGTGTCTGCGTCTGCGACGACGTCGGCGTCGTTGGTGTCTGCGTCGTCGACCGTGCCGTCGGCGGCGTCCGTGTCGTCGGCCGCGTCCCCCGCGGTGCCGGCCGCGGCCGGGGTGGCGTCGTCGGCGGCGGTCGCAGGGCGGGGCTCGCCATGCGCGGCGTGGTCGCCCGCGGAGGGCGCGGGCACGCCGGGGGCACCGCCGGCGCGGGCGGGGCGGCGACGCGTCGTCCTGCGGGCCATCGTGACCTCCGGGTCAGTACGTGAACTGCTGCAGGCGGGTGCGCAGGTCGGTGGACAGGCGCGCGAGCTCGGCGACCGAGTCGTGCATCTGGCCGAGAACCTGCGAGGACGTGGACGTCGCGGACGCGACGCCGGTCATGTTGAGGGCGATCTCGCCCGAGCCGGTCGCGGCCTCGGCCACGCCGCGCGACATCTCCGTCGTCGTCGCGGTCTGCTCCTCGACGGCCGACGCGATGGTCAGCTGGAAGTCGTTGATCGTCGCGATGATCTGCGAGATCTCGCCGATCGCCCCGACGGCGCCCGCGGTGTCGGCCTGGATCGCCTCGACGCGGCGGGCGATGTCCTCGGTCGCGCGCGCGGTCTCCTGCGCGAGCTCCTTGACCTCACCGGCGACGACGGCGAAGCCCTTGCCGGACTCGCCCGCGCGGGCGGCCTCGATGGTCGCGTTGAGCGCGAGCAGGTTCGTCTGCTCCGCGATCGACGTGATGACCTTGACGACCGCGCCGATCTCCTGGCTGGACGTGCCGAGCTGCTCGACGGTGCGGGTCGTGGTCACCGCGACGTCGGTCGCCTGGGCGGCGACCCTGGCGGCCTGGGTCGCGTTCTGCGCGATCTCGCGGATCGACGCGCCCATCTGCTCGGTGCCCGCGGCGACGGCCTGCACGTTGCGCGACACCTGCTCGGACGCCGCGGCGACGGCGCCGGCCTGCGCCGACGTCTCCTCGGCCGACGCGGTGACCTGCTCGCCCGCGGCGGACATCTCCTCGGTCGCCGCGGCGAGCGTCGCGGACGCCTCGCCCACCTCGGAGAGCGTGATCCGCAGCGACTCCTGCGCCGTCGCGAGCGCGGCGGCCATCCGGCCGACCTCGTCCCCGCTGCGCACGTCCGCCTCGACCGTGAGGTCGCCGTCGGCCATGGCCTCGAGCGAGCCCTGGACCGCGGCGAGGTTGCGCCGCACGCTGCGGGCCAGCTGCACGCCGACGGCGAGCGCGACGAGCGTCGACGCGACCATCACGACGAGCATGAGCGTGCGTGACGCCGTCGCGGTCGCGTCGGCCTCCGCGGCGAGGTCCTCGAAGTGCGCGGTCACGCTCGCGGCGGTCGCGTCGAGCGCGTCGACGTAGCCGTCCTTGAGGGGCTCGGCGCGCTCGGTCAGGACCTGCGTGTACGTCTCTCGGTCGTCCCGCAGCGCGGCGCCGACGAGCTCGCGGTCGCGGACGGCCTTCCACGCCTCCCAGCCGTCGAGGAACGTCTGCCACTCACCGCGCACCTCCTGGGGAGCCGCGTCGCCGAACGCGAGGATCGCCTCGGTCACCTCGGCGTCGTTCGCGACCTGGTCGGACAGCCACGCGGACTTGTCCTCCTGCGTGGACGCGGCGGCGACCTGCGCGGCGATCATGCGGGCCTTGAGCTGCCCCTGGTGCACGGTCTGCAGCGGCCGGCCGACCTCGGCCTCGAGCCGGCTGATCGTCGTGCTGCTCGCGGCGGTCGCGCCGAGGGACGTCACCGCGACGGCGCCGCTCACGGCGGACGTCGCGGCGAACAGGCCGACGAGGCCGAGGATCTTGGTGCGCACCGAGACCGAACGGCGCGGGGTGGTGGTCGACATGGGGGGTCCTCGGGGGGTGGAGGGGTTCAGTAGGTGAACGCGGCGAGCCGGGAGCGGAGCTCGCCCGAGAGGCGGGCGAGCTCGTGCGCGGCGGCGTCGACCTCGGACAGGCGTGCGGTGGTGCTGGCCGCCGCGGACGCGACGCCCGTGACGGTGTGGGCGATGTCGCCCGAGCCGGCAGCCGCCTCGCTGAGGCCGCGGGACATCTCGGTGGTGGTCGCGGTCTGCTCCTCGACCGAGGTCGCGATCGTGACCTGGAACGCGTTCATCCGGTCGACGACGCCGCTGATCCGGTCGATCGCGTCGACCGCGGACGTCGTGCGGGTCGCGTTGTCGGCGATCCGGCGCGCGATGTCGTCCGCGGCGCGGCCCGACTCGCGCGCGAGCTCCTTGACCTCCTCGGCGACGACGGCGAAGCCCCGCCCCGCCTCGCCGGCCCGCGCCGCCTCGATCGTCGCGTTGAGCGCGAGCAGGTTCGTCTGCTCGGCGATCGACGTGATGACCTTGACGACCTCGCCGATCTCCTCGGCGCTGCGTCCGAGCTCGGCGACCGTGACCGACGTCCGACGCGCGTGCTCGACGGCCTGCCCGCCGACCTCGGCGGCCGCGGCGGCGTGCTGCGCGATCTCGCGGATGGAGGCCCCCATCTCCTCCGCACCGGACGCGACGGCCTGCACGTGCCGGTCGACCTCGGCGGCCGAGTCGGCGACGACGCCGGTGCGCTCGCTGGTCTCCTGCGCCGAGCGCAGGATCTCCGTGGCCGCCGCGAGGACCTGGTCCGCCGACGACGCGACCGTCGCGGCGACGTCGCCGACGTCGCTCAGCGTGCGCGCGAGCGCGTCCTGGGCGACGGACAGCTCCTCGGCCATGAGGCCCACCTCGTCGCGCGTCCCGACCTCGGGGCGGACCGTGAGGTCGCCGTCGGCCATCGCGCTGAGCGACCGGCGCATGCGCGCGAGGGGACGCGTGATGCCGAGCGTCGTCACGAGCCCGAGCAGCAGCGCGAGCGCGAGACCGACGCCCGCGACGACGCCGATGACGCGCGGCGCAGCCTCGGCGCTGGCCTCGGCGTCCTTGGCGACGCCCGTGGCGGCCGTGCCGACGGCCGTCTCGACGCGGCCGAGGTTGCCGTCGACCGACTGAAGCAGCGGAGCGCCGCGCTGGTTCCACGCGTTGGTGTAGCGGTTGATGTCCTCGGCGAGCAGCGCGGGCACGAGCTGCTCGTCGCGGACGGCGGTCCACTGCTCCCAGCCGTCGACCACGGACGCCCACTCGGGCGGCGTGATGCCGAGGCGCGCCGTGCCCTCCTCGAACTGACCCATGGCGCGGGCCATGACGGCGTCGTTCTCCTCGATGTCGCGCACCGCCATCTGCTGGATGCTCTCGGTCTGCGCGAGTGCGATGCGCGACACGAGCAGCTCGGACCGTGTGCGTGCCTCGAGCACGTCCGCGAGCGGGCCGTCGACCCCGTACCGGAGCGTGACGAGCGTGCCCGTCGCGCTCGCGACGGACCGCAGCGTGCCGACGGCGACCGCCGTGACGCCCGCGACGACGACCGCGAACGTCACGAGCAGTGCGACGATCTTGGTCCGCACCGACCGGTCCGCGACGAGGCCCCGCACCCGCCCGAGCACCCCTCCGAGCCCCCGCCCGTACCGCCCGGGCTCCCCGGGCAGGGACGCGCCACCACGCGGGACGGCGAGGTCGTCGACCTCGTGCTCCGTCTCGTGCGACGTCGTCGTCGTGCTCATCGGTCCTCCCGGGGGCGGGGGCGGGTGCTGCGGACTGGTGGGTCAGGTCAGAAGGAGAAACCCTGGAGCCGCGAGCGGAGCTCGCCCGCGAGCGTGGAGAGCTCGGAGACGTACTCGCCCATCTCGACGAGGACGGTGCTCGTGGAGGTCGCAGCCGTCGCGACGCCCGTGATGTTCGCGGCGATCTCACCCGAGCCCATCGCG
>JAUZVJ010000087.1:0-7099 GCA_031844515.1 Actinotalea sp. AC32 | reverse complement strand
CGTCGACGAGGCGACCGCGCGCGCCTGGCCGGACGCGCTCGCCGCGGTGGGCGTGCGCACCGGGCTGCCGGTCACGCCCGTGCCGGCCGAGGCGTACGACGCGGACGAGCCGGACGCCGACGACGTCCCCGGCGCGGGTCCCGACGGCCCCGACGACGTCGCGCTGCTCGTCGACCGGCTCGACGGCTGGCACGAGTACGTCCGGGCGACCGGCCTCACGGGCCGCTCGGCGCCCCAGGACGTCGTCGAGGACCTCGACGCGGTGCGCGACGGCGCGTGGCCCGAGGTGCTCTCCGCGCTCGCGGTCGAGCACCCGCGGACGCTCGGGCCCGTGGCGCCCGAGGGCGCGCCGTCCTGGACCGCCTGGACGCTGCGGCGGCTGGTGCCGGGCCTCGGTCGCCCGTTCGCCCTCGCCCCCGGGTCGGGGCGTGCCGACGACGCCGCGCCGGTGGGCGCATCGACGGCGGCGGTCCTCCTGCCCGCGGCGCCCGACGTCGTCGCGGGCCTGCCCGAGCAGGTGCGCCGTGCGCTCGGCGGCGTCGCGGGGCTCGGCGAGCTCGACGCCGCCGGGTGGACGGCGGTCCTCGGTGCGCTCGACCACGGCGCGGCGGTGCCGCCCGCGGAGGCCGTCGCGGCGTGGGCAGCGCTCGCACGCCTCGCCGTCGTCGACCCGGAGGCCGCGGTCGACGGACCGAGCGTGCCCGCCCTCGACGCCGACGGCGCGACGCTCGCGGCCGCGCTCGACGACGTCGTGGTGTGCTCGCCCGCGTGGGCGCAGCGCACCGATCTCGGGCCGCGCGTCGTCGTTCCTGCGGAGGCGGTGGACGCCGTCGCGTCGATGCTCGACGCGGACGCGGCCGAGGACCGCGCCGCGGGTGCCGTGACGTCACGCGGCGTCCGGGCCGGCGTGCCGGACGCGGTTCGTGCTCTGCTTCCCGACGCGCCGTGGACCTGGGTCGAGCACGAGGACCTGCGCGTGGACGGTCGACCCGTCGCGTGGTGGGTCGACGACGACGGCGTCGTGCACGCCTCGACCACCGAGGGGCTCGCGTGCGGCGTCGCGGCCGTCGTCGGCTGGTCCCGCCGCCATCTCGTGGCCCGGCTGCTCACGGGTGGGGTCGACGTCGACGCCGAGCGCGTCGCGCTCGCGGGCGAGCTCGACGGGTGAGCCCGACGGGCACGCGACGCCCCTCGGGCGCGCGACCGGCGCCCGCACGCCTCAGCGGCTGCGGTGGCGGCGCTCCCACGCGAGCGCGAGCAGGCCCAGCACGACCCCCGTCGCGCACGTCGCGACCGCACGGACCTCGACCCGGCCGAGGGCCAGCAGCACGACCGTGACCGCCAGGGCGACCGCCCACACCGCGATCCCGACCAGGAACACGCGCCGGACGTCCAGCTGGACGGGCGCGAGCCGGCTGGGCTCGAGGAGCCGGGGGCGGCGGGTCACGCGTCGAGCCTATCGGCCGGGGTCTCCGCCGCCGGACCGTCACCCGGCGGTAACCCGAGTTCTGCCACTCTGTGCGCCATGACGCAGACGACCGCCCGGACGGCGCCCAGTGCGATCGACCGGTACTTCAAGATCTCCGAGCGGGGGTCGACCGTCGGGACGGAGATCCGCGGCGGGCTCACCACCTTCTTCACGATGAGCTACATCATCGTCCTGAACCCGCTCATCCTCGGCTTCGTGACCGACGGCACCGGCCAGTACCTCGGCGGCGGGGTGGGCGACGGCAGCAACCTGCCGAAGATCGCGGCCGCCACCGCACTGGTCGC
This sequence comes from Actinotalea sp. AC32, assembly GCA_031844515.1. Taxonomy (GTDB): domain Bacteria; phylum Actinomycetota; class Actinomycetes; order Actinomycetales; family Cellulomonadaceae; genus Actinotalea. Next base: position 5,326 of record JAUZVJ010000087.1, on the reverse strand, counting down.
GGGGGTCCTGTCGATCCTCATGGGGACCGTCGCCAACTTCCCGATCGCGCTCGCGGCGGGCCTCGGGCTCAACGCCGTGGTCGCGTACGGCATCGCGTCGCTGCCCGGGATGACGTGGGCGGACGCGATGGGTGTCGTCGTGCTCGAGGGCGTCGTGATCCTCGTCCTCGTGCTCACGGGGTTCCGGACGGCGGTCTTCCGGGCCGTCCCGCGCGAGCTCAAGGTCGCGATCTCGGTCGGGATCGGTCTGTTCATCGCGCTGATCGGCTTCATCGACGCGGGCTTCGTGCGCGCGGGGGCGGGCACGCTGCTCGAGCTCGGCGTGGGCGGGTCGGTCGCGGGCTGGCCGCTCGCGGTGTTCGTCCTCGGCCTGGTGCTCGCGATCGTCCTCATGGTGCGTCGCGTGCGCGGGGGGCTGCTCGTCGCGATCGTCGCCACGACGGTCATCGCGGTCGTCGTCGAGCTCGTCGCCGGTGTCGGCCGGTTCGACGCCGAGAACAACGTGACGGGGTGGAAGCTCAACAGCCCCGCGCTGCCGGACTCGCTCGTCGCGACGCCGGACTTCTCGCTCATCGGCCAGTTCTCGCTCTTCGGCGCGTTCGGCGTGGTCGGTCCCGTCGCGGTGCTGCTGCTCGTCTTCAGCCTGCTGCTCGCGGACTTCTTCGACACGATGGGCACCATGGTCGCCGTCGGCGCGGAGGCGGACCTGCTCGACGAGGAGGGCAACCCGCCGCGCACGACGCAGATCCTCGTCGTCGACTCCGTCGCCGCGGCTGCGGGCGGCATGGGGTCGGTGTCCTCGAACACCGCGTACATCGAGTCCGCGTCGGGCGTCGGCGACGGCGCGCGCACGGGCCTCGCGTCGGTCGTCACGGGCGTCGCCTTCCTGCTCGCGACGTTCCTGTCGCCGCTGGTCGACATGGTGCCGTCCGAGGCGGCCGCCCCTGCGCTCGTCGTCGTCGGCTTCCTCATGGTCATGCAGGTCTCGGGCATCGACTGGAAGAGCTACGAGATCGCCGTCCCGGCCTTCCTGACGATGGTGCTCATGCCGTTCACCTACTCGATCACCGCGGGCATCGGCGCGGGGTTCATCGCGTACGTGCTGCTCAAGGTCGCGGTGGGCAAGACGCGGCTCGTGCACCCGCTCATGTGGGTCGCGGCCGTCCTGTTCGTGGCCTACTTCACCCTCGGACCGATCCGGGCCGCGCTGGGTCTCTGACCTGCGGCGACGCTGTCCGGCGCTGAGCCGGTCGGGTGGCGGCGCCCCCACCCGGCGAATCGGGACGACTACGATCAATGCGGACACTCCCGTCGACAGGCGGGACGGAAAGGGGTTGCTGTGCGGATCTCCGTCATCGGTTGCGGGTACCTCGGGGCGGTCCACGCCGCCTCGATGGCCCACCTCGGCCACGAGGTCGTCGGGGTCGACGTCGACGAGCGGAAGGTCGCGCTCCTCGCACGGGGTGAGGCCCCGTTCTTCGAGCCCGGCCTGCCCGAGCTGCTCACGGAGGTCGGCGCCACGGGGCGGCTGACCTTCACGACCGACATCGCCGAGGCCGCCGGCGCGACCGTGCACTTCGTGTGCGTCGGCACCCCGCAGAAGAAGGGCGAGCACGCGGCGGACCTGCGGTACGTCGACGCGGCCGTCGAGGCGCTCCTGCCGCACCTGCGCCCGGGCGACGTCGTCGTCGGCAAGTCGACCGTCCCGGTCGGCACGGCCGAGCGCATCGCGGGTCAGGTCGCGGCGGTCCAGCCGGAGGCCGTGACGGTGTGGAACCCCGAGTTCCTGCGCGAGGGCTTCGCGGTCGAGGACACGCTCCACCCCGACCGGATCGTCTACGGGCTCCCCGAGGGCGACGCCGGCCGCGTCGCCAAGGAGGCCCTGGACGCGGTCTACGCGACGCCGATCTCCGAGAACATCCCGGTCGTCGTCACGGACCTCGCCACCGCGCAGCTGGTCAAGGTCGCCGCGAACTCGTTCCTGGCGACCAAGATCTCGTTCATCAACGCGATGGCCGAGCTCTGCGAGGCGACCGGTGCGGACGTCACCGAGCTCGCGGACGCGATCGGCTACGACGCGCGCATCGGGCGCCGGTTCCTCAACGCGGGCCTCGGCTTCGGCGGCGGGTGCCTGCCGAAGGACATCCGCGCGTTCATGGCGCGCGCGGGCGAGCTCGGCGCCGACCAGGCGCTGTCCTTCCTGCGCGAGGTCGACTCGATCAACATGCGCCGCCGCGTCCGGACGGTCGACCTCGTGCGCGAGGTCTGCGACGGGTCGATCGTGGGCCGCCGCGTCGCGGTGCTCGGTGCGGCCTTCAAGCCGAACTCCGACGACATCCGCGACTCGCCGGCCCTGAGCGTCGCCGCGCAGATGGGGCTCCAGGGCGCGCACGTCGTCGTCACGGACCCCGAGGCGCGCGCGAACGCCGAGCGCCTGTGGCCGGACCTCCGGTACGCGGCCACCCCCGAGGAGGCCGCGAAGGACGCCGACGTGGTCCTGCTCGCGACCGAGTGGCAGCAGTACCGGGACCTCGACCCCGAGGCGTTCGGCGAGGTCGTGAAGCACAAGGTGGTCGTCGACGGGCGCAACGCGCTGGACCCCGTCAAGTGGCGGGCCGCCGGCTGGGTGTACCGCGCGCTCGGTCGCCCCTGAGGCACGGCGCGTCGGGCGCCGAGAGACCCGACGACGGCGGAGGCCGGGTGCGCGCGCACCCGGCCTTCGTCGTGCCCGGGGTGCGACGAGGGTCACCCGCGCCGGCCAGGTCGTTACCGCAGGTAATGACCTAGGATAGGGACCGTGCCTCCCGCCCCGTCCGCCGCCACCGAGCGGCCACCGACCGCCGCGCAGTGCCGGCCCGCGCCGCTCGCGACCGAGCTGCGCGTCGTCCTCACCCGGTCGGTCCGCCGGCTGCGCTGGGAGCGCAGCTCGGACCGGATCACCGACGGCCAGTACTCGGTCCTCGCGGCGCTGTCGAACGTCGGCCCGATGACGCCCGGCGCGCTCGCCGAGCGCGAGCACGTCCAGCCGCCGCCCATGACGCGCACCGTGAACCACCTCGTCGAGGCGGGCCTGGTGCGTCGCGACCCGCACCCCACCGACGGGCGGCAGGTGCTCGTCTCGATCACGCCCGCGGGTGAGGCCGAGGTGCGCGAGACGCGACGGCGTCGCACCGAGTGGCTCGCCCGCCGCCTGGCGGAGCTCACCCCGGCCGAGCGGGAGACCCTCGCGCAGGCCACGACCATCCTCAGGAGGATCACCGAGCAGTGAGTCCCACCTTCGCCTCCCTGCAGTACCGCAACTACCGACTGTGGTTCGCCGGCGCCACGGTCGCCAACATCGGCACCTGGATGCAGCGTGTCGCGCAGGACTGGCTCGTCCTCGTCATCCTCACCGCCGACTCCGGGGTCGCGGTGGGCATCACGACGGCGCTCCAGTTCGCGCCCGCCCTGGTCCTCTCGCCGTGGGCCGGGCTCCTCGCCGACCGCGTCGACCGCCGCAGGCTGCTCGTCGTGACCCAGGCCGCGATGGGCGTGCTCGCCGCCGCGCAGGGCGTCCTCGTGCTCTCGGGCCTCGCGCAGCTCTGGCACATCTACGTCTTCGCGTTCCTGCTCGGCTGCGTCTCGGCGTTCGACGCGCCCGCCCGCCAGACGTTCGTCGCGGACATGGTCCCCGCCGAGCGGCTGTCCAACGCCGTCGGCCTCAACAGCGCGTCGTTCAACGCCGCACGCCTCGTGGGCCCCGGCATCGCCGGCCTTGCGATCGCGGCGGTCGGCACGGGCTGGGTCTTCGTCGTCAACGCGGCGACGTTCGCCGCGACCATCCTCGCGCTCACCGCGATGCGCCGGTCCGAGCTCCAGTCGCGCCCGCGGACCGAGCGCGGCAAGGGCCAGCTGCGTGAGGGCGTCGCCTACGTCCGGAACCGCTCCGACATCCTCGTGATCATGGTGGTCGTCGGTGTGGTCAGCACGTTCGGCCTCAACTTCCAGCTGACGAGCGCGATGATGGCGCGCACCGAGTTCGGGAAGGGTGCCGAGGAGTACGGCGTCCTCGGCTCGATCCTCGCGATCGGCTCGCTCGCCGGTGCGCTCCTCGCCGCGCGTCGTGAGCGGCCGCGCGTGCGCCTCGTCGTCGGCGCCGCGTTCGGCTTCGGCATCGCGACCGGGCTGATGGCGCTCATGCCGAGCTACCTGACGTTCGCGATCGCGACCGTGCCCGTCGGCTTCGCGTCGCTCACGATGCTGACCGCGGCCAACAGCACCATCCAGCTCTCGACGACGCCCGCGATGCGCGGCCGCGTCATGTCGCTGTACATGGTCGTGTTCCTGGGTGCGACGCCGGTCGGCTCGCCGGTGGTCGGCTGGATCGGCGAGACCTTCGGCGCGCGCTGGGCGATCGGCATCGGCTCGATCACGGCGCTGCTCGTCGCGACCGGTGCGGCCCTGTGGGTCAAGCGCCGCTGGAACCTCGAGGTGCACTACCACCTGCTCGACCGGCCGCACCTCGAGGTGCGCCACCTCGACCGGGACGAGAGCGAGGTCCGCGAGGAGACCGCGTACAAGCTCGGCGGTCAGCAGGCGGGCGACCGCGCGTCCGCCGCCTGAGCCTCAGGGGCGGCCGCGCGCCGCGGCCTGAGCCTCTGCGGCGACCGCGGGTCGAGCCACCTGGAGCAGTCAGGGGCGACCACGCGTGGCAGCCCGGGTCACCGGTGCGGTCGCCCGGACGTCAGGAGGCGGCGGGACCGCCGACGGGTACCGTCGACCGGTCGCGGCTCGCCGAGCGCACGCCGAGCGCGACGAGCACCCCGCCCGCGACGAGCAGCCCGGCCACGAGCAGGAACGCGCGGTGCGAGCCGAACGCGTCGGCGAGCGCGCCGAGGAGGAACGGCGCGACGGCGACGGCCATCCCGGTCCCGACTGTCGACGTGGCCTGGGCCTGGTCGGGGCGTCCGCCCGACTCGCGCAGGACGAGCGCGACCGCGAGCGGGTAGTGCGCCCCGTACCCGAGCCCGGCGAGCACGAGACCGGCGACGGCGACCGCCGGCGACGTCGCCGTCCACAGGACGGCGAACCCGACCGCGGCGACGCCGTACGCACCGAGGAGCAGCTTCTCGGGGGCCTTGCGCATCGACAGGGGGCCGAGGACGAGCCGCGACGCGGTCATGCCCGCGACGAGCGCGGAGATCGTCGCCGTCGCGACCGACGGGCCGGCCCCCGTGCGGGACACGACGAGGTCGGCGGCCCAGAACGTCGTCGCGAACTCGATCGCGACGCCGCAGAGCATGGCGCCCCAGAACAGCCAGAACGTGCGACCGAAGCCGCCGCCCGC
>JAUZVJ010000086.1:0-7309 GCA_031844515.1 Actinotalea sp. AC32 | reverse complement strand
GCCCCGGTGCCCGCTGCGGTGGCCGCACCCGTCGCCGCACCCGCAGCGGCGCCCGTGCCGGCTGCGCCGGCACCGCCACCGACGGCACCCACACCCGCCCCGGCGACTCCAGCACCCCATGCACCCGCTGCGCCGAGCGCCACGTCGCGCACGGACGCGAGGACCGCGGCGCAGGCCGCGCCGAGCACCGCGGGGGCCACGAGCGCGCGCATGGTGCTGCCGACGTCGTCGAGCTCGATCACGCGTGCCTGGCACGGCGTGCACGTCGCGACGTGCGCCTCCACGCGCGCCGCCTGGCGCTTGCCGAGCCCGCCGCGCACGTACCCGCCGAGGCTGTCGCTCACGGCCGTGCACGCGCGGCTCGCGGGCGCGGACCCGACGTGCTGCTGGAGGAACGCCTGGCGCAGGCCCTCGCGCGCCCGGTACGCGAGCGCCGCGACGCCGCCCGGAGTCAGACCCAGCACGACGGCGACCTCGGCCGGCTTCCGGCCCTCGATCTCGGTGTACCAGAGGACCGCCTGCCACCGCTCGGGCAGGGACCGGAAGGCGCGCGCGGCGGCGCCGCGCTCGAAGTCCCCCAGCAGGGTGTCGTCGGACGCCGCCACCGGTTTCGCGGCGCGCTCGAGCGCGTCCGTCTCCACGGGGGCCGTGCGGGACTCGGACACCGAGCGGTCGACCGCCACGCGCCGCACGACGGTGAACAGGTACGCCCGGAAGGCGACGTCGGGCCCCTGGCCCCGGCCGAGTGCCGACAGCACGCGCTCGAACGCCTCGGCCACGACGTCGTCGGCGTCGGGCCCGGAGCGCACGTAGTGGCGCGCGACGGCGAGCGCGGCCCCGACGTGACGCTCGTAGAGGCACTCGTAGGCCGTCCGGTCGCCCGAGCGCACGGCCGCGATGAGCACGGCGTCGCTGACGGGCTCCCGCGGGGAGTCGAGCGGCGCCGTGCGCAGCGGCTCGTGCAGGAGCGGCGCGTCGACGGCACGTGCCGCCTCGTGCGGTGCGGCGAGTCGAGGCAGGGCCGGGCGCGGGGTCGGCGCGACGTGCGCACCGTACGTGCGGGACCCGCGCGCGCCGGGGAGGGCACGTCGTCGTGCGTGCTGCTCGGCCTCGTCGGTCATGTGGTCGTCCCACCCGTGTGGCTGCCCCGGAGAGCCAGAGTCTCATGCCGGGGACCTTTCAGCACAGGGTGCCCGAGAACGGGCGAACCCGGACGACACGGCCCTAGGTCCTTGGCGCGCGGCCCGTCCGGCTGGGACGGTGGGGGACGGCAGGGGCGCGCAGCTCGCGCGGGGCCCGCAGCACAGCGGTGTGCGGAGGTGTCATGTCACGTCTCGTGATCGGCCTGGGGTCGGCCCGGTGGGCGGACGACGGGGTGGGTCCCGCCGTCGCCGCGGAGGTCGACCGGATGCGGCTGCCCGACGTGCACGTCGTGGTCGAGCCGGACGCGCTCGGCCTCATCCCGCGGTGGGACCACGCCGACGTGGTGGTGGTGGTCGACGCCGTCGCGACCGGTGGCGTCCCCGGTGCGCTCACCGTCCACGAGGTGGTCGGCGACGGCGCGGCAGGGACGTCCACGGGTGCGTGGGCCTCGACGTGGTCCCGGCCGGCGGGCCCGCAGCCGTGCGGGCTCGCCGCCGCCGTCGAGCTCGCGCGAGCGCTGCACCGGCTCCCGCGGCGCCTCACGCTCGTCGGTGTCGAGGCCGGCTCGTTCGACGACGGGTCCGCGATGACCGCACCCGTGAGCGCGGCCGTGCCGCGTGCCGCGGCCGTCGCGGCAGCGCTCGTCTCGCTCGGGCTCGACCGCGCGCCCGTGGGTGCCGCGCCCGCCGCCGTGGGCTGACCGCGCCGTCTCCGCCTGCCCCACCGGGCCGCCGAAGAGGGGCGGGCCGCCTCCGGATGCCGATGCCCGGGAGTAGTGGTTCCGTTCTCACACGGGCTCCCCGCGGCAGTCAGTAGACGTCTGCACCGTTCACCATCAGCGCTGTCGGCACGGTCGCCGCCTGTCCGGTGAGCGGGGGACCCGCGGTCCGCCGTCCGGCGGGCCGACCGCGGGGGTGTGCCCCCGCCGTCCCACGGAGGTGGCAGGTGAGAAGGACCACGACCCGGCGCGCAGCCCGCTGGACCGCGCTCGCGGTCGCCGGCGGCCTCGCGCTCACGGCGTGCGCGCAGGGCACCGGCACGGGCGGGGGAGAGACGGACGACACCGACTTCGACCCCGAGGCGGAGCTCGAGGGCTCCATCAGCATCATGGGCTTCGGCGTCGGCGACGACGTCGCGGAGACCCGCTTCCAGGCCGCCCAGGAGGAGCTCGGCGACGTCGAGATCGAGCTCGTCGAGGGCGACCTGGACATCCAGCAGTTCCTCTCCGCGGTCGCCTCGGGCAACCCGCCGGACCTGATCTACGCCAACCGCGACCAGATAGGGACCTTCGCGTCACGCGGCGCGATCATCCCGCTCGACTCGTGCATCGAGGGCGAGGGGATCGACACCGAGGTGTTCCGCGAGCCCGCGCTCGCGCAGGTCACGTTCAACGACTCCGTCTACGGCATCCCCGAGTTCAACCAGGTGCAGGTGCTCATGGCCAACCAGGACCTGCTCGACGCCGCGGGCGTCACCGTCGAGGACCTCGACGGCTCGGACTGGGCCGCGGTGGAGTCCGCGACCGACGCGCTCGTCGTCGGCGAGGGCGGGGGCCTGCAGGTGATCGGCTTCGACAGCAAGCTGCCCGAGTTCCTGCCGCTGTGGTCGAAGATCAACGGCGTCGACCTCCTCTCCGAGGACGGCCGCACCGCGCAGCTCGACGACCCGGCGGTGGTCGAGGCGCTCGAGTTCGCCGTCGGCATCTACGACCGCCAGGGCGGGTTCAGCGCCGTCAAGGCCTACCGCGACTCCGCCGACTTCTTCGGGGGCGGCAACCAGTTCGCGACGGGCGTCCTCGGTGCGATGCCGATGGAGCAGTGGTACGTCAACGTGCTCAACGACGTGTCGCCCGACGCCCCGATGGCGTTCGACAGCATGCGCACCAAGGACGGCGACCCGGTCGCATACGCGTCCGGCTCGGCGTGGGCCGTGCCGGCCGGGACGGACACGGTCGACATCGCGTGCCGCTTCGCGCGCGTCATGACCCAGACCGAGACGTGGATGTCCGCGGCGCAGAACCGCGCCGAGACGCGTGAGGCCGAGGGCCAGCTGTTCACGGGCCTGCTGACCGGCAACGCCGAGGCGGACGAGCAGATCCGGGACGAGTTCATCACCGGCGACGCCCCCGAGCCGTGGGCGTCGGCCATCGAGGCCGTCTACGAGAGCAACGACAACACCTTCTCGCTCCCGGCCAACCCGGCCGACGCGGAGTTCAAGGCCGCGTGGCAGGACGCCGTCAACCGCGTGCTCAACGGGCAGGCCGAGCCGCAGGCGGCGCTCGAGGAGGCGCAGGAGGAGGCCCAGACCGCGCTCGACGAGGCCTGGGAAGAGTGGGACGCCGAGCAGGACTGATGGCCACCACGACGCACGACGGCGGTGCGCCCCCGGGCGCGGCGGGCACCCCGCCGCGCCGGGGGGCGCGCGCCGACGGCGGCCTGCCCCCCGCCGGGCGCGCACGCCGGCGCCGCGACACCCGCGCTGCCCTGCTGTTCATCAGCCCCTGGGTCGTGGGCTTCGGGGTCTTCACGCTCTGGCCCGTGATCTACAGCGGGTACCTGTCGTTCACCGACTACGACGTGCTGACCGACCCGGAGTGGGTCGGACTGGAGAACTACGAGCGGATGCTCGGGGACAGCGACGTCCGGCTCGCGCTGTGGAACACGTTCTACTTCACGGCGATCCACGTGCCCCTGCTCGTCGTCGTGTCCCTCGCGCTCGCGCTGCTGCTCAACCAGGCGGGCCGCTCGGCCGGGTTCTTCCGGACGGCCTTCTTCCTTCCGAAGATGACGCCGCCGGTCGCCGTCGGCGTCCTGCTCCTGCTGCTGTTCAACGGGCAGAACGGCCTCATCAACGAGGTGCTCTCGTGGTTCGGCATCCAGGGGCCCGCGTGGACGACGGACCCCGCCTGGGTCAAGCCCGGCCTCATCCTCATCAGCCTGTGGTCGGTCGGCTCGTCGGTGATCATCCTGCTCGCCGCGCTGCGCAACGTGCCGCAGGAGCTGTACGACTCCGCGCGGGTCGACGGTGCGGGCTTCTGGCGCGTGACGACGCGGATCACGGTCCCGATGATCAGCGGCGCGCTGTTCTTCGTCTTCATCGTCAACTCGATCGCGGGTTTCCAGACCTTCACGGAGGCGTACACGGCGTACTTCGGGTCCGGCAACTCGACGTACTCCAACGACGCCGCGCTGTTCTTCGCGATCTACCTGTTCCGGCAGGCGTTCGAGTTCCTCAACATGGGCTACGCGTCCGCCCTGGCGTGGCTGCTGTTCGTGATCATCCTCGCGATCACGCTCGTGCAGCTGCGTGTCTCCAAGCGCTTCGTCTACTACGAGGGGGAGCAGCGGTGAGCGCCACCTCCGGACCCGGCACCTCGCTCGAGGGCGGACCGCTCGACGCCGTCGCGCGCGCGGCCGCCGTGGACGCCGTCGGCGGCCTGCCGCCCGAGCGCCGCAAGGCCCGGTTCACCCTCAAGCGCGTCCTCGTCGTGACGGTGCTGGTCCTGCTGACCGTCGTGTTCATCTACCCGTTCGTGTGGCTCGTGAGCGCGTCGTTCAAGCCGCGCGGCGAGGTGTTCGACAACAAGCTGGTCCCCGAGACGTTCACGCTCGACAACTACGTGCAGGTCTGGCAAGAGGCGCCGATGGCGCTGTGGCTGTTCAACACGGTGCTCGTCACGGTGCTCGCGGCGGTGACCGTCACGCTCTCGAGCGCGCTCGTGGCGTGGGGGTTCTCGTACTTCCGCTTCCGTGGGCGGAACGCGCTCTTCGGCCTCGTGCTCGCGACGATGATGCTGCCGGGCGCGGTCACGATGATCCCCACGTTCCTCATCTGGAACGCGCTCGGCCAGGTCGGGACGCTCACGCCCCTGTGGGCGGGGAACCTCTTCGGCTCGGCGTTCTACATCTTCCTGCTGCGGCAGTTCTTCCTCGGGCTGCCGCGGGACGCGTTCGAGGCCGCGACGATCGACGGCGCGAACAACTGGCAGATCTTCTGGCGGATCGCGCTCCCGCTGACGCGGCCCGCGATCGTCGTGACGCTGCTCTTCGAGTTCCAGGCTGCGTGGACGGACCTCATGCGGCCGCTCATCTACCTGCGCGACTCGAGCACGTTCACGGTGCCGCGCGGGCTCAAGGCGCTCGTCGACCAGTACGGGTTCGGCGGCGAGTGGCACTGGGAGATCATCGTGACGGCGAGCGTCATCACGACCGTCCCGATGATCGTCCTGTTCTTCCTCGGTCAGCGGCACTTCATCGAGGGCATCGCCACGACGGGCTCCAAGGGCTGAGGACGACATGACCAGGGGGGACGGCACGCGTGGTCCGGTGGCGCTCCCGCCGCACCGCCGGCCGACGATCAAGGACATCGCAGAAGCCGCGGGGGTGTCGCGGTCCGCGGCGTCGCGCGCGCTCCGGGACGACGGCTACGTCGGGGAGCGCTCGCGCCGTCGCGTCCTGGAGGCGGCGGCCGACCTCGGCTACGTACCGCACCTGACCGCGCGGTACCTCAAGGAGGGCGTGAGCAGGTGCGTCGGGGTGCTCGTCGCCGACCTCCGTGACCCCGACGGCGCCGCGCTCGCCGCCGGCGTCGCCCGGTCCGCGCGCGACGCGGGGCTCGTGACGATGGTCGCCGACCTCGCCGGACGACCGGGCGACGCGCTCACGTGCCTCAAGGACTTCGTCGCGTTCGGCGTCGCGGGGGCCGTCGTCGGGCCGGTCTCCGACGAGCCGGCGGCGTACCTCGGGCGGTACGGGATCCCGGTCGTCGAGGTCGGTGAGCGGCTCGCGACGGTCCCGTGCGACGCCGTCGTCGGCGGGGAGCCGTACGACGCCGGACGGGAGGCCGTGCGGTGCCTCCTCGAGAGGTTCGCCGCACCCGACCGGCCGGCGGCCGTGGTGACCCTCCCGCCGGGCGGGCACGGTGACGACGCGGCCGACGCGCGGGGCCGGCGCGCCTCCGGCTTCTGACCCGTCGCCACCACGCCCGGCGTCAGGGGCGCGGCGCGGCCTCGAGGTGGATCGCCTTGAGCACCGTCATGGCGCTGAGGAGGTCCGGTCCGTAGCCCGCACCGGCTCCGCTGTCGCGGCGTGGGTCCGCCGAGCCGCCCGGGGCGCCGCCGAACACGGCGTTGACCTTGACCGTCCCGACCTCGAGCTCCTCCGCGGCACGCAGCGCGTTCGCCATGTCGGGCGTGAGCACCGTCGCGGCGAGCCCGTACCGGCCCGCGTCGGCCAGCCGCAGCGCCTCGTCGAACGACGCGACGCGGCGCACGGCCGCGACCGGCCCGAACGTCTCCTCGGTGAGCAGGTCGACGTCGTCCGGGCAGCCGTCGACCACGGTCGGCGGGTACCACGCCCCCGGGCGGTCGAGCGGCGCCCCGCCGACGAGAACGCGCGCCCCGGCCTCGGCGGCACCGCGCACCTGGGCGTCGACGACGGCGAGCTGCTCGGCGTCGACCATCGGGCCGAGGTCGGTCGCGTCGTCCCGCGGGTCGCCCACGGTCATGGCCTGCGCGATGCGGACGAGCTCGGCGACGACCGCGTCCGCGACGTCCTCGTGCACGTAGACGCGCTCGACGGACGTGCACAGTTGGCCGGAGTTGGTGAACGCGCCGGTCGCGATCTGCTCGGCCGCCCAGCGCGGGTCCACGCCCGCGTCGACGACGAGCGGGTCCTTGCCGCCGTTCTCGAGCAGGACGCGCCCGCCGCGCGCGCCCACGACGGACGCGATCCGACGGCCGGTCGCCGACGAGCCGACCTGGGCCACGAGCGCGACGCGCGGGTCGGCGACGATCGCGGCCCCCGTCGCACCGTCGCCGTTGACGACCTCGAGCACCCCCGGCGGGAGCGCCTCGGCCACCAGGCGCGCCATGCGCCACCCGGCATCCGGGCAGCGCTCGGACGGCTTGTGCACCACGGTGTTGCCCGTCACGAGCGCTGCCGCGAGGAGGCCCGCCGCGGCCGGGAACGGGTCGTTCCACGGCGTCACGACCGCGACGACGCCGTGCGGCTCACGACGCACCACGTCGACCGCCGACGACGCGCCCGCGAGGGTGCGGCCGGTCGCCCCGAGGCCCGTCGTCGCCGCCTCCTCGAGGATCGACGCCGCGACGTGCGCGGACTCGACGGACTGGCGCAGCAGGCGGCCGGTCTCCGCGGTCAGGGCC
>JAUZVJ010000085.1:0-8273 GCA_031844515.1 Actinotalea sp. AC32 | reverse complement strand
ATCAGCCCGGTGTGCGCACGGTGAGCAGTCCCCATGACGGGGCGGCCGGTGGTGCGTCGCCCACCCTGGGACGCTGGCGCCCACATCGCACGACTGTGGTCCTGGCCGCGCTCCTCATGCCGATCGCTGCCCTGACCGGTGTGGGACTCGCCGACCTGTGGCCCACCGGAGACCCGCCGACCACCGGCATCGTCGCAGTGGCCGCCGACTACCCTGAGGCGGAGGTGGTCGAGGCCTCGAGCGAGTCGTGCGGGGGCCTGAACGAGGACCGTCGACCTGACGGCTCCATCCCGGCGGCCGTGGACTGCACACGTGTCACCGCCCGGATCACGACCTCCGACGCCGCTGGTCAGACCGTCGAGGTGTGGGCCCCGGCCCTGATCCGTCCGGCAGACCTCGTACCAGGGACCTCGATCATCCTGGTCCGGTACCTGCAGACCGGAACCGAACCGGAAGTGTGGGCGTGGTACGACTTCGCCCGCACCGTGCCGTTGGCGGTCCTCGGGGCGCTGTACGGAGCCGTCGTTGTCGCCGTGGCAGGGCTGCGCGGGCTGCGGGCTCTGATCGGGCTCGTCTTCGCATCGGCCGTCATTGCCGCGTTCGTGCTTCCCGCTCTGCTCGAGGGCAGGGACCCGCTGCTCGTTGGGCTCACGGGCTCATCCGTCATCATGTTCGTGGTCCTCTACCTCGCCCACGGGCTCTCGCGGCGGACGACGACGGCACTGCTGGGCACCTTCGCGGGACTGGGCGCTACCGCCGTGCTCGGCGTGGTCGCGGCGAGGTCAGCACGGATCACCGGGATCTCGGTCGAGGAGAGCTACCGGCTGGCGCAGCTGACCGGGAACCTCGACGGCACAGCGCTCCGCGGCTGTTCCTCGCCAGCGTCGTCCTGGCCGGCCTCGGAGTCCTGAACGACGTGACCATCACGCAGGCCTCTGCCGTCTGGGAGCTTCGCGCATCCGACCCAGACGCCGGGGTTCGCGACCTGTTCTCCCGCGGCATGCGCATCGGACGCGATCACATCGCCTCAACCGTGTACACGATTGCCTTCGCCTACGCGGGCGCGGCGCTGCCCGTCCTCCTGCTCGTGCAGGTGTACCGCCTACCCCTCATGCAGACGATCGGGAGCGGTGAGTTCGCCGAGGAGATCGCACGCACCCTTGTCGGCTCGATCGGGCTGGTCCTGGCCATCCCGCTCACGACGATCATCGCGGCACTGGTCGTCGTCACGCAGCCTGAGCGCCGGGGACGCCATGCTCAGGCCGCCGGCGGGGGCCACGGCCACTCCCACGCTGGTTGAGCCGGGACTGACCATCCAGCTCGACCGGACGCTGCTCACCAGAGGACCGAGACGTCCCGGTCGGACTGGATCCACAGAATGACGCACGCTGGGACGACGGTCGGCCCGACCCCCCAGCAGGGTCGGGCCGACGGTGTGGTGGCGGACCGGCGATCGATCAGTGCGCCGCCTTGCCGCCACAGCAGGCGTGGTTCTGCTGCGTCTGCGTCTCGGCCTGCGTCGCCGGCTCGGGGGCGGTGCTCGCCTCGCGGCCGCCGCAGCACTGGCCGGTGGTCTCCGTACAACAGGTGCTCATCGTGAAGTCCTTGCGTCGAGGGGTGAAAGGCGTTGCGGTTCGTGCCTACAGCCGGCTCTGCACCTCCTTGAGGAGGTCCTGGGGCGCGAGCCACATGGACGGGTAGTTGCCGTACCACTGCTGGACACCCTCGGCGTCGATGAGGATGAAGCCGTGGCCGGGCAGTCCTTCGTGCATGCCGGTCCCGAGGGTGCCGTACTGCTCGGACACCGTGCCGTCATCGAGGAGGAAGTCAGCGGTGACGCCGAGCCGTGCCCGCTCGGCGTTGATCTGCTCAGCGGTGTTCATCACGATCGGGAGCACGGTGATCCCGGCTTCGGCGAACCCTGGGTTCTTCTCGATCTCGGCCATCTGCATGAGGCAGGAGTCGCAGCCGGCGCCCTCGTTGAAGTACAGGATGACGGGCGAGCCCTGCAGCGAGGACAGGGTGACCGTCTGCCCGTCCGACGTCGGGAGGGTGAAGTCGGGTGCCACGCGCGCCTCGGACGACACCACCGGTCGCGACGACAGGAGCGCCGCTGCCACCAGGGTGACGATGATGAGGACCGCAACCCCCCAGGCGGCCAGGCTGATCCGGTGCCGGCGCTTGGCAGCGGATTCCTGCGCGTGGCGGATCTCGTCGAGCGTCTGCTGGCGCTCGGCCAGGCGTCGGGTTGCTGTTCCGGAGGTCATCGGACCACTTCTTCCTCGGTGGCGGTGCTGTGGCAGGTCGGGCTGGAGGGGCTGGGTGCGTCACCAGCGACGATGGCGGCTTCACTGTCGGCTGACTGGGCCGTGCCTGGCAGGGTCGATGGCTGGTGGCGCTGTCGGCGGCGACCCGCGAGGGTTGCCCACACGAAGACAGCCGCCAGGGCAAGGAGCCCGAGACCGAGCACCGGCTCGGGGACCGGGCTCACCCAGGTCTGCACGGCCAGGAAGACGTCGGTCAAGGTGCCCGCCGCGACGTCCTGCGCATCGGTCCCACCGGTCATGTCCGTGTCTCCGGCGAGGGCGATGACGAAGACTCCCATCACCACGAACCCGATGGATACGGCGATGTTGAGCGTGTTGGTCGCGATCGTGCGTCCGGCGACCCTGATCCGGACCGGGCGGGCGCGCAGGAGCTTGCGCTCGCCCAGCCTCGCCTTGTCCCAGACCAGCGCCATCACGAACAGCGGGAAGACCATGCCGAACACGTAGGCGAGTCCCAGCGTGAGGCCGCCGATGGCCGAGCCGGACAAGACCGACAGGGTCATCACGCCCGCCAGGACCGGCGCGCAGCAGCTCGAGGCGACCCCCGAGAAGACGCCGAGGGAGAAGAAGCTGGCTGAGTCCCCACGCGAGGTGTCCGGAGCCCGGAGGAAGCTCGGCAGCGACCACATCGTGCCGGAGAAGGACAACGCGGCCAGGGCGAACATCAGCACACCACCGGCGATGTAGAGCGGGACGTGGTAGCGGGCGATCGCCCCGGCCAGCAGGCTCATCCCCAGGGTGATGGGCACAAGGACCACAGCCAGACCAGCCGCGAAGATGAACGTGAGCGGCAGCAGGCGCCACCGGCGGTTCTTCACGGCACCCGCGAGGTAGCTCGGCGCCAGGAAGACGATGCAGCACGGGGCGAAGAGCGCGACCCCACCAGCAAAGAACGCGGCGAGGATGCTGCCCGTGGTCAAGAGCTCGGCGCCCACCTCACACGCTCACGACGGAGGCAGGTGCACCCGGGACGGCGCGGGCGGCCAGAAGCTTGACCAGCTTCTTGCGCGGCAGTCGGCCCGAGCTGAAGTAGGCGCCGTCGAGCAGCACGAGCGGGTTCATCGCCGGCCGGTGCTGCGCAACGAGCAGGGCACCCTCGGTCGACTCCAGCTCGACGACGCGCACGACGAGGGGCCAGCTCTGCCTGAGATCGGCCAGCGTGGCAAGCGCATCGTCACAGAAGTGGCACGCCGGCGCGTGGACGACGGTCACATGGACCGGTGGGGACTCGGGGTGCGGGGTCATGGTGATCTCCGAAGGCTGGGGTGATCGATCCCCACCAGAGTCCCTCTCGCGTGCTGCGCTCCGGTCGCCGTTCGATCAACGTTCGGTGAAGTCCTGCGGCCGCCGGCTCTCTGGCGGCATCAGGGTGAGACCAGCCCCACACAATGGAGCCATGGCACCTGAGACGACCCGCCGCGCCCTGGTCATCGACGACGAACGAGCCCTGGCATCCCTCGTCGCCAGCTACCTCGAGCGGGAAGGCTTCGAGGTCCACCTCGCTTACGACGGTCCCGATGGGCTGGACGCTGCGCGATCGGTCGACCCGGACGTCGTCGTCCTCGACCTCGGCCTGCCGCGCATGGACGGCGTGGAGGTCTGCCGCCAGCTGCGGACCTTCTCCGACTGCTACGTCGTGATGCTCACTGCCCGCACCGACGAGATCGACACGCTCATCGGGCTGTCCGTCGGTGCCGACGACTACATCACCAAGCCGTTCAGCCCGCGTGAGCTGATGGCCCGCATCTCAGCACTGCTGCGGCGTCCGCGCCGGGTTGGAGGCGGTCCCGCTGCCGCAGAGCCGTTGATCCTGGGGCCGCTCGCCATCGACCTCGAGTCGCGTGAGGTCCATCTGGACGACGCACTGGTACCCCTGACCAGGACGGAGTTCGACGTCCTGAGCACTCTGGCGAAGAGCCCGAACCGGGTGTTCAGCCGGCGGGCGCTCATCGAGGAGGTCTGGGGGTCGAACTGGGTGGGCGACGAGCACCTGGTCGACGTGCACGTCCTGCACGTCCGTCAGAAGCTCGGTGACACGGTCGCCGAGCAGCGATTCGTCCGGACGGTCCGCGGCGTCGGTTATCGGGTCGGGCACGGCCGATGAGGCGCCCCGGCTGGTCCCCCGGGCCCGGCCTGGCCGGTCGGCTGTTGGCCGCGCTCGCCCTGGTGGTGCTGGCCGGTGGCCTCACCGCCTGGCTCGTCGCGGGGGCGGTCGGCCCCGCGGTGTTCCACGATCACATGATCGAGGCCGGCCTTCACGAGGAGACGCCAGCGGTGCTGCACGCCGAGCAGGCGTTCCGCTCGTCGAGCGCCATCGCGCTGACCATCGCGCTCAGCGCGTCGGTCCTGGCGTCCCTGGCCGTCAGCCTCTTCCTGGCGCGTCGGATCGCGACCCCACTCCAGACCCTTGCCACCGCTGCCACCCGGGTCGCCGGAGGCCAGCTGGACGCCCGGGTCGCCAGTCCTCGTCTGGGCGCCGAGTTCGAGCAGCTCGCACAGGCGTTCAACGACATGGCCGACCACCTGCGCGAGAGCGACGCACTGCGCCAACGGCTGATGGCCGACGTCGCCCACGAGGTGCGCACCCCCGTCGCGGTCCTCAACGCCTACCTCGAAGCGGTCGAGGACGGCGTGGAGAGCCTGACGCCACAGACCGTCGCCGTCCTGCGCGACCAGGGATCGCGGTTGGCGCGTCTCGCCGCCGACCTGGCAGCGGTCACGCGGGCAGAACGCGGCGACCTGGCCCTGGTACCCCAGACGACGACGCCCAAGGCCCTCGTCGAGAAGGCCTACGCCGCCGTCCGGGAGCGGTTCGCTGCGAAGGACGTCGCCCTGGAGCTGGTGGTGGAGGACGACCTCCCGACCATCGCCGTCGATCGTGATCGCATGGGCCAGGTACTGGGCAACCTCACCGACAACGCCCTGCGACACACTGCGACGGGCGGACGGGTCGTCCTGAGTGCCGCGCTCACCGAGATGGACACGGTCTGCCTCGAGGTAGCCGACACCGGTGAGGGCATCGATCCCCAGCACCTCCCCCACGTCTTCGAACGCTTCTATCGCGTCGACACAGCGCGTGACCGGGACCACGGTGGTTCGGGCATCGGCCTGGCGATCGTTCGCGCGATCGTCGCCGCCCACGGCGGGCACGTCGCGGTGCACAGCGAAGGGCGAGGGACGGGCACCCGCTTCGAGGTCCACCTCCCACCGCAGCCAGCGTCGCCGGCCGAGTCGGCGTCGCCAGGAAGATGAAGGTTCCCTGAAGTTTGCTCCGCCAGGCGGTTGGCGGAGTCGCGCCCGTGGCCGGTCTGGGTAGGCTCCGGACGCCTGAATCGGTCCCTGGCCTCGCGACGTGGCTGGGCACAACCGGCCGGCCCCACGATCTGCCGGCCCGGTCGTCGTCCGCCCCCGGCGACGATCGGGCCGGCGCCCAGGTCAGCGGCGCTGGCTATCGCGGAAACCCTGGGAGACGAAGCCATGAGCACACACAGCAAGCGGTCGACGCAGGAGGCCGAACGGCAGGCGCGCTTGGCGGCGCTCCGGGAGGTGCAGGCAAAGACCGATCGCCGTCGTCGGAACGTGATGATCGCGGTGGGAGCTGTTGTCGCCCTCGGGCTCATCGTGCCCACAGCGATCGTCGTCATGAACCAGGGGCAGCGAACGGCTGACGTCGAGGCGGCCGCAGCGGCACCCATCGAGGGCGAGGAGCAGGTGGAGGTTCCGTCGGCGAGCCACGTCGCCGAGCCCGTCCCGTACGAGTCGGTCGCGCCGACGGCGGTCGCGGGGGGTTCGCTACCGCCGCTCGGTGGTGATCACGACCCCGTCGTGCAGAACTGCGGCTTCTACTCCGCGCCGGTCCGTGACGAGAACGTGGTGCACTCCCTCGAGCACGGCGCCGTCTGGCTGACCTACCAGGAAGGGCTCGACGCCACCCAGGTCGAACGGCTGCGGGAGCTGACCGAGGCCAACCTCTACGTGCTGGCCTCCCCCTATCCGGACCTCGCAGCCCCTGTGGTCGCGACCGCATGGGGTGTCCAGGTGGCGCTCGACTCGGTCGATGACGAACGGCTGGAGCCGTTCATCGCGCGGTACCAGCAGGGTGAGCAGACCCCGGAGCCGGGTGCACCGTGCTCGGGTGGGATCGGCCAGTGACCACCGCTGGACGCACCGCAGCGCGGTGCGTCCAGCAGACGGCCGCGTCAGCTCAATGCTCATCCTCGTCGGGCTCGTCCGCTCCTGAAATAGTCGCGGCGTAGTCAGGGAACTCCACCTCAGCGACCTGCGGGGTGGCGGCGGCCGTGGCCAGGGCGCTGAAGGAGATGCCGTTGGGCTTGTCGCCGACCGGCACAGTGGCCACGACCTCACGTGTGGTGAGGTCGATCACCGAGACCGTGTCGTCGTACAGATTCGTCACCCACGCCCTGGTCCCGCTCGGGTCGATGACGACGCCGTGCGGGCCGGACCCGGTCGCGATCGTTGCGACGACCGACATGTCGGTCGGGTCGATCACGGACAGCGTGCTGCCGGGCGCGGCCTCGGTGCCCTGGTCGGCGGACAGCAACGTCTCACCGTCGTCCGACAGGTAGAGCTGGATGGGGGCGCTGGGGACCTCGACGGTGGCCACGACCTTCTCCTCGAGGAGGTCGACCTTGGTGACGGCGCTGTCCCCGGCGAGGCTGACGTAGGCGTAGCGCCCGTCGTCCTGCACGGCCACCTGAGCCGGCGAAGCACCGACCGGGATGCTGGCGCGCACCGACATCGTCTCGGTGTCCACCACATCGACGGTGCCCGCCGTGGTGTTGGCGACGACCAACGTCGCGCCGTCCGCCGTTGCCCGTAGCCCGTGCGGGCCCTCGCTCAGCTCCACGGTGCCCAGCGCAGCGAGGTCGTCCGACCGGTAGGCGGTCAGGGTGTCGTCGCCGGCGTTGGTGACGTAGACCCGCTCGCCGTTGTCGCTGAGCAGGACGTGTGCGGGATCTGGCCCGGTGGACTGTGAGCCGACGAGCTGCAGCGTCACCGCATCGATGGCGACCACGGCGTGCTTGTGCCCGCTCACCGCCCAGATCGTCGAGCCGTCCGGGCTGGCCTGGACGTTGTGCGGACTGTCGACTCCATCCACCGTCGCGACCACACGGCTCGTTGCCACGTCGATCGCGCTCAGCGTCCCGCCGTCCTCGTTCGCGACCCAAACGGTGCCCGCCAGTCCTGAGGCGTCTGTACGAGCGTCGTCGCCCTGGGCGATGGCCGCCGTGGTGGCGGACGGCCGGGCGGGTTCGCTGCACGCGGTCAGGACCATCGCTCCGGTCACGACGATGACACCGGCGAGTGTGGTCCGGGTGGTGAGGCGGTTCATCTGTTCTCCTGACGTGTTCTGCGAGCCACGCTGGCCCCAGACGAGTATCGATCGCTCCATCCGCAGATCACGGCTTTGTTCCATGAAGATACGTTCAAATTATTCAGGGGACGCCCCCGCCGCCGTGTGATGAAGTCCCCAGACCAGGGGCACCGGTCCCGGAGGTGGCATGGCCGCCATGACGGACGTCGGGTTCGACGGCCGGTCCGTCGACGCCGAGCGGATCGACCAGCAGGTCCTGGTCGGCTCGGTGGAGGAGTGGACGATCCGCAACCCGGCCCCGATGGACCATCCGTTCCACCTGCACGTGTGGCCCATGCAGGTCGTTGCGGTCAACGGTGTGCCGATGGCGGACCCGGTGTGGCGGGACGTGGTGAACGTCCCCGCCCAGGGCGCGGCCGTCGTCCGGATCCGGTTCGCGACCTTCTCCGGGCGGACGGTCTACCACTGCCACATCCTCGACCACGAGGACGCCGGGATGATGGGCATCGTCGACGCGTCGCGCGACTGAGGTCCGCAACGACGACGCGCCCGGACGGTCTGGCGAAGGCCAGCTCGATCGCCGCCGAGCCGAGCTCGACTCTATGAAGAGA
>JAUZVJ010000084.1:0-8531 GCA_031844515.1 Actinotalea sp. AC32 | reverse complement strand
CGGTCGTGACGCGCGGCCGCGCGGCGTCGAGCAGACGCTCGCGGCGGTAGCGGACCTCGGCCTCGGTGGTGACGTCCCATGCGGCGCTCATCGTGCGTCCTCCCTGTCGGCGAGGCGGGTGCCTCTGGGGACGACGGTGCGCGTGAGGGTGCCGGCGGGGGATCGGGCGACCGCCCGATCCTCCCGGCGTCGCGGGCGGCCGAGCGGCCTGAGGTGCCCGGACGGACGTCTGAGGTACCTCAGACGGCGGCCGCGGCCTCCGTCGCGGCGGACGACGGCGCGCCGTAGCGGGCCGCCGAGCGGGCGCGGCGTCGTGCGGCCTCGACCTCGCGGTCCTTCGGCGGAACGGACGTCACGAGGTCCGCGAGGAGGTGCTCGGTGACGTGCGCGATCTCCGCGACGGCCCGGTCGAACGCCTCCTGGTTCGCGCGCGACGGCCTCGTCATGCCGGCGACCTTGCGGACGTACTGGAGCGCGGCGTCGTGGACCTCCTGCGGCGTCGTCGCGGGCTCGAGGTTGTGCAGCGGGCGGATGTTGCGGCACACGGCGGCCTCCGGCGGCTCGACGGTCTCGACGGGAACGAGCGTGGTCCCACGATAGGCACGATGCGCGAGACTGGGGGGGTGACGGCCCCCGACCACACCCCCGAGCCCGTCAGCGCGACCCTGCGCGACGCCAAGGCGCGCGCACGCTCGACGCACTACACGGTCGGCACGCTCGCCGCGGACGCCGACGGCACGGTCTCGCTCGAGTGCTCGTGCGGCACGGTGCTGCGCAACGGTCCGACGTGGACCCTCGACGAGCACGTCCGGCTGCACCGCGCCGAGGCGAAGTACCTCGAGCTCTCGGCGGCCGCCCCGCCCGGCATCCCGCGGCTCATCGAGCGCTGACGGCGCCCCGTGGGGACGGGTGCCGTCAGGCGCCCAGGCGCGTCGCGGCGTGCGCCGTCCCGAGCCACGTGTGCGGGTTGCGGTCCCA
The DNA here is from genome assembly GCA_031844515.1 of Actinotalea sp. AC32. Lineage (GTDB taxonomy): Bacteria > Actinomycetota > Actinomycetes > Actinomycetales > Cellulomonadaceae > Actinotalea. The sequence continues at coordinate 7,553 of JAUZVJ010000084.1, read as the reverse complement.
GCACCACCCGAGCTTCGGCCGCCGCTCGCTGATCCACACGGCGGGCACCCGCTGGTCGCCGGCCCGGGCGCCCGGAAGCGAGAAGCAGCGGTTGGGTCGCAGCACGTCGGGGCGCGCGACGACGAGCGCGACGCCCTCCGCGACCGTCAGGGGCGTCCGCCCGCGACGGCGCACCCGGACCAGGGCGTCCTCGGGCGTCACGCCCCGCAGGTCGCCCCCGGTGTCGACGTCGAGGAGCAGGTACGGCCCGGCGGGGGGCTCGACGTCCGGGAGCGGCGTGTAGCCGGCCAGCTCGTCGTGCGGCAGGACGGTGACCCCGCGCCGCACGCCGCGACGCATCGCGGGCACGGTCTCCACGACGCCGGCCGTGCCGCCGTCGAGCACGAGCACGAGCGGCACGTGGTCCTCGCGCGCCACCGCGTCGGCGTCGACCGGGGGCCCGCCGTCGGCGAGCAGCCGGCCGACTGCCGCGCGCAGCGGCTCGACGCGTCGCCGGACGTCGTCGGGCGTGAGGCCGAGCACCTGCCCGACGCCGAGCGTCTGGACCACCTCGACCTGCCGGTCGAGCTCGGTGAGCAGGTCGGCGGCCGGGTCGAACGGCGGTGCGGAGACCTCCGCGACGACGGTGGGCAGGTCCTCGGGCACGGTGACGACGGGCTGCGGCACGGTTCCTCCTGGTTCCCCTGGGGGCGGCCTGGTCGGCGCACCCGGTGAACGCCCCCGGCCCGCCGTCGGTTCCCGGCGGGGCGCCGCGGCGGGTGCCCCGGCCGGACGCCGGAGCGCACCGACCCTGAGGAGGTGTCAGACTGAGGGGAGTCGGGCTGCGGCCCCAGGAGAGGTGCCCGGCCCGGCCGGCTGGCAGGGTGGTGCCCCGAGGCGACGAGAGGGAGGACCACATGACGGGCGACCGGGCGCGGCGCACGTCCTCCGGCCGCACCCTGAGGCTCGTCGCCTCCGACGGGCACGTCGCCGAGCACGCGGCCGAGGCCGCCGACGCCGCCGCCGAGGAGGACCTCGCGCTCGCGGTCGACAGCATCCTCCTCCCGGGCGAGCGTCAGTCGGTCGCCGTCGGGCGGCACTGGGTCGTGCGGACTGCTGCGGCCCGCGGCGCGACCGGCATGGCCAACCAGGTCCTCGAGCTCCTGTCGAGCGAGCTGCTCGCCAACGCGGTGCTGCACGGCCCGGGCGACGGCGGCGTGGGCGTCCAGCTCGCCGTCGACGAGACCATCGCCCGGGTCTCCGTGAGCGACGGCGCGACGGCGAGCCCGGTCGTGATGGCCACCGACCCGTCCGCGGTGAGCGGGCGCGGGATGGCGATCGTCGAGGCGATGTCGACGCGCTGGGGCGTCGAGGTGCACGACGACGGCGGCAAGACGGTCTGGTTCGAGCTCGACCTCGACGACTTCTGACGCGGCGGGTCCGGCTCCGTCCGGACGGCGTCGGCGCGGCCGAGGGCTCTTCGGTGCGTCCTCCGTACCGCGACACGGCTGCGCCCCCGCGCCGCCAGGTCGCGCGGGCCCGCCGGGCCCGGTGGGGCTGCGGGTCCGGGTCAGGGCGGCGTCAGGGCCGGATCAGGGCCCGTTCAGGGCCCGTTCAGGGTCCTGCCCGGACGCGCGAGGGGACGTCCCCGACCGACGATGGGACCACCGGCAGGCGCACGGCCCGACCGGTCGGGACGAAGGAGACGGCACTGTGAACATCCATGAGGACCTGCGGAACCAGGGACTCGTCCGCCCGCGCCAGGGGCGCGTGCTCGGCGGTGTCTGCGCCGGCCTGGGGCGTCGCTTCGGGCTGAGCCCGTGGGGTGCGCGCGTGCTGTTCGTGCTCGCGCTCATGATCCTGCCGGGCAGCCAGCTGATCATCTACCCGATCCTGTGGGTCCTGATGCCCGACGAGCAGCCGACGTGGCAGCAGGCGCCTGCGTGGCAGCAGCCCACGTGGCAGGGCCCGGCGAGCTGACGGCGAGGGGTCCGCCGGCCGGTCCGTCCGACGGCCGGCGGGCTCAGGACGCGAAGGGCAGGCGGGCGGGCGGACCGGCGACCGGGGGGAACTCGGGGGCGGGCCCGCCGAAGAAGCAGCGGCACGCACCGTCGCGGTGCACGAACCCGGTGTACGGGCGCGCGGCGCACGGGACGGGATCCGGCTCGGACGTCCGGGCGAGGCGTTCGGTGACCCGCTGGGCCAGCCTGAGGGTGAGGTCGGCCGACGGCTCCCGCCCCGGCGCGACGAAACCACCGAGCTCGAGTTCCGTCATCGTGAACATGCCGTCTCCATCGGCACGTCCGGGCCAGGTGTGAACGCTCACAGACGAGAAGCGGGGATTTTCACCCCTCGCCGCCGTGCGCAGGGTCGCGGAGCCGGGTAGCGGCGCGCTCGGCGTGCGGCGGGGCGGCCACGACGTGAGACTCGGTCCGGTGGCGCGTGCCTGCCGAGGGGAGGGGAGCCGGTGGTCGAGCGGAGCACCCGGGTGTGCGTCCTCGGGGTCACGAGCCTCCTGACGGTCACGGTCGAGGAGGCCCCCGACGGGGACCCGGAGGTCCATGTCCACGCGGGCGGGCAGGGGCTCTGGGTCGCCCGCATGGCTGCTGTGCTCGGGGCCGACGTCGTGGTGTGCAGCCCGTTCGGCGGCGAGATCGGACCCGCGCTGCTCACGCTCGCCGAGCGTGAGGGGTACCGGGTCCGCGCGACGCCGTACGACGGCACGAACGGCGCGTACGTGCAGGACCGGCGCCGCGGCGAGCGGGACGAGGTCGCCCACATGGATCCGACGCTCGTCGGGCGCCACGACCTCGACGACCTGTTCGGGGCCGTGCTCGTCGAGTCCCTCGACGCCGACGTCGTCGTCCTCACGGGTGCCGAGCCGGCACGGACCGTGCCCGACGACTTCTTCGCGCGGCTCGCCCGGGACCTGCGGGCCGCCGGGCGGCGCGTCGTGGCCGACCTGTCGGGCCGGGCGGCCGCGTGCGCGGTCGACGAGGGCCTCGACGTCCTCAAGATGAGCCACTCCGAGATGGTCGACGGCGGCTTCGCGGACGGCGACGCGCTCGACCAGCTCGTCGCCGGCGCACGCGGCCTCATCGAGCGCGGAGCCGGGGCCGTCGTCGTCTCGCGCGCGGCCGAGCCGACCCTCGTGGTCGAGCCCGACGACGCCGCGCTCGTCGTGACGCCTCCGGTGACGCCGGTCGAGCACCGCGGCGCGGGCGACTCGATGACGGCGTGCGTCGCGGTCGGCGTCGCGCGCGGGACGCCGCTCGTGGAGGCGGCGCGCCTCGGCGCCGCGGCGGGCGCGCTCAACGTGACGCGGCACGGGCTCGGCTCGGGCCGCAGGGAGCAGATCGAGCGGTACGTCGCCGAGGTCGAGGTCACGGACCTCGACGGCGACCGACGGGAGGTGTCGTGATGCGTGCGCTGGTCACCAACGACGACGGCATCGGCTCGCGCGGACTCTCGGTGCTCGCGCAGGTCGGGCTGGACGCGGGGTACGAGGTGCTCGTCGTCGCACCCACGACCGAGTACTCGGGTGCGTCCGCGTCGCTGTTCGGCGCCACGGAGGACGGGCGGCTCGCGACGGAGCGGCTCGCGCCGCCTGACCTGCCCGACGGCGTCGAGTCGCTCGCCGTCGGGGCCGCACCGGGCCTGATCGCGTTCCTCGCGGCGCACGAGGCGTTCGGCCCGCGTCCCGACGTGGTCCTCTCGGGCGTGAACCGCGGTCCGAACACCGGGCACGCCGTCATCCACTCCGGGACGGTCGGCGCGGCGATGTCGTCCGTGACCCACGGCATCCACGGCATGGCCGTCTCGCTCGACGCCTCGGACCCGCGGCACTGGGACACGGCCGGTCTCGTCGCCGCGCACGGGCTGCGATGGCTCGTCACGCGCCCCGCCGAGGACGGCGTGCTCAACCTCAACGTGCCCGACCTGCCCGCCGCGGAGGTCAGGGGGCTGCGCAAGGCGCCGCTCGCGCGCTTCGGCGCGGTCGAGGCGCGCGTCGACGCGCTCGACGAGCCCGGTGCGCTGCAGGTGAGCTACGCCGAGATCGACCGGTCGCGCGACGCCGCGTCCGACGCCGGCCTGCTCGCGGCGGGCTGGGCCACCATGAGCCTCCTCCGGGCCCCGTGCTTCGAACCCGAGGCGGAGCTGCCCGAGCTCGACCGCCTCTGAGGGCGCCGACGTCGGCGGTCCCGAGGTGGGCGCCCCGCTCGCGCCGGGACGCGCTCAGTCGCGCGCGTAGCGGCGGACGAACGCTGCGAGCAGCGTGGGCGGGTGCTCGACGACCGAGCTGCGCAGGTTCTCGATGACGCGCTCGAGCTCACCGGGCGGGAAGTACCCGGCGTCGCGGTACACGCGGACGCGCTCGACGACGCCGGGCTCGTCGAGCTCGGGGTGGAACTGCGTGGCGTAGAGGTTCTCCTTGAGGCGGAACGCCTGCACCGGGCACGCGGGTGAGCCCGCGAGGACGACGGCCCCCGGCGGAGGCGTGCTGAGCGCCTCCTTGTGGCCGACGAACGCGTCGAAGACCCGCGGGAGCGTACCGAGCACCGGGTCGGCGCGACCCGCGTCCGTGAGCGTCACCGGGACCGCGCTGACGGGCTCGCCGTACGTGCGGTCGACGACGCCACCCGTACGCGCGCCGAGCGTGCCGATCCCGTAGCACGCGCCGAGGAACGGCACGTCGCGCTCGACGACCTCGTCGATCAGCTCGCCGAGCTCGCGCTCGACGCGCTTCTGCACCGCCGACTTCTCGTCCTCGGGGTCGCTCGTGCAGAAGGGGCTCCCGCCGACGATGACCCCCGACCAGTCGTCGAGGTCGATGCGAGGCATGGGCTCGCGCTCGAGGCGGACCCGGTGGAGCTCGTGCTCGTCCAGGCCCCCGAAGCGCCGGAACGCCGCGGCCTCGCTGTCCGCCACGGCGTCGTCGTCGCGCGTGCCGAGCAGCAGGAAGGGCCTCACGCGCAGCGAGCCTAGCCGTAGGGGTGGTGCGCGGCCGATGTGTCCGTTAGGCTCGGCCTCGAAGTTGCAGTGCTTGACGTCTTGACGCGCCGCGGCCTACAGCCCGGCGCGTTGTCTCTTTCTGGAGAGCGGACGCACGAACACCGCGATGAGAGGGACCCGAAGGTCGGGTCCGGCAGAACTCCAGAAGGAGAGCACCATGGCTACTGGCACCGTGAAGTGGTTCAACGCCGAGAAGGGCTTCGGCTTCATCGCCCCCGACGACGGCTCGGCCGACGTCTTCGCCCACTACTCGGCGATCAACTCGAGCGGCTACCGCTCGCTCGAGGAGAACCAGCGTGTCGAGTTCGAGGTCAACCAGGGCCCCAAGGGCCCGCAGGCCGCGAACGTCACGCCCATCTGAGCTGACGTCCTCCCGCCGGTTCCCGGCGCAGGTCGCTGACATCTCGGTGTGAGGCGACCGAAGGACTGACGAAGGCCCCGGCCCCCGCGAGGGAGCCGGGGCCTTCGTACGTCCCGGGACGGGTCGAGCGCACGTCGGGCCGGCGGCAGGACCGCCGGCCCTCACACGGTCCGGTGCTCGACCGTCCCCGCGAGCGCGCGCACGCGCTCGACCGACAGGTCGGGCGCCACGAGCTCGCGCGACGCCACGCACAGCGCCCCGGCCGCGGCACCCCAGCGCAGGCCCTCGTCGTCGGGCGCACCCAGGAGCCGTGCGGCGAGCATCCCGGCGACGAAGGCGTCACCCGCCCCGTTGGTGTCCTGCACGACGTCGACGTGCGCGGTGCCGACCTCGTGCCGTCGCCCGTCGGCGCCGAGTGCGATCGCGCCCCGGGCGCCGCTGGTCGCGACCGCCCAGCGCGCGCCGCCCGCGACGCGCGCCTCGAGGTAGCCCCACACGTCGTCGAGGCGGTCGGCGCTGACGACGACGACGTCGGCGCCCGCGCGGAAGGGCTCGTGGAACGCGGCGACGCCGTCGTCGTCGTGCAGGTCGCACCACACCTCGGTGCCCGCGCGCCGCGCGCGGTCGAGCAGCGGGACCGAGTGCGCGGCCAGGTCGAGCACGGCGACGTCGGCGTCGCGCAGGGCCGCGGTGACGGGCTCCGGCGGATCGCCGGGGTCGTCGGGCGCGTCGAGGTACACCGACACGCGGTCGCCGTGCGCCATGAGGTTGAGGTGCCGCTCCGAGGCGGGGGCACGCTGGGCGACGACCGTGAGGAGGGGGTGGCGCAGCGCGTCGAGCACGCGCTCGCCCGCGGCGTCGTCGCCGACGACCGTCCGCAGCAGGGTCGGCACGCCGAGGCGTGCGAGCGACAGCGACTTGCCCGCCGACGTCCCGCCCAGGCCCTCCCACCACGCGGTGGCGGTGAGCATCCCGGGTCGCGGTTCCGGCAGGTGCGGCAGCGCGACGAGGGTGTTCCAGCTGGCCGGGCCGTTCACGAGGACGCGCACGGCGGCAGCGTAGGGCGCGGGCGGGAGCGCCAGCCTCAGAAGTTCAGCTGGCTGCCCGGGTCGTCCGCGACCGGGTTCGTCTCCTCGGGCATCGACCGCAGGTCGTACTGCGTCTCCTCGGCGTCGCCCTCGGCGACCTCGTCGACGTCGGCGTCCGCGAACGCGCTGGGCTCGTCGGCCGGCGCGAGGCGGTCGTCGTCGGCCCGCGCGTCGCGCGCCTCGGGTGCCCCGGGTGTCTCGGTCATGTCGCGCTCCTCTCCCTCACGGCGACAGTAGGCCGACGGGTGGGACGCCGCACACGGGACGGCCCTCCTCCCGCGCGTCCCCGTGCAAGACCCGCGCGCACCACGACACAGTTCACGGTAGGCGCCCTGGCGGTGGGCGCCCCGGTACAGGAGGACCCTCGTGCGCGACGACGACCAGTGGTTCGAGGACCTCTTCCGGTCCCATGCGAGGGCCCTGCACCGCTACTTCGCCCGCCGCGCCGCAGCCGACGACGTCCAGGACCTCACGGCCGAGGTGCTCGCGACCGCGTGGCGCCGCCGGGACGACGTGCCCGCGGAGGCCGAGCTGCCCTGGCTGTACCGGACGGCGGGCTTCGTCCTCGCGAACCACCGTCGCAAGGGCCGGCCGGTCCCGGTCGAGCACGTCCCGGAGGAGGTGGACGACGCCGACCCCGCGCACCTCGCGATCGCCGACGACGACGTGCGCACGGCGCTGTCCGCGCTCACGCCGCGGGACCGGCGGATCCTCCTGCTGCACGCGTGGGACGGGCTCGGCGGCGCCGAGCTCGCCGAGGTGCTCGGGATCAGCCGGGGCGGCGCCGACGCGGCGCTGTCCCGCGCGCGGGCGCGGCTGCGCGAGGTCTGGGCCGAGCGGGACGCCGACGACGCCGACGACGCCGTCCCGCGCGACGACGGCCCCGCGGGGCCGGGCGCGGTGGGTGGCCGGGCCGGTGGCGCGGGGAGCGGTGCAAGCACCGGCCCGTCCGCGACACAGGCACGGTGAACGACGAGCAGACCCCGGAGGTCACCGTGAACGAGGCAGCCCGCACCGCACCGGCGGACCCCGAGGCGCGCCTGCGCGCGGCCGACCCGGGCGCCACGTCCGAGCCCGACCTGGTCGCGCTGCGTGCCGCGGTCGACGCCCGC
>JAUZVJ010000083.1:0-8577 GCA_031844515.1 Actinotalea sp. AC32 | reverse complement strand
GTCAGCGACTTGTCTCAGGACGTGGACGGCCTGTCAAGGACGTGGACGGACGCCGGCGAACCGCCGTCGCGCTGGTCTGAGCGGGGCGAGGGCTAGCTCGTTTAGTGGCTCGAGAAGTCGATCGTCAAGACAGCAACGACCTTGTGTTCGTCGCCGTCGTCAGATGTCTTGTATCCGTCGTGGTACTGGTAGTTGACCCGCGCCATGCTCGAGACCTCGTAGTGCACTGTCCTCGACCAGCCAGGGCCCTGCGGGAGGCCCGCTTTGCCGCGAAGAATGCACGTCGAGGCCGTAGGTGGTGGTGCACCAGGGCTCGACGCAAGGTGATCCCAGAGCTCCTGCGCGCCTGCGTCGCCGACTCGGTCGGCAAGTTGCGCCCACTTCTCGAGGAACTTGCGATGAACGAGGACTCGGTACTGGGGTGCCTCGCCCGGCTTTCCGCCGGGGCGGCGGGCTGGGACGAGCGGCTGGTACGCCCGGCTTCCACTCACGGTCGCGCGACCTGCTCAAAGTCGCCTGGGTTGTGCCGGTTCACTAGCACCGATCGGCGCAGAGGGTCCTCAAGTTGCTGAGCGGTGACCCGCCAGGCTCTGACTGCGTCCCGCAGCACTCTCATGTCTCGGTCAGCCGAAGCTGCAATGAGGCAGTCCTGCAGCTCCTCAAGGAAGGAGACGAGGTCGTCGCGGTCGAAGGCTCGAAGCCACGCAAGGTCGCCCAGCTGAGCAACTCGAGGTACGTCGGCATCGCGAAGGAGCCGATCGAGGTGCCGATGCTGGGCAGACCAGTAGGCCAGCTCTTCAAGGACTGCCAGCTCGTGCGCTTGGAGGGCAACGAGGTCGGTTCCATCGGTGTCACGAAGGTGGGCCCGGCCGGTGCGAGCTGCGTCGAGGAACTCCCGTCGCTTCGAGGTCGCGAGATCACTTGCTTGATAGATGATGTCCATGGTCCGCCTCACGGGCTAGGATCCTACCCACGATCGTACGCACGATCATAGGCATATTGTCGGCAGACGGCGCGGGGACTTGAGGCTTGTGCACCGGGTCGGGAGGGTGACCCAGTGAGCAACGCGAAGGTCCTGGTACGCGAGTTGCTGGCTTCGACCGAGGCCGCACTCGAGCGCCCGCCCGGGCAGGGACAAGCGTGGGCTGACCGCGTGGCACTCGTGGACGGGGCGGTCCGCCAGCTCGACGAGCATGGTGCCGACGGAGCCTCCTTGATCCGCTTTGGACTCGCGCACCTCTTCGCCGGGCCCGTCCTCGGAGCGGTCGTCGCTTCGGTAGTACTCGAGGCTCGTGGGGAGCAACTCGCCGACGAGTACGCCGCCATCGACCTCCGCGCCTGGCGGCGAGCGCTTGTGGGGACAGGTCAGCACGCACCTGTGGCGGACGACTTCGAGACGGTGCTTCGCCACGCGAGTCATCTCGTGGAGGGCTGGATCGCGTTCGCGCCGATGGAGGCTCTTGTCCGCCTCGCACCGTTCGAGCCCGAGCAACTTTCGGAGTGGGCGTCCACGGTCGACAGCGGCGTGCGCGAAGCAGCCGACGTCTACCGATGGCTCGTTGATCGGACGCTACAGCGAGACCTTGATGAGTGGTCGAGCGCCTCGCTCAAGTATGAGTACCGGTACGCCACCCAGGGGGTTTCGCCTCATGCGCCTGCAGCGCTACTGGACGCCCCGTCCCCGGACCGCGACGCCCTAGCCCACGCACTGGCGGGATACGTCCTGCGCGAGGATGAGCGCCTCCGGGACGTCGGGTGGGCGGAGTTCATGGCAGCGGTGCAGGAGCAGGCCAAGATGCTCCTCGGTCAGGGGCGCTGTGCCGAGGCGGCGGCGCTCTTCGAGTTCTTGATCGGTCGGTACCCAAGTGATCCCGGCCTGCGCAATAACCTCGCCTTCTGCCTCATCACCTCCAAGCCGGAAGAGGCTTACGAGAGCCTGCTGGAGGCGCAGCACCTGGGCTACCAGCCAAGGAGCCTGCTGCTCTACAACCGTGCGTGCTGCGCCACGCTCGAGGTGCACAAGCGTGACGTCCTCTTCGAGGCGAACCGCCACTGGATTGACGGGCTCGAGCCCGTGCCGGTGGGGGCGTACATCTGGCGCAGGATCAGCGACGGCAGCATGGTGCCCGCGCAGTGCTCCGACGTCCGCCGCTCACTCGCAGAGATCGGCCTGGCACTGACGCTTGAGCTTGGAGACCTGGATCGCGTACCAGTTTGGGAGGCACGTGTGGCGCAGCTCTCGCGCTGACGCCCCGTCGCGGCGATCCGCGACGGGGCGCGCTCATGCCACGGCTCGCCGGATCCGACCTGTGCCCGACCCTAGGGTGCGTGAGGCCGCACAGTAAGCGAAGTCGGCGCGTCGGCATCCTCTGCGCCATCGGCGATGATCTTGACCGGTGGTAAACAGATCGCCCGTGGCGTCTGCATCAGCGGTATTACGGGCAGCCGCTCCATCGCCTGCCAGGTCGCCTCGCTGAACAGGTGCCCGTACAGGTCCATCGTCATCGTCGCGGTCGAGTGCCCGAGGATCACCTGCACGGCCTTCACGTCCGCCCCGGCCGCGATCAGCAGGGACGCCGCCGTGTGCCGCAGGTCGTGGATCGTCGTCCCCTCAACCCCCGCCCGCCGCGTCGCCTCCATCCACCCTGACCGCGCCCGGAAGTTGGTGTTCGTCCACACGCCCCCGGTCGGGCTCGGGAACAGGTACCCACCCGGCGCGGTGAAGGCGACCCGCGCCCGCACGTACTCGTCCAGCGCCGCCGGCACGGGCACGGTCCGGGTCTGGTGCGTCTTGGTCGGCCCGAACACCGCCCCACTCGTCCGCTTGGACTGCGTCGCCGCCCGGTGCACCCGCACGCCGAGTCCGTGCGGTGTCTGCACGACGTCGTCGACCCGCAGCGCTGCCATCTCCGAGAACCGGCACCCCGTGGTCCCGAGGAACAACACCACCGGCTGACACAGCGGCGGCACCGCCATCACCAGCCGGCCGAGCTGCTCGGGCCGCAGCCAGTGCGGCTCGCGCTTGGTCGCCCCACGCGGCAGCGACACCATCCGTGCCACGTTCACCGACAGCCGCCGGTCGCGGATCGCGTAGTCGAACACCAGCCGGATCATCGACAGCGCCCGACGTCGCGTCGCCGTCGCGAGCCCACGCGCCGTCAGAGCGGACATCACCCGCTCGACGTCGGCCGCCGAGATCCCGGAGATCGGGAACGCCCCGATCTGCGGAAGGACGTACTTGTCCAGCAGGAACCGCGTGGTCTCCTGACTGCGGACGGCCAGATGACCACGCGAGGCCTGCCACTCCTCGGCCAACGCCGCGAAGGTGATCCGCCCCCGCGTCGGGTCGATCCACGAGCCGGCGTCGAGCCTCACAAGCTGGTCGGCTTCCCAGCGCTTGGCGTCGACGCGGCGCGTGAACGACCTCTGGGCGATGACCCGGCGCTCGAAGAAGACCTTCGCGCGCCAGGTCACCGTGCCCGAGGGCAAGATCCGCTTGGTGACGGACATCAGCGCCGCTTGGGCGGGATCGCCGGCTCGCGGTCGACCCACGCCGCCGGGATGAGGATCACGGTGCCGAGGCGCCGGCACGGGATCTGCTCGCGCTCGACCAGGTGGTACAGCGTCCGCGGCGGCACGCAGAGCACCTTGGCGGCGTCCTTGACGCGGTAGTACTGCCGGGCGGCCGTCGGCGTGGCCGGGGCGTGCTCCTCGATTGCGGTCATGGCCGTTCTCCTTCTCTTGGTTGGGTACTGCGGAAGTCAGAGGCTGAGCACCGGTCCATCGGCGGACGGCGGCGCGTAGCCGGTCAAGTGGGTCTGGACTTGCTGTGGATGCGCCCCGGTCCAGGGCCGCTGTGGACGCCGGGGCGGCACCGCGGGCGTGGGCTCCTCCTGGTGCCACGTCTCCCAGGTCTCCGTGGCGCTGGGCTCGGCATGGCTCGCGGCGAGGATCTGGTCGAGCACCGCGCGTCCCGGCGACGGCGCGCTGCCCGGCAAGCACTCCGGGTCGCTGTCGTCGGTGACGGCGTAGACGCGGTTGAGGTGACGGCCCCGCGTCATCGCGACGTAGAGGTCCTCCCGGCCCATCGCCGCCGTGGCGATCGTGTGGGTCTCGTCGACGGTCATGCCCTGGGTCCGGGCGACCGTCGTCGCGTAGCCGAGCTCGACGTCGTCAGTGACGTACGCGGCGGGTAGCCCCACGGTCATGCCGGGCTCCAGACCGGGAGCGGCGGGTAGCACGCGCAGGCCGCCGTCGGGCAGGACGGTGACGACGTCCCAGAGCGCACCGTTGCGGACGAAGTCGTCCGAGCTGGTCAGGCGGCGGTCGTTGCGGCGGGTGACGATGCGGTCGCCCACACCTGCCGTCAGCCCGTCGTGCAGCGTCGCGCCGACGGGGGAGACCTCCCCGGTCGCGACGCGACCAGCGTGGATCCGGGCGTTCAGCTCACGGACGGTGCGGTTGTCGACCGCCTGAAGGACGGCGACGCGCCCTTGCTGCTGGGCCGCACCGACGGCCTCGACGGCCGCGTCGAGCATGGCGCCGTGGTCGCCGGAGGAGACGGCGCCGTGCGCCTCATAGGCGTCGAGCGCGTCGGGGTGCGCGCGTCGCAGCTCGAGGCTCGCCCGCGCCTCCCAGGGCTCGCTGAACCGCCACAGGCTGGTCAGCTCGGCCGTCGGTCCTCGGCGTGCGAGCATCCCGAACGCCCCGCCGGCGTCGACCGACCCGCGCTGGAGGTGATCGCCGACCAGCACGACCTTGGCGGTGGCCGCGCGAGCCTGCTCGACGATCGCGGCGAGCGCCCGGGTATCGGCCAAGGAAGCCTCGTCGACGATGACGAGCTGGCCGGGCTCGAACCGCCACCGCTCCTGCTCGGCACGCAGGCTCCACTGCTTCCCCTGGGCGTCACGCCTCGCGAGGTAGTCGCCGGCCGCCTCCTCCTCGAGGGCCTGGGCGTACCTGAGGCTGCGGGCGGCGGCGCCCTCGCCCACCGACTCGTGCAGCCACTTGGCGGTCGTCTCGCACGGCACCTTGAGGGAGTCCGCGAGGGTGCGGGCCGCGGTGGCCGATGGCGCCAGCCCGACGACCGACCCGACGCCGCGCCGCCAGGCGAAGGTGAGCGCTGCGAGCGTCGTCGTCTTGCCCGACCCTGCAGGACCGACGATGACGTCGAGCAGGCGCCCCGAGCCGATGACGGCCTCGACCGCCGACCGCTGATCGTCGGCTAGAACGCCTCGACCGCTCTCGGCGACGGCTCGCGGCGGTATCGGCAGGGTGATCGTCCGGCGCGGGAAGCCACCGGTCTCGGCGGCGTCGATCAAGACCTTCTCGGCACCGAGCAGCTCGGTCGAGGTGAACAGCGACTCGCCGACGCGCCGGGTGCTCGGCTCGCGGCTGTCGTCGAGGTGCACGCAGGCCGCGGCGGCGTCAGCGGTGACCGCGTTGAGCAGCGTGCGGCGCTCGGCCGGCGACGCCATGCGCAGCAGCTTCGACGCGCGCACGGCCGAGGCGCCGAGGTTCCACGTCGTCCACACCGAGCGACGGGTCGAGACGTCATCGAGCACCTGGGCGACCAACGCCGCCCGGACCTCGGGGCCGACGTCGTGCGCGCGCAGCGGTCGCCCATAGGTGCCGGTCAGCGCGCGAGCGGCGAGGTCGCGAGGCTCGACCCCGGTCAGCGCGCGTGCGCGGTTCGCCCAGTCGGCGAGGAGGTCGTCCAGGGGCCGGACGGTCTTGGCTGGCCGGGTGGCGCGCGTGAGGTGCTGGCGGGCACGGGTCGTCTCGATCCGGGTCGGGGCGCGGCCGCGGTCGGCCTCGAAGGCGGCGCGCCACTCCTCCTCGGCGCAGTGGATCCGCTCCGAGCGGGTCGAGAAGTGCGAGAGGAGCCCGTCATCGATGCCCGCCAGCTCGAAGGCGGGGTTGCGGCGCGGGCCGCGGCCGCGCATCGACCACTCGACCGGCAGGCGTCGGGCGAGCTCGTCGGCGAGGTGGGCGTCGTACAGCTCGGAGACGGTGACGACGGCGGCGTGCACCGTGCGGCCATCGAGGCTGCGCCAGGCGCCGTCGGGTCCCTGCACCTTGTTGGCGATGACGACGTGGGTATGCAGGTTCGGGTCGCCGGCCCGGGTATCCCAGTGGTCGAAGGCGGCGGCCACCATCCCGCGGGTGCGGACCTGATGACGACCGGCGTCACCGACCCGGGTCCTGATGACAGCCTGCTCGAGGAACTCGAGCGATGACGCAAGGGCTGCGCGGTGCGCCGCGTAGATGACGGTGCGCGTCGCGTCATCGGCCAGCGCCCACAGCACGGAGGCGGACTTCGGTGCGGTGAACGTGAGGTCGTAGCCGACGACGGCATGCCGGTGTGCGCCATCGGTGGAGCGGTACGGCCGGCCCAGCGCGTCATCGGTGAGCGGGTCGCGGCCGTCCCGGAAGACGGCCGTCATCGCCTGCTCGGTAACGGCGTCACCCTGTGCCAGCCGCCGTGCCCCGTCTCCGAGGCCGGCGAGGCCTCCGCCCATCCATCGGCCCCGGGGGTTGCGGGTCTGCTCGTAGTAGGCCGTCAGCGAGGTCGCTGGGCCCAGGCCGGCGTCACCGGCCGCGACCTGGCGGGTCAGGTAGGCGTACCCGTCCCCGGCGGTGAGCTTGTGCATCGACATCACGTGGCGCCTCCAACTGGGACCCGCGATGCGTTCGCAGAGGGGTCCTAACAGCAGGTGTGCAGATCGCGCGAGAACATCGCCACGGCGCCGTAGGTGCGTCGCTAGCCTCGAGGGATGCGGTCAGTCGCGGTGGGTGCGGTCGCGCTTGGACTCCTTGCTGCGTGCGCCGGTCCCGCACCTTCACCGGCCGAGGCAGCGAGCGAGGCGTGCGAGGAGGCCCGCAACGTTCCGCTCATCGGTTCGCCGGGGGAGGACATGTACCAGGCCGAGCCAGGGGAGCTCGAGGCCTGGGCCGATGCGCTCGAGAGGGCCGCCGAGAGCGCCGCGGTGGCGGCGGCCGGGGACGGCGCCTACGAAGACCTATCGGCGGACCTCGACGCGTCGCGAGACGACTTCGCTCACATCCGCGACACGCTCGCCGGCGGTGGCACCGTTATGGGCGACGAGCTCACCGCCATGAAGGAACGCGTCGCAGCCCTCGTAGAGGCGTGCGAGGAGGTCTAGCGACAGCCGGGCGTCTCGACCCAAGGCGCTCCGAGGAGTCAGACCCGGCGCCTCAGTCAGCCCCCTGGCAGACCCGTCATCGACCAGACTCTTCTTGCATCTCTTCGATGCCCCGCATCGGTCCCCTGGCCCGGCTCATCACCTAGATGATCGCTTCGTCGGGAGCGGCAACAGCCGTTGGCTCGCATGGGCGAGCCGCGGGCCGAAGTAGTCCCGCCTGTCACTGCACCCGCTACGTTGATCGTGAACCCTGCGCCCATCCAGTCTGACTGGTGGGCGCGGGGTACGAGTTCAACGAAACCTCCCGCGGCGGAGGAGTGGGACACGGAGGCGGCCGACCGATGAGGGTCCGACTACTTACGATCAAGAACTTCCGGGGCGTCAGGCACGGCGAGGTGCAGTTCGAACAGCACACCCTCTTGGTCGGCGGCAACAACGTCGGCAAGTCGACGGTTTGTGAGGCTCTCGACTTGGTCCTCGGACCCGAGCGTCTATACCGCCGGCCTGTGGTCGACGAGCACGACTTTTACAGGGGCCAGTACCTGAACGACGACGGCAGCGGCGTCGAGATCCAGGTAGAGGCAGTCCTGGTCGGCCTAAGTGACGAGCAGCGGCGACGCTTCGGCATGTCATACCTGCGGCGCTGGGACGAGGCCGTCGGCGAGTTCGTCGACGAGCAACCGGGCGGTCTCGCCCGAGCCGACGAGCCGACTGTGACGTGGGCGCTACCCGTGATGTTCATCGGGCGGTACGAGCCGGAGGAGGACGACTTCGTCGGTGACACGTTCTTCAGCCACCCACTGCCGGATCCGGAGACGCTGGACGAAGCAGAACGCGCCGCCCTCGGTGCTGGACGTAGTCGCTTCACGCGCGAACACAAGCGGCTCTGCGGGTTTGTCTTCCTTCGCACGCTCCGGACGGGCTCGCGAGCCCTCAGTCTGCAGCGTGGCTCTTTGCTAGACACCATCCTACGACTTGCGCCGGAGGGGTCAGCGCAGATGTGGCAGGACACCCTAGAGGCACTCCGTATGTTGGATCCGGCGATCGGGGAGATTGACAAACTTAAGGACATGCGGGCAAAGATCCGCGACAACATGGGACGCTTCGTCAACCTCAAGGGAGGCGACGACGCCACGGCGTTCTTCGCGTCCGACCTCACGCGTGAGCACCTCCGCGAGGTCGTAAGGCTCTTCGTGGCAACCAAGCCGAGCGAGTACCCAGTGCCGTTCGCGCGTCAGGGCACGGGCTCTATCAACATGCTCGTTTTTGCCTTACTCTCGATTATCGCCGAACTCAAGGGCCAGCAGAACGTCATCTTCGCCATGGAAGAACCCGAGATCGCGCTTCCGCCCCATACGCAGCGGCGCGTCACCAAGTTCGTTCTTCACGAGATGGGACAGTCGATTGTCAC
>JAUZVJ010000082.1:0-9136 GCA_031844515.1 Actinotalea sp. AC32 | reverse complement strand
GCCGCACCCCGCCGGGGTGGGACGATCCGCTGCGTGGCGATGACGAGGTTCGTGGGCCGGTCGGCCGCGGTCGACCGGCTCATGGCCGCCGTCGACCGGGCCGCAGCGGGCGACCCGTCGACGGTGCTGCTCGGCGCGGACGCCGGGGTCGGCAAGACGCGCCTCCTCGCGCACGTCGCGGACCTCGCGGCGGCGCGCGGGGCGACGGTCGTGACCGCGGGCTGCGTCGACCTCGGTGAGGTCGGCGTGCCCTACCTGCCGTTCGCGGAGGCGCTCACCCGGCTGAGCTCGACCACCGGTGCCGTCGACGCCCTGGTCCGCACGCGGCCGGCGCTGCTGCGTCTCGTGCCGGGCGGCGAGCCGACGACGGCGGCCACCGACGACGAGGCGGGCCGGCTCCAGCTCTTCGACGGCATCGCCGCGGCCCTCGCGTCGAGCGGTCGCGCGGGAGCGCCCATGGTGCTCGTCCTCGAGGACCTCCACTGGGCCGACCCGTCGAGCCGCGACGTCCTGCGCTACCTCGTGTCACGGTTCCGCACCGAGCACGTCCTGGTGGTCGCGAGCTACCGCACGGACGACCTGCACCGCCGTCACCCCCTGACGGGCGTCGTGGCCGAGCTGTCCCGGCACCCGCGGGTCGAGCGGCTGGACCTGCCCCCGTTCAGCGCCGACGAGCTGCGCGCCTTCGCCGCGGCCGTCGTGGGCGCCGACGTCACGGAGGAGACGCTGCGCACCGTCGCCGAGCGCTCGGAGGGCAACGCCTACTTCGCCCAGGAGCTGCTCGAGGCCCCCGACGGCTCGCTGCCGTGGTCGCTCGGCGACGTCCTCCGCGCGCGGATCGACCGGCTCGACCCCGCCGTCGTCGACCTCGCGCGCCTCGCCGCGGTGTCGGGGCGGACGGTGAGCGAGGCGCTCCTGCGCGCCGCGTGGGCCCACCACCCGGCCCACCGCCCGGCCCTGCGGGCTGGTCTCGAGCCGGCCCACGGCGCGGACGCCGACGCGGTGCTGCGCGAGGCCGTCGCGGGTCACGTGCTCGTCGCCGAGGACCGTCGGATGGCGTTCCGGCACGCGCTGCTCGCCGAGGTGGTCGCCGCCGACCTCCTGCCCGGGGAGACGTCCGCCGCGCACCGCGCCTACCGCGACGCGCTCGTCGCGGACCCGACGCTCGGGTCCGCCGCCGTCCTCGCCCACCACGCCCGGCACGCGCACGACGCACCGACGGCCCTGCGCGCCTCCCTCGCGGCCGCCGACGACGCCGCACGGCTGCTCGCGCCGCAGGAGGAGCTGCGCCACCTCGAGGTGGTCCTCGAGCTCTGGGACGCCGTCCCCGAGGCGGAGCGACCCGTGGTCGACCCCGCCGACCTCATGATGCGCGCGGCGTCGGCGGCCGCGCGGGCCGGCCGCGACGAGCGCGCGGTCCCGCTCGCGCGGACGGCGGTCGACCGCGCCGCCGATCCCGCACGCCGTGCGGTCCTGCGTGTGCAGCTCGCGCGGCACCTGCTCTCGATCGAGGACGAGCGCGAGGCCTTCGAGACGGCGGGCCGCGCGCTCGAGGAGCTCTCCCCCGACGCGTCGGCGCCCGACCGGGCGTGGGCGCACGCGGTCCGTGCGCGGACCGCGCTCGGTACCGACGAGGACGACGAGGCACGACGGCGCGCCGAGGAGGCGGTCGGCATCGCGCGCTCGGCCGGGCTCGCGGACGTCGAGGCCGACGCGCTCACGACCCTCGCGGTGCTGCGCGTCGACGACCCGGACGAGGCCGCGCGGCTGCTCGGGGCCGCCCGCGAGCGCGCGGCGCAGGCCGGCGACCTCCTCACGCAGCTGCGGTGCGACTACAACCTCGCCGCGACGTGGTTCTACGCGGGCCACCTGCCGGCAGCGGACCGCGAGCTGCGGACGGGCCTGGACCACGCCCGCCGCGCGGGCCTGACGTGGCACGGCTTCGCGGTCCAGATGCAGCTGCTCCAGCACCTGGTCCGGTTCACGCGCGGCGACCTCAGCCCGCCCGAGCCGCCGTCGGCCGGGGCGCCGCCCGTGGCCGTGGCGAGCCTCGCCGCGGTCCGCCTCTACAGCGCGGTCGCCCGCGGCGACGACGACGTGGTCGACGCGGCACGAGCCCTCGAGCCCGCGGGGCGGGTCGACGGCCAGGTCGCCCTCGTGGCGGGCGGGTGCCACGTCGACGCGCTCGCGTGGCGCGGCCGGACCGAGGAGGCGATCGCGCGCGCCGAGGCCGTCATCGAGCAGATGAGCCGCGCGTGGAACGACTTCTTCCTCGGCGGCATCTGGATCGCCGCACTCGCGCTCGGTGCGCTCGCCGACGGCGCCGCGGAGGAGCGGCTGCACGGACGGGCGCCCGACGACGCGCTCCGCCGCGGTGACGCGCTGCTCGCGCGCGCCGTGACGTCGGCGCAGCGGGGCCGGCCCCGCGGCGGTCGCCTCGGGCCCGAGGGCCGGGCCTGGCTCGCCCGCGCGCACGCCGAGCACGCGCGCCTGCACGGCGAGCACGCCGTCGCGCTGTGGACCGCGGCGACCGACGAGTTCGGCTACGGCCACCGGTACGAGGAGGCCCGCTCGCGGTACCGCCTCGCGGAGGCGCTCCTCGGCGCGGGCGACCGCGACGCGGCTCGGGCCGAGGCCGGTGCGGCGCTCGACGAGGCCCGGGCGATGGGCGCGCGACCGCTGGTCGCGGCGGTCGAGGCGCTCGGCCGTCGCGGACGGCTCGAGCTGCCCGGCGCGCGCACGGGGGGCGACGTCCTGACGAGCCGTGAGGAGGAGGTCCTGCGGCTCGTGGCGGAGGGGCTGAGCAACCGGCAGATCGGCGAGCGCCTCTTCATCAGCGGCAAGACGGTGAGCGTCCACGTGTCGAACCTCCTCGCGAAGCTCGGCGCGACGGGCCGTGCGGAGGCCGTCACGGTCGCGCACCGCCGCGGGCTGCTCGGCGTGGGCAGCGACGCGCGCTGAGCGGGCACGCGCCACGCACCGCCCCCTCGCCCTGCCGATCACGGACCCCTAGCGTGTGCGCATGGCAGCGACGACGCCGGCGACCGAGCTCGAGGTGCGCGGCCGCACCGTCCGGGTCACCAACCCCGACCGCGAGTACTTCCCCGCGCGGGGCCTGACCAAGCTCGACCTCGTCCAGTACTTCGTGTCCGTGGGCGACGGCATCCTCGGCGCGCTCCTGCACCGACCGACGACGCTCGAGCGCTGGCCCAAGGGGGTCCTCGAGGGGGCGCGGCTGTCGACCCGGGCCGACAACAGCGGGGACGCGTTCTACCAGAAGCGCCTCCCGCAGGGCGCCCCGCCCTACGTCGAGACCTCGACCATCGCGTTCCCGAGCGGGCGCACGGCGGACGAGGTCTGCCCGACCGAGCTCGCCGTCGTCGCGTGGGCGGCGAACCTCGGCACGGTGACGTTCCACCCGTGGCCGGTGACGCGCGACGACGTCGAGGCGCCCGACCAGCTCCGCATCGACCTCGACCCGCAGCCCGGGACCGACTTCCACGACGCCGCGCGCGTCGCGCCCGAGGTGCGCGCGATCCTGCACGAGATGGGCATGGAGGGGTACCCCAAGACCTCCGGCGGGCGCGGGGTCCACGTCTTCGTGCCCATCGAGCCGCGGTGGACGTTCACCCAGGCGCGACGCGCGACGATCGCCCTCGGCCGCGAGCTCGAGCGGCGGCTGCCGGACCTCGTCACCGTCAAGTGGTGGAAGGAGGAGCGCGGGCAGAAGATCTTCGTCGACTACAACCAGATGGCACGCGACCGGACGATCGCGTCGGCGTACTCGGTGCGCGCGAACCCCCGGGCGACGGTGTCGACGCCGGTCACGTGGGACGAGCTGCCCGACGTCGACCCGGACGACTTCGACGTGACGACGGTCCCCGCGCGGTTCGCGCAGGTCGGCGACCTCTACGCGCCGCTGGTCGCGGGCGCGGGCGAGCGGTTCTCCATCCGCCCGCTCCTGGACCTCGCCGACAAGGACGAGCGCGACCACGGCCACGGGGACCTGCCCTACCCGCCCGAGTACCCGAAGATGCCGGGCGAGCCGAAGCGGGTCCAGCCCTCGAAGGACCGGGACCGGCCCAAGGAGCAGTGACCGCACCGACCGGTTCGGGAAGAGACGTGCGCCGAGCGGGGTTACCGTGACGGAAGGACCGTCCCCGCGCGTGTGAGGAACGACCATCAGGCCCATCGTCTTCGTCCACGGCGTCCGCACCTCGTCGGCCATCTGGACCGAGCAGGTCGCGGAGATGACCCGCGCCGGTCACCACTGCGTCACGGTGGACCTGCCGGGCCACGGCAGCAGGGCCGACGAGCGGTTCACGCTCGAGAGCGCCCACGCCGCGATCGACGAGGCGGTCGAGGCGTGCGCCACGCCGCCGCTGCTCGTGGGCATGTCGCTCGGCGGCTACTCGTCGCTCTCGTACGCGGCACGCTCGCAGCACAAGCTCGCCGGCGTGCTCCTCGCGGGGTGCTCGACGGAGGTCCGGGGCAAGCCGCTCAGCGTCTACCGCCACCTGGCCGCACGGGCCGTCCGCGCGTTCCGCCCGTCGGCGAGCGCGTCGTGGCACGTCGTCACCGACATGCTGCACGCGCTCCGCGGGCACTCGTTCCTGCGCGACCTGCGCCTCGTGCACCTGCCGGTCTGGTTGGTCAACGGCGCGCGCGACCCCCTGCGCCTCGACGAGCGCCGCTTCGTCGCCGCGCACCCGGCGGCGCGGCTGACGGTCGTCCCCCGCGCCGGTCACGACGTCAACCTGCACGCGCCGCTCGAGTTCAACCGGCTGCTCGGCGAGGCCGTGCGCGCGCTGCGCCACCCGCACGTCCCGTCGGCCCTGCGTCCGCAGCACGCGCACCGCACCGCCGCCGCGGTCCTCTGACGCGCACCGCACGGACCTCCGGCACGGGGGTCAGGTGCGTCGCCGCGGTAGCGCCCCGGGACCGGGCTCGACGAGTCCGGCCCGGTCCCACCCGGCCCGGACGGCGCCGCTTTGGACACGCGCGCGGCGGTGGGTACAGTAGGGCCCGCTCGCCGCGGCGAGCGCGCCGCCTTAGCTCAGTCGGCAGAGCGTCTCACTCGTAATGAGAAGGTCAAGGGTTCGATTCCCTTAGGCGGCTCCACCACGACGGGACCGGGATCACCCCGGTCCCGTCGCCCGTTCCCGGGCTGTCACCCGCTACGGGATCGCGGGGACGCGGTGCTGGATGCCGCGCCACAGGTACAGGACCGGACCCACCCAGTTCACCGCGATCACCGCGGCCCACACGGGCTTGCTCCCGCGGACCTGGGCCGCCGGACGGAACCACAGGTCGGTCCACGCCGTCGCGGCGAGCGCCAGCTGGACCGACGCCGCGACGAGCACCCCGGTCTTCTGGCGGTCCGTGAGGTCGTCCCACCGGCGTGGCCGGTGCTCCGGGTGCTCGACCGAGGTGGTCATGGCGTCCTCCCTCCTGAGGGACCCTGCACCTCCACGCTCCGCCCGACGGCCGGCCGGGGCGAGGGGCGAAGGTCCCGAGGGCGGCCGACGGCGAGGCTCTCACCTCCTCAGCCGGCCGAGCTACCGTCCGTCGCGTCGCCGGGCCGCGACCGCTCACCTCCGTCCGGCGGACGGGCTTGGGCGCTCCGGCACCCACCGGTTATCGTCGAGTTGGTTGAAGCATCAACCCCGCCGTCGGGCCGTCCACGCGAGGAGTCACGTGAGCAAGCAGCAGCAGAACCGCGACCGCGAGGCCCGTCTCGCCGCACTCCGCGCCGACCAGGAGCGCGCCGACCGCAAGCGGCGGCTCGTGGTCTGGGGTGCCACCGGTGCCGTGGTGGTGGGTCTCGTCGGCGCCGCTGCCGTCCCGATCGTCAACCAGGCGCGGCAGAACGCCGAGCTCGAGGCCGCCGCGTCGGCCCCCATCGAGGGCGTCGAGGTGTTCGAGGGTCTCCCGGCCAACCACGTCGAGGGCCCGGTCGAGTACGAGACCGCTCCCCCCGCCGGTGGCGACCACAGCGCGGCGTGGCTCAACTGCGGCGTCTACGACGAGCCGGTGCCGCTCGAGAACGCCGTCCACTCGCTCGAGCACGGCGCCGTCTGGATCGCCTACGACCCGTCGCTCCCGGCTGACGACGTCGCTTCGCTCACCGAGCGGGCGACCGGCGAGGCGTACGCGCTCGTGAGCCCCTACGAGGACCTCGACGCGCCGGTCGTGCTCACGGCGTGGGGCCACCAGCTCGAGCTCGACTCGGCCGACGACCCGCGCGTGGACGTCTTCCTCGAGCGGTACCTCCAGGGCGAGCAGACCCCGGAGCCGGGTGCCGCATGCTTCGGGGGCGTCGGGACGCCGGTCGCGTGACCGCCGCGGCGGCGGCCGCCCACGGCGGGCCTGAGGACGTCACCACGCCCGGCGCGACCGGGAGGTCGCGCCGGGCCGTCGCGGCGGCCGCGGTCGGTGCGCTGGTCGTGGTGGCCGCCGTCGTCGTGCTGCTCTGGTCTCGTCAGGCGGTGAGCCCCGTGGACGCGGGGTTCGCGCGGGACATGCAGGATCACCACCTCCAGGCGGTCGAGATGGCGACCCTCGTGCGCGAGGCGACCGACGACCCTGAGATCCGCTCGCTCGCGCTCGACATCCAGCTCACGCAGCAGCACCAGGCGGGGCAGATGTACGGGTGGCTCGAGTCGTGGGGGCTGCCGCAGAACGTCCGCGAGCCGGCCATGGCCTGGATGTCCGCCGGCGAGCACGGGCACGACGACGACGCGGCCTCGCTGACGGCCGACGGGCTGATGCCCGGGATGGCGACCCGGGCCGAGCTCAACGAGCTCGCGGGCCTCGAGGGCGCCGACGCCGAGCGACTGTTCCTGACCCTCATGATCGACCACCACGTCGCCGGGGTCGACATGGCGGAGCACGCCGCGCAGGATGCGGGTGAGCAGGTCGTCCGGGACCTCGCCGCGTCGATCGCGCGCGCGCAGGAGGCCGAGATCACCGTGCTCGAGGACCTCCTCGCCGCACGTGGTGGCCCGGACGCCTGAGCGCCGTCCGCCGGGCCCGCGGGTGCTCAGCGCCCGCAGACCGCCCCGTCCTCGGGGACGACCCCGTCCACGAGGTACGCGTCGACCGTCTCAGTCACGCACGCGTCGCCGCGCCCGTAGGCCGTGTGCCCCTCGCCCTCCCACGTGAGGAGGGTGCCCGACTCGAGCTGCTCGGCCAGCGCGACGCTCCACTCGTACGGGGTCGCCGGGTCGCCCGTCGTGCCCACGACGAGGATCGGCGCGGCACCCGGTGCGTCGACCGTGTCGCGCTCACCGACCGGCTCGACGGGCCACGACTCGCAGCCCGCGTCCATGACGAACGTGCGCCCGAACGTCGGGGCGACCTCCTCCACCTGGGCGGCCAGCGCCTCGAGCTCGTCGTAGGACAGCTCCTCGGCGGGGTAGTCCAGGCAGTTGATCGCGGTGAACGCGATCATCGAGTTGGTGCCGAAGGTGCCGTCCGGCTCGCGGTCGAGGTAGAGGTTGGCGAGCTGGAGGAAGACCTCGCCCGAGTCCGACCCGAGGGCCTCCTCGAGCGCCATCGTGAGGTAGCTCCACGACTCGTCGTCGTAGAGGGTCACGACGAGCCCGTAGAACGCCATGGTCAGGTTCAGGTCGCGTCCGCCGCCGGCTCGCAGCGGACGCTCCGCGATGCCGTCCATCAGGGCGGCGATCTGCGCCATGCCGTCGTCGACGTCGCCCGTCAGCGGGCAGCCCTGACCGGCGAGGCAGTACTCGACGTAGGCCCGCAGGG
Source organism: Actinotalea sp. AC32 (assembly GCA_031844515.1). Classification (GTDB taxonomy): domain Bacteria; phylum Actinomycetota; class Actinomycetes; order Actinomycetales; family Cellulomonadaceae; genus Actinotalea. The sequence goes on along the minus strand of JAUZVJ010000082.1, from coordinate 1,366 downwards.
CGTCCTCGAAGCCCTCGGCCTGCCCGATCACGAGCTCCTCGACGCTGTTCGACGGGTCGAGCGCGCCGTCGAGGAGGAGCCGCCCGACGCGGTCGGGGTAGAGGTCCGCGTAGACCGCGCCCAGGAACGTGCCGTAGGAGAACCCGGCGTAGTGCAGCTGCTCGTCGCCCAGCAGCGCGCGCAGCAGGTCCAGGTCGCGTGCCGCGCTCACCGTGTCGATCTCGCCGATCAGCGGGCCCGTGTCCTCGACGCAGCGCTCGCCGAACGCGCGGACCTCCTCACGCGCGGCGTCGAGGCTCGCCTGGTCCTCGATGGCTCGGTAGGAGGTGAGGAACTCGTCCACGCCGGCGTCGTCGCCGCACTCGACCGCGCTCGACGAGCCGACGCCGCGCGGGTCGAACCCCACGACGTCGTACGCGGCCAGGAGCCGGTCGCTGAAGGAGCTCTCGACGGCGTAGTCGACGTACTCGACCGCCGACGCACCGGGACCACCGGGGTTGATCAGGAGCGACCCGATGCGCTCGTCCGCCGGACCCGTGGCGCGGTGGCGCTTGAGGGCGAGGTCGATCCCGCCCTCCTCGGGGTCGTCCCAGTCGAGCGGTGCCCGCACCGTCGCGCACTCCGCGTCGCCGCACTCCTCCCACACCACGCCCTGCGCGTAGAAGGCCTCGATGCTCCAGCCGTCCTGAGCGCCCGGCGTCGACTGCTCCTTGGGCGCGACGCAGCCGGCGAGGGCGAGCACGGCGACGGCACCGCCTGCGAGGGCGCGCACGAGCGTGCGCGCCGACGGGCGGGCGGCGGGCCGGGGGGAGGTCACGAGCACGGGGAGAACGGTAACCCGTGGTCCTGACACCCGACCGGGCCCTGCGAGCTCGGCACCGCGGGCTCGGCCTGCGAACTCGGCCCTGAGAGCTCGGCCCCGGCGCCTCAGCCCTGCGGGCGCAGCGCGACCGCCATGGCCTCGACCGCGAGGAGCGGCGCGACGTTGCCGGCCAGACGCGTCCGCGCCTCGCCGATCGCGTCCATGCGGCGGATCGTCTGCTCGGGCGTGCCCTCCCCCGCGAGGCGCTCGACCACGTCCGCGGCACCCGTGTTCACCAGGTCCACGCCCGCGCCGAGCTGGTGCACGAGGACGTCGCGGTACAGCGAGAGGAGGTCGACGAGCGCGCGGTCCAGGACGTCGCGCTGGGCCCGCGTGGCACGCCGCTTCTGGTCCTCCTCGAGCTGGCGGACCTGCGCGCGCAGCGCGGGCGGGAGGGTCTGCCCGCCGTCGGCGCCGAGGCTGTGCAGCAGCGCGGCGCGCTCGGCCGCGTCGCGGTCCGCGGTCGCGCTCCTGGCCTCGGCCGTCGCGACCTCGACGAGCTCA
>JAUZVJ010000081.1:0-9513 GCA_031844515.1 Actinotalea sp. AC32 | reverse complement strand
GATCACGACTCCCGACGTCGAGTCATGGCGCGCGCCGGATCAGTGGTGCCTTGCCGAGGGTTGTTCGGGGGATGACGGAAACCACGTCCACCCGGACCGGGAACAGAGTGCCGGCCGACGCCAGGCTCGCCGCCAGCTGCTGCTGGAGGCCTATGGCGTCGACCGGGTTGGCTGCGGGCACGACACGGACCAGGACGTGGTAGCGATGCTGTTCGACCTGCCACTGCGTGATATCGGCACTGTCCAGGACGGCATGGAAGACGTTCGGGTGGACGGCGACACGGGCGTCCCGGCCGGGGAGCAGGAGGACGTCGTCCTGCCGCCCCTCGATCGAGGCGAGGACCTGGAAAGGCAGCCCGCAGGGGCAGGGCTCCGGGCTCAGTGCGACGCGGTCGGTCAGCTCGTACCGGATGAGGGGCAGCGTCCGCGCGAAGAGGACAGTGACCAGCAACCGGTCACCCGCCGTGCCGTCCGGGACCGGCGAGCCGTCGTCCCTCACCGGTTCGACGACAACGAGATCGTCGTACACGTGCCGGTTCCCGAGCCGGCACGGAGAGGAGATCCCTGCCGTCTCCGTCGCGGCGTAGACGTCGTTCGGCCGGGTGGACCACGCCCGGTGCATGTCGTGTGCGGCGCTGGGGGTGAGGACCTCGGAGGCCGACATGACCGCCTCGGGTCGGATGGCCAGGGCACCGTCGAGCTGGGCCCGGGCGAGCGGCCGCAGCACCGAGGGGTAGCCCACGAGGACGCGCGGCTGGAAGCCGTTCAACGCCTCGACCATCTCGGCGAGCGGCGTCCGGGCGTCCAGGCGCAGCGTCGGGACCGTTCGGGATCGGAGCGATGCTCCGACGACCGCGCTCTGGTGGGTGGGCACCAGGGAGCTCACCACCGCAATCTTCAGGGGAGTGAGGAGCCCGGCGCGGACGCCGGCCCAGTGGGTGGCGCGGGCGTAGGACACCAGGACGGTGCTCCACTCCGCGCGGTTCCAGAGGAAGACGCCGCGGTGCCCCGTCGTGCCGGCCGTCGCTGCGGTCCACCACCGGCGACGGAGCGGTGCGCCCGGGTCGCCGTCGGATGTGGCGAGGTCACGCAGATGCCGTTCGACGTCAGCCAGTCGCACGTCACGGGTGGTCAGGACGTCGTCGAACTCAGCCATGAGCTCGGCCTTGGAGACCGCCGGCACCTCGTTGAGCGGTACATCGTGTCGACCGGGCAGGCGGCGCCGGTAGAAGGGCGAGCGGTCGAACGCATGCTCGCGCACGGCGGCGAGTCGCTGCTGCTGGAATGCCACCAGCTCGTCCCGGGTCCATGCGTCTCGGTGAGCCAGCGCACGACGACCCGTGAGCATCCGTGCCAGGAGGGCGGCGTCCATCAGTGCCGGCTCGGTATCGCAGCCCGGGCGTCGTCCGGGAGGGCCCCATCGGCGTGCGCGGGGGGCCCGGTCAGCAGCGAGCGCGACTCGTCCCTCGTCCGCGCACTCCTGAGCGCGATGGCCAGACCCACCGCGATGCTGGCCAGCGCCCAGAGCTGCGGCTGGGTGAGGCCCAGGAGCACCGCGTCGTTGATCCGCAGGTACTCCACCAGGAACCGGGCCGCCCCGCTGAGCACGAGGTACCCGCCGAAGACCACCGGCAGGCTGACGTGCCGCGCGAACCGCGCGAGCAGGACTGCGATCACCACGGCGGCCAGCGCCTCGTACAGCGGAGTGGGGTGCACGGGCACGTCGGTGGCGACCACGCCGTTCGGGAAGGACATCCCCCAGGGCAGGTCCGTCGGCCGGCCGTAGGTCCCGTCACCGGAGAGCAGGCACCCGAGCCGGCCGATGCCGTAGGCGACGGTCAGTGGCACTGCCGCGAGGCCCGCGACGTCGGGGACGGGAAGGCCGTTGCGCCGGGCGACGACCAGCGCAGCCGCGACGCCGCCCAGGAGTCCGCCGTACCAGGTGAACCCCGTCCCGCCGAGGTCGTGGCCGCTGATGTCGGGGAACTGCTCAGCGAGGTAGTAGACCTTGGCGGCCGCGAAGCCGACGAACGTCGCCCACAGCACCAGGCTGTGGGCGACGTCCTTGCTGAACCCGCGGCGCTCGAAGGCACGACCGAGGAGGAACGCGCCGGCGAGTGCGGCGAGCGCCTTGCTCAGGCCGTAGGTCTGGATGTCCAGACCGAGGATGGAGAAGAGGACAGGTTGCATCGGTGGGCGTCCCGCAGGTGGGTCCGTCGGCGGCGCGCGGGGTGCGCGCCGCTCGTGGTGGACACGTCCAGCCTCCCGCCCCCTGATGAAGGATCCCGAGGAGAGCGATCAAGGCTCGATGAAGAATGAACCCCGCACCGGTCGCCCGCGGGACGGATGCGGCATCGTCAGAGAGCCAGGAGCAGGTTCGTCATCTCGGTAATCTCCAGCGTCTGGGCGTCGATGATCACTCCCGAGAGGCGGAGCGCTTCGGGGTTCTCGCCCTCCCCGCGGTGCTCGTCGGCCATCTCGATCGCGCCGCGGTGGTGTGCGGTCATCAGCTCGAGGAAACGGCGGTCGAAGTCACTGCCCGAGAGGCCGGAGAGCTCGGCCATCGCCGTCTCCTGGTCCATCCCGTCCATCTCCATTCCGCCGTGATCCATGCCGCCCATATCCATCTCACCCGGGAGCTCCTCGTCCCACGCGCCGAGCCAGGACGTCATCGTCTCGATCTCTGGGCCCTGCGCGCCGGCGATGCGTTCGGCCAGAGCGCGGACCTCGGCGCTGTCGGCCCGCTCGATGGCGAGCTCGGCCATCTCGACTGCACCCTCGTGGTGCACGATCATCATCTGGGCGAACTGGGTGTCAGCGTCGTTGTGGACGGCAGCGGAGACGGTCTCCTCGGCTGCAGGCGGCGCGGACTGCTCGGCGGGAGCGGCCTCCTCCTCGGCCGGTGAGCTTGCGCATGCGGCGAGCGTCACCGTCAGCAGCGCGGCCGTTGCGGCAGCGGTGGTGGAGGTCCATCGGCGGGTGTGAGTCATCGGAAGTTGTCTCCTCGTGTAGGCCGGACCGTTGTCCCGTCGGAGACGGGCTGGAACGCGCCCGGAACGGTGTGCATCCAACCCTGCGTCACGAGAGCGCCGATCCCTGTCCTGGCCGGTGAAGGTTCAATGAAGGCTGCCGGTGGCTCGGGCGGGTGACCGCCAGCGGCGAGGCTTCAGCAAGTCTTCACGGGATCGGTGGGCGTTCTTGATCCGGCATGAGGAGGCTGGACCCAGGCGCTGATCCGGCGCCCGGGAACAGCGGGAGACGGCGATGGGTCCTTGGTGCGGTCAGATGGGCGCAGGCGGGTGGCTGTCCATGATTGCCTTCTGGGTCGTGGTCGTCGCGGTCGTCGTGTGGGGTGTCAGCCGGCTCTTCCCGGCCCAGCCCGTGCCGGACGCCCGCTCGGTCCTGGACGCGCGCCTGGCGGCCGGTGACATCGATCCAGGGACCTACCGGGCCATCAGGGACGAGCTCGCGGCCGAGGCCGCGACTACAACGAGAGGAAAATCATGAAGGGTCATCTCAAGCACATGCTGATCGGGGGGGCCGGAATCTTCGTGGTGCTCCTGGTCCTCGGAGTCGACGTGGCCAGCGCCGGCCAGTGGGCCATCTTGCTCGCGTGCCCACTGATGATGGTCGGCATGATGTGGATGATGGGCCGCGGGCACGGGGGCCATGCCGGCCACGGCGCCACGCAGGCCCGGCCCGACGCCGAGGCGAGGGACCGCGACGGTGCCCCTGAGCACCAGCATCACTGAGCCTCGTCGCCCTGCGCCAGCTCATCCCGTCGTTCAGAGGCGCCCATGGCCGGTAGTCCCGCCATGGGCGGCTCTGTGCGCGGCGGCCCTGGGCGGGCTCGCCACGGAGACCGCGTTTCCCGGCAAGTCGTGGTGGCCGATGGCGTACGTGGGCATGGCTCTGCTGGTCCTCGCGCTGCGGCGTGACTCCGTTCGCCAGGGTTTCGTCGCTGCGGCGGTGTTCGGACTCGCGTTCTTCCTGCCCCACCTGTGGTGGGCCGACGCTGCGGTGGGAGCACCGATCGGCTGGATCGCGCTTGCGATCCTGCAGTCGGTCGCCGTCGGGCTCTTCGGAGCCGCTTGGGTCGCGGTACGACGGACGCCTTTCGTCGCCCGGCACGACCTGGTGCAGGTCGCCGCCGTGGCGGTCCTCTGGACAGCCGTGGAGCAGCTGCGGGGGCGGGTGCCGTTCGGTGGGTTCCCGTGGGGGCTCCTGGCGTTCTCCCAGACCGACGCTCCGCTGATCCCGCTGGCGTCGGTCGGTGGCACGACCCTGGTCAGCGCAGCCACGGCCGCGATCGGCGCCCTGCTCGCACTCGGCGTGATCCGCTGGGTGCGCCGTGCCCCGGCCGGTCGGATCGCGACACCGCTCGCGATCGCGATCGTCCTCGCACTGGCCCCGGCGCTGCTCCAGACGCCAACGACGGCCGAGGCCGGGACCCTGGTGGTCGGTGCCGTGCAGGGCGACGTCCCGACCGCCGGAGCCGACGCGACATCGCAGGCACGAGCGGTCGCCGCCAACCACGTCGCGGGCACCCGAGCCCTTCTACGCGAAGCCGGGTCGGGCGAACTGGATCTCGTCGTCTGGCCCGAGAGCGCCTCGGACATCGACCCCCGCACGGACGACGAGCTCGCCGAGGCCATCGACTCGGTCGCCCGCGACGCAGGCGTCCCCATCCTGCTCGGCACCCAGCGGTTCGCCGAGCGCGTCCGGTACAACGAGTACCTCGTGTGGCTACCCGGGTCGCGGGGCACCGACGTGTACACGAAGCAGCGACCCGTGCCGTTCGGCGAGTACATCCCGTACCGGGACTTCTTCCGGCGTCTTTCCCCCGACGTCGACCGGGTCAGCACCGACATGGCCGCCGGCACCGAGATCGGGGTTCTCGACGTGCCGATCAGGGCGCTCGGTCGCCCCGTCCGCGTCGCCACGGCGATCTGCTTCGAGGTCGCCTACGGTGACCTCATCCGCGAGTCCGTCCTCGCCGGGGGCGAGCTCATCATCATCCCGACCAACAACGCCTCCTTCGGTCTGACGCAGGAGTCCACCCAACAGCTGGCGATGTCGCGGTTCCGCGCCGTCGAGCACGGGCGGGCGACCATCCAGGTCTCGACCGTGGGAGTCAGTGCGCTGATCGCGCCGGACGGTCAGCTCCTGGATCGAACAGGGCTGTTCACGAGCGACCAGATGGTCGAGTCGCTCCCGCTCCGCACGACGCTCACCGTGGCCGACCGCCTCGGCGCCTGGCCGGCGACGATCATCGACACCGTCGCCATGGCGCTACTCGCTGCCCTGGCGTTGCGCCGGCTTCGACGGCGGGTCTGAACGGTGCGTCACCTCGGGCACGATGAGGTGGTCCCGCCGTCGCGCTACTACTCGTGGTGTGCGTCATGTTCCGGTGAGTCCACCGTCGTCGGTGGCTCCTCAGCGCCGCTGATCAGAGGTCCGACGACCAAGGACGACACGAGGAACATCGCCGAGAAGATGAGCAAGGCCACGCCCGGGGCCCACCAGTTGCCGAACTGACGCCTCAGCCTCAGCAGCATCGGCACCGAGGCGGCCAGTCCGAGCACACCGAAGAGCACCGTGCCGCCGGCACCCGCGACAAGGGCCGTACCCACCAGCGGTCCGACATGATGCAGGACATGGGGAGCCACACCGCTGGCGACACCCAGGGCTCCGGTGAGAGCCGTCCACACCGTGCGACGGCGCCGTCGCGGGTGCGACGCGCCGGTCATCGATGGTCGCAGGGCTTCCTCGATGGTCATGCCTCCATCGTGACGGACTCTTGTGAAGTGCCGACTGGCGTGGCCTGAAGGTCGGATCAATCCCGGCCGAATGCCGGTCGGGCCGATCCCACCCGACGGCTCGTCACTCGGGTGCACCCCCGGATGTCTCCGAACCCGATCATCTGGGAGGTTGGAGGTTCTGGCCGGGGCTTCCCGGACCGCTGCTCCGGTCGGTGCGACCGGACCGAGATCAGGAGCATCACCGTGACATCCGTGCTGATCGTGGGCGGCTATGGGGCGGTGGGTCGTCACGCTGCGGCTGCGTTGCTCGAGCGCCGACCCGAGGTTCACGTCCGCGTCGGTGGGCGCCGGCCCTTGCAGGCGGTTCCCGTCCCTGGCGCGGTGGCGGTCCGGGTCGACACCACGGACTCAGCCACCATCCACGGCGCCATGGAGGGAGTCACGGCGGTGCTGAACTGCACGGAGGACGGCAACGTCGACGTCGCTCGCATCGCCCTGGAGCGCGGCGTCGACTACGCCGACGTCTCCGCGACACCCCAGGTAGTCGCGGACATCGCGGGACTCGATGGGCTCGCCCGTTCTTGTGGGGCGCGAGCCGTGGTCAGCGTCGGCCTCGTCCCGGGGATCTCCAACCTGCTCGCTGCGCTCGTAGCGCAGGGCGGTGAGCGGCAGGTCGCGGTCGGGATCCTGCTCGGCGCAGGCGAGCACCATGGCCGGGCCGCGCTCGACTGGACGCTGAGGGGTCTCGGACAGATGCGCGGCTCGTGGTCGGTACCCTTTCCGCCGCCGTACGGGCCCCGAACCGTTCACGCCTTCCCGTTCTCGGACCAGTTCACCCTCCCCGAGACCATCGGGGTCGAGAGCGTCAGAACTGGGCTGTGCCTGGACTCCCGCGCCGCAACTCAGGTTCTCAGGGCCCTCTCTCGGCCGGTCGCCGGACGTCTGTTGCGCCGCAGGGCGGTCAGGGAGATGGTCCTCACCGCCCTCGCCCACGTTCACCTCGGCGACGACGGATTCGCCCTCGCCGCCTCCAGCTCGGGGGTCCACGCAGGCGTCACGGGCCGTGAGCAGAGCAGGGCAACCGGCATCATCGCCGCCCTCGTCCTTGACCAGATCCACACCTTCGCTCCAGGTGTGCACCACCTGGAACAGGTCGTCCGACCTGAGGCTTTCCTCGCGGACGCTGCCGCTTCGGCCGGCCTCGACGTCCACCGGACCAGGTGACCGCGGCACCGCGGCCGTCCGTTCCTTCATCGAATCTTCATGGTCACGCTCCGGACTCAGGGTGCGGCGCGGTAGATCCGTGCCTAGCGTCGAAAAGGTTCCCGGCAGTGCGCACCACGCACCGCCGACCTGTCGATCGAGGAGGCACGATGAAGACCGCCGAGATGATGCAGACCTACCCTGCCGAGATCAACCTGGACCGGCAGCTCCTGGCCCGGGTCGTCGACGCACTGGTGGAGTGCGCCCAGGCCTGCACGGCCTGCGCGGACGCGTGTCTGAGCGAGGAGATGGTCGCCGACCTGCGCAAGTGCATCCGGACGAACCTGGACTGCGCGGACAGCTGCGCGACCACGGCCCGGATCCTGTCCCGGCACACCGGCTACGACGCCAACATCACCCGCGCCCACCTCGAGGCGTGCATCGTGGCGTGCCGGTCCTGCGGTGACGAGTGCGAGCAGCACGCGAGCATGCACGAGCACTGCCGGGTCTGCGCCGAGGCCTGCCGTGCCTGCGAGGCCGCCTGCACCGAGCTGCTCAACGCCCTCTGAACGCCATGGCTCACGATCAGCAGCACGACCAGCAGCACGACCAGCAGCACGACCGGCGCCACATGCGGATGATGTACCTGCGGTTCGCGGCGATGATCCTGACCGGCATGGTCGTGATGTACCTGACGATGTACGCCGCCACCTACCAGTGGGACCACGTCCGCTGGAGCGAGTCGCGGCTGTTCATGGCGCTGACCATGGGCGGGGCGATGGGGCTGGTGATGATCGCCTGGATGCTGAACATGTACAAGAACGCCAAGGCGAACGTCGCCGTCGTGCTGGTCAGCGTGCTGCTGCTGGCCGGGGGAGTTGTCCTGGACCGCAGCCAGGTCACCGTCGAGGACCAGTCGTGGATGAGCGCGATGATCCCGCACCACTCCCTGGCGATCACCCGCTCCGAGCGGGCGCAGATCCAGGACGTGCGGGTGTGCGAGCTCGCCGTCGAGATCAGCGAGGCGCAGCGGCGCGAGATCGACGAGATGGACTGGCTGATCCAGGACATCGAGCGCAACGGCCCGGCCACCACCGCGGCGGAGGCCGACGCGCGTCAGGTCCCGGAGTTCCCGGCCTCGGCCGAGCGCAACTGCGCGACGGACTAGTAACCCCCGCCTAGCAGGTCCCTCCCCGGGAGGGACCGGCGGGCCGGGTCGATCAACCACCTAGCGGCCCGGCTCAGATCGGTTGGGTGTCGCGCACCTTCGTCGACAATTTCTTGCAGCAGGAACAGCATCTCGTCCAGGTGCGCCAGGGCCAGTGGCGCGGCGGTCGCGCGTTCTCAGGCATGGTGTTCATCCTCCGAGACTCAAACAGGAGCGGCATCAAACCTGCCTTTACAAGGCCGACTGCATCCGCACCAGCGTGTTCCACGCTAGGCCCTACAAGGCCCTGGCTGACGTCGAGGGGGCTGCCGCAGGGATAGGTGACAGGCCTCCTCCCCGCCGTTTCCGCATGCTCGATGAGGGCGCGAACTGCGCGGAGTCAGTCGCGGCGCCGAACGTTCTTCGCCCGGGCGTTGGGTCCGAGCAGGTGGACGTCGCGTGGCGGGTCCGGCGCAGCACGAGGGAGAGTGATGACGAAGGTGGTCCCTTGGTTGATTCCCGCGCTGCGGGCGTGGATGCGACCGCGGTGGGCCTGGATCAACGCACGCGTGATGGTGAGTCCGATGCCACTGCCTCCGGTGCTGCGCGAGCGAGCGTGGTCCACGCGGTAGAACCGCTCGAAGACCCGCTGCAGGTGCTCGGCTGGTATTCCCTCACCGGTGTCTTCGACCTCGATCTGCACCGTCGACGAGGTCGCGCTGCTCCGCAGTGACACCGTCCCTCCCTGCGGTGTGTGTCGTACTGCGTTACCGACCAGGTTCAGTAGTGCTTCGTGCAAACGGTCCGGGTCCGCCAGGACCCACGACCCGCCTTCGCCAGCCTCCACCCGGACCTCGACACCGGTGTCGTGGAACGCCAAGGCTGCGGAGTCAGCGGCATTCGTCAGGATGTCGGCTACCCTGACGGGGCGCAGGCGCGGGTCGATGCGACGCTCCTCGGCGCGCGACACGGCGGCCAGGTCCTCCACGAGCCGCTCGATCCGCGACAGCTCGGCATCGACGCGGTCGAAGGTCGCTCGGTCAGCCGTGAGCACGCCGTCCGCTATCGCCTCGTGGTAACCCCTGACGCTGGACAGCGGTGTGCGTAACTCGTGCGCGAGGTCGCGCAACATTTCTCCGCGCGTTCGCTCAGTGCTCGCGACGTGCTGGGCCATTCCGTTGAACGCCTGGCTCAGTGTGACCAGCTCAGAACCAAGCCCCTTCTCCGGGACCCGTACGGAATAGTCCCCGTGCGCCAGAGCCGAGGCGGCCACCGAAAGGTCGCGTATTGGGCGAACGGCTCGCCGAGTGACCAGAGCGGCGACTCCCAGGGCGGTGAGTGTTGCGGCGGTGATGGCCACCGCCAGAGAGACCAACGTGGCTCGCGCGAACGCCATGTCGA
>JAUZVJ010000080.1:0-9943 GCA_031844515.1 Actinotalea sp. AC32 | reverse complement strand
CACCGGGCGCACCGGCCGCGCCGACCGCTCCGGGTCCGGCACCCGGCACCGCGACCGGGAGCCCCGCCGCGCACGGCTGACCGGGCCCCCGGCACGGCGGGGCTGCCGCGAGGGTCAGACGGCGGGCGTCGTCACGAGCACGACCTTCGAGCCCGCCCCGTTCACCTTGGCGGTGCCGGAGAAGACGGCGCGCAGCGGGTGCGTGCCCTCGGCGAGCGTGACCGGCGAGGTCCAGACGCCGCGCGCGAGCGTCCCGCCGCCGACGACGACGCCGTCGTCCGTGAGCGTCACGTCACCGGCGACGGCGGCACCGGTCGTCGTCCGCACCGTGACGGTGACGACGTAGTCGGTCGGGTCGACGGTCGTCGACACGGGGTTGACGCGCAGCTGCACCTGGGGCAGCGGCTTCGGGGCCGGCTTGGCGACGGGCTTCGTCGTCGGCTTCGTCGCCGTCCTGGTCGTGGTCTTCGTCGACGACGTGGGCGACTTGGGGGCGGCGACCGCCGCGGAGGCGGGGCCGAGCGCGACGGCGGTGCACAGCGCGAGCGCCAGCGCGCGACGGCGGGTGGTGGTGGACACGGTGCTCCTCGGGGGACTGGCGGACCCGTCCGGTCCGCTCCGTCGCCCCGATCGACAGCCGGGCCCGGCACCTGACCGCTCGATCTTGGGGCCGACGCCGTTTCACCCCCACGACCTGCGCGAACGCGGACAGAGGCCGCGTGACGGGCGTCGGCGGCGACCGATAGGCTCCCCGCGCCGCGCCCTGATCGTCCGGATCCGGTGCGCCCGTGACGCCGTAGAGCTGGAGAGAAGCCCCGTGAGCAACCCCGACGACCACTCCACGGGCTTCCCGCCCGCCGACGACGCCGGTCAGGGCGGCCCTACCCCGCCCCCGCCGCCCGCCTCGACGCCCTCGTACGGTGCACCCGCCGGCGGCTACACGACGCCCGCGGACGCGACGCAGCCCTTCGGCGCGCAGTCCGGCGCGTACGGCCAGGCCGACAGCGGCGCCGGCCACGCACCCGGCTACGGTGCCGGCCCCGGTTACGGCGCCGGCCCCGGCTACGGCGCGCCCGCAGCCCCGAAGAGCAACGGCATGGCCGTCACGGCTCTGGTCGTCGGCATCATCGCGCTGCTGCTCGCGTTCATCCCGGTCGTCGGCGTGATCTCGGTGCTGCTCGGCATCGTCGCGATCGTGCTCGGCATCATGGGCAGGCGTCGGGTCGTCCCCGGCGTCGTCGGCGGCAAGGGGCTCGCGATCGGCGGCATCGTCACCGGCGCGCTCGGCCTGGTCATCGGCCTCGTCGTCTCGGTGATCCTGGGCCTCCTCGTCAACGCCGCGGTGACGGACGAGGACTTCCAGCGCGAGCTCGAGGAGGAGATCGAGCGGATCGAGGAGGGCTCCGACGTCAACGGCGGTGCCGCGGCCGAGGAGGAGTCGGCCGACGTCGTCGCCGAGGAGGAGGCCCCCGCCGCCGAGCGCGTCGACTTCTCGTTCGTCACGTGCGAGCTCCTCGCCGAGGAGGCCGTCCTCATCTCGGCCGAGGCCGCCGACGGCGAGCTGCTCGAGGTCAAGGACGCCGTCCTCGCGTCCGACGAGCGCGAGACCTACGAGGTCCCGACCGGCACCGACGAGGCCGTCGTCATGGGCTGCACCGGCACGGGTGTGTGGTCCGACGGCACCGAGCAGCCCGTCGCGCTCGAGCTGAGCACCGACGCGACCGGCGAGGCGTACGTCTACTACGCCGCGCAGTGACCGTCTGAGCGAGCGACCTCCCGGTCGCCTCGCACCGGGTGAGCGCCCACGCGCCGCCCGACCGCTCCACCGCCCGACCCCGACGGAGGCCGCGGCGCACGGGTCACCCGCCCTGCGCCACGGCCCCCGTCGTGCTTGTCTGAGGCGTGCTCCTCGCCGCCGCCTCGTCCGACCCGTCCCGCCTGACCGGCCTGGCCGGCTGGGTCGTCGACACGATCGAGCTGCTCGGCCCGTGGGGCGTGGGGCTGCTCGTCGCGCTCGAGACCGTCTTCCCGCCCATCCCGAGCGAGGTCGTGCTCCCGGTCAGCGGCTTCCTCGCGGGCCAGGGCCGCATGTCGGTCGTCGCGGCCGTCGTCGGCGCGACGGCGGGCTCGCTCCTCGGCGCGGGGGTGCTGTACGCGATCGGGGCGCACCTCGGCGTCGACCGGCTGCACCGCGTCATCGACCGCGTGCCCCTCGTGGACCGTGCGGACCTCGACCGCGCGCGCTCGTGGTTCGACCGGCACGGCTCGACGGCCGTGCTCACCGGCCGGTTCGTGCCCGTCGTCCGCAGCCTGGTGTCGGTCCCCGCGGGCGTCGAGCGCATGCCCGTCGCCCGCTTCCTGCTCCTGACCGCGCTGGGTTCCGCCGTCTACAACGGCGTCCTCGTCGGTGCGGGGTACCTGCTCGGGGGCCGGTGGACCGACGTCGGGCGCTACAGCGACCTCATCAACGTCGTGCTGATCGGCGGCCTGGTCGCGCTCGTCGGGTGGTTCGTGGTCAGGCGCCTGCGGTCGCGGCGGCACGCGGCGACGGGTCAGGGATCCGGTCGTCCGTCCACAGGCGGGTGACGGTCCGGTCACGACCTGGGGACACGGGACCCGCGGAACCGGACGAACCGTCATCATTCGAACGTGACGTCCGCCCGCGCCCTCGCCGCGCTCGTCGGCGCCCTCCTCACCCTCGCGCTCGCCGCACCCGTGGCGCCCGCGACCGCTGCTCGACCGACGACGGCGGACGCCGACGCACCGAGCACCGCCGTCACCGGTGAGGTCGTGCGGCTCGCGGTCGAGAACCTCGACGGCACCGCGCACGAGATCACGGCGGTCCTGCCCGACGACGGCGACGCGGTGCGGGTCGACGACGACGCGCTCGCCGAGGTCCCGAGCGGGAGCGTCGTCGACGTCGTGACCACGGCCCCGACCGCCGCCGACCAGGACCCGACGGCGCTCGACGCGGGCGCGGACGTGCGCGAGGTCGAGGTGGTCGCGGCGCCGGGTGGCGCGGAGGGTGGCTCCGGTACGAGCGACCCCACCGCCGACGACCCCCCGCTCGGCATGCTGTCGCCCGGGACGCGCGCCGTGCACGTCATGAGCGCGACCATCGCCGGCCAGCTCTCCGACGGGTTCTCCGCCGACGACCTGGCGGACCTCGTGCGGACCGACGTCGCGCCGTACTGGAGCGCGTCGACCGACGGGCAGGTGCGCCTGGCGGTCGGCGCGAGGTCCGACGGCGCGGTGCACACCGGGTGGGACGCGGACGAGGGGTGCTCGACCGCCGAGGTGTTCGAGCTGTTCGACTGGAGCGCGCGGCGGCTCGGGGCCTTCCCGGCCGCCGGTCAGCGACGCCACACCGTCACGTACACGCCGCGCGTCGAGGGCTGCTGGTTCGGCGGGATCGCGCACATCGCCGACGGCGGGTCCGCATGGATCAACGGCGGGGTGGGCAGCCCGGGGCTCGCGGACCTCGTCGGCCACGAGCTCGGCCACACGCTCACGCTGGGCCACTCGAACACGCGCTTCGAGTGCGCGGGCGGGCCCGACGGCTCGCTCGCCGACTGCCGCCACACCGAGTACGGCGACGGCTACGACACGATGGGCAGCGCCACGGGTCGCGACGGCCCGCTCAACGGTGCGCACCTCGCGACGATGGGGCTCCTCACGACCGAGTCGTCGGTGACCGCGACCGGTCCGACCACGGCGGTCCTCGCCCCCGTCGGGTCCGGTGCGGGCACGCGGTTCCTGCGCTTCACGGCCGACGACGGCGCGACGTACGTCGTCGAGCACCGCGGCGCGGTCGGCGCGGACGCGGACCTCGGCAGCCGCCGGCTCGCGTGCCCCGTCGTGCCGACGCCGTGCGCGTCACCGCAGCTCCTGCGACCGGGCGTGATCGTGCACCGCGTCGACAGCGCCGCGTCCGGCGAGGCGTCGTACCTGCTCGACCTCGGCGCGACGCGGCCGCTGCACGACTCCTCGGCGCCCGAGCCGACCCTCGCGGCGGGTGCGTCGTTCACGACGGCCGACGGGTCCTGGACGGTCGTCGTCGACGAGGTGGGAGCGACCGCGACGGTGCGGGCCGTCCCCCGCGACGACCCGCGCCGCTACGTGCCGGTCGGCCCGCTCCGCGTGCACGACGAGCGGACCGGGGTCCCCCCCGGGACACCGGTGTGCCTCGACGTCGCCGGGACGGACACCGGGGTGCCCGCCGACGCGACCGGCGTCGTGCTGACCGTCACGACCGTGCGGCCGACGTCGGTCGGCAACGTCGTGGTGTACCCCGAGGGGCACGACGTCCCCGCGACGAGCACGGTCAACCTGAGCCCGGGCCGCGACGTCGCCAACACGGCGTTCGTCGCGCTGCCGCCGAGCGGGCGCATCTGCTACCTCGTGCGCGGGCCGGGTCGCCCGGGCGTCGTCGTCGACCTCACGGGGTACCTGCGCGACGGGTCCGGGGTCGAGCTCACGGCACCTCGCCGGCTCGAGGACCGGTCCACGGTGCGCTCGGGGTCGCCCGTCACGGTGCAGGTCACCGGGCGGGCCGGGGTGCCCGACGGCGCGACCGCCGTCGTCCTCAACGTGACCGCCGCCCGGACGACCTCGGGCGGGCACCTGCGCATGTGGGCCGCGGGCGCGCCCGTCCCCGCGACGTCCACGCTGAACTACCTCCGGGGCGGTGACCGGGCCACGGCCGCTGTCGTGGCGCTCTCCCCCGACGGTGCGCTCGCGTACCGGTCGCAGACCGCGGACGGCGGCCCGGTCCGGGTCGTGCTCGACGTCGTGGGCTACGTGACCGACGGCGCCGCGTACACCGCCACGGGGCCGCGTCGGGTGCTCGACACCCGGACGTCGGGTCGCGTCCCGGGCGGTGAGGCCCGCACCGTGACGCTCGACGCCGCGAGCGGCGTGCCCGACGACGCGACCGCGGCGGTGCTGACCGTCGTCGCGGTCTCGCCGACGGGCGGCGGCCACCTCCGGGTGTTCCCCGCGCGGGCCGGTCAGCCGCCCTCGACGTCCGTCCTCAACTACGTCCCCGGGCGCGGGAACGACGTCGGCAACCTCGTCGTCACGGCGATCGGCGACGACCGTCAGGTCACGCTGCTCAACGTGCAGGGCGGGCGCGGGACCGAGGTGGACCTCGTCGTCGACGTCGTCGGCTACCTGACGGATGCGCCGTGAGGTCACGGCGACCGCGGCCCCGGCGGCACCCTGAGGGACCGCTCCGTACGATCGCCCGATGACGCACCCCATCCGGATCGGTGTCCAGATCCAGCCCCAGCACGCCGAGTACGCCCAGATCCGCGACGCCGTCCGCCGCGCCGAGGACGCGGGCGTCGACGTCGTCTTCAACTGGGACCACTTCTTCCCGCTGTACGGCGACCCCGACGGCAAGCACTTCGAGTGCTGGACGATGCTCGGCGCGTGGGCCGAGCAGACGAGCCGCGTCGAGATCGGCGCGCTCGTGACGTGCAACTCGTACCGGAACCCCGAGCTGCTCGCGGACATGGCGCGGACCGTCGACCACATGTCCGGCGGGCGGCTGATCCTCGGCATCGGCGCGGGCTGGTTCGAGAAGGACTACGACCAGTTCGGCTACGAGTTCGGCACCGCCGGGTCGCGCATCGCCGACCTCGCCGCCGCGATGCCGCGCATCACGGCGCGCCTCGCCGCGGGCAACCCGGCCCCGACGCGCGACATCCCGGTGATGATCGGCGGCGGCGGCGAGCGCAAGACGCTGCGCGTCGTCGCCGAGCACGCCGACATCTGGCACAGCTTCGGCGACGTCGAGACGCTGCGCCGCAAGAGCGCGATCCTCGACGAGCACGGCGAGGCCGTCGGCCGCGACGCGTCGGTGGTCGAGCGTTCGGTCGGGGTCGGCAAGCCGCCCGCCGACGTCGCGGACGCCCTCGTCGACGCCGGGGCGACGCTCTTCACGATCGGCATCGGCGGGCCCGACTACGACCTCTCGCTCGTCGAGCAGTGGGTCCGCTGGCGCGACGAGCGCACCCAGGGCTGACGGCGGCGCGGAGCGGCTGCCCTGCGTCGGCGGGCGCCCGACCTCAGCGCGGCATGAGCAGCGCACCGGCGACGATCGCGACCAGCGCCCCGGCGACGACGAGCAGGGCACGGGTGCGCACCGCGGCGTGCCCGAGCCCGTGCGGTCTCGGCAGCCACCACGACAGGCCGACCAGGGCCGCCACGGCGACGACCCACAGCGCGACGGCGCCGGCGGCGCTCATCGCAGCGGGAGCCCGACGATCCACGCTCCCCCGACCAGCGCGGCCGCGACGCACACGAGGAGGAGCACCCCCACCCACACCAGGCCGGGGACGCGCGTCAGCCCGGCGAGCACATCGGCGTCGGACGCGCCGCGGCGCACGCCGCGCCGCCCCTCGCGCGACCTCGACGCCTGCAGCTCGACGACGGCACGCGGGGCACCGAGCAGCAGGAACCACGTCACGGCGTACGCGACGGCGACCTGCCACGCGGCCGGCGCCCACGCCGTCACGCCCCACAGCAGCACGCCGCTGACGAGCACGGCCCACAGCCCGTAGAGGTTCCGGATCTGCACCAGGAGCAGCGCGAGCGCGACGAGCAGGACCCACAGGACCCCGACGGCGTACCCGCGCCCGAGCAGCCACGCCGCACCCAGCCCGAGCACCGCGGGGGCGGGGTAGCCGGCGAACGCGGTCGCGACCATCCCCGGCCCGCGCGGCCGGCCGACCGACACCGTGAGCCCCGACGTGTCGGAGTGCAGCCGGATGCCCCGCAGCCGGCGCCCCGTGAGCACCGCCACGAGCGCATGGCCGGCCTCGTGCACGATCGTCAGGACGTTCCGCGCGACGCGCCACAGCCCCGGCACCAGCAGCACGACGACGACGAGCGCGGCCGCACCGAGGACGACGACGTCGTCGGGCACGGGCTGCGGGGTCGTCGCCGTACGCCATGCCTCGCCGAACCACGCACCGACCTCGTCCACCGCACCTCCCGACCCCGCGGCGCCGTCGTCCGCCGCGCCCGCCCAGCATGCCCGAGGCGACCGCCCCCTCACGCCGTCGGCAGCACCCCCGCGCCCGGGATGACCTCGAACACGAGCTGCGTCTCGGTGTGCCGCACCGCGGGGTGGACGTTGAGGTGGTCGAGCACGAGGTCGCGCAACGCGGCGGCGGACGCGACGGCGACGTGCACGAGGTAGTCGTCCTCGCCGCCGACGTGGAAGATCGTCAGCGCGCCGGGCAGCGCGGCGAGCACCGACCGGAACCCGTGCACCACGTCGCGGCTGTGGGTGCCGAGCCGCACCTTGATCACCGCCTGGAGGCCGAGGCCGAGCGCCGTCGGGTCAATCTCGGCCGTGAACCGCGCGATGACCCCGGCGTCGCGCAGCGACCGCACGCGCTGCAGGCACGTCGACTCGGCCACGCCGACGCGGGCCGCGAGCGCGGCGTTGGTGAGCCGCCCGTTCGCGACGAGCTCGGCGAGGATCCCGAGGTCGACGGCGTCGAGGGACGCGCGCACGTTCTTCGGCGGGCGAGGGGCGTCCATGCGCACAGGATGCAGCATCTGCGGCACAGCGAGCGCCACACGACCGGTTCTTCGGAGCACCTTCCCGCACGCCGCGGATCCAGCCAGCATCACCCCATGACACCGCTGTCACCCGACTCCGTGGCGGTCCACGCCGGCCGCGCCGACCTGACGGCTCTGGGCGTCCACGCGCCGCCCCTGGACCTGTCCTCGACCAACCCCCTGCCCGGGATCGACAGCGGCGGCGCGTCGTACGAGGCGATGGCGCTCGGCGGCCACCCGACCGACGGCGGCAACGTCTACTCGCGTCTGTGGAACCCGACCGTTGCGCGGTTCGAGGAGGCGCTCGCGGCGCTCGAGCACACGGCCGAGGCGGTCGCGTTCTCCTCGGGCATGGCGGCCGTCACGGCCACGGTCCTCGCGGCGCGCTCGCGCGGCGTCGGCGCGCACGTCGTCGCGGTCCGCCCGCTCTACGGCGGGACCGACCACCTGCTCGCGTCACCGCTGCTGGGCGTCGAGACGACGTTCGTGGCGCCCGACGGCGTCGCGGCGGCGGTCCGCCCGGACACGTGCCTCGTGGTCCTCGAGACGCCCGCCAACCCGACGCTCGAGCTGGTCGACGTCGCGGACGTCGTCGCCGCGGCCCAGGGTCGCCCTGTCGTCGTCGACAACACCTTCGCGACGCCCGTCCTGCAGAACCCCGCCGACCACGGCGCGACGCTCGTCCTGCACAGCGCGACCAAGTACCTCGGCGGCCACGGCGACGCCGTCGGCGGCGTGGTGGCCACCGACGAGGAGTGGGCCGCCGCGCTGCGGCGCGTGCGCGCCGTGACGGGCGGGATCCTGCACCCGCTCGCGGGCTACCTCCTGCACCGCGGCCTGCCGACGCTGCCCGTGCGGG
Organism: Actinotalea sp. AC32; assembly: GCA_031844515.1. Taxonomy (GTDB): domain Bacteria; phylum Actinomycetota; class Actinomycetes; order Actinomycetales; family Cellulomonadaceae; genus Actinotalea. The sequence goes on along the minus strand of JAUZVJ010000080.1, from coordinate 1,509 downwards.
TCCGGGCGCAGCAGGGGTCGGCCGAGAAGCTCGCGGGCTGGCTCGCGGACCTCCCCGCGGTCCGGCACGTGCACTACCCAGGGACGGCCGAGGGCGACCCGCTCGGCCTCGTCGGCCGGCAGATGCGCGGCCCGGGCGCGATGCTCGCGATCCGCCTCACGGGTGGCTTCGAGCAGGCGGCCCGCGCGGTCGGGCGGGTCCGGCTGTTCACGCACGCGGTGTCGCTCGGCGGCGTCGACTCGCTCGTCCAGCACCCCGCCGCGCTCACGCACCGCCCCGTCCCGCCCGAGGCGCGGCCCGGAGCGGACGTGCTGCGGCTGTCGATCGGCCTCGAGGACGTCGAGGACCTCCAGGCGGACCTCGCCCAGGCGCTCGGGGCCTGAGCCCGGAAGGCATGAGCCGGGCGGCGTGGGAGGCCGCCGCCCCGCGACCTAGCCTTGCTCGTCGTGACCACCCCCGCGCCTCCGGAGCCGTCGCACCCGGCCTCCACGACCTCCGGAGGCGGAGCCACGCGGACCCAGGGCCCCGGCGACGCCGACGTCCCGCGCCTGGTCGCGGCGGCCCTCGCCCGCTGGGGTCTGAGCGGGGCGGACGTCATCGGCGTGAGCCGGTCGTACAACACCGTGGTCCACGTCGAGGTGGCCCGCCGCCACCTCGCGCTGCGGGTCTCACCCCGGGTCGGCGTGCACGGCCCGGGCAGCGCCGAGGCCGAGCGCGCCCTGCTCGACCACCTCGCCGCGGCCGGCGTCGCCGTGCCCCGCGTGCACCCGACGAGCGACGGCGCGGCCTCGGCGACGGTCGACGCCCCGCAGGGGAGCGTGACCTGCATGCTCCTGGACTGGGTACCCGGCTCGGAGGTCCCCCGGCCCGCGACGCCCGGCGACGCCGCCGACCTGGGGCGGCTCTCCGCCACGCTCCACGACGCCGCCCCCACCGCGCCCCGCCCGCCGTCGGGCGTGCTGGACGGCAGGCGCGTCCTGACGTTCCACGTGCCCGACCGCCTCGCCGAGGCCGGCGACCACGCACGCCTGCTGCTCGCCGCCCGGGCCTCGGCGCAGCGGGCGCTGGACGACCTGTGGTCCTCAGCAACCGAGCCGCCGCGCCTCCTGCACGGCGACCTCACACCCGCGAACGCCGTGCGCTCGGGCGACCGCCTCGTCCCGATCGACTTCCAGGACGCGCTCCGGGGCCACCCGGAGCAGGACGTCGCCATCACGCTCGTCCGGCTCGCGCGCGACGACGACGCCGACGGCGGTGCGCGCTGCGCGGCCTTCCGCGCCGGCTACGAGGCGGTCCGCCCGTGGCCGCTCACGCCCGACGTCGCGCCCCACCTCGCGGCGGTCCGCAGCCTGCAGCTCGCGAACCTCGGCCTGGCGCTGCGCAACCCCGGTCTCGCCGAGCACCTCGAGCTGCACGCGCGGGCGCTGCGGCCCTATGTCGAGCGGTCGGGCGCAGCGCCCGCGGACCGCTGAGCGGCGGCCCTCGGCCGTCGTCGTCGCCGGGCCCGCG
>JAUZVJ010000079.1:0-10254 GCA_031844515.1 Actinotalea sp. AC32 | reverse complement strand
GACCTCCTAGTGGATGGCGGCCTGGGTGTGCCGACGTCCGTCTCGGGGCGTCGGAGCTGCCACTCGCCGTGTCTGTTTGTTGCTGAAGGTCGATCCGCTGTCGTCGGACCGTAGTACGGCGCCCTGGATGACAATGAGGATTTCGAGCTGGCCGTCGAGCCGGGTTCGTGCGGTGACGGCTTCGGGTGCTTGGCTGACTGTTCCCTTGTCTCGCCGGCGTCAGTGGATTCGATCAGTCCGACAGGGTTGGCCATGTCCACGCCGGGCCCGGGATGCCCTGAGGAGTAGAAGTGGTCGGGTCCAGCCGCTGTGAAGCCCATCAGATCGATCACCGGGCCGACCCGGACGGGACCGGTGTCGTCGTAACGGAACAGGCCGTCATGGGTGGCGAGGTAGACCTTGTCGTCGGCGCGATTGAACGCGACGCCGTGGACGTGGTCGCTGGGGACGCCATGTCCGCTTGGAGGTTGTGCGGTGCCGTCGGCGGCGGGGGCCGAGCAGCTGACCAGAGCCACCACCATGACCGCAGCAGCGAGCCAGGTACGCCGCGCTCGGTGAATCCTCCGGAGGGTGGGCATGGCACGGGTGTCCGTTCGTTCGGCGGTGCAAGCAGTCGCTGTCAAGCTCAGATGATGGTGACGAAGCCTCCAATGAGTCCTTGGAGGCTCTGGGTCCATGTGGTCCACAGCCCCGTCATCAGGGCGATGCCGATCACGACCAGCATTGCCCCGCCGATCCGCATGATCGCGACCCGGTGCTGGCGTAGGAACGTCACTGCGGCGGTGGAGCGGTGCGCGCCGAGGGCGATCAGCAGGAACGGGATGCCGAGTCCAGCGGCGTAGGCCGCGGCGAGAAGCGCGCCGCGGAGGGCGCTGGCTTCGTTCAGGGAGAGTGACAGCACGGTGGCCAAGGTGGGCCCGATGCAGGGCGCCCACCCGAAGCCGAGAAGACGATGCCGAGCAGGGGCGCGCCGAGCAGTCCCTGGCGCGGGGCGAGGTGGATGCGACGTTCGCGTTGCAGGCCGGGGATCCACCCGAGGAACGACAGACCCATGAGCACGACCACGGCGCCCATCACGGGCATGACGACGCCCAGCCACGGTCGCACGGCGACGCCCAGGGAGCCAAAGACGACTCCGAGCAGGACGAACACGACCGAGAACCCCAGCACGAACAGGCCGGCGCCGGTGAGCAGGACGGTCTTGGACCGCTGTCCTGTGGCGGCACCGCTCATCCCGGTGACGAAGGCGAAGTACCCGGGCAGCAGCGGGATGACGCACGGGGAGGCGAACGAGACGATCCCGGCGAGGATCGCCACGGGCACTGCGAGGAGCATCGGTCCGGAGAAGGCGGTCTCCTGGAACGCGCGGGCCAGGTCCTGCCAGAACCCCACGCTCACGGAGCCTCAGCCACAGCGGTGTCGATGAGCTCGCGCAGGGTGGTCGGGTCCAGACGGCCGATGATGCGTCCCAGCACCCGACCCTGCCGGTCCAGGACCACGGTGGTGGGCACCGCCTCGACCGGTACCCGTCCCTGCAAGGCGGCGATGGCGGTGCCGTCGGCGTCGTGGATGCTGGGGTCGGGGATGCTGAAGTTGCGTTCGAACGGCTGGGCGGCGCCGGCGTCGTCGGTCCCGTTGATCCCGATAAAGTGGACCTCTTCGTCGGCGTAGTCCTCCGCGGCGGCGACCAGGTCGGGCGACTCGACCCGGCAGGGTGGGCACGCCGCGTACCAGGTGTTGACAACCACAGCGTCACCGACCCACGCGCCGGTGTCTACGTCGGCGCCGGCGAAGTCCTTGCCGACCAGACGGACGGGCTCGCCGCGATCTGCGGCCTCCCACGTCGCGACGGTGCCATCCCCTGAGACGTACCCCGCCGCGCTGCCGTCCTCGGTCCACCCCCCGGTGACCGCCGACGTGCACCCTGCGAGCAGGACCGAGGCGGCACTGGCTGAGAGCAGGACCCCGACAGCCCTGTTCAGCGTCATCGGGCAGGGACCAGCTCAGTAGCCGCCGGCACCAGAGCTGGGCGCTCTGAGAGGGGGCGGACACGACCAGCGCGGATGCCGTTGGCGATGACGAAGACCTCAGCGACCTCGTGGATCAAGACCACGGCGGCGAGGCCGAGCACTCCCAGGAACGCCAGTGGCATTAGGACGACGATGATGGCTAGCGACAGACCGACGCTCTGCAGCATGATCCGCCGGGCCCTTCGGGCGTGGGCGAACGCCTGGGGCAGGTGACGGAGGTCCTCACCCATCAAGGCGACGTCGGCGGTCTCGATCGCGACGTCGGCGCCCATCGCGCCCATCGCGATGCCCAGGTCAGCAGTGGCTAGCGCTGGAGCGTCGTTGACACCGTCGCCGACCATCGCGGTGCGCCGTTGGGCCCGCAGCCCGGTGATCAGCGTTGCCTTGTCCTCAGGGCGTAGGTCGGCGTGCACGTCGGTGATCCCCACCTCGCGGGCCAGAGCCTCGGCGGTGAGGGTGTTGTCGCCGGTGAGCATCGCGACCGCGTAGCCCTGGCGGCGCAGTTCAGCGACGACCTCGATCGCCTCGGGGCGCAGCTCGTCGCGCACCGCCACTAGACCGATGAGGTGTCCGTCCTCCTCGACCAGCACAGCGGTCGCGCCGGCGGACTGCAGGCGCCGGACGTCGCCCGCCAGCACCCCGGCCGCGAGCCAGCCGGGTCGTCCGAGCCGTACCGGACGCCCGTCCAAGCGACCGACCAGGCCGGCGCCAGGCACGGCCTCGACGTCGGTGGCCGGAGTGACGGCCGGGACGGCGGCGAGAATCGCCCGGGCCAAGGGGTGCTCGCTGCGGGCCTCGAGCGCGGCGGCGACCTCCAGGACTCGCGACGTGGACGTCCCCGGGGTGCCAATCACGTCGATCACGGTCGGGTCGTTGCGGGTCAGGGTGCCGGTCTTGTCTAGTGCGACGCCGCGGATCGTGCCCATGGCCTCCAGCGCAGCGCCGCCCTTGATCAAGACACCCATCTTGCTCCCGGCTCCTACGGCTGCGACGACGGAGACTGGGACGGCAATCGCCAGTGCGCACGGTGATGCAGCGACGAGGACCACCAATGCTCGCTCGATCCAGGTGACCGGGTCCCCGAAGATGCTCCCGAGGACCGCGATCAGAGTCGAGACGATCATTACCCCTGGCACCAGAGGCTTCGCGATCCGGTCAGCGAGCCTCTGCGCCTCGCCCTTGCGTGACTGCTCGGCTTCCACGATGGCCACGATCCGCGCCAGAGAGTTGTTCTCTGCAGTGGTCGTCACGTCGAGCTCGAGAGCGCCGCTGCCGTTGATCGACCCTGCGTAGACGGGGGCGCCGGGTCCGACTTCAACCGGCACCGACTCACCGGTGATCGCCGAGACGTCCAGGGCGGTCCGGCCGGTGCGGATGACTCCGTCTGTCGCGACCCGTTCCCCCGGTCGGACTAGCAACATGTCACCGACCCGCAGCTCGTCCGGGGGCACGACCGTCTCGGTTCCCTCACGCACCACGGTCGCCTGCGCCGGCACAAGGCTCAGCAGTGCCCGCAGGCCGCGGCGGGTCCGGGCCAGGGAGTACTCCTCGAGCCCTTCACTGATCGAGAACAGGAACGCCAGGGCAGCTGCCTCGGCGACCTCGCCCAGGAGCACCGCGCCGATCGCGGCGATCGTCATGAGAGTCCCGACGCCGATTCTGCCCTTCGCGAGCCGACGGATCGTGGCGGGAACGAACGTCCAGGCGCCCACGAGCAGCGCCACCCAGCTGAGCGCCAGGTGCGCGGTCGGCCGGTCCGGGCCGGCGATCAGCGCCCCGAGGAGCAGGACGCCGGCGACTGCGGCGAATCGCAGCTCGTTGACCTCCCAGATGCGTTGAGCCTCGTGCTCCTGGCCCTTCTGGGCGGTTGGTGTGGTCTGGTCCTCGCCGCAGCACGGGTCGCTCATGGTCACCGCTCTTGGTCGCTGGTGGGGTGGGCGGTGCCCCGCTCGGACCACCCGGGTCCGTACCGGGGGCATAGCTCGACCGCACTGCCCGTCACGGCAAGGAGTGCCTCGGCGGCCGTCAGGATGTCCATCAGTTCCGGGCGGATCAGGTGGTACACCGACGCGCGGCCCTGCGGGCGGTAGTCCACCAAGCCGCAGTCCCGCAAGCACGCTAGGTGCGAGGAGACCGTCGACTGCCCTAGGCCGAGTGCGGCGCACAGATCTACGACCCGTGCCTCACCGGCCGCGAGCTGACGCACCAACGCCAACCGCGTGGGGTCACTCAGGCTCCGGAATAGCGCGACAGCGGGAAGCAGAGCCTGACGGGCCGCGACATCAGAAACTGGGGCGATCATCGACATGGCACGATGATATCCGAGAGGCCGCGTTGAGACTGGTCCGCTCTCTCTCTGCTGCACGACGACCGAGGAGCCGTTGATGAACACCGGACACAGTCACGACCACGTAACCGCGACCGGCATGCACCGCCGCCGTCTGGTTGTCGTGCTCGCGATCACTTTGACGGTGGTCGGCGTCCAGGTCGTTGGGGGCCTGGTGTCGGGATCACTGGCGCTGCTCGCCGATGCCGGTCATATGCTCACCGACGCCGCCGGCGTTGCGATCGCCCTCATCGCCGCGGCCCTGGCCGCTCGCCCGGCGACCAACGCTCGGACGTTCGGGCTCCAGCGCGCGGAGATCCTCGCCGCCCTGGCCAACGCGGTCCTGCTCGGGGCGTTGGCGCTCTGGGTCATCGTCGAAGCCGTCCGACGCTGGAACGACTCGCCGGAGGTCGCGACAGGCGTGATGCTCACTGTCGCCGCACTGGGGGCGCTGGCCAACCTGGCCAGCCTGCTCATCTTGCGCGGCGGCCACAAGGACAGCTTGAACATGCGCGGCGCCTACCTGGAGGTCCTTGGCGACCTCGTCGGGTCCGTCGCCGTCATCGTCGCCGGTGTCGTTATCGCCACCACCGGGTACACCCGCGCTGACGTGATCGCCTCGATCGCGATCGGCCTGTTCATCTTGCCCCGCGCCTGGACCCTGCTCCGCGAGGTCCTCGACGTCCTACTCGAGGCCACCCCACGCGGCATCGACCTTGACCAGGTCCGCGCCCACATCAAAGAGATCCCCGGCGTCGTCGACGTCCACGACCTGCACGCCTGGACAATCACCAGCGGCGTGCCGGTTGTGTCCGCACACGTCGTCGTCGACAAGAACTGCATCGACCGCGGACTGTCCGGCCAGGTCCTCGACGCCCTCGGGAAGTGCCTAGGTGAGCACTTCGACACCGACCACTGCACCTTCCAAATCGAACCCGTCGGCCACGGCGCTCACGAGCTCACTCGCCACAGTTGAGGGTTCTGTGACGACGGAATCAGTGCCCGTCGGTGCTGCTGCGCTGTCTGCGCCCGCCGCCCGGCTCTTGAGGACGTGCTGCAGGCCCAACGGCGCGCTCAACCGAGCAGGGTCGCCGCCAGCGTGCCGGCCAGGGTCACCAGTGCCAGCGCCAAGGTGACCTGGCGGCCATGCGGGGTGGAGCGCGGGAGCCCGCGAAGGGGGAAGAGGAGCTGGCGTACAACGACGTACCCGGCAACGCCGGCGACGAAGAGAAGACCTCCCGATGACGTCGGCACGCGCCAGGCGATAACAGTGGTCGCTACCGCGAGGGTTGCGGCCGCGGCCGCCTCCATCAGCTGAACCGGCACGCGACGGGTTCCCACCCGACGGTCGGAGGACCACACGCCCCATCGGGAGGTGGTCGGTACGCCTGCACAGCACCCAGCCAGTAGACAGCCGAGCCGGCCGACCGCCTGACCAACGAGCAGGGCGGGCACCGTGGCATCCAGGAGGTGCCCGACAGCAAGACCTTGGATCGCCCCGCCAATGATGAACGTCGCGGTTGCGACGATCACGAAACCTTGGACGCTCAGGCCCGAGAGCAAGAGCTTGGTGCGCTCCTTCATGTGGGTCAGCCGGTAGTAACCCTTGGCCCCGATTGCGCCGAGGACGCTGGCCACGAGCGCAACAACCAGAACCTTGGCCGACGCGAGGCCGTGCGCCCGAGCCAAGACGCTCTGCAGGATTAGGGCCAGCGTGACGCCGAGCCCAACCATCGCAGGCCAGGCACCCAGCAGCACCCCGGGGGCCCTCAGGGTCGCAACGGTCGCGAATGTCGATGCTCCGACGGCTTCTGCGGAGGGTAGTCGCACCACGTCGGGGCGGTCGCCACCAGACTTGACCATGGCAACGGCATCTGCCGTCACGTGCCAGCGCCCGGCCGCTTTACCGACAACGCGGTGCGTCAGGGCCGTCCGGCCGCTGTCTGGTCGCACCTCAGCGAGCCTGGCCACAGTGACGAAGTCGTCGGCGGGGGTCCGGGGATCATCAACGTCGAGCCGGCGGCCGGTGAGGCGGACCGCCACCTGGTGGGGACCCGACGTCGCTGGAGGGTCGAACCAGTAGGTGATGCCCAGGGCATGCGGGCCTAGCCCGTCCACGACCGAGAAGGGTGACGCGACGAACTCCAAGGCGCTGGCGCGGCCCCCCGCACCGCCTACCCGTGCGAGCCTCGGCATGGGATGTGTCGGAGGTAGAGGTGCCGGACCAGGGGCCCGATTCGGAGTCACCTTGGCGGAGGTGGCGCCGGAGGTCTGGCTAGCGGCGGTGCCGCTGATCCTCGGCCGGGTCACGCCCGAAGGCGGCACCCGCGGCTGAGAAGCGCCCGGCGTGTGGGCTCCCAGGAGGGGGAAGCGGATCGGCAACGAAAGGGTCGAAGCCTCTGCCGGGTCACGGATCGGATCGCGCAACCCGCCAGGCGTGGGTGGGCTCGCTGCTCGAGGCGCCGCCGGGGGCTTTCGCGCGCCCGAGGATCGCCGTTTAGGTGTTCGACGCGCCATGGCCGCCTCTCGCAGGACCGTGAACCGATGCAGGTGCCCACGATTGCGCGCCAATCCCGTGCTGTTCGTTCGGGAATGGTCAAGGTTCACTGAAGATGCCGTCCCTCGAGCGCACCGCGCTTGGACGGTCTACTTCCACCGGGCGCGAATCAGGGCGTCGCCCGTTGCGCGCTGGTGATCGGCACCCTCGTTGCCCCGGGCATGATCACCTCCCGGCCCGTGCTGTCTGGCGATGCGCACACCGCCCCCGACCTCACGATCGCGGCCTCCGACGCCTCGATCGTGTGGCACGCGGGCTACCGCGGCGACCGGTGACGGGCGCAGGACGGTGCGCTCCGCGCGCCCATGTGGTCCTCAGCGTGCCGCGTCAGATGGCCCTGCTGGGGTCCAGATCCCCAGGCTTCAAAGTGCGGACTGCCGCCTCCGTGATGGCGATCAGAAGGGGTGCAGGAGGCGTTGGACGAACTGCCGGGTGCGTTCCTCGCGTGGCTCGCGCAGCACCTGGTCGGGGTGCCCGCGTTCGACGACCGTACCGCCGTCGATGAAGGCGACCTCGTGGGCGACCTCTCGTGCGAACTGGAGCTCGTGGGTGACGATCACCATGGTCCAGCCCTCGTGGGCGAGCTCCTTGATGAGTCCCAGGACGTCTCCGACCAGCTCGGGGTCGAGCGAGGACGTGGGCTCGTCGAAGAGCAGGAGCGTGGGGCGAAGGGCCAGGGCCCGCACGATGCCCACCCGTTGCTGCTGCCCGCCGGACAGCTCGAACGGGTAGGTGTCCTTCTTGTCGGCCAGCCCCACGCGCCGCAGCAGCTCCACGGCCTCGACGGTGACCTCGGCGCGGGGCCGCCGCTGGACGACGACCGGTCCCTCGAGCACGTTCTCCAGGACGGTCTTGTGCGGGAAGAGGTTGTAGTGCTGGAACACCATCGCGGAGCGGTCACGCAGGGCCGCGATCTGAGCGCGGGAGGCGCCGCCCGAGAAGTCCACGACGAGCTCCGAGCCGACAGCGACTCGCCCGGTGTCCGGGATCTCCAGCCCGTTGAGGCAGCGAAGGGCGGTCGTCTTGCCCGAGCCGGATGGGCCGATGACGGCGAGCACCTGGCCGCGGCGCACCCGCAGGTCCACCGACCGCAGCACCTCGTGGTCGCCGAACCGTTTGCCGAGTCCGTCCACGACGAGGACCGGCTCGCCGGGCTCCCCGGGCGCGGGGTGGCCGCCCGGGGGCTCCAGGGCGTCGTGGTCAGCGGGCGACATAGCGATCCAATCGTTGCTCGACGCGGCTCTGCCCGGCGGACAGCACCAGGCAGATCACCCAGTACAGGGCGGCAGCCTCGAGGTACAGCACCATGAACTGCTGGCTGAACGCCGCGATCTGCTGAGCCTCGCGGAACAGCTCGGTCACCAGGATCAGGGATGCCAGCGAGGTGTCCTTCACCAGGCTGATGAACGTGTTCGACAGGGGCGGCACCGACACCCGCGCGGCCTGCGGCAGGACTATCCGACGCAGCGCAACAGCGTGGGACATGCCCACCATGTGCGCCGCCTCCCACTGTCCCTTGGGAACGGAGAGGATCGCGGCGCGGATCACCTCCGCGGCGTAGCCGCCCACATTGACGGAGAACGCCGCCACGGCACTGGGCCACGGGTCGATGACCAGACCGATCGACGGCAGCCCGTAGAAGATCACGAACAGCTGGACGAGGAGCGGCGTCCCGCGGACGACGGACACGTACGCTCGCGCCGGCCGCGAGAGCCACGGGCGCTTCGAGAGGCGCATGAGGGCGATCACCAAGGCGATCACCAGGCCGAGGGCGAACGACACCAGGGCCAGCGGGATCGTGCCGGTGATCGCCCCCCGGGCCATCGGCCAGAAGGAGCTGGCCAGAAGGTCGAGGGTCTCCGGGCTCACCTCACGCTCTCCTGCAAAGGTCAGCGGGAGACATCGGCACCGAAGTACTTCTCGGAGAGATCCGTCAGCGTGCCGTCGGCGGCGAGCGTGGCGAGTGCCTCGTCGATGGCACCCGCGAGCTCGTCATGCCCCTGCGCGAGGGCGAATGCGCTAAACGACTGGTCCGTGGTCTCCGCGGCGACCTTCAGCCCCGAGGCGTCGTTGCTCTGCGCGTAGTCAAGGAATGTCAGCTTGTCGTTGATCGTGGCGTCGACGCGCTGCTGCTCGACCAGCGCGACGGCCTGGGCCCAGCCCTCCACGGCCTCGACCTGCGCCCCGCTCTGCTGCGCGAGCTTGTACCAGTTGCTCGTCAGCGACTGCGCAGTGGTCTTGCCGTCGAGGTCCTCGAACGAGCTGATCGAGTCGTCGTCCGCGCGAACCACGACCACGCCGTTCGAGACCGTGTACGGCTCGGTGAACGTGTACGACTCCTCGCGATCCGGGGTGATCGACACCTGGTTGGCGATGACGTCGAAGCGACCCGCCTCCAAGCCGGCGAAGATGGCGTCCCACTGGGTCTCCTGGAACTCCACGTCGACGCCGAGCTCGTCGGCTACCGCCTGGATGACCTCGACGTCGTAGCCGACCAGGTCGCCGGACCCGTCCTCGTGGAAGGAGAACGGCCGGTACGTGCCCTCCGTGCCGACCACCAGGACGCCAGCCTCCTGGACGTCGACCCACGACGTGTCGCCCTGCGAACCCGCGGTGGTGCCGGGGGCAGCGTCCTCGTCAGCGGCCGAGCAGCCGGCGGTGGCCAGAGCCGCGGCGGTCACGACCGCGCTCAGGGACAGAACTCGAGAAAACCTGGTCATGGTGGTCCTTCGGGAGACGGCAAGCGTCGAGTGACGCTCCAACGGGTGGGCAACACGAGTGAGCGCGCAGGGGATTCCCGCATGCCGAGGCATCGGCCAGTCGGGGGCTCGCGCGGTGGCAGACCGGTTCAGTTCCGGTCGGCGACGTCGGGCTCAGTGGGCGCGGGGTCCCGGACAACACGACGTGCGCACATGGCCGGCACGACACGGCACACGAGACACGAAGGGGCCCATGGGCGTAGTCCACCACAGCCCAGCGCGTGGCCGCACGCAATTCGATGACGCAGCCTCGAGAGTGCCGCGCATGGTGTCCGCGCGAGGACGAAGGCCCGCCCGAGCCTCGGCGGAGATGCTCGCGTCGTTCACCACCCCGCGGCGGCGCTGCTTGAAGTAGTGGAGGGGGCCCTAGGTGCGCTCTCGACGTTGTCACGGCGTGCCATGGCGCTAGCCGCTCTGAAAGGCTTCCCGCAGTCGGCCTATCGGTAAGCCTAAGTAGACCGTCATGGCGTGGGCAGAATTTGGACGACTATGGATGTGCATGGGCCCATGACCTGGCTCGCTCCTTCCGAGTTCTTGGCGGAGGCGACCAGGCGCCTGTGATCGACGCACGAAGGTGGTCCG
>JAUZVJ010000078.1:0-10310 GCA_031844515.1 Actinotalea sp. AC32 | reverse complement strand
CCGCGTCGGCCAGGTCGCGCACGGCACCGCGCACGGCGGCGAGGACCGCGAGGCCGGTCGCGGCGACACCCAGGTGGGCGAGCAGCACGGGCAGCGCCACCACGACGAGCACCCCGGCGATCTGCCGGCCGTCGCCGCCGACCGCGAGAGTGCCGCTCGGGCACTCGACGTCCGTGCGGAGCAGGGCTAGCCGCAGCCCGAGCCAACCGGCCATGCCGTCGCCCGCGACGCACCGGTGCACGAGCACCTCGGCGTCGGCCATCAGTGCGGCGAGCGCCCCGCCGAGCGCGAGCGCGAGCGTGACGACGAGCCGTCGCGCACCCCGCGCACCGGGGACGGGAGGCACGACGCGCCTGCGTCCGTGCACCTGCCCGTGCACCCGCCCGGGCACGCGCCCGGGCACGTGCACGGGCACCCGTCCGACGACCATGCCGACACTGTACGGACCGCTGCACGCCGTCCGGTAGGACGTCGAGCCCGGTTGCGCGGACGCGACCCCGGGGGCTGCCGGCGCGGCTCCGGCGCCGGTCAGCGCAGGTCGGGCGGTCCCCCGAGCGGCCACCAGTCGACGGGCCCGCCCGAGACGGTCAGGACGACGACCACCGCGACCGCGAGGGCGAGCAGCACGACGCTCACGGCGCCCGCCACGCCGGGCGCGACGGTGGCGAGCAGCACGCGTGCACCCGTGCGCGTCGTGCGCGCCGTCGGGCCGAACCAGAGCACCAGCAGGCCCACCGTGACGACGCCCGCGAGCAGCGCGGGGGTCACCCACGCGGCCTGCGTCGTGAGGGCGCCCGCGGCCTCGCCCGGTCCGGGCGGCTGCACGACGACGCGCCCGGTGCCCAGCAGCCACCACGCGACCCCACCCACGACGACGACCGTGCTCAGCGCCACGAGCACCGAGGGGACGACCCCGACGAGCCCCCGCACGAGGTGCCAGGGCGCCGCGACCGCTGTGCGTGCCGCGTCGCCCCGCCGGACGCCGCGCCGCCGACGACGCGCGTGGTGCGCCTCGCGCGCGACGGCGACCGTGCGCGCGACGACCGCGACGGCGACCGCGACGAGCAGCGCGAGGGCGGGACGGGCCGCACCCAGCGCCACGAGGACCGCACCGAGCGCGAGCACGCTGCCGGCACGACGACGCGGGCGCGGCGCCGACCAGTCCTCCTCGGACGGACCGGTCCCGTCCGCGTCGACGCCGTCGTCCGCCTGGTCGTAGGGCTCGTCGTCGTCCGCGCCGTCGTCGTCCGCGCCGTCGTCGTACGCGCCGTCGTCGTACGCGCCGTCGTACGCGTCGTCGTCCGCGTCGTCGTGGGGCCCCTCCCCGCTCCCGACCCGGTCGTCCTCACCGCCCGGCCCGGTGTCGCCGTGCCACGGGAGCACGCGCGTCGACCCGGGTGCCCACGGGTCCGCCGCCGTGACGATCGCGGTCCGGGCGACGTCGTCGGCGGGGTGGTCCGCGACCGGCGCGGAGGGAAGGACCGTCGTCGGGCCGTCGGTGGCGGTCAGGACGGCGGTCGCCTCGTCGGGCGCCTCGCGCAGCCGGGTGAGGACCTGCTCGGGGTCGGCACGGCGCGCCGGGTCGACCGTCAGCGCGGACCGGAGGACCGCCGCGGTGCGCGGGTCGAGTCCCGCGAGGTCGACCTCGCCCGTCCGCACGCGCGCCACGACGGCCTGCACGGGCGCCGCGCCGAACGGCGGCCGCCCCGTCGCCGCGAACGCGAGCACGGCGGCCCAGCCCCACCAGTCCGCCTCGGGTCCAGCCTCGGCGCCCTCGAGCAGCTCGGGTGACAGGTAGCCCGGGGTCCCGACCACCATGCCGGTCGACGTGACGCGCGCGTCGTCCGCGGCCTGCGCGATCCCGAAGTCGATGAGGACCGGACCGCGCGGGCTCATGACGACGTTCCCGGGCGTCAGGTCCCGGTGCAGGACCCCGGCGGCGTGCACGACCTCGAGGGCGCCGCGCAGGCGCTCGCCGAGGTCGACGACCGCCGCGGGCGGCAGCGGCCCCCGCTCCCGGACCCGCGTCGCGAGGTCCTCGCCGTCGACCAGCTCGGTCACGACGAAGGCCTCGTCCGCCTCGATCTCGGCGTCCAGCACGCGCGCGACGTTCTCGTGGCGGATGCGCTGCAGGTGCGCGACCTCGCGCCGGAGCCGCTCCCGCGCGGACGGGTCAGCCGCCAGGTGCGGGTGCAGCAGCTTGAGGGCGACGGCGACCCCGTCGCCGTCGACCGCGCGGTAGACCGCACCCATGCCGCCTCGGCCCAGCGGTGACAGCACGCGGTACCCGCCCACCTCGGTCCCGGGCGCGACGCCGATCCGCTCCATGCGGTCACGCTAGCGGCGACGCCCGTCCTGCCCCGGGCGCCGCGCCCTCGGCAGGAGAGCCGACGCCGCTCTCGTTACCCTCGGGACGGACATCGAGGAGCTGATGGCGTGAGTGGACGGTACGGGCTGGTCGTCGTGGCGAACCGGCTGCCGGTCGACCTGACGGTCGAGGACGACGGCAGCACGAGCTGGAGGAGGTCGCCCGGCGGGCTCGTGAGCGCGCTCGAGCCGGTCATGCAGGCCGCCGACGGCGCGTGGGTCGGCTGGGCGGGGTCGCCCGACGTGGAGGCCGACGCGTTCGACGGCGACGGCATGCGCCTCGTCCCGGTCGCGCTCAGCGCCGACGAGGTGCGCGACTACTACGAGGGCTTCTCGAACGACACCCTCTGGCCGCTGTACCACGACGTCATCAGCCCGCCCGAGTTCCACCGCCGCTGGTGGGACGCGTACCGCCGCGTCAACCGCCGCTTCGCCGAGGCCGCGGCCGACCAGGCCGCCGAGGGCGCGACCGTCTGGGTCCAGGACTACCAGCTGCAGCTCGTCCCGGCGCTGCTGCGCGAGCTGCGACCTGACCTGCGGATCGGCTACTTCCACCACATCCCGTTCCCGCCGCTGGAGATCTTCGCGCAGCTCCCCTGGCGCCGGCAGGTGGTCGAGGGGCTGCTCGGCGCCGACCTGATCGGCTTCCAGCGCGCGGGCGACGCGTCGAACTTCGTCCGCGTCGTGCGGCGGCTCACGGACCTGTCGACCAAGGGCCAGGTCATCACCGTGCCCGGGACCGAGGAGGCCGCGGCCCGCACCGTGCGCGCCGCGGCGTTCCCGATCTCGATCGACTCCGCGCGCTTCGACGCGATGGCCCGCACCGAGGCCGTCCGCGCCCGCGCCCGCGAGATCCGCCGCGACCTCGGCGACCCGAGCGTCCTGCTGCTGGGCGTCGACCGCCTCGACTACACCAAGGGCATCCGGCACCGGATCAAGGCCTTCGGCGAGCTGCTCGAGGAGGGCCGGCTCACCGTCCCGGAGGCCGCCCTCGTCCAGGTGGCGAGCCCCAGTCGTGAGAACGTCGAGGCCTACCAGCAGCTGCGCGACGAGGTCGAGACCCTCGTCGGCCGCATCAACGGCGAGCACGGTCAGATCGGCTCGGCCGCGATCTACTACATGCACCACTCCTACCCGCCCGAGGAGATGGCCGCGCTGTACCTCGCGGCCGACGTCATGCTCGTCACGGCGCTGCGCGACGGCATGAACCTCGTCGCGAAGGAGTTCGTCGCCGCGTGCACCGACGACCGCGGCGTGCTCGTCCTCAGCGAGTTCGCGGGCGCCGCGGACGAGCTCGCGGGCTCGCTGCTGGTCAACCCCCACGACATCGACGGCCTCAAGGACGCGATCGAGCGCGCGGTCACGATGGAGCCGCGCGAGATGCGGCGCCGCATGCGCAAGCTGCGTCGACGCGTGCTCGAGGACGACGTGACCAAGTGGTCGCGCACGTTCCTCGACGCGCTGGCGCTGCGCCCGGGCCAGTCGCCCGGCGCCGTCATGCCCACGCCGCAGGACGGGCTCGCCGACGCGCTCGCGGCGCTGGTCGACCGCGTGCACGGCGGGGGCTCCGCGCTCCTCGCGCTCGACTTCGACGGCGTGCTCGCGCCGCTGGTCGACGACCCCGACGCGAGCCGCCCGCTGCCCGCCGCGGTCGACGCGCTCGCCACGCTCGCGGGCGTCCCCGGGCTGCACCTCGCGCTCGTGTCGGGGCGCGCGGTGGCCGACCTCGCGGACAAGGCCGGCGCCCCCGAGGGCACCCGGCTCGTCGGCAGCCACGGCGCCGAGCGCGGTGCGCTCGAGGGCGGCGCGCTGCGACGCGAGGAGCTCACGCTCGACCCCGCGCGCTCCGCGCTCCGCTCGCGCATCGGCGACGCGCTCGACGCGGCCGTCGAGGGCACGTCGGCGCGCGTCGAGCACAAGCCCGCGTCCGTCGTCCTGCACACCCGCACGGCGACGAGCGACGACGCCGCCCGGCTCACCGACGTCGCACTGGACCTCGGCCGCCGCGAGGGCGTCGACGCGATGCAGGGCAAGGACGTCGTCGAGCTGTCGGTCCTGCACGTCACGAAGGGTGACGCGCTCGCGGACCTGCGGCGCGAGCTCGACGTCGACACGCTGCTGTACGCGGGTGACGACGTGACCGACGAGCGCGCGTTCGCGACCCTGCGCCCCGACGACCTCACCGTGCGCGTCGGACCCGGCTCGACCAAGGCGCGGTTCCGCGTGGCCGACCCGGACGCCGTCGCCGACCTCCTCATGTCCCTGGCCGACCGGCTGCGGTCGCGCGAGCCCTAGCATCACGGACCATGAGCGACCCAGCGACGCTGCGCGAGCAGGCCCACCGGCTGCGGCTCACCGCCCGGACCCTGCGCACCCAGGGCCACGGCCTGGACGACCAGGTCCGGCAGATCCGCCGGGAGTACCCGCTCCCGTCCCCCGACCTCTGGCGCGGCCCGTACGCCGACCGGTACGCCGAGGAGCTCGACACGGTCGTGGCGGACCTGCGGCGCGTGGGCGACGACGTCGCGCGCTTCGCGGACGACTGCGAGGCCGAGGCGAGCGAGCGCGAGGCCCGTGCGGCGCAGCTCGAGGCCGAGGAGGCGGCCGCGCGGCCCTGAGCCGGCTCGGGCCGCGGTCCCCACCGGCTCGTCGCAGGTCCCCCTCGGGTCCCGGTCCCCGAGAAGGACGTCGTGGGCCCGTCGACGCCTGTGGCATCATGGCGCACGTCACACGCCGGCGGCTGGGTCACGGTCGACCAGCACGGCGTGGGGGTCGCGGTCGACCCCGAACCGACGCTCTTCACGACGGATCGTCCGGCACGTACCTGCCGGTGAAGGGAAGGACCTGTCATGGCCACGGTCACGTACGACCACGCGAGCCGGGTGTACCCGGGCACGGAGCGCCCCGCAGTCGACGCGCTCAACCTCCACATCGAGGACGGCGAGTTCCTCGTCCTCGTCGGCCCCTCGGGCTGCGGCAAGTCCACGTCGCTGCGCATGCTGGCCGGCCTCGAGGACGTCAACTCGGGTCGCATCCTCATCGGCGACCGCGACGTCACCGACGTCCAGCCGAAGGACCGGGACATCGCGATGGTGTTCCAGAACTACGCGCTGTACCCGCACATGTCGGTCGCCGACAACATGGGCTTCGCGCTCAAGATCGCGGGCACGCCGAAGGCGGACATCCGCAAGCGCGTCGAGGAGGCCGCCAAGATCCTCGACCTCACCGAGTACCTCGACCGCAAGCCGAAGGCCCTGTCCGGTGGTCAGCGCCAGCGCGTCGCCATGGGTCGCGCGATCGTGCGTCAGCCGCAGGTCTTCCTCATGGACGAGCCGCTGTCGAACCTCGACGCCAAGCTCCGCGTCCAGACGCGCACGCAGATCGCGTCGCTGCAGCGCCGCCTCGGCGTCACGACGGTCTACGTCACGCACGACCAGACCGAGGCCCTCACCATGGGCGACCGCATCGCGGTGCTCAAGGACGGTCTCCTCCAGCAGGTCGGCACGCCGCGCGAGATGTACGACCGCCCGGCGAACGTCTTCGTGGCCGGCTTCATCGGCTCGCCCGCGATGAACATCGGGTCGTTCCAGGTGGCCGACGGCGCCGCCCAGCTCGGCCAGACGCGCATCCCGCTCGAGCGCAGCGTCGTCGGGGCGATCCGCCCGGAGGACAAGGGCCACATCACGATCGGCTTCCGTCCCGAGTCGCTCGACGTCGTGAGCCAGGCGCAGGAGGGCGCGATCCCGGTCAAGGTCGTCCTCGTCGAGGAGCTCGGCTCGGACGCGTTCGTCTACGGCGAGCTCGTGGGCGCGGGCGCCGCGGCGCGCGAGATCCACTCGGGCGCCGGCGACGCGCAGGTCATCGTGCGCGTCGACCCGCGTCAGGTCCCGATGAAGGGCGACACCATCTGGGTCGCCATCCGTCCCGGCGAGCGCCACGTGTTCTCGGCCGCGAACGGTCAGCGCATCGAGGTCTGACACCACCGCGACACCCGCACAGGGGCGGGACGGCTCCGGCCGTCCCGCCCCTGCGTCATCCTGGGGGCGTCAGCCCGTCGACACCACGCGAGGACCACCGTGCCGCAGTCCCTCCAGATCACCGCCGCCGCGCCGGACCCTGCCCTGCTCGACCTCCCGTGGCACATCCCGCTCGAGGAGTGGCCCGACGACGTGCTCGCCGCCCTCCCCCGCGGCATCTCGCGCCACGTCGTGCGCTTCGTCCGGCTGTCCGGTCGCGTCATCGCGGTCAAGGAGATCGGCGAGACGGTCGCCTACCGCGAGTACGAGCTGCTGCGCGCGCTCAACCGCCTCGGCGTGCCCAGCGTCGAGCCCGTCGGCGTCATCACGGGTCGCCGGGCGCCCGACGGCGAGCGGCTGGAGGCGGTGCTCGTCACCAAGCACCTGCAGTTCTCGCTGCCGTACCGCGCGCTCTTCAGCCAGACGCTCCAGCCCGACACGATCACGCGCCTCATCGACGCGCTCGCGGTCCTCATGGTCCGCCTGCACCTCACGGGCTTCTACTGGGGCGACGTGTCGCTGTCCAACACGCTCTTCCGTCGCGACGCCGAGACCTTCGCCGCCTACCTCGTGGACGCCGAGACGGGCGACCTGCACGAGCGCCTCTCCGACGGTCAGCGCGCGTACGACCTCGAGGTCGCGCGCGTGAACATCATCGGCGAGCTCATGGACCTCGAGGCCGGCGAGCTGCTCGAGAGCGACACGGACACCGTCGCGATCGGCGGCGCGCTCGTCGAGCGCTACACCGAGCTGTGGGACACCCTCACGGGCGCCGAGCAGTTCGAGACCGGCGAGCGGTGGCGCGTCGCGGCGCGCATCGAGCAGCTGAACCGCCTCGGCTTCGACGTCGGCGAGCTCGACATCACGACGGACGTCGACGGGACGACCGTCCGCATCCAGCCGAAGGTCGTCGACGCCGGCCACCACTCGCGGCGCCTCATGCGGCTCACGGGCCTGGACGTCCAGGAGAACCAGGCCCGCCGGCTGCTCAACGACCTCGACGCCTACCGCGCCGCGACCGACCGGCAGGGCGAGGACGAGGAGTTCGTCGCGCACGACTGGCTGACCACGGTCTTCGAGCCCGCCGTCCGCGCGGTCCCCCGCGACATGCGGGGCAAGCTCGAGCCCGCCCAGATGTTCCACGAGCTGCTCGACCACCGGTGGTACATCTCGAGCGAGCAGGGTCGTGACGTCCCGATGGGCGAGGCGGTCGCGAGCTACGTCGAGAACGTGCTCCGTTCGCGCCCGGACGAGAAGGCGATCCTGGGCATCGAGACGGGCACGCTCCCGCGCATCACGGGTCCCTGAGACCCCGCTACGCGCTGTTCGTCAGGACGACGCGACGGGTACGGACGACGCGGCGGGTCAGGACGACACGGCGCGCTGCTGCCGGAGCCGGGCGACCTCGTAGAGGCTGATGCCCGCGGCCACGCCCGCGTTGAGCGACTCGACGGCCGAGCCGATCGGGATGCCCGCGACGACGTCGCACGTCTCGCGCACGAGGCGGCCGAGCCCCTTGCCCTCGGACCCGACGACGAGCACGACGGGATCCGTCGCGACGTGCAGGTCGCCGATCGCGGTCGTGCCGCCCGCGTCGAGGCCCACGACGAAGCAGCCGGCACGGCGCAGCTCCTCGAGGGTCCGGACGAGGTTCGTCACGCGCGCCACGGGCACCCGGGCGGCCGCGCCCGCGGACACCTTCCACGCCGCAGCCGTCACGCCGGCGGCGCGCCGCTCGGGCACGACGACGCCGTGCGCCCCGAAGGCACCCGCCGAGCGGAGCACGGCGCCGAGGTTGCGCGGGTCGGTCACGCCGTCGAGCGCCACGACGAGCGGCGGCTCGCCCGCGCGCTCGGCGCGCGCGAGGATGCGGTCGACGTCGACGTACCGGTAGGCGGGCACCTGCATCGCGACGCCCTGGTGGACGATCCCGTCGGTGATGCGGTCGAGCTCGGGCTTCGTGACCTCGAGGATCGGCAGCCCGCGGTCGGACGCGATCTTGAGGATCTCGCGCGTCCGCTCGTCGCCCTCCATGCGGTGCGCCGTCCACAGCCCCTCGCTCGGGACGCCGGCCCGCAGCGCCTCGAGCACGGAGTTGCGGCCCGAGACGATCTCCGGCCCGCCGGCGTCGCGCCGTGCGCGGGCCGCCTTGGGCGTGCTCCTCGTGCCACCGCCCGAGCCCGCGACGGGCTTGCGGCGCTGCTGCGCGGCCTCGAGCCGCTCCTGGACGGCCTTGCGCTTGGCTGCCACGTGGTACGGCCGGTCCTCGGCCTTGGGGGTCGGGCCCTTCCCCTCGAGGGAGCGGCGGTTCTTGCCCCCCGTGCCGATGGTGGCGCCCTTCTTGCTGCCGGGCTTGCGGGTCGCCCCGCGCCGCTGCGAGTTGCCGGCCATCAGTCCTCCTGCTCGGGTGCGAGCGCCCAGCGAGCGCCCGTCGGTGCGTCCTCGACGACGACACCCGCGGCCGCGAGGCGGTCCCGGACGGCGTCGGCGGTGGTCCAGTCCTTCTCGGCGCGTGCTCGCGCCCTGACGTCGAGCTCCGCGCGGACGAGCGCGTCGAGCGCCGCCGAGGCGCGCGAGCCGCCCTCGCCGGTCTCCCAGCGCGCCGGGTCGAGCCCGAGCACGTCGAGCATCGCCCGGACCGCGACGAGGGCCGTCCGGGCGTCGGCCCGGTCGCCGTCGGCGAGAGCCGTGTTGCCCGCGCGCAGGTGCTCGTGCACGACGGCGAGCGCCGCCGAGACGTTGAGGTCGTCGTCGAGCGCGGCGGCGAAGGCCGCAGGCAGGTCCGCGGTCGCGACCTCGTCGTCGTCGGGCGTGCCGACCCGCTCGTGCGCGCGGCGCACGAAGCCCGCGAGCCGGTCCCACGTCGCCTCGGCGTCGTGCACCGTCTCGGGCGACCACTCGAGCATCGACCGGTAGTGCACGGAGGCGAGCGCGTAGCGCAGGACGACGGGCCGCACCTGCTCGAGCAGGGTCCCCACGAGGAGCGAGTTGCCGAGCGACTTGCTCATCTTCGCCCCGCCCTGCGTGACCCAGGCGCTGTGCACCCACGTGCGGGCGAACCCGTCGCCCGCGGCGCGCGACTGCGCCTGCTCGTTCTCGTGGTGCGGGAAGCGCAGGTCGATCCCCCCGCCGTGGATGTCGAACTCGGCACCGAGGTAGCGACGCGCCATCGCCGAGCACTCGAGGTGCCAGCCCGGGCGACCGCGGCCGAAGGGCGTGGGCCACGACGCGTCCTGCGGGTCGGCAGGCTTGACGCCCTTCCACAGCGCGAAGTCCCGCGGGTCGCGCTTGCCCCCCGCACCGGTCCCGTCCGCGGCGCCGGCCTCGTCGGGCGACGCGCCGACGTCCTCGGGCCGCTGGTTGGTGAGCGCGCCGTACCCGGGGAACGAGCGCACGTCGAACCAGACGTCGCCGGGCCCCGACACGTACGCGTGGCCGCGCTCGACGAGACGCTCCATGAGCTCGACCATCTCAGTCACGTGCCCCGTCGCGCGCGGCTCGTAGGTGGGTGGCAGCACGCCCAGCGCGTCGTGCGCCGCGGCGAACTCGCGCTCGTGCCGCTGGGCCCACGCCCACCACGGGACCCCCGCCTCGGCGGCCTTGGCCAGGATCTTGTCGTCGACGTCGGTGACGTTGCGGATGAGCGTGACCGCGAGGCCGCTGCGACGCAGCCACCGGACCAGGACGTCGAACGCGACGGCGGTGCGCATGTGCCCGATGTGCGGGGAGGACTGGACGGTGGCGCCGCACACGTACATCGAGACCTGTCCGGGGCGCAGCGGGACGAGCTCCCGCGTGGTCCGGGAAGCGGTGTCGAAGAGGTGCAGGGTCACCGCGCAAGGGTACCGGCGAGCGCACGGCGCGCTCCCGGCGCCGCCCGGCGCCACCCCGGGCACCGGCCCGGGTGCCCGCGGCGTCGCGGGGCGC
>JAUZVJ010000077.1:0-10415 GCA_031844515.1 Actinotalea sp. AC32 | reverse complement strand
CGGGCACCCGCCGTCGGCGATCGCGTGCGGCCCCGGGGGCCCGGTCCGCCCGGGTAGGGCGACGGACCCGCTCGACACGGCCCGGACCGCCGGACCGGCCACGTCCGAGCGCAGCGAGGTACCCGGCCGCCGCCTGCTGCGTGCCCGCCCCGGCCGGTGGCCACCGGCCCCCGAGCCGCTGCGCCCGGCTGCTCATGCCGACCACCGGTCGACGAAGCACGGCCACGACGCCCCCGTCCGCAGCGGACCGTCGGGCGACCACGCGGCGACCTCCTCGACGCGCAGGACGTCGTCGTCCCGCCGCACGCGCCCCACCTGCGCGACGTGCCGCCGCCCGCGGGTCCGGGCGAGGTGGACCACGGCGTCCAGCGCCGTCGCGGCCTGGGCCGTGACCGCACGCGGGCTCATGCCGGCGAGCGCGCCGAGCGCCTCGAGCCGCGCGGGGACGTCGGTCGCCGCGTTGGCGTGCACGGTCGCCCACCCGCCGTCGTGGCCGGTGTTGAGCGCCGTGAGGACCTCGCGCACCTCCGGGCCGCGGCACTCGCCCAGGACGATCCGGTCGGGCCGCATCCGCAGCGCGTGGCGGACCAGGTCCGCGAGGTCGACCGCCCCGGCGCCCTCGACGTTCGCGCGGCGGGCGAGCAGCCGCACGAGGTGGGGGTGGCGCGGCGCGAGCTCGCCCGCCTCCTCGACGCACACGATCCGCTCGTCGGGCGGGACGAGGGACAGCAGCGCGCCGACGAGCGTCGTCTTGCCCGTCCCGGTCGCACCCGAGACGAGCACGTTGGCGCGGCGCGCCACCAGACCCGCGAGCAGGTCGGCGAGGGCGACGGGCACCGCCCCTGCCGTCACGAGCTCCTCGAGCGTCCACGGCACCGGGCGGTGGACGCGCAGGCTGATGAGCGGCCCGCCGTCGGCGACCGGGGGCAGGACGGCGTGCAGCCGCGTGCCGTCCGGCAGGCGGCCGTCGGCCACCGGAGCCGCGTCGTCGAGGCGCTGCCCGGCGGCGGCCGCGAGCCGCACCGCGAGGGCGCGCACCGCGCCGGGCCCGCCGAGGTCGACCCCAGCGCGCTCGAGGCCGTGACCGCGGTCGACCCAGGCGCGACCGCCCTCGACGAGCACGTCCGTGACGCCGTCCGCGTCGACGAGCGGCTGGAGCGGCCCGGCGCCCCCGAGCTCCGCGGCGACGGCACGGCTCAGTGCGTCCGCGTCCGCCGTGCCCAGCACACCCGCGACCTCGCGGAGCACGTCCCGCACGGCGGCCGGGTCCGCACCGCGACCCTCGCGGACGATGACGTCGCGCACGCGGCCGACGAGCGCGCGGTCGGGCGCCTCAGCCACGGACCGGCTCCCACGGCGCGACGCGCCGCGTCCGGCCGCGGCCCGGGCGCGTGCGCTCCTCGACGCGCGCGACGGCGCGGGCGAGACGACCGCGTGCCGGCGTCCGAGGCCCCAGGCCGCGGTCCACGGCGCCGGGCAGCGAGCGGTCGGTCGGCACGACGGCGACGAGCTGCGCGTCCAGCACGTGCGCCGCCTCGGCGGGCGCGACCTGCGCGCCGCGTCGCCCCCGCAGGAGCAGCCGCACGTCCGCACCAGGCAGACGTGGGCGCACGTCGGCCGCGGCGGCGACCCCGAGGACGTCCTGGCCGGTCGCGAGGAGCACGCAGCCCACCGCGCCGGTCACGGCGTCCCACCGGTCGGTGCCGACGACGGCCGAGGGCACGTCGAGCACGACCGTCCCGCCGCGTCGGACGAGCGCGCCGAGGACCGAGCCGACCACGTCCGGCGACGCTCGGCCGGCCTCGGTGCGGTCACCGCTCAGGACCTCGACGCCCTCCCAGGGCACGAGCCGGTCGTCGAGGTCGTCGGGCGCGACCGAGCCCCGCGCCCGGTGCAGGTGCGACCACCTCGCACCGGGCACCTCCTCGACGCCGAGCAGCACGTCCAGGGTCCCGCCCGCGGACGCGAGGTCGACGAGCACGCACGGGGCGCGGTCCGTCCGCGCGCGACGCCGTGCGACGAGCGCCGCCAGCGTCGAGGTGCCGACGCCACCGGCGGCACCCACGACGGCGATCACGTGAGCCGTCACTCGTCCTCCTCGGGTCGTGCGCCCGCGAGCCGGGACGGCCGGCGGGACGGTGCGACGATCCCGCGCCGCGGAGAGGTCCGCGTGACCGACCCCCCGGGCCTGTGGACCGGCGACGACGCCCCGCCCTGAGCACACGCTGCACAGATGTGCAGGACCTCCGCACCGACGCGCGTCGCTGGCTACCCTCGGGCTGGCCCCGCGCCCGAGCGCGGAGCCTGCCACCACGACGGAGGGACGGCGGTGGGCGGCACGAGCGCGGCATTCTTCGACCTCGACAAGACGATCATCGCGACGTCGTCGTCGACGGCGTTCTCGCGCCCGTTCCGCACGGGTGGACTGCTCACCCGGCGCGCCGTCCTGCGCAGCGCCTACGCCCAGGTCGCGTTCCTGCTCGGCCGCGCCGACGAGCAGCAGACCGAGCGCCTGCGACGCACGCTCTCCGCGATGGTGGCCGGCTGGGAGGTCGACAAGGTCGCCGCGATCGTCGCCGAGACGGTGCGCGAGTCGATCGAGCCGACCGTCTACGCCGAGGCCCTCGAGCTCATCCGGATGCACCGGTCCGCGGGACGCGACGTCGTCGTCGTGTCCGCCTCCGGCTCGGACGTCGTCCGTCCGATCGCGCAGATGCTCGGCGCGGAGGACGTCGTCGCGACGCGCCTCGAGGTCGTCGACGGGCGCTACACGGGCCGCATCGCGCACTACGCGTACGGGCCCGCCAAGGCCGAGGCGGTGCTCGACCTCGCGCGCCGCCGCGGCTACGACCTCGCCACCTCGTACGCGTACTCGGACTCGGTCACCGACGTGCCCATGCTCGGCACGGTCGGGCACGCGGCGGTCGTCAACCCCGACCGCGCGCTGCGACGGGTCGCGGCCGAGCGGGGCTGGGAGGTCCTCGCCTTCCGACGGCCCGTCGCGCTGCGACCCCACCTCCCGCCGGCCCGCCGGACCGTCCCCACGGCCGTCGTCGTCGCCGCCGTCGTCGTGGCCGTCGCGCTCCTCGTCCGGCGCGAGCGTCCCGGCATGCGGACCTGATCTTCCGGTCCTGAGCGAGCCCAGCACGAGCGAGCCGTCGAGAGGCCAAGGGCCCTTCCCTGACGGGCCGGAGAGGCGTAGAAAGGAAGCACAACAGCACAGCGGGCGGCGAGAACCCACGCGCGACCAGTCCCCGAGAGGACCTGCTGACCGGGCTCGTCCCGTTGCGGCAGTATCTGCAGCGCCTGATACCTCGTCCGCCCGTGCTGTCGACGGCGGCGTCCTCCGGGACGTCGCCGTCGTTCTGCGTCCGGACGTGCGGATCCGGCGTCGTCAGCCGTCGGTGAGCCGCCCCGCGAGGACCGCGTCCGCGACGCGACGTCCCTCGTCCGCGCCCGTCCGCACCGAGGACGCGCAGTACGCGAGCCACGCCGCGACGCCGTCGGGCGTGCCCGTCGCGAACCGTGCCGCGGTCGAGACGTACAGGAGCGGCTCCTGCGCCCACCGCACGTCCGGCACGACGACCCCCACGGGGTCGACCCCGCCCGCCGTGAGCAGGTGCCGGAACACCGCGCGCGCGACGACGCCGTTGCCGTGCGCGAACGGGCGCAGCGCGAGCAGCTCGCCGTGCGCGACGGCCGCGACGACGAGCGCGGGGACGGCGGCGGCCGGCGGGGCGTCGACGACCTCGGCCAGGACGCGCAGGCGCCCGGCGACCTCGACCGCGTCGGGGGCCGGCCCGAGGCCGTGCAGGTCGCCCGGGACGTCGCCGTCGCCGCGGGGTCGGCCGACGGCGCCACCTGCTGCGTCGTCGCGCGCCGGGGCGCCGACCGCGGCGAGGTGGACCCGCGCGAGGAGCTGGGCGAACGGCAGCCCGCGACCCTGGGTCGCGCCCGGCGCGACCATGAGCCGCTCGACCTCGGCCTGCGCCCTCAGCGCACCGAGCAGCGTGTCGCCCGCCGGTCCCGTCGGGGCCACCGCGGCGCCGCGGGCGACGTCGCGCACGTCGCCGAGCGGGACCCGCACGCCGTCCACCGCGGCCGACGCGTGCGCGGCCCGGACCCCCGCCTCGGTCCGCGCGACCGGCCACTGCCGCCGCAGGGCCCGGTGCCACCGGAGCTCCTCGCACGCGCGACGCGCGTCGTCGACGGCCGCCGCGACGCCGTCCAGCGTCGCGAGCGCCCGGAGCGGGTGCGGTCCGGCGTGCGGGGCGACCGGCGGACCGGCGGGTCGAGGGGGCACGAGGTCGGGCACGGGGTCGGGCACGGGGTCGGGCACGGCGTCAGGCTAGGGCCCGCGCACCGGACGGACCGGCACAATGACGGCCATGAGCTCAGCGCCGAGTGTCTCGTCGTCCATCACCGTGCGCCTGCAGGTGCGCGCGCGGCCCACCGCCATCAGCGAGCTGACGACGGCGATCGAGAGCGCTGGCGGCATCGTGACCGCGCTCGACATCACGCGGTCCGAGCACGAGCGGATCGGCGTCGACGTCACGTGCGCGACGCGCGGCGAGGACCACGCCGCGGACATCGTCGCGACGCTGCGCGAGCTCACGGGCGTCGACGTCGAGCGCGTGAGCGACCGGACGTTCCTGCTGCACCTCGGCGGCAAGCTCTCGATCGAGTCGAAGGTCCCGCTGCGGAACCGCGACGACCTGTCGATGGCGTACACGCCCGGCGTCGCCCGCGTGTGCGAGGCGATCGCGGCGCGGCCCGAGGACGCGAGGAACCTCACGATCAAGCGCAACACGATCGCCGTCGTCACCGACGGCACGGCCGTGCTGGGCCTGGGCGACATCGGACCGCTCGCGGCGCTGCCCGTGATGGAGGGCAAGGCCGTCCTGTTCAAGCGGTTCGCGGGCATCGACGCGTTCCCGATCGCGCTCGACACGACCGACGTGGACCGCATCGTCGACACGGTCGTCGCGATCGCGCCCGCGTTCGCCGGGATCAACCTCGAGGACATCTCGGCGCCGCGGTGCTTCGAGGTCGAGCGCCGCCTTCGGGAACGGCTCGACATCCCGGTGTTCCACGACGACCAGCACGGCACCGCGATCGTCGCGCTGGCCGCCCTGACCAACGCGCTCAAGGTCGTCGGGAAGCGGATGGAGGACGTGCGGATCGTCATGTCCGGTGCGGGAGCGGCGGGCACGGCCGTGCTCAAGCTGCTGCTCGCGGCGGGCGCGCACGACGTCGTCGTGTGCGACATCGCCGGCGTCGTCCACGCCGACCGGCCGGGCCTGGACCCGTCGCTCGTGTGGACGGCCGGGGCGACGAACCCGCGCCGCGTCACCGGGACCCTGCGGGACGCGCTCGCCGGGGCCGACGTCTTCATCGGCCTCTCGGCCCCCGACATCCTGACCGGCGACGACATCGCGACGATGGCGCCCGGCTCGATCGTGTTCGCGATGGCGAACCCGCGCCCCGAGGTGGACCCGGACGACGCGGCGGAGCACGCGGCGATCGTCGGGACCGGCCGGTCGGACTTCGCGAACCAGATCAACAACGTGCTCGCGTTCCCGGGCGTCTTCCGGGGGCTCCTCGACGCGCAGTCGCACCGCGTGACGCTCGAGCTGCTGCTCGCGGCTGCCCAGGCGCTCGCCGACGTCGTCACGCCTGACGAGCTCAACGCGACGTACATCATCCCGAGCGTCTTCAACCCGGAGGTCACGACGCGGGTCGCGGCCGCCGTCGAGCACGCCGCGCGCGCGGGTGCTGCCCCGACGACCGCGCAGCGCGACGACCACACGGTCACCGCCCTCCGCTGACGCCAGGCCCACCGAGCCGTCGAGATACGGCTTCGTGTCGGCGTGTCACGGGACACGCCGACACGAACCCTGATCTCGACGGGGAGTCGGCGCACGTGAGGGGGCGAGTGCGGGCGCGCGCTCCAGGGCGGGACCCTCGTCCGTGGCCGGTGGGGGCCGTCCGGCCTAGCGTCGGTGGGGTGAGGCGCAGAGCCGTCCCCGAGCGGGTCTCGCCCGGCGACCTGGTGCAGATCGCGACCGACGTCGGGCCCGTGCCGATGAACGTCGGCGCGCTGCTCACGCTCGGCCCGGGCGCCGACCCCGCGACCACCGCGGCGCTCGTCGCCGAGCGGCTGCACCGCGTCCCGCGGCTGCGGCAGCGCCTCGTCGACCCGCCGCCCGGGCTCGGCCGGCCGTACTGGGTCGACGCCGACCGGGTGCCGGCGGTCCCCGTGGTCGAGCTCGCGGGACGTCGCCTCGTGGACGTCACGACCGACGCCGTCGTCCGGCCGCTCGACCTGCGCCGGCCGCCCTGGCGTGCGGTGGTGGTCGCCGACGACGGCCGGGCGGTCGGCGTCGTCGTGGTCGTCCACCACGTGCTCGCGGACGGCGTGAGCGGTCTCGCGGTGCTGCGCGGGCTCGTCGACGAGGGCGCGGCCCGTGGCCGCACCGACCGGGTGCCGTCCCCCGACGCGTCGGCGGCTCCGAGCACGCTCGACCTGCTCCTCGACGTCTGGCGCGAGCGCGGCGGCGCGCTCCGCGACGCCCGGCGCACCGTCGGCCGCTGGCGCGACGCGCGCGGCGAGCTCGGCCGGCGGACGGGACGCGCGCCGCGGTGCTCGCTGTGCGCGCCGACCGGCCCACGACGACGTGCCGGGTCGGTGGAGGCCGACCTCGCTCCCCTGCGCTCGGCGACGCGCCGGCACGGTGCGAGCGTCAACGACGCGCTCGTCGTCGCCGCCACGGGCGCGATGCGCGCCGTCCTCGCCGCGCGGGGCGAGGACGTCGAGCGCCTCGTCGTCTCGGTGCCGGTGTCGGGTCGTCCCGCGGCCGACGGCGACGCGCTCGGCAACCAGGTGGGCGTCATCCCGGTCGCGGCGCCGGTGCACGGGTCGACGCAGGAGCGGCTGGCGGCCGTCGCGGGGACGACGCGCGCGGGCCGGCGAGCGGGCCGCGGCGCGTCGGCCGCCGTCGTCGGCCCCGCCTTCCGCGCGCTCGCCGCCGTGGGTGCGTTCCGGGCGGTCGTCGACCGGCAGCGCCTCGTGAACACGTTCCTGACGAACCTCGTCGGCCCGACGGACGTGCTGCACCTCGCGGGCGCGCGCGTCGAGGGCCTGCTGCCGCTGACCGTGACGGCCGGGAACGTCGGCGTCGCGTTCGCCGCGCTGTCGTACGCCGGGCGGCTCACGGTCGTCGCGATCACCGACCCCGACGTGGTCCCCGAGCTCGACGTGCTCCTGCGCGCGCTCGACCGCGAGCTCGCGGCCGTCGCGGCCCTCCCCTGACACGGCGGGGAGACCGCGGTCGGACGACGACGACGAGGCCGCCGACGACCGCGGTGCTCAGCCCGCGAACGTCCCCCGCAGGTACTGCGCGGGCCACGGCGCGGGACCGTCGGGCGCGACGGGGACGCCGAGCTCGTGCGCCGCGCGGAGCGGCCACATGGGGTCCCGCAGCGCGGCGCGGCCCACCATGACGGCGTCCGCGTCGCCCGCGACGAGCACGGCCTCGGCCTCGGCGGCGTCCGTGAGCAGACCCACGGCGGACACGGGCAGCCCGGTCGCCTCGCCCACGTGCCTGGCCAGCGGGACCTGGTAGCCGGTGCCGACGGGGATCGTCGCGGGGACGAGACCACCGCTCGACACGTCGACCAGGTCCACGCCGTCGAGCGACGCCAGCGCCGCGGCGACGTCGTCGGGCGTGAGGCCGCCCGCGACCCAGTCGGTCGCGGAGACGCGCACGAGCACGGGCCTGTCGTCGGGCCAGGCAGCACGGACCGCCGCGACGACCTCGTGCAGGAGGCGCGCCCTGTTCTCGGGGGTCCCGCCGTACGAGTCGGCCCGGTGGTTCGACAGCGGCGAGAGGAACTGGTGCAGCAGGTAGCCGTGCGCGGCGTGGACCTCGACGGCGTCGAAGCCCGCGCGGTCGGCGCGCGCGGCCGCGTCGGCGAACGCCCGGACGACGTCCTGCACCTGCTCCGTCGTCATCTCGGTCGGCTCGGCGTAGCCCTCGAAGGCGACGGCAGACGGCGCGACGGTCGGCCAGCCGCCGTCCTCGGGCGGGACCGTCCCGCGGCGGGCGTCCCACGGCCGGTAGGTCGAGGCCTTGCGCCCCGCGTGCGCGAGCTGCACCGCGACGGGAGCACCCGCGGCGTGCACGACGTCGACGACGCGAGCCCACGCCCGCTCCTGCTCGTCGGACCACAGGCCCGTGTCCTGCGGTGTGATCCGGCCCTCGGGCACGACCGCCGTGGCCTCGGTGAGCAGGAGCCCGAACCCGCCGTGCGCACGCGCCGCGAGGTGGACGAGGTGCCAGTCGCCCGGGACGCCGTCGACCGCGGAGTACTGGCACATGGGTGCGAGCCACACGCGGTTGCGCAGGGTCAGGCCGCGCAGCGCGAGCGGACGGAACAGCGCGGGGACGGCGCTCCCGTCCGTCGTCGGGCTGCCGGTCGCGCCGCCGGTCCCGGGCGCGGTGGCGGCCCTGTTCGCGTCTGTGGTGGTCGTGGTGGACGTCGAGGTGCTCACGGTGCCCGTCAACGACGAGGGCGGCGGCGGCATTCCTGCCGCCGCCGCCGTCGCGGTCGTCACGAGAAGAGCGCCGACGCCTTGATCGCCGTCTGCAGGATCCCGTAGCCGAGGAGGGTGCCGACGACGCCCCACAGCGCCAGGGCGCCCGCCCGGAGCGCAGTCGCGCCTCCGGCGGCGTCGGCCGCGGGCGCGGCCTCGGTCGTCGCGTCCGCGGCGGGAGCCGCCGTCGCGGGGGTCGTCACTGCAGCCATGTCAGGCCTCCTTCGCGGCGCCGACGAGCTCGCGCTCGGGCGTCGTGGTCGTGGGGACGGGCTCGTGGTGGCGGTCGCTGACCGGGCGCACGAGCAGGTTGGCGACGAAGCCGACGACGAGCAGGCACGCCATGACCGTCATCGACGGGATGTACAGGTCGGCGCCCTCGAGGCCGGCCTCGCGCCGGCTGTCGACGATCGAGTTGACGATGACCGGCCCGGCGACGCCGGCCGCGGACCACGCCGTCAGCAGGCGGCCGTGGATGGCGCCGACCTCGAGCTTGCCGAACAGGTCCTTGAGGTAGGCGGGGACGGTCGCGAAGCCGCCGCCGTAGAAGGTCACGATGAAGAACGCGACGGTGACGAACAGCGCGGTCGCGGTGCTGCCCGCGAGCGCGAGCACCGTGTAGAGCGCGGCGCCGACCCCGAGGTACATGACGTACGTGTTCTTGCGGCCGATCTTGTCGGACAGGCTCGACCAGCCCAGGCGGCCGCTCATGTTCGCGAGCGCCAGGAGCCCGACGAAGCCCGTGGCCGACGCCTCGGTGACGGTGTCGGGGAAGAAGTCGAGGATCATCGGCTTGGCGTCCTCGAGGATGCCGATGCCGGCCGTCACGTTGACGAAGAGCACGATCCAGAGCAGGTAGAACTGCGGCGTCCGGACGGCGTTGCGGACCCGGACGTCGGCGTGCGTCTGCATCGCGCCCTTCTTGACCGACGGCGTCCAGCCCGCGGGCGCCCACCCGGGTGCGGGGAGCCGGATCACGGCGGCGCCCGCGGCCATGAGGACCGCGTAGATCGCGGCGAGCGTCAGGAGCGTCGGCACGAGCGCGTCGACGGGCTCGGTCGCGTAGCGGCCGAGCAGCCACTGCGTCAGGGGCGCGGCGACGAGCGCCCCGCCGCCGAAGCCCATGATCGCCAGGCCGGTCGCGAGGCCGGGGCGGTCCGGGAACCACTTGATGAGCGTCGACACGGGCGAGATGTAGCCGATGCCGAGGCCCATGCCGCCGATCACGCCGTAGCCGAGGTAGACGAGCCACAGGTGGCCGAGGTGGACGCCGAGCGCCGCGACCAGGAAGCCCGTGACCCAGAAGGTCGCGGACAGCACCATGGCCTTGCGGGGCCCGTTGCGCTCCATCCACACCCCGCCGAACGCGGCGGACAGGCCGAGCATGACGATCGCGATCGAGAAGATGACGGCGATCGGCGTGCCGACGCCCGTCTCCGGGAAGAAGCGCTCGATGAGCGGCTCCTTGATGACGGAGAACGCGTAGACCTGCCCGATGGACAGGTGGACGGCGAGCGCGGCGGGGGGCACGAGCCACCGGTTGTACCCGGACGGCGCCACCGTGCGACGTCGGTCGAGCAGGTTCATGGAGGGTCCTTCCACGGTGAGCGGCCCAGGTGCGGCCGTGGTCGAACCATGGTGACGGCGGTCACGTGGGAGGTCGGGGGACCTTCGTCCGGCGGGGACCCGCGGGCGGCCGCGGCACGGCGGGTCTACGTTGGCGGCAGGGGTCGACGACCCCTGCCCCCGTCCGGACCCGCGCCGAGGGAGGTCCCGTGTCGACGTCGCCGCAGCCCGGCCACGCCGGGGTCCCGACCGG
>JAUZVJ010000076.1:0-11134 GCA_031844515.1 Actinotalea sp. AC32 | reverse complement strand
AGACAAGTCGCTGACCACACGCTGACCAATGCCCGACAAGTCGGACACCGACCCCACGGCGGCCAGGGCGTCTATCCAGCCCCTGACCTGCGACAACACTTCTGTGCGCCTGGGCAGATTCGAACTGCCGACACCCGCTTTAGGAGAGCGGTGCTCTATCCCCTGAGCTACAGGCGCTCCGCGCACGCCCCAGCGAGCGTGCGCGATGCCGGATCAGCGTACCGGCCGACCTCGGCGACGGCCGCACGCGCCGGGCAGCGCATCAGCCCCTCTGGTAGAACGAGACCCGGTCGGCGAGCGGAGGCGGACAGCGTGACGACGAGACCGCGAGCCCACACGGTGCTGGAGACCGCGGAGACCGAGGCGTTCGCCTCGCTGAGGCGGAAGCCCGCGTCACGCCGGGAGCGGTTCGCGATCGGCAAGGACCTCCGCCAGAAGGTTCCCCGGCGCTCGCTCGGCGAGTGGAGCCCGCCGTCGGACCGCCCGAGCGCGGTCACCCTCATCCAGCAGTCGCACCAGGGTCGGCTCGCTGAGCTGATCCCCGTCCGCGTCGGGCGCATGATCGCCTCGCCGTACGGGTTCCTGCGCGGCACGGCGATCGTGATGGCCGCCGACGTCGCCCGGCTTCCGGCGACCGGCATCACCC
Organism: Actinotalea sp. AC32; assembly: GCA_031844515.1. Classification (GTDB taxonomy): domain Bacteria; phylum Actinomycetota; class Actinomycetes; order Actinomycetales; family Cellulomonadaceae; genus Actinotalea. Next base: position 10,488 of record JAUZVJ010000076.1, on the reverse strand, counting down.
CGGTGATCTGCGGCGACGCCCACCTGGGCAACTTCGGCTTCTACGCGTCCTCCGAGGGCGAGCTCGTCATCGACCTGAACGACTTCGACGAGGCGCACCCCGGCGCCTGGGAGTGGGACCTGCGCCGGCTCGTCGCGAGCATCTGGGTCGCCGGGCGGGAGAACAACGCCCGAGAGGACCACTGCGCGGACGCCGTGCGGTCCTGCGTGGCGGCGTACCGGGCCGAGGTGCAGTTCCTGTCCACCCAGCCGCTGCTCATGCGCTCCTACAACCGGCTCGACGTCAGGCGCATGCACGAGACAGCGACCGAGAAGTCGCTCCGCGCCGAGATCAAGCGCGCCGCGAAGCGGGCCCGCACCCGGACCAGCGACCGCGCACTCCCCCGCTTCACGCGGGAGCACGAGGGGCGACGCCAGATCGTCGACGAGCCGCCGCTCATCACCCACCTCCCCGGCGACGACGGCGACCTCCTCGCCCAGGGCCTGGACGACTACCTCGCCACTCTCGCACCGCACTGGCGGCGCGTCGTCGGCGGCTACACGCTCGTCGACATCGCTCACAAGGTGGTCGGGGTCGGCAGCGTCGGGCTGCGGGCGTACGTCGCGCTGCTGGAGGGCAGCGACCCCGACGACGTCCTCTTCCTCCAGATGAAGCAGGCTCGCCGCTCGGTCCTGGCCCCGTACGTCCACGGCGACTCCGCCTGGCACGAGCACCAGGGTCAGCGGGTCGTGGAGTACCAGCAGGCGCTGCAGACCGCCAGCGACCCGCTGCTCGGCTGGACCACGGTGGACGGCCGGCAGTACTACGTCCGCCAGTTCCGGAACATGAAAGGCACGGTGCCGCTCGACGGCCTCGACCCGGCGGCGCTGGTCGACTACGCGGGCATCGTCGGGCACCTGCTCGCCAAGGGACATGCCCGGACGAGCGGCGCCTCGATGATCGCCGGGTACGCCGGCCGCGGGGAGCGGCTCGACAAGGCGATGGCCCGGTTCGCCCGGGCGTACGCCGACCAGACGGAGGCCGACCACGCCGAGCTCGTGGACGCCGTGCGGCACGGGCGGCTCCCCGCGCCGGAGTGATCGCCCGACGCGGGAGGGGCTGCGTGCGGGCCGGCCGCACGCGCCTCACGACGACGACCGCCCGGACGGACCCCCACCCGCGAATCCCTTCACCACCATCCACCCCGCGAGCACCAGGGACTGCACACCCAGCGGCGCGTTGAGTCCGAGGTACACCGCGCTCACCACCGGCACGGTCCCCGCGAGGAGCAGCACGCTCGCGACGACGCTCAGCGCCGCCCCGACGAGCCCCCACCCGGACAACCATCGCGGCACGAGCCGTCGCCGGTGCAGCACCGTGAACAGCGCCGCGTCCCCGAGGGCGAGCGGGACGATCACCGCCACGTGGTTGACCAGGTCCCGTCCGACACGCAGCAGCTCGGCCTGAACCTCGAGCGACGCGGCGGCCGCAGCGGGTGCGCCGTCGTACGCCTCGCCCAAGGGGAGGAACAGGGCGAGCGCGACCACGCCGACGAGGTGGAATCCCGCGGCGACGAACCGGAAGCCCACGAACGTTGCGCCGAACCCGGGGTCGGTCCGTCGCAGCAGCGGGTACAGCGCCACCGCGAAGCCCGCGCACGCGGGCACCATCACCGCCTGGAACACCGCACCGCGGACGACCTGCCCGCGATGGGCGGTCAGGCGGTCGAGGTAGCCGGGATCCTCGAGCACCGGGACGACGCTCAGCGCACCGGCGACGGTCCCGACGACGACGAGCACCCCGGCGACCGTGGTCGCCCTCCTCGGCCGCTGCCACACCGCCGACGCTCCCGACACCGAACCACCCGTCCCCTCAGCGACGCCCCTTACGTCCGTAAGGCGACCGCAGCCACGGTAACTTACGGTCGTAAGCCCAGACAAGACCGACACCTCGGAGCCCGCATGGCCGTTCGGCCCCGCCCGCGCACGCCGCTCACGCGTGAGCGCGTCATCGCCGCCGCAGTCGCCGTCGCCGACGACCACGGGGTGGCCGCCGTCTCGATGCGCAAGGTCGCCGAGCGGCTCGGCGTCGAGGCCATGTCGCTGTACCACCACGTCCACGACAAGGACGCCGTCGTCGCCGGCATCCTCGACGCCGTGTTCGCGGAGATCGACCTGCCCGAGCCCGGAGCGGACTGGCACCCCGCGATGCGGCTCCGCGCCATCTCCACGCGCGACGTGCTCGCTCGTCACAGCTGGGCACTGGGCCTCGTCGAGTCCCGCCGCTCGCCCGGGCCGGCCACGCTGCGCCACCACGACGCAACCCTCGGCACGCTCCTGTCCACCGGCTTCCCGCCCGACGACGCCGTGCACGCCGTCTCGCTCCTCGACAGCTACGTGTACGGGTTCGTCCTCCAGCAGCTGCAGCTGCCCGTCGGCTCGACGCAGGAGGCCGGACGCGCGGCGGCGGACCTCCTGACCGGGTTGCCCGACGACCTCCCCCACCTGCGCACCGTCGCCGCGTCGCGAGCCACAGGAGAGCACCCGACCGCCGACGACGAGTTCCTCTTCGGCCTGGACGTGGTCCTCGACGCGCTGGACCGCTCCCTCGCACCCGCCGACCGCCGGCCGACCGCCGAACCGCACCCCTGACGCCCTCTCGGCGACTGCCGACTTCCGAACGTCGGGCACGCACCCCAGGGACCTTCGTCCCAGGCGATCAAGCTCTGCACGAACGTGCAATGGACGGACGGGCACGCAACGGAAAAGGGGATCCGCCATGAGCACCGACACCGCCGACCAGCCGACGGTCATGCACGCCGACGGCGCGACCGTCGAGATCCAGTACGTCGACGACGTCGCGCTCGTCCAGATCGACTCCGCCGCCACGGGTGCGAGCGCACGCCGCGCGGGCGACCTCGCGTGCGCGGCCCTGCGCGAGGCCCGCCGCCACCGCGCCCGCTACGTGCGCACGGCCCTCCAGATGTCCCGCCCGAGCTGCGCGATCGTCCTCGACGCACTGCGCCGTCGCGTCGGCACGGATGCGTCCGACGTCGAGCTCCGCCGCGCCGGCTCGAGCGTCATGGTCACCGTCCCGCTCCTCCCCTGACCCACGCGCCCGCCGAGCCGGGCCCACCCAGCACCGCACCGAGCCGACACCGGCGACCAGCCGACGCGCCACCCACCCGGCCCACAGCGCGCGCCCAGCCGCGCGCCCTACGGTCGTGACCATGCCCCCCGGCCACCCCGTCCGCACCGCCGCCCTCGTGGTCAACGCGGGTGCCCGCCGCGGGACCACACCCGACGACGCCCGCGACGCGCTCCTGCGCGCCCGCGTGCCGCTCACGTCGACGCACGCGATCCGACCCGGCGACGACCTCGAGCAGATCCTCCGCGACCTCATGACCGACCCGCCGGACCTGCTCGTCGTCGGCGGCGGCGACGGGTCGCTGAGCTGCGCGGCCGGGGTCGTGGCGCACACCCGTACCGTCCTCGGCGTCCTGCCCCTGGGCACCGCGAACGACTTCGCGCGCACGCTCGACGTCCCGGCCGACCTCGCGGGCGCCGTCGCGACGATCGCCGAGGGGAAGGTCGTCGACGTCGACCTGGGCCGCGCCGACGGGCGGCCGTTCGTCAACGTCGCGTCGGCGGGCCTGTCGGTCGGCGTGACCGACGCCCTCTCCCCCGGCCTCAAGAAGCGCCTCGGACCGCTCGCGTACCCGGTCGCCGCCGTCGTCGCGTTCCGTCACCACCGGCCGTTCACCGCTCGCCTCGAGTTCCCCGACGGCGACCACCCGCCCCTCGAGCTCGACGACCTGCTCCAGGTGTCGGTCGGCAACGGCCGGCACTTCGGCGGTGGCGCGACCGTCGCCCCCGACGCCGACCTCGACGACCACCAGCTCGACGTCACCGTCGTCGAGAAGGGCCGGCTCGCCGACCACGTGAGCATCGCGGCGCTGCTGCGCACCGGCCGCTTCATCGAGCACGACAAGGTCCACCACCGCGCCACGCGCACCGTCCGCCTCGTCACCGACACCCCGCAGCGCCTCAACATGGACGGCGAGCTGGTCGGCGAGACGCCGGTGACGTTCACCGTCGAGCGCAACGCCGTCCACGTCGTCGTCCCGCAGCACCACACGTCCGCGCGCTACGACGGCCCGAGCGCCTGACGGCCGACGACGACGCGGGTCGCCGCACGGTTTGGGCTCACGCGGTCCGGGCACCCACGTGGTCCGGGCACCAGCGCGGTCCGGGCGCCCGCGCGGTCCGGGCGCCCGCCTCGTCAGGGCGCCCGCACGGCCTGGGGCCGACCGCCCACGATGTCGTCCGCGTTCTCGACGATCCAGTCCATGAGCGGTAGCAGCCGCGCGACCAGCTCCTCGCCCCGCGGCTCGAGGCTGTACTCGACGCGCGGCGGCACCTCGGGGTGCGCCGTCCGCCGGACGAAGCCGTCCGCCTCGAGCGTCCGGAGCGTCGCGGCCAGCATCTTCTCGCTGATCCCCTCGATCGCGCGCCGCAGCTCACCCCACCGCGCGGTCCCGTCCGCGAGCGCGACGAGCACCAGGACGCCCCACTTGCTGGTCACGTGGTCGAGCACGGTCCGCGACGCGCACCTCTCCGGGAAACGCCGTCCGACCGGCTGGGCGGCCGCCACCTCGATGCTTACGTCCACGTGGGTACCTTACGCACAAGTGGGTACCGCGGATCCGGAATGCCGTCGCGCGCGCGCTGTTGACGCGTGCAGAGCCTCCGCCGGGAGGCACGAGAGGAGCAGGACATGATCGTCGTCACCGGAGCCACGGGCCCTTTCGGCCGCACCGTCGTCGAGAGCCTGATCGCACGCGGCGTCCCCGCGTCCGACATCCGCGCGGGCGGACGCGACCCCGAGCGCCTCGCCGCGCTGAAGGACCTGGGCGTCGATGCCGTCGAGCTCGACTACGACCGCCCCGAGACGGTCCAGGCCGCGGTCGAGGGCGCCGACCAGGTCCTCCTGGTCTCCGGCTCCGAGGTCGGCAAGCGGGTCCCGCAGCACCGCGCGGTCCTCGAGGCGGCGGCCGCGGCCGGCGTCGAGCACGTCGCGTACACGAGCGTGCTGCACGCCGACACGACGACGCTCGCCGTCGCCCCCGACCACCGCGCGACCGAGGACGCGGTCCGCGAGCTCGGCCTCACCGCGACCCTCCTGCGCAACGGCTGGTACTCCGAGAACTACCTCGCCACGCTCGACCAGGCCCGCGCGACCGGCGAGGTCGTCACCGCGGCGGGCGACGGCCGCGTCGCGAGCGCGGCGCGCGCCGACTACGCCGAGGCCGCGGCCGCCGTCCTCGCCGACCCCGCGCTCCAGGGCCGCACCTACGAGCTGTCGGGCGACGTGGCGTGGTCGTTCGGAGACCTCGCCGCGACCGTCGGGGACGTCCTCGGCCGCGAGGTCGCGCTCCGCAGCGTCGAGCCTGACGAGTACCGCGCGAACCTCACGGCGGGCGGGCTCGACGCGGGCCTCGTCGAGTTCCTCGTCGGCATGGACGTGAGCATCCGCGACGGCGAGCTCGCCGACACCACGGGCGACCTGTCGCGTCTCCTCGGCCGCCCGACGACGCCGCTCGCCGACACCCTGCGGGACGCCACCTCGGCGGGCTGAGCCGGTCGGGCGCGCGATCGCCCGCCCCGGCCCCGCCCGACCCCGGCCCGCCGGGGCCGACCCCGCTCGGCCCTCCGACCGCCCCCGCGACGGAGGGCCGAGCAGGCCCCGGCCACCCGGGCGACGAGTTCCCCGACCACCCTGGTGCTCGGCGCGCGACAGGAGCACGCTGGAGGTCCGCGGACGACGACGCCGTCGTCGGCGGCCCGGCGCGAGGGGGACGACATGTCCGGAGCACCCGGCACCTCGAACGGCCCGACCGCGCCGCCTCCCGTGCCTACTCCCGCACCTCTCGCCACCGCCGGCCCGGCCGCGCAGCCCCCGGACCCGACGCCCGACGGGGCGCCCCTGCGCGCGGAGCAGCGCCGCGTGCTCGACGTCCTCCTGCACCGCTTCGACGACGCCTACGGGTGGTGGCAGAAGGCGTACAGCACCGCCGCGGAGACGGCGCTATCGTTCGTCGGCCTGGCGATCATCGTCGCGGTGCTCGCGATCGAGGCCGTACCCGGGTACGACCCGTTCGACACGGCCGAGCTCGTCGCCCTCGTCGTCGCCGCGACCGTCATCACGCTCGCGGGCGTCACGGGCCGTGCGGTCACCGTCACCGCCGCGACGCGGGCGCAGCGCTCCGGGAACGAGGCGCTCCTGGCCGCCGCGGACATGCTCAAGCAGACGCGCGAGCCACCCGGCGGCGACTCGTGAGCGCACTCGGAGGTCGAGCGCGCACCGTGCTGTCGAGCTACCTGCTCACCGGCCTCCTCCTGCTCGGGGGTGCGGCGGCGCTGACGATCGAGCTCGGCCGGCCGGTCGAGAAGCGCAACGTCGGCACGGCGGCGGGCCTCGTCATCGCGGCAGCCGGGCAGGCCACCGGCGCGAAGCTCGCGCGGGACGGCGCCCGGTCGCAGACGCGCACGCTGTGCCGCCAGGTCGACGCCGGCCTGCGCCGCTACGAGACGGCGATCGCGCAGCTTGAGGAGCAGCGCCACCAGATGCAGCGCTTCGAGGACCTGCACCGACGCGCGCCCGACGACGCCCCCGCCGAGCAGCAGTACGCCGCGGCCATCGAGGCGGTGCGGTCCCGGTGGGACACGGTCGTCACCATGCGCGACGCCCTGCTGGAGACGATCGCCGAGGCGACGGCAGAGCTGCCCGACGACGTGCGGGCCGCGCTCGCCCGGCTGCGCGACGAGGTCAGCGCAGGCAGCGCCGCGATCTCCTCGGTCACGCCGGTGTCCGAGCCGGCCCGGGCGGCGTTCCTCGACGCCGCGCGCGAGCACGCAGGCGTCACGCTGCGCTGACGACGGCCGATCGGTGCCGACCCCGGGCGCTCAGACGCCCCCGGCGACCCCGCGCGCCGACTCCGCCGGCCCCATGTCGAGCCGGAACGGCGGGTACTCGTCGGTCATGAGCGACGCGTACGCGCCGACGCGGTACACCCACCGGTTGAGGCCCATCACCAGGTCGTACAGCCCGCGCGGGTAGGCGCCGGAGACCAGCAGCACGACGCCGACGACGAGCACGAGGATCCCGATGAGCCCGATCTGCGACTGGTACTGGACGCCCTCGGCGTCCTCCCACCGGGTCTGCGGACCGTTGAGCAGCGCGATGACGACGTAGTGCGGGATCGCGAGCAGCCACCACTTCACGAGCGCGAGCCCGCGCGAGAGCTGCTCGGGGTAGTCGACCGTGAGGCCGGTCGGGTCGTCGGGCACCTCGGCGAGCGTGAACGGCGGGTACCGGTCGGTGCCGAGGACGCCGTACCCGTAGTACCCGACGCGCCAGCTCCACCGCAGGACGCCGACCTGGAAGTCGAAGACCCCCCGCGGGTACCGCCCGGTCACGACGACGGTCACGAGCACGACGGGCCACAGCAGCAGGTACGCGAGCCACAGGAACGCCAGCACGATCCCGTGCGGGATCAGCAGGACCCACTTCACCCCATCCGTCGAGATCAGGGTTCGCGTCGGCGCGCCTCGCGACACGCCGACACGAACCCTCATCTCGACGGAGGGGTGGGCGTACGCGCACGACGCCCCCGGCCAGGTCGGACGGGGGCGTCGTCGTGCGGGGGTGTCAGGCGGTCTGCTCCTGGTGCTCGCCCTCGGCGATCTCCTCGACGAGCTTGGCGTTGAACGCCGGAAGGTCGGCGGGCGTCCGGCTGCTGACGAGGCCCGAGTCGACGACGACCTCCTCGTCGACCCACGTCGCCCCCGCGTTGCGCAGGTCCGTCTGCAGGCTCGGGTAGGAGGTCAGCGTGCGGCCGCGGACGACGTCGGCGTCCGTGAGGATCCAGCCGCCGTGGCAGATGACGCCCACGGGCTTGTGCTGCGCGAACACGTCCCGCACGAATGCCACGGCCTTGCCGTCCATGCGGATCTTGTCGCCGTTCGCGACGCCGCCGGGCAGGACGAGCGCGTCGACGTCGCCCGCGCTCACGTCGGCCGTCGTGCGGTCGACCTGCGCCTCGTGGCCCTTCTTGCCGGTGATCGTGCCCGTCTCGGTCGAGATGAGGACGGCGGTCGCACCGTGCTCGGTCACGGCCTCCCACGGGCTCGTGAGCTCGCTGTCCTCGAAGCCGTTCGTGGCGAGGAACGCGACGGTCTTGCCGGTGAGGTGGGACATGCAGGACTCCCTCGTGATCGGGATGTGCGGTCCTTCGACGGTAGGTCGGCCCGCGCGCTCCGGCACCTCGGGGGCGAACTGGCGGGGCAGGGCCGGGGACCGCGGCCCAGCCGGCGGGTGGGGGCGCACGCGGGCGCGCGCCGGGCGCGGCGGTTAACCTCGTCGGGATGAGTGTCGCGGAGCGCAACGACGTCCGCGTCTCCGGCGTGCCCGACGGGCAGCCGATGGTCTTCGCGCACGGGTTCGGCTGCGACCAGAACATGTGGCGGTACGTCGCCCCGCACTTCGAGGACGCGTTCCGCGTCGTGACGTTCGACCACGTGGGCTCGGGCGGCTCGGACCTGTCGGCCTACGACCCCGTGCGGCACGGGTCCCTGCACGGCTACGCCGAGGACGTCCTGGAGATCCTGCGCGAGCTCGACCTGCGCGACGTCGTCCTGGTCGGCCACTCGGTCTCGGCGATGATCGCCGTCCTCGCCGCCGTCGCCGAGCCGGAGCGGTTCGCACTCCTCGTGCTCGTCGGCCCGTCCCCGCGCTACCTCGACGACGACGGCTACACGGGCGGCTTCTCCGAGGCGGACATCGCCGAGCTGCTCGAGTCGCTCGACAGCAACTACCTCGGCTGGTCGAGCGCGATCGCGCCCGTGATCATGGGCAACCCGGGCCGCCCCGAGCTCGGCGCCGAGCTCACCGCGAGCTTCTGCCGCACCGACCCCGACATCGCGCGGCGCTTCGCGCACGTCACGTTCACGTCCGACAACCGCGCGGACCTGCCGCTCGTGACCGTGCCGACCCTCGTCCTCCAGTGCACCGACGACGTGATCGCGCCCGTCGTCGTCGGCGAGTACGTCCGCGACGCGATCCCGGGAGCGGAGCTCGTGCTGCTCGACGCGACGGGCCACTGCCCCAACCTCAGCGCACCCGAGGCGACGACCGCCGCGATCGCGGCGTTCGTCCGCTGAGCACCCGGTCCCCGGCCGTGCCGCCTCCCCCGGCCACGCCGAACCCCCCGGCCGACGACGCCGCCTTCCACGACGCGCTCCTGAGCGACGACCCCGAGCTGCTCTACGACCGCGCGCCGTGCGGGTACCTGTCGACCACGCCCGACGGCGTCGTCGTGCGCGTCAACGAGACGTTCCTGTCGTGGACCGGGCACCGGCGCGAGGACCTCGTCGGACGCCGCCGGTTCGTCGACCTGCTGCCCGTCGGCGGGCGGATCTACCACGAGACCCACTACGCCCCGACGCTCCTCATGCAGGGGACGGCGCGCGAGATCGCGCTCGAGATCGTGTGCGCCGACGGCCGGCGCCTGCCCGTGCTGGTCAACTCCGTGCTCGACCGGGACGACGACGGGACGCCGCGCGTCATCCGCACCGTCGTCTTCGACGCGACCGAGCGCCGCCGCTACGAGCAGGAGGTGCTCGCCGCCAAGCGCCGCGCGGAGGAGTCCGAGGCGCGCGCGCTCCAGCTCGCGCAGACCCTCCAGAAGACGCTCATCCCGCCGACGCCGCCGCACATCCCCGGGCTCGACGTCGCCGCCGCGTACCGGCCCGCGGGCGACGGGCGCCACGTGGGCGGCGACTTCTACGACGTCTTCCAGGTCGCGCCGGACGACTGGGTCGTCGTGCTCGGCGACGTCCAGGGCAAGGGCGCCGAGGCCGCCGCCGTGACGGCGCTCGCGCGCTACACCGTGCGCGCCGCGTCGGTCGACCACGACGCCCCGAGCGACGTCCTGCACACCCTCGACGCCGTGCTCGCGAACGCCGAGACCGACCGGTTCTGCACCGCCGTCGTCGTCCGGCTCAGGCGCGCCGACACCTGGCGCGCGACCGTCGCGTGCGGCGGGCACCCGCTGCCGCTGCTGAGGCGGGCCGGCGCCGCGCCCGTCCTCGTCGGCGAGCACGGGCCGCTCCTCGGCGTGCTGCCCGGCGCGACGTTCACCGACACCGACGTCCCGCTGGTCCCGGGCGACGCGCTCGTGCTCTTCACCGACGGCGTGACCGAGGGCCGACGACGCGCGGGGTTCTACGGCTCCGAGCGCCTCGTCCACGTCGTCGACGAGCACCGCGGCTCCGCGGCCGACCTGACCGACGCGCTCCTCGCGGACGTGATGGCGTACCAGTCGGGCGTCGCGCGCGACGACATCGCGGTGGTGACGGTCGCGGTCGAGTGACAACCCGGCCGTCTCCGTGCCCTCGAGATCAGAGTTGTGGGGGGGGGGGGGGGGGGGCCCCCCCGCCCCGCGGGGGG
>JAUZVJ010000075.1:0-11139 GCA_031844515.1 Actinotalea sp. AC32 | reverse complement strand
CTCGCCTGGGCGCGGGGGCCCGTGGTCGACCCGGTGCTCGACCCTGTCGTCGGTCCGGCGGGCGCCCCTGTCGTCGGTCCGGCGGACGGTCCGGTCGTGGGGCCCTGGCCCTCGTCGGAGGACCTGGCCGCCGCAACGGGTCCCGCGACGGACGCCGCGTCGGAGCTCGAGACGGCGTCCCGCGGTCCGGCGAGCCGGACGGTGCGTCCGCGAAGGAGCGTCTCGCGCGCGTCGCCCCGCGGCTGACGCGCGAGGGCCTCCTCGCGCAGTCGGCGCTCGCGGCGCGTCAGGGTGGCACCGTCAGCCGCGTCGACCGCGTGTCCGGCCGCGGTGGTGCGCGCGGGCCGTCGCGACGCCCGCCACTGCAGCAGACCCCACACGAACGCGACGAGGACGAGCAGCGAGCCCACGGCGACGCCAGGGACGAGCCACGGGGTCGAGACCTCCTGCGGCCAGCTCAGGTCGACGCTGGGCCGCTGACCGCCCGGGGCGGCGACGAGGACGCTCCAGCGCCCCTCCTCGGCCGTCCACGCGAGCTCGGCCGACCCCTCGCCGCGGACCTCCTCGACCCACAGGTCGGAGCCGCTCGGGTCGGCGACGGCGGCGGGCTCCTCGGCGGCGGTCTCGGTCGCCTCAGTGGTCGGCTCGGCGGTCGGCTCGGTGGTCGGCTCGGTGGTCGGCTCGGTCGTCGTCGCCGCGACGTCGTCGGTCGCCAGCGTCTCGACGTCCGCGAGGCCCGTCACCCGGGTGTGCGCGTCCGTGCCGACCCAGGCGTCGACGTCGGTGCTGCGTCCCAGTGCGAGCACGACCGGCGCATCGTCCGGGGCGGTGGCCCGCACCGTCACCTCCTGCGCGGCGAGGTCGAGCACGCCGGGGTCGGTGACCACGTACGAAGCGCCCTCCGCCGCGGTCGCCGAGGCGGTGAGGACGTCGGACGCCCGCCACACGGTGGCGGACGCGACGGCGAGCCCGATCGCGAGCACGCCGAGGAGGCCGATGAGCGCGGCCAGAGCACGGTGCAGCACGGGGAGGTCCCTCCTGAGGCGACGATCAACCATAGGTCAGCAGCGCCGCGCGGGTCGCACGAAGGCGGCCCGCGGGCGGTCCAGGGAAGGCCTGGAGAGGGCGCGCCAAGGGCACGGACCGGAGCGCAGGGGCAGGCAGGGGGCACGCATGGAGCGGAAGAGGGCACGAGCCGGACGCCCCACCACCCGGCACCGGCGCCACGCCGTCTCCCAGCCGTCCTGCGACGGTCCCCCCGCGCAGCCGGGGCGCCACGCGGTCCTGCACGGTGCCGTGCCGCCCCTATACCCTGAGCCCGGACCACACGCACGCCGGGCTCGACCGGCGCCCGTGACCGGCGCCTCCCGGGCGCCCCGCCACCCAGCTGCCTGCAGGAGGTTGTCGTGCCCGACGAGCGTCCGTCGTTCCCCGTGGTGATGCGTGGGTACGACCGCGCCCAGGTCGACGAGCGGGTCGGGCGCCTCGAGCGTCAGCTCGACGACGCACGCGCGCAGGTCGAGCAGCTCGACGGCAAGGTGATGCAGATCGCCGGGGAGCTCTCGGAGGCGCACCGACAGCTGCGGGAGGCCGAGCGGCCGACCTACTCGGGCCTCGGCTCGCGCATCGAGCACCTCCTCCGTTCGGCCGAGGAGCAGTCCTCCGACGTGGTCGCCCAGGCCAACGCGCAGGCGGCCGACGCGATGGCGCGCGCCAAGCTCGCGGCCGGCCAGCTGCGCGCCCGCGCCGAGAACGAGGTCGCCGAGCTGCTCGCCACGGCGCGCCGCGAGGCCGAGGAGCTGCGCAGCGGTGCGGCGTCGGAGGCCGAGAGCTCCGTCACCTCGGCGCAGCGGCGCGCGGAGGAGCTCGTGGGCTCGGCCGAGCGTGAGGCGGCCCGCATCTCGAGCGCGGTCACGACCGAGGAGAGCGAGCGCCGCACGACGCTCGAGCGCGAGCTCGGGACGCTGCGCGCGACGGTCGAGCGCGAGACGACGGAGCTGCGCGTCACGACTGAGCGCGCCGCGGCCGAGCTGCGCAGCCGGACCGAGGCCGACGCCGCGCGGGTGCGCGAGGACGCCGAGCACTACGCGCAGGACCTGCGCGCGACCGCGGACGCGGAGACGACCGAGCTGCGTCAGCGCACGGAGAACGAGACGGCCGCGCTGCGCTCGGCGGCCGAGGAGTACGCCGCGACCCTGCGCAGCACGGTCGAGCGGGAGACCGCTGCCCTGCGGCGCGACACCGAGGCGGCGGCTGCCGCGCTGCGGACGCAGGCGCAGGAGTACGCCGACGGCGTCCGGGGCGCCGCCGAGCGCGACGCGCGTGCCGTCGCGCAGCGCGCCGAGACGGAAGCGGCGGCGGTGCGCACCGAGGCGGACCAGTACGCGGCGTTCCAGCGCGCGACGGTCGACCGGGAGGTCGCCGAGATCCGCTCCGCCGTGGCGGACGAGGTCGCTGCGCTGCGCGCGGCGGCCGCGGACGAGGTCGCCGCGCAGCGTGCCGACGCCGAGCTGTACGCGGACGGGCTGCGCTCGGCCGCCGAGCGCGAGACCGCCGAGCTGCGCGAGCGGACCGAGCGCGAGACCGCCGACCTGCGCGCGACGACCGAGCACGAGGTCGCGGAGATGCGGACGCTCGCCGAGCGCGAGACGACCGATCTTCGCGCCACCACGGTCCGCGAGACGACGGAGCTGCGCGAGCGCACGCGCCTCGAGGTCGAGCGCACGACCACCGAGGCGCAGCGCGCGGCGGCCGAGATGACCGCCGCCGCACGGACGGAGGCCGAGTCGCTGCGCGAGCAGGCCCGTCAGGCGCTCGCCGACGCCGAGCTCGACATCGCCGCACGGCACGAGGCGGCAGAGCGCACCGACGCCGAGCAGCACGAGGTCGCGCGCACGGAGACCGAGCGCCTCGTGCGCGACGCCGAGGCCCACGCGGCCGAGGCGGAGCAGCGCGTCGCGCACGCGCTCGAGCAGGCCGAGCGCATCCGTCGCGACGCCGACGAGCACGCCAAGGAGACCGTCTCCAACGCGCGCCGCAACGCGGACCGGGTCGTCGCCGACGCACGGGACCACGCCGAGCGGACGCTGTCCGAGGCGATGACCGAGGCCGAGCGCGAGCGCACGACGGCGCAGCGCCAGGTCGAGGACCTCAACCGCCAGCGCGAGGCCATCACGTCCTACCTCGACGAGCTCCGCAACCTCCTCGGGCACGACCCGGTCCCCTCCAAGCGCACCCTCGAGCGCGCGATCGACGCCGAGGCGCGCTTCGAGGCCGCGGCCGGCCTCGCCGACGGCGGAGACGACGACAACGGTGACAGCGGCGCCGCAGCCGAGCCGGCCGTGGCCACGGCCGCCGACGAGCACGACGTCGAGGAGCTCCGCGTCGCCGACGACGTCGACACCGTCGACACGCCGGCCACCGCCGCCACCGTGGCCACCGACACCGCCGACGAGGCGCACGTCCCCGGCGCCGACGCGGACGAGTCGACGCCGACCGACGACGACGGCGCGTCCGGGACCCCTGACGCCGACGTCGAGCCGTCCGACGAGGCGGCACCCGACGCGCCCTCGACCGCACCGAGGCGCTGAGTGACGCAGGACTGGCGCGAGCGCCGACGCGAGGCCGCCGGCGCGCACGCCGACGCGCTCGCCCGGCGGCAGGCCGTCGAGCACGCCCAGGCGCGCGCGCTGATCGCCGAGTTCGTGGCGGAGGCGCGCCGTCGGGGCATCGCCCCGGTCCCCCTGCGTGCACGCAGCTACGACGGACGGCACCGCTACCGGACGCCGCTGCAGGGCTGGTACCTGCGGCGCAACGAGTCGGTCGCGGTCGGGACCGACGGTGAGCTCTACGTGCTGGGCGTGCCGACGAGTGTGCTCGCGCTCGTGCGGGGCGTGACGCCCGAGCCGTCGGAGCCGCCGATGGTGCTCGGCAAGGGCGGCCGCGACGGCGAGTCCATCGACCTCCCGGACGCGCTGCGCATCGCCCTCGGCGACGCCTGACCGGCTAGCCCGCCCGGCGCACGAGCCCGGCGAGCGCCGCCGCCACCGGCTCGGGGCTCTCGTTGCTCGTCATGTGGCCCGCACCGGGGACCACGACCAGCTCGGCGTCGCCCAGTGCGTCGACCATGTGCTGCGCGGCGGCGACCGGTGCGAGCTCGTCCTCCTCACCGACGACGACCACCGACGGGCCGCGGTAGGCGCGCAGCACCTCGGTCCGATCGGGCCGGGCCGCCATGGCACGCTGCGCCCACGCGACCGCCGCGGGCCCCTGGTCGCGGATCCACCCCTCGATCCGGTCCACCAGGTCCGGACGCGCGATCCGGTTCGTGGCACCGAGCAGCGCGGTGCGCATCCCGAGCGCCGCGTCGACGCGCATCTCGGCGAGCACCGTGTCGGCCATCGCGAGGCGGCGGTCGCGCGCCGCGTCGTCGTCGGCCGTCGACTTCGTGTCCACGAGGCCGAGCCCCGCGACGAGCCCCGGGTGGCGCTCGGCCAGGGCCATGGCGACGTACCCGCCCATGGAGAGACCCGCGACGACGGCGCGCTCGACGCCGTGCGTCCTCAGCGAGGCCGCCACGGCGTCGGCCGCGAGGTCGAGCGACGGGTCGCTGCCCGAGCCGAGCGTGGTCGCGACGTCGTCTCCGGTGGGCGAGCCGCCGAAGCCCGGGAGGTCGGGCGCGAGCACGGTCGGGTCTCCGGGCAGGAGGTCCGTGACGTCGAGCCACATGCGGTGGTCGAGCGGGAAGCCGTGGAGCAGGACGAGCGGGGGCCGGTCCGGTGCGCCCTTGCGCAGCGTGTGGACCTGCAGCATCCCGTCGGTGGTCATCCCGTCCTCCTCGTCCGTGCCGTCCGCGCCGTCCGTGCCGCGCGTGGGCGATGGGGTCGCGTGCCCGCCGGCCCGGCCGTGCGCCGCCCCGCTCGGGGCGCGCAGCGAGCCTAGTGGCGTGGCGCGGCACCTCGCCCGTCGTCGGGTGCCGGAGTCTCTCGTCCGCGACCCTTCACCTGCGACGGGCGCGGTGCTGCCAGCACGCGGAGTGCCAGTGCCGCCGGTCGTCGAGCGCGGCCCGAGGCCCGAGGAGGCCGTCCGCTGCCCAGGCCACGACGTGGGCCGTCCCGGGTGGGATCAGCTGCCGGCAGCCCGGGCAGGTGTACGCCTTCTCGCCGCCGCGCACGCGTTGGACGGTCCAGTCGCCGTCGGCCGCCGACTCGGAGCGGCGGCCGCCGAGGGCACGCTCGAGGTCCAGCGGCGGTGGCTCGTCGCCGTACGGGCGCTTCGCGGAGCGTCGACGGGAGGGCATGGGTCCATCCTCGCAAGGAGTCCCCGCCCCGGCGGCCCGTGCCGCCGGGGCGGGTCCGCGTCAGCCGACGGGCGCGAGCGACGCCGCCTGCTCGGCGGGGACGAGCGACCGCGTGCGGACGACCTCGCGGTACCACAGCGCGGAGTCCTTCCACGTGCGCTCGAGCGTCTCGTAGTCGACCCGGATGATGCCGAAGCGCCGGGCGTACCCGTACGCCCACTCGAAGTTGTCCATGAGCGACCACACGAAGTAGCCGCGCACGTCCGCCCCGGCGTCGCGGGCGCGGCCCACGGCCTCGAGGTGGTCGGCGACGTAACGGACGCGGGCAGGGTCGTGGACGCGGCCGTCGGGCGAGACCTCGTCCTCGAACGCCGCACCGTTCTCCGTGATCACGAGCGGGAGCGACGGGTAGCGGTCGCGCAGCTCGAGGAGGAGGTCGACCAGGCCCTGCGGCTCGATGTTCCACCCCATGGCGGTGTGCGGCCCCGGCTGCGGGAGCCACTCGACGCGGTCGCAGCCCACCCACGGGCTGTGCGCGGACGAGCGGTGGCCGTCGGCACCGGGCGACCCGTCGCCGACGGGACGCTCGCCTTGCAGGCGCCGCACGCGACCGGTCGAGTAGTAGTTGACGCCGAGCACCGTGAGCGGCTGGTGGATGAGCTCGAGGTCCCCGTCGTGCACGAACGACCAGTCGGTCAGGTGCGCGGTCTCGGCCAGGACCCGCTCGGGGTAGGCACCCTCGAGGACCGGGCCGAGGAAGACCTCGTTCGCGATCGCGTCGACCTGCTGCTTCGCGTCGACGTCCTCCGGGTCGTCCGTCGCCGCGCGGGTCACGTGGAGGTTCAGCGTGAGGGAGACGCGCGCGTCGTCGCCGAGCACGTCGCGCAGCGCGCGGGCCGCGAGGCCGTGCCCGAGGTTGAGGTGGTGGACAGCCGCGAGCGCTGCGGCGTCGTCGGTCCGCCCGGGTGCGTGGACGCCCGACGCGTAGCCGAGGAACGCCGAGCACCACGGCTCGTTGAGCGTGGTCCACATCCAGACGCGGTCCCCGAGCGCCTCGGCGACGACGCGCGCGTAGTCGGCGAACCGCTCGGCAGTCTCGCGGACGGCCCAGCCGCCCTCGTCCTCGAGCGCCTGCGGGAGGTCCCAGTGGTACAGCGTCGCGACGGGTCGGATCCCGGCCGCGAGCAGCTCGTCGACCAGGCGCGAGTAGAAGGCGAGGCCCTCCGGGTTGGCGGGTCCCGAGCCGGTCGGCTGGATGCGGGGCCACGCGATCGAGAAGCGGTACGCCTCGAGACCGAGCTCCTTCATGTGGCCGACGTCCTCCGCCACGCGGTGGTAGTGGTCGGCCGCCACGTCGCCCGTGTCACCACCGAGGGTCTTGCCCGGGGTCCGGCTGAACGTGTCCCAGATCGATGGGCCGCGACCGCCCTCGTGGACGGCGCCCTCGATCTGGTAGGACGCGGTGGCCGCACCCCACAGGAAGTCGGCGGGGAAGGTACGGACGGTCATGCGCTCGCCTCCGGATCGGATCGGTTCGACATCCCATCATGCCTGACGGGTGGGACCGGTTCCATACCCGGTCCACGCCCGACGGTCACGGCACAGCGACCTCGGTCGACGTGCCGCCCGGGGGCACCTCGACCACACCGCTCGTGCGGCCCCCGGCCAGGACCTCCGCACGCCACCGGCCCGGGGCGTCGTGCGCCTCCACCGTGACCCGGTCCCCGGCGCGGCGCACCTCGAACACCGCAGGCGTGCGACCACGCGCATCGCCGCCTCGCGGGACGACGACGCGCACGGTGCCGCCGTCGACCGGCTCGACCACCCGCAGGAGCACGCCGTCCGCGTGGTCGTGCTCGGGCGAGTCGTCGTGGGCGCCCATGGGCAGCACGCTCCCGGGCCGCACGAGCAGGGGCAGCGACGTCGCCGGATGAGTCTGGCGGTACCAGCGCGGCCCCTCGAGGCGTTCGCCCGAGAGCAGGTCCGTCCAGACCCCCTCCGGGACGTAGACGTCGACCGTCCCGTCCGCGGAGAAGACGGGTGCCACGAGCAGCGCGTCGCCGAGCATGTACTGCCGGTCGAGCGTCGCGGCGGTGAGGTCGTCGGGGTGCTCGAGCAGCATGGGCCGCATCATCGGCAGACCCTCGGCGTGCGCGGTGTCCGCGAGCCGCGCGAGGTACGGCATGAGGGACAGCTTCAACCGCGTGAACCGCCGTGCGACCTCGACCGCCTCCTCGTCGAACGCCCACGGGACGCGGTACGAGCTCGACCCGTGCAGGCGGCTGTGCGAGGAGAGCAGGCCGAAAGCGAGCCAGCGCTTGAACACCTCCGGGTCGGGCGTCCCCTCGAAGCCCCCGATGTCGTGGCTCCAGTAGCCGAACCCCGACAGAGACAGGGACAGGCCGCCACGGAGCGACTCGGCCATCGCCTCGAAGGTCGACCAGCAGTCACCGCCCCAGTGCACGGGCAGCTGCTGCCCGCCGGCCGTCGCGGCCCGCGCGAAGACGACCGCCTCACCCTCACCCCGCTCGCGCACGAGCAGGTCGAACACCGCGCGGTTGTACAGCTGCGCGTACCAGTTGTGCATGCGCTCGGGGTCCGACCCGTCGTGCCACACCACGTCGGTCGGGATGCGCTCGCCGAAGTCCGTCTTCACCGTGTCGACGCCCATGTCGAGCACGCGCCGCAGGTGCTCGGTGTACCACCGGCTCGCGTCCGGGTTGGTGAAGTCGACGAGAGCCATGCCCGCCTGCCACATGTCCCACTGCCAGACCGACCCGTCGGGCCGGCGCACGAGGTACCCCTTCTCGGCACCCTCCGCGAAGAGCGGCGACCGCTGCGCGATGTACGGGTTGATCCAGACGCAGACCCGCAGGCCCTTGTCGTGCAGGCGCGCGAGCATGCCCTCGGGGTCGGGGAACGTCCTCGGGTCCCAGCGGAAGTCGGTCCAGTGGAACTCGCGCATCCAGAAGCAGTCGAAGTGGAACACGCTCAGCGGGATGCCCCGCTCGGCCATCCCGTCGACGAACCGGGTCACCGTCGCCTCGTCGTAGTCGGTCGTGAAGGACGTCGAGAGCCACAGCCCGAACGACCAGTCCGGGACTCGGGCCGGCCGGCCCGTGAGGGCGGTGTAGCGCCGCAGGACGTCCGCGGGCGTCGGCCCGTGCACCACGAGGTACTCGAGCACCTGACCGGGGACGCTGAACTGCGTGCGCGAGACGACCTCCGACGCGACCTCGAACGAGACCCGCCCCGTGTGGTTGACGAGCACGCCGTAGCCCCGGTCGGTCAGGTAGAACGGCACGTTCTTGTACGCCTGCTCGCTCGACGTGCCGCCGTCGGCGTTCCAGATGTCGACGACCTGGCCGTTCTTGACGAAGGGGCCGAACCGCTCACCGAGCCCGAAGACGTGCTCGCCGACGCCGAGCGTCAGCTGCTCGTGCACGTACCGCTCCCCCGCGTCGGTCGCGACGAGCCCGGTCCCCTTGTGCGGGCTCGAGGTCAGGACCCGGCCGCCCGCCTCGAAGTCGACGTGCCACCGGTCACGGTGCACCCGCACCGAGAGGTCGCCCGAGGTGAGCACCGCGGCGTCGTCGTCGACCTCGACCTTGACCGGGATGCGGTCGGGCGTCCTCAGGTCGAACCGGGGGCCCGGGTCGGGGCGGCCCGTGTGGCCCTCGACGCGGACGCGGATCACGCCCTCGAGCGGCGAGCTGTACGTCACCGTGACGAGCGCGCGGTTGAGCGTGTCCCCGCGGTGCTCGATGCGGCGGACCGGCGCGTAGACGGTCAGCGCGTCGTCGGCGACGACGACGTCGTGCACCTCGGCCGGGTGCTCGGGGTGGACGCCCTCGCGGACCATCCAGTACCCGTCGGTGAACTTCATGCTGGGCTGCTCTCTGCTCGGGTCACTTGACGGCGCCGGCGGTGATGCCGCGCGTCAGCGTGCGCTGGAAGACGAGGAAGAAGACGACGGCGGGGAGGAGGCTCACGAGCGCGCCCGCGTTGATCGTCGGCACGTCCATGAGCCTGTCGCCCTGGAGGGACGCGAGCGCGACGGGGATGGTCTGCGTCGAGTTGTCGATGAGCATGACCAGCGGGATGAAGAACTCGTTCCACGTCCAGATGAAGAAGAAGATCAGCAGGACCGACAGCGTCGGGCGCGCGATGGGGAAGACGACCCGCCACAGCACCTGCCACGACGACGCCCCGTCGAGCGCGGCCGCCTCGAGGACCGAGGGGGGGAACGTCGAGAGCACCGAGGCGAGCAGGTACGTCCCGAACGCGCTCTGGATGACGGTGAAGATGATGATGACCGAGAGCTGGGTGTTGTACAGACCCGTCTCCTTGGCCAGGAAGTACAGCGGGTAGACGAGCGCCTCCTGCGGGAGCATGTTCGCGAGCAGGAACACCGCCACGACCCACATCCGGCCACGGATCCGGCCGATCCCGAGCGCGTACGCGTTGAGCAGCGACACGAGCGTCGCGAGCACGGCGACGGATCCGGCGATGACGGTCGAGTTGAGCAGCTTCTCCGGGTAGTCCACGCGCTGCCAGAAGGCGACGAGGCCATCGGTGTACAGGCTGCTCGGCAGGCTCAGCGGCCCCTCGGCCGAGTACTCACCGGGCGCCTTGAACGCGTTGAGCAGCATGATCGCGAACGGCACCATCATCGCGACGGCGACGACGACGGCTGCGGCGAGCACGACCCACCGCACCGCGCCGCGGTGGTTGCGGTCGCGCGTGCGCTGCACGACGGGGGCCCGGGCGGTCCCGCGCTGCGGCGCGGGAGGTGCGAGGACGACGGGTTCGGTGGTCACGGCTCAGCCCTCCCTGCGCTCGGACGCCGCCTGGAGGCGGATGAAGACCAGCGCGACCACGACGACGACGAGCGTCAGGACGGTCGCGATCGCCGCGCCGTACCCGACCTGCGACTTCGGGAAGAAGCTCTGGTACGCGAAGTACGACGGGACGTTGGTCGAGTTCTCGGGTCCGCCCCGCGTGAGGACGTAGATCGGCCCGAACACCTTCAGGGCCGCGATGGTGCACGTCAGCGTGACGACGAACGTCTCGGGCTTGATCTGCGGCAGCGTGATCGCGCGGAAGCGGCGGAACCACCCTGCCCCGTCGAGCTCGGCCGCCTCGTACAGCTCCGGGTCCACGCGCTGCAGGGCCGCCATGAAGATCACCACGGGGTAGCCCACCTGGACCCAGATCATCACGGTCATGACGCTGGGCAGTGCCGTCGACGTGTCGCCGAGCCAGTTGAGCGCGAGCTGGTCGAGGCCCGCCTCGCGCAGCAGGACGTTGAGGGCACCGGTCTGCGGGTTGAGGATCCAGCTCCACAGGATGCCGGCGACCGCGACGGGCAGCACCTGCGGCAGGTAGTACGTCGCGCGCAGCACGCTCGCGACGCGCGGTCCGAACCGCTTGCCCAGGTAGTCGAACAGGACCGCCGCGAGGAGCAGGCCGATGAGCGTCGGGACGACGACCATCGCGACGATCATCGCGACCGAGTTCCGG
Organism: Actinotalea sp. AC32; assembly: GCA_031844515.1. Classification (GTDB taxonomy): domain Bacteria; phylum Actinomycetota; class Actinomycetes; order Actinomycetales; family Cellulomonadaceae; genus Actinotalea. Next base: position 317 of record JAUZVJ010000075.1, on the reverse strand, counting down.
AACGACGTCCAGAACGTCTCGTCGGCGAGCAGCCGGGTGTAGTTGTCGAGCCCGGTCCAGCGCGGGTCGCCGATGCCGGGCCACCGCGTGAACGAGTAGTAGACGTTCATGACGAACGGCACGACGATCACGGCGACGAACAGCACCGCACCCGGGACCAGGTAGAGCCAGTAGACGGGTCGCCCGTGGCGTCGGGCTCGTGCCGGTCGGCCGGGGGCGTCCTGCGGCGCGGGCGCGCGGCGGGGCAGGGAGAGCGTGGTCACGCGGTCCTCCTTCTGGCGGCGGGGGGGGGGGGGGGCCCGCCCCCCCGCCCCCCC
>JAUZVJ010000074.1:0-11805 GCA_031844515.1 Actinotalea sp. AC32 | reverse complement strand
TCGTCGACCGCCTCCGCGACGCCGACGCCCGGACCGCGCACGCCGCCGACGACGGGGCACGACCGGCGTCGCTCGCGGCCGCGCTGCAACCCGCGGCCACCGGGACGGCGGTGCTCGCCGCGCTCGTGCTGGGCGCGCACGCGACGGCGGCCGGGACGCTCGCCCCCGTCGAGCTCGCCGTCGTCGTGCTGACCCCGCTGGCGGTCTTCGAGGCGGTGGCCCTCCTCCCCGCCGCCGCGCTCCAGGTCCTCCGGTCCCGCGCCGCCGCCGAGCGCGTCATGGCGCTGCTCGAGCCGGCGACGACGGCCGACGACGGCGTGCTGCCGGGTCCCGCGGCCCCCGGCACCGGGTCGCACGTCGAGGGGCCCACGCCCGATCCGGGGTCGGCCGCAGGGCCGGCGGACGGGTCGTCGAGCGCCCCGGGGCGGGAGCGGCCCGTCGCCGACGCGCCCCGGGGTCCGCGGCTCGTCGCCCGCGGTGCCGACGTCGGCTGGCCCGGTGGGCCCACGCTCGTCCGCGGGCTGGACCTCGAGCTCTCCCCCGGTCGCAGCGTCGCCGTCGTCGGGCCGAGCGGTCTCGGCAAGACGACCCTCCTGCTGACCCTCGCCGGCCTCCTCCGCCCGCACGCGGGCCACGTGACCCTCGACGGCGTCGACGTCGCGGACCTCGGTCGTCCGGAGGCGGCCCGGTCGGTCGTCGTCGTCCCCGAGGACGCCCACGTGTTCGACACGACCGTGCTCGAGAACCTCCGGGTCGCCCGCGGGGACGTGACCGCCGCCGAGGCGACCTCGACGCTCGAGGCGGTCGGCCTCGGTGCCTGGCTCGACGCGCTCCCCGACGGCCTCGCGACCGTCCTGGGCGCGGACGCGACCCGCGTGTCCGGTGGGGAGCGCCGCCGCCTCCTGCTCGCCCGCGCGCTCCTCTCGCGCGCCCCGCTGCTGCTGCTCGACGAGCCCACCGAGCACGTCGACGCAGCCGGGGACGACCTCATGACCGCACTCCTGGACGGCTCGCTCGCCCCGGGTCGCGGGGTCGTCGTCGTCACGCACCGCACAGGGGGCCTCGACGCTGCCGACGAGGTGATCGCGCTCGCGCGGACCGGTAGCGTCAGCCGCGCGCGTCCCCGTCCCCGGGACGGGGCCGCACGGGACCGCGACGCGGCGCAGGCCGCACGACCGGCGGGTCCGACCGCCTGACCTCGGAGACCGCATGACAGCCCACGACACGCACCAGGGGTCCGTCGCCGCGGCCGAGCTCCTGCAGGCCGCGCTCAACCTCGCGTCGGACCTCGACCTGCCGACCGTGCTGCACCGGTTCGTCGCCGCGAGCACCGAGCTCACCGGGGCACGGTACGGCGCGATCAACGTGCTCGACGCGCGCGGGCGCTCGACGACGTTCGTCCACACGGGCATGGAGGAGCACCTCGCCGCGCTGCTCGGCCGCGGTCCGCACGCGGTCGGCGTCCTCGGGGCGATCCCGACGCGCGGCACGCTGCGGCTCGCCGACCTCATGGAGCACCCGAGCTTCAAGGGCTTCCCGCCGAACCACCCGCCCATGGGCTCGTTCCTCGGGACCGCCGTCCGCGTCCGCGACCGCGTCTACGGCTACCTGTACCTGTCGGAGAAGGACGGCGGGTTCACCGACGACGACGACGAGGTCGTCCTGACGCTCGGTGCCGCCGCGGCCGTCGCGATCCAGAACGCGCAGATGTACGCCGAGGCCGAGCACCGCGAGCACTGGCTCCAGGCCGGCCAGACGATCACGACGATGCTGCTCTCGGGCGCCGAGGAGGAGGAGGTCCTCGCCGAGATCGCCTCGTCGTCGCGTCAGGTCGCCCGTGCCGACACCGCCGCGCTCGTCCTGCCCGGCCTCGACGACACGTGGGTCATGGAGATCGTCGACGGCGTCGGGGAGGACGAGCTCGTCGGCACGGTCATGCCCCCGGACGGGCGCGCGCGGACCGTGCTGCGCGACGGCAACGGGCTCGTGGTGGACTCGCTGTCCCGCTCGCGCGCGATGCGCGTCGACTCGCTGCGGCAGTTCGGGCCGGCGATGTACGCGCCGATGCAGGCCGAGGGGCGCGGCATCGGCGTCCTGGTCCTGCTCCGTCGCGTGGGCTCGGCGCCGTTCGAGCCCACCGACCTCGCGACCGCCGAGGCCTACGCCGCCCAGGCGGCCCTCGCGCTCGTCCTCGCGGAGGCGCGGCACGCGCAGGACGTCGCCGCGCTCCTCGACGAGCGCGAGCGCATCGCCCGCGACCTGCACGACCTCGCGATCCAGCAGCTGTTCGCCACGGGCATGCAGCTCGAGACCGTGCGGCGCCGCGCCGCGCGTGGTGTCGACCCGGCCGAGCTCACCGGGATCGTCGAGGAGGCGCTCGACAACGTCGACTCGACGGTGCGCCAGATCCGGTCGATCGTGCACGCGCTGCGCGACCCCGACGCGACCGCCCCGCTCGCGGAGCGGCTGCGCCGCGAGGCGTCGCTCGCCCGCACGGGCCTCGGCTTCGCGCCGTCCCTGCTCATCACGGTCGACGGCCGGGTGCTCGACTCGCCGCAGAGCCTCGAGGGCGACGCGGGCTCGCTCGACGACGTCGTCGGTGACGACCTCGCCGACGACGTCGTCGCCGTGGTGCGCGAAGGACTCGCGAACGCCGCCCGGCACGCCCGCGCGTCGTCGGTCGCCGTCCGCGTCGACCTGTACGGGGTCGCACCGACCGGGACGATCACGGTCGAGGTCGAGGACGACGGCACGGGCCTGCCGCCCGAGCGCGAGCGCCGGTCGGGCACGGACAACCTCGCCGCGCGGTCACGCCGTTACGGCGGGACCTTCTCGCTCGGTGCGTCCGTGCACGGGCGCGGGACGCTCCTGGTGTGGCAGGCCCCCGTCCAGGGACGGGGTCGCTGACGCCCGACGCCTCAGTCGGCGTCGGGCTTCCACGCGCTGCGCTTGTGGCCCGCGACCCAGGCCGCGGCCTGCGTCCGGCGCTGGAGCCCCATCTTCGACAGCAACGACGTGATGTGGTTCTTGACCGTCTTCTCGGCCACGCCGAGACGCTCCGCGATCTCGCGGTTCGACATGCCCTCGCCGATGAGGTCGAGGACCTTGCGCTCGCTCGGCGTGAGATCGGCCGTCGGGTCGTCGTGGCCGGCGCGGCGTCGCGTCACCGTCCGCTCGTCGAGGAGCGTCCGGCCGGCCGCCACGGAGCGGACCACGTCGGCGATCTCCGCGCCGCGCACCGTCTTGAGCACGTAGGCGGCGGCACCCGCGTCGAGCGCGGCCGCGAGGGCGTCGTCGTCGTCGAAGGACGTGAGCACGATCGCCCGGGTCTCCGGCAGCGCCTCGCGCACGGCCCGCATGATCTCGATGCCGGTCCCGTCCGGCAGCTGGAGATCCACGAGCATGACCTGGGGCCGCACGAGGGTCGCGCGGCGGACGCCCTCCGCGACGGTGCCGGCCTCGGCGACCACGGTCATGCCCTCGGAGCGTTCGATCACCTCCGCGATGCCTCGGCGGACGACCTCGTGGTCGTCCACGATCATGACGGCGATGTCGGCGTTGCGCTCGGACGCAGGGGGGACGTTGGCGGTCACGGGACAGATCCTAGGCAGTAAGGCGCCCGGTCCGTCCCAGGCCCGCCGTCCGCGGGCGTGGCTGGCACCGCGGGCACCGGAACGACGAGCGGTTCATGAAGGCGTCCCGGACGACCGTCGAGCCGCACCGCGGGCACGGCCGACCCGCCTGGCCGTACACCGCGAGCGAGCGGTCGAAGTAGCCCGACGCGCCGTTGACGTTGACGTACAGCGCGTCGAAGCTCGTCCCGCCGGCGGCGAGCGCGGCCCGCATGACCTCCTCGGCCGCGTCGAGCAACCGCCGCACGTTCACCGGCCGGAGGGCGCCCGTCGGCCGCGCCCCGTGCAACCCAGCCCGCCACAGCGCCTCGTCGGCGTAGATGTTGCCGACGCCCGAGACGAGGGTCTGGTCCAGCAGCGCGCGCTTGACCTCGGTCCGCCGCGAGCGGAGCCGCGCGACCAGCGCCGGACGGTCCAGGTGCGGGTCCAGCAGGTCACGAGCGATGTGGGCCACGGCGCGGGGCACGGCCGGGACGCCGCTGCCGTGACCGCCCGGTGCGCCGTCGGGCGTGGGGACCAGGTCGTCGAGACCGAGGTGGCCGAACGTCCGCTGGTCGACGAAGTCGAGCGCGCCGCCGTCGAGGTGGAGCCGCGCGCGCAGGTGCGGGTGCTCGGGCAGGTCCTCGCCGGTCCGGACGAGGAGCTGACCGCTCATGCCGAGGTGGGCCAGGAGCGCCTCGCCGGACGCGTCGTCGTCGAGCAGGACCCACAGGTACTTGCCCCGGCGCACCGCCGCGTGCAGCCTCCGGCCGCGCAGACGGGCCACGAGGTCGGCCGGCCCGGCCTCGTGACGGCGCACGGCCGACGGGCGGCGGACCTCGACGTCCTGCACCCTCCGGCCGAGGACGTGGCGAGCGACCCCGTCCCGGACCGTCTCCACCTCGGGCAGCTCGGGCACGGCTCGGGTCAGGCCCCGGCGGCGGGGCCCGTCGAGGTCGCGCGCGCCGGGCGCTGCGACGACGGCGCGACGGCGACGGGGACGCCGTCGGCGGGGGTCGCGAGCTCCTGGAGGGCGCGGTACGCGGCGGCGGCGGCCTCCTGCTCGGCGACCTTCTTCGCGGTGCCCGTGCCCACGCCGCGGACCTCGCCGTCGAGCACGATGCTCGCCGTGAACCGGCGCGCGTGGTCGGGCCCGTCGGCTTCGCACCGGTACTCGGGCACGCCGAGCGCGAGTCGCGCGGCGAGCTCCTGGAGCGACGTCTTCCAGTCCAGGCCCGCGCCGAGGTCGGCGGCCACCTCGAGCGTGGGGTCCACGAGCGTCTCGACGACGGTCCGGGCCGTCTCGAGCCCGTGCGTGAGGTAGACCGCACCGAACAGGGCCTCGAGCGTGTCCGACAGGATCGAGTCCTTGTCCCGGCCGCCCGTCGCGAGCTCGCCCTTGCCGAGGAGCAGGTACGCCCCGAGGTCGAGGCGGCGCGCGATCGCGGCCAGCGAGCGCTGCGACACCGTCGCCGCGCGCATCTTCGCGAGCTCGCCCTCGGACAGGTCGGGGTGGCGTCGGTAGAGCGCCTCCGTCACGACGAGGCCGAGCACGGTGTCGCCCAGGAACTCGAGCCGCTCGTTGGTCGGGATGCCGCCCGCCTCGTGCGCGAACGAGCGGTGGGTGAGCGCCAGCACGAGAAGCTCGGGGTCCAGGTGGACCCCGAGCTTCTCGACGAGCAGGCCTGCGGGCTCCGCGGTCATCGACCGGTCACTCGCGTCCGGCAACGGGTCAGTGGACCTCGTGCTCGGACCGCAGCGCCTCGGCGTACTGGCGGCCGTTGTAGGCGCCGCAGGCCGGGCACGCGGTGTGGGGCTTGGTCGCGGCCTTGCACCGCGGGCAGGTCGTGAGCGTCGTGGCAGTGGCCTTCCACTGCGACCGACGCGCACGGGTGTTGCTGCGCGACATCTTGCGCTTCGGAACAGCCACGGTCAGCTCTCTCTCTGGTCGTCGAACATGGTCTTCATCCGCTCGAGCTCGCCCCACCGTGGGTCGATCACCTCGTGCGTGTGGTCGGCGTTCTCCGGGTCGGCCAGCCTGACCCCGCAGTGCGGGCACAGGCCGGGGCAGTCCGGCATGCAGACCGGGCGGAACGGCAGGGCCGTCACCACCGCGTCCCGGACCGCGGGCTCGAGGTCGAGCAGCTCGCCCTCCAGCTCGCGGATCTCGTCCTCGTCGTCGCCCTCCTCGGCCACGACGCGGGCACGGTCAGGGTAGTAGTACAGCTCCTGCAGGTCGGCGTCGACGTCGTCGACGACCTCCTCCAGGCAGCGCACGCACTCCCCGACGGCCCGGCCCCGGACCTTCCCGGAGACGAGGATCCCCTCCATCACGGCCTCGAGCCTCAGGTCGAGCTCGACGTCCGTCCCGGCGGGGATGCCGATCACGGCGATACCGAGGTCCTCCGGCGCAGGCACCACGCGCTCGAGCGTGCGCATCGTCCCCGGCCGGCGCGCGAGATCGTGCGTGTCCAGCACGAACGGCGACCGGGGGTCGAGGCTGATGGCGCGCTCCACTGTGGTGTGTCTGGGTCGAGGGGTCTCGGTCCGCGCCGCGAGCGGCAGGACCAGCGGTCGATCCTACGGCATGCGCGGCGGGTCCCCCAACACCGCCGCGTCACAGCTCGCGGTCGAGCCGTCCCGCGAGCTTGGCGCGCCCCGCCTGCACCTGGGCCAGCACCTTTCCGAGGTCGATCTCGAACTCGGCGAGCCGCCGGTCGCAGTAGTCGTCCGCGTCCCGCCGCAGCCCCTCACCGGTCCGCTCGGCCTCCGCGACGATCTCGGCCGCGCGCTGCTCGGCCGCGTGCACGACGGGCTCGTGCGCGACGAGCTCCTCCGCGCGCTCGCGCGCGTCGGCGACCACCCGCTCGGCCTCCTCGTTCGCCTCGGCCAGCACACGGTCCGCATCCGCGAGCACGTCGTCGGCCCGGGCGAGCTGGTCCGGCAGGACCGAGCGGGCCTGCTCGAGCAGGTCGAGGACCTCGGCCCGGCTGACGAGGACGGACGAGGACATCGGCATGGCGCGCGCCGACGTGATGACGTGCTCGAGCGCGTCCAGGACGCCCGTCAGGCCCTCGGGCCGGCGGCGCTCGGCGTCGTGCTGGTCGTGCTCGTCGTACCGGTCGGCGTGCTCGTCGCCCATGTCTGCGACCTCCTCGTGGATCCGTCCTGCGTGCCCGTGCTGGTCGGCGTGCTAGTCGGCGTGCTCGTCGGCGTGCTCGTCGGCGTGCGCCTGCCCGACCGCGCCGTGCCCCCGCCCCGGTGCGGCGTCCTACCGGTCGCCGGCGGCCGCCAGGGCGGCGCGCACCGCGTCGCCCACGCCGGGCGGGACCAGGTCGTCGATCGGGCCCCCATGCCGCGCGACGTCCTTGACCAGCGACGACGCGATGTGGGAGACAGATCTGTCGGCGGGCAGGAAGACGGTCTCGACGCCCGCGAGGTGCCGGTTCATCAGCGCCATCGGCAGCTCGGCGTCCCAGTCGGCGCCACCGCGCACACCCTTCACCAGCGCCGTCGCGCCCACGTCCCGGCAGAAGTCCGCGAGGAGGCCCGGGACGAGCTCGACGCGGACACCGGGCACGTCCGCCGTCGCGGCCCGCACGAGCTCCACGCGCTCGGACGGGTCGAGGAGTGCCCGCTTGGACGAGTTCGTCGCGACGGCGACGACGACCGTGTCGAACAGCCCGGCGGCGCGCCGGACGACGTCGAGGTGGCCGAGGGTCACGGGGTCGAACGACCCCGGGCAGACGGCGGTGCTCACGCGCCCACTGTAGGGGCGGACGTGCGCGTGCGCGGGGGTGGCGACGCCGTCAGGCCGGCGTGGTGCCCGGGCGCGGCTCGGCGAACCAGAGCACCGTCTCGCCGTAGCGGCGCTCGTCGGTCCGCACGAGCCCCCCGGGCCACGTCGGCTCCGCCGTCCGGGACGACCGCTCGACGACGACGACGGCGTGCGGCGCGAGGTGGGGCGTCAGCGCGTCGAGGACCGCCGCGAGCCCGGGCTCGTCGAGGTCGTACGGCGGGTCGAGCAGCGCGAGGTCGACGGCCTCGCCCGGCGGGCGGCGCAGGTGCGCGAGGACCGGCTCGGGTGCGACCCGGACCCCCGGCAGCCCGAGCGTGGCGGCGTTGCGGCGGCACACCTGCGCCGCCGCACGTCCGGACTCGACGAGGACGACCTCGCGCGCGCCGCGGCTCGCGGCCTCGAGGCCGAGCGCCCCCGAACCCGCGTAGAGGTCGAGCACGCGGGCGCCGTCGACCGCGCCCGCGTGGTCGAGCCGGGAGAAGAGCGCCTCCCGCACGCGGTCGCTCGTGGGCCGCGTCCCGCGCGGCGGCACGGCGATCGTGCGGCCCCCGGCCGCGCCGGCCACGATCCTCGTCACGCGACCAGGCTAGGTGCACGGCCGCGCTGCCCCGGTCCACGGGGACGGCGACGCGCGCGAGGGGACGCGCCACCCGATGGACGGATGCCGTCGACCGCAACCCGCTGGACGTGCGACGCCGACCACACGAGGCCCACGCATGCCGCCGGCCACGACGTCAGGTGCGCTCGAGGAACTCCTCGCGCTCGGGGTCGAGCCACGTCTCGATGGCGCGGCGCAGGTCCGGCCACTCGACGAGGTCCGGGTCCGCGGCGACGACCTGCTCGGCGTCCTCCCGCGCGGCCGCGATGACCTCGGCGTCGTGGACCACCCGCAGGATCCGCAGCGACCGGGCGCTGCCCGACTGCGACGCCCCGAGCACGTCGCCCTCCTTGCGGAGCTCGAGGTCGACGCTCGCGAGGCGGAAGCCGTCCGTGGTCTCGGCGAGCGTGCGCAGCCGCACCGAGGCGTCGCTCCCGTCGGGCGCGGCCGACACGAGCAGGCACAGCCCCGGCGCGGTCCCGCGCCCGACGCGTCCGCGCAGCTGGTGCAGCTGCGACAGGCCGAAGCGGTCGGCGTCGAGGACCACCATGACCGTCGCCTCGGGCACGTCGACACCGACCTCCACGACCGTCGTCGAGACGAGCACCGGGACCTCGCCCGAGGCGAAGCGGCGGACGGCCTCCTCCTTCTCGGACGCCGGCAGCCGGCCGTGGAGGACGCCGACCTGGACGCCGTCGAGGACGTCCGCCGTCCGGAGCTGGGCGGCCACCTCCTCGACCGCGCGCAGCGGCGGCCGTGCCGGCCGGTCATCCTGGCCCGGCACGGTGCCCGGCGGCTCGTCCGCGAGCAGGTCGGCGTCGTCCGTGACGTCCGTGGCGTCCGGGCCGCCCGGGGGGCCGGCACCCACGTCGTCGTCGGCCGTGATGCGCGGGCAGACGACGTAGACCCGGTGCCCCGCGTCGACCTCCTCGCGGACCCGCTGCCAGGCCCGCTCGAGCCAGCTCGGCCGGTCGGCCGGGACGACGTGCGTCGTGACGCCCGGACGACCCGCGGGGACCTCGGCGAGGGTGGACGTCTCGAGGTCGCCGAAGACGGTCATCGCGACCGTCCGCGGGATCGGCGTCGCCGTCATGACGAGCAGGTGCGGCGTGGTGCCGCCGCGCGAGCGCAGGACGTCGCGCTGCTCGACGCCGAAGCGGTGCTGCTCGTCGACGACGACGAGGCCGAGGTCGGCGAACCGGACCTGGTCGCCGAGGAGCGCGTGCGTCCCGACGACGATGCCCGCACGGCCCGAGGCCGCGTCCAGGAGCGCCTCCTTGCGCGCCGAGGCCGGCAGGGAACCGGTCAGCAGGACCACGCGGGTCGCGCGCTCCGCGGCGCCGAGCATGCCCTCCTCGGCGAGCTCGCCGAGGAGCGTGCGCAGCGTCCGCAGGTGCTGCGCCGCGAGCACCTCGGTCGGGGCGAGGAGTGCCGCCTGCCCGCCGGAGTCGACCACCTGGAGCATCGCCCGCAGGGCCACGACGGTCTTGCCCGACCCGACCTCGCCCTGGAGGAGCCGCTGCATCGGGTGCGGACGCGCGAGGTCCGCAGCGATCCTCTCGCCCACCTCCCGCTGCCCCTGCGTGAGGGTGAAGGGCAGCCGGTCGTCGAACGCGGCGAGGATGCCGCGGGTGCCGGCGGACGCCCCCGGCCGCGCGACCGCGTCCTGGTCCGCGACGAGCGCGCGGCGGCGCGCGAGCGCGACCTGGAGGACGAACGCCTCCTCGAACCGTGCGTAGCGCTGACCGCGCCGCCACTGGTCGTCGTCGTACGGCGCGTGCAGGTCGTGCATCGCCTGGAACGCGGTCTGCAGGCCGTGGCGCGCGCGCACCTCCACGGGGACCGGCTCGGGCACGTCCCCGGGGCGCAACGGGTCCAGGACGGTCCGCACGGCCTTCTGGATGCGCCACGTCTCGGCCCCGGCGGACGCCGGGTAGATCGGCATGGGGCGGCTGGCCTCGACGAGTGCCGCGGCCTCGTCGTCGGCGTCGACGCCCACCACGTGGTAGTCCGGGTGCGTGAGCTGGAGCATGCCCCGGTAGACCTTGACGACCCCGCTGAACACACCGACCCGTCCGGGTCTCAGACGGGACTCGTGCGACCTGAGCGCACCAGCGCCGCGAGCGAAGAACGTGAGGCTCATCTCGCGGTTGCCGTCGGTGACGACCGCCTCGAGCATCGCGCCGCGGCGTGCCTGCATCTGCCGGGACCTGGCCGACCGCACGCGGGCGAGGATGCTCACGTGCTCGCCGACCGCCACCGACGCCAGGTCGGTGAGCGAGCCGGCGTCGGCGTACCGGCGGGGGAGGTGCCGCAGCAGGTCACCGCTGGTCCGGAGGCCGAGCGCCTCGAGCTTCTTGGCCATGGTGACGCCGACCTGGCGCGTGAGCGGGGCGTCGAGCGGGCCCGGCAGGCGGTCCCCGGCGTCGACCGGCTGCGTCGCGCCCGCCGGCGCGGGGCGCCGCGGGGCGGGCACGGTCACCAGCCACCCTCCACGGCGAGCTCGACGTCGGCCCCGGCGGCGCCGCCGTGCAGGACGACGACCTCGAGCCCGGCGTCGACGCGCTCGGCCGCCGCGCGTACCGCTGGCTCCACCCAGGCGGGGGTACCCGCCCGGGTCAGCACGGTAAGCAGCTCGAACGGCTGCCCCGCTGCGGGGTCGAGCAGGTCGGTCACCGCGTCCACGACCCCAGCATGCCCGGCGGCACCGACATCCACCTCGGTCGCGCGCGTGCGCGCCAGGCACGCCTCGACCGCACGACGTACCCCCGGGTCCACCGGCGGCGCCGCGGCCGGACCACGGGGACGGTCGGCGACGAGCGCCGCAGCCCGCTCCTCGGCGACCGCTCGCGTCGCCGCCGCCGCCGCGGTCACGACCTCGATCAGACCCGTGCGCACCTCGCACCCGGGCGGGGGGTCGCCGACGACGACACCGGCCGGGACGAGCACGAGGACGTCCGCCGCGCCCGTGTCGGCCACCGCCCTCGCGACGACGTCCCCCGGGACCTCGTCCCGGGCGGTCAGGACCACGACGGCTCCCGACCGCGCGAGGTCGGCGGCGAGACCGGGAGCCCGGGTCACCGCCACGAGACCGAGCGACGGCCGGTGCGAGCCGTGCACACCCGCCTGCCGCCCGAGGTGGCGGACGCCGACCTGGGCGCGGTCGAGCCCCGGGTCGTCGAGCGCGTCGAGGGCGCGGGCGAGGTCGTCCGTGTGGACGTGCGCGTGCAGCAGGCCCGGCCCCTCGACGACCGCGACCGAGCCGCCGACCGCGGCGAGGTGCCGTCGCAGCCGCGCGGCGGGCCCGTCGGCCTCGGGGCGTTCGACGGCCGTCGGCGCGGGGGCCGGCGCCGCGCGTCCGCGGACCCGGAGGACAGCCATGAGCTCGAGCTCGCCGTCGGGCTCGGCGGGACACGTCGCCCGGTCCCCGGGCCGCCCGGGCTCCCCCGGCTCCCCGGACTCCCTGGGCCGTGCGGACGTGCCCGTCCAGGGCGGGAGGTCGGCACCGTGCACCGCGGCGAGCTGCTCGAGCAGGAGCACGAGCCCGTACCCCCCGGCGTCGACGACGCCCGCCCGGCGGAGCGGCTCGAGCTGCGACGGGGTGCGCTCGAGCGCGTCCCGGGCGGCGACGACCGCGGCGACCAGCACGGCGGCGACCTCGTCGCCGGCGTCCCCAGGGTCGCCGGCGCCGCCAGGGTCGCCAGGGTCGCCGGCGCCGCCAGGGTCGCCAGTGTCGCCAGGGTCGCCAGGGTCGCCGGACGACGCGTCCGGGTCGGTCCCGACGGCCGTGGCCGCGG
>JAUZVJ010000073.1:0-11814 GCA_031844515.1 Actinotalea sp. AC32 | reverse complement strand
GGGGGGGCGGGCCGGGGCGCCACGACGACGCGCACGGGCGTCGGCGCGGGCCGCGGTGCCGGCCGGGGCGCGGGTGCGGGGGAGGGCCGCGGTGCGGGGGCCGGCACCGGGCGGGGGGCTGCGGCGGGCGGTGGCGCCGGTCGGGGTGCGGGTCGCGGCTTCGTCAGCTGCTGGACCGCGCTGATGATGGCCGGTGCGGCGCTGATGACGGCAGGGATGATCGCTGCGAGCGCGGGGAGGAACTCGCTCTCGTCGTCGCCGAACGGGTCGTCGGTGACGGACTCGCCCGTCCAGCCGGCGTCCCCGCCGCCCCAGACGTCGTCGCCCGCGACGCTCTCGCCCGCGAGCCATGCGCCGGCGTCGCCGTCGTCCGGGCCGGACCTCGACTCGCCGGCCGCGCGCGACGCCTCGTCCGTGGGGCCACCGACCCATCCGGGCTCGGTCGCCCACGCGGGGGCGTCGGCGGTGAGCGACTCGTCCGCCCAGTCCTCGCCCCACTCGGCGGGCTCGTCGTCGCCCCATCCCGCGGACCCGTCACCACCCCAGGTCGCGAGCGGGACGCCGTCGAGCGCACCGGTGTCCATGTGACCCTCCTCGTCGAGAGCACGGGCTGCACGTGCCGTGGCCGCGACCGTAGGCGCGGGACCGTGGTGGCCGCGTCGCGCGCGTGTGCGTCGTCGTGCGCGTCGTCGTGGTGGCCACGTCGCCGTGCGCGTGCGGGCACCGTGGTGGCGTGGCGCAGGTGCACGTGGTGCGCGTGTGCGTCGCGCCACCGCGACGTGTCGTGCGCGCGCGGTACCCGTGTCGCTCGTGCGCGTCGCGCGTCGTCGTGCGCGCGTCAACGTCGCGTCGTCGCCGACGGGGCGGTGCGCGCGCCCGTGCGGGTCGGGCTGCGCGGGTCGTGCGCGACGGCGTGCCGACGACGTCGTCCCGCGACGCACGTCGTCACGACGGCGTCGCGCGCGGTGCGCCGGTGCGTCGCGGCGCGCCGCACGCGGGCGCGGGTTCGCGTCCTCCTGCGCGTCTTGTCCCGGTCGTCACCGGGGGTGAACACTGGACGGGCGACGGCGCCGGGCTCGACGTGGTGCGTCGCACCCGACGGGGGAGGGTTCCGTGCTCATGTCGACGACGCCGGCCGCACCGCTCCGCGAAGCCCCTGCCGTGCGCCTGCTCGGCGGCTTCCAGCTCTGGCACGGCGCGCGCGACGTCGTCCTCCCGCCGGCGGCGCAACGCCTCGTCGCCCGCGTCGCGCTGCTGCGGCGGCACGCGCGTGCGGTGCTCGCGGGCGAGCTGTGGCCCGACGTCGGCGAGACGCGCGCGCACGCGAACCTGCGCACGTGCCTGTGGCAGGTGCGTCGTGCGTGCCCCGGTCTGCTCGTGCAGGGCGGCGACGTGCTGACGGTCGGCGCCGACGTCGACGTCGACGTGCACCGCGCGCAGGCGCTCGCGCTCGACGTGCTGCGCGACGCCGGTGCCGTGCCGACCGACGCGCTCCTGACGAACCTGAACGCGCTGGAGCTGCTGCCCGGCTGGTACGACGACTGGGCGCTCGCCGAGCGCGAGCGGGACCGCCAGCTCCGCCTGCACGCGCTCGAGCTCTCGGCGCACGAGCTCGTGCGGCGGGGCCTGCCCGGTGCCGCGATGCTCGCGGCGCTCGCCGCGGTCCAGCTCGAGCCGCTGCGGGAGAGCGCCCAGCGCGCCGTGATCGAGGTGCACCTGAGCGAGGGGAACGTGGCCGAGGCGCTCGACCGGTACCGCTCCTACCGGACGACGATCCTCGCCGAGGTCGGCCTCGAGCCGACGCTGTCGCTCCAGCAGATGCTGGGCGTCGCGGCCCCCGGACTCGTCCGCCCGCGACCGCTCGAGCGGCCGCTCGCCCCGCCCAACGGCCACCCCGCACGCTGACGGTCGGCCGGACCCGCCGCCCCGCCCGATGAGTCCTGCGTCCGGCGGAGGTCGGTAGAGCAGGGCGTGCGCCGACGGCGCACGGCGACGCGAGGCGGAGGGCGCATGGCACACGCGGCGGTCGAGGCGGAGGGCCTCGTACGACACTACGGCGCGACGCGGGCGGTCGACGGCATCGACCTCACCGTGCCGGCCGCGGCGGTCTACGGGGTGCTCGGCCCCAACGGGGCGGGCAAGACGACGTTCCTGCGGATGCTCGCGACCCTGGTCACCCCGACGGCAGGTCACGCCCGGGTCTTCGGGCACGACGTGGTCGAGGACGCGGCGACCGTGCGGGGCATGGTGAGCATGACTGGCCAGTTCGCGTCGGTCGACGAGGACCTGACGGGACGCGAGAACCTCGTGCTGCTCAGCCGGCTGTGGGGGTTCACGCGGCCGGCCGCACGCGCGCGGGCGGACGAGCTCCTCGCGGCGTTCGGGCTCGCGGACGCCGCGGACCGGCAGGTCAAGAAGTTCTCGGGCGGCATGCGGCGGCGCATCGACATCGCCGCGAGCATCATCGTCACGCCCGACCTCATCTTCCTCGACGAGCCCACCACGGGGCTCGACCCCCGCAGCCGCAACCAGGTGTGGGACATCGTGCGCGAGCTCGTCGCCGCCGGGACCACGGTGCTGCTCACGACGCAGTACCTCGACGAGGCGGACCAGCTCGCGGAGCGGATCGCCGTGATCGACCACGGCAAGGTGATCGCGGAAGGCACGAGCGGACAGCTCAAGGCGTCCGTCGGCAGCGGCGCGCTGCACGTGCGCCTCGCGGTGCCCACCGAGCGGCTGCGCGCCGAGGAGCTGCTGCGTCGCGTGCTCGACGCCCCCGTGCACCTCGAGCCCGACCCCGCGGCGCTGAGCGCGGTCGTCACGGACGCCGACGCGGTGGGGCGTGCGCTCGCGGAGCTCGCGCGCGAGCGGATCGACGTCGTGACGTTCGCGCTCGGCCAGCCGAGCCTGGACGAGGTGTTCCTGGCGCTCACGGGGCGCCCGGCAGAGGCGGATCCGGACGTGACCCAGGGAGCGGGTGCAGCATGACCACCACCGACACGCACCTCGACCCGGGCGCGGTCCGCAGCGTCCTCTCGGGCGAGCGGCCGCCCCGTCCGGGTCCCGTCTCGACGTCGGGCACGTTCTGGTGGCGCGCGATGCTCAAGATCAAGCACGTGCCCGAGCAGCTGTTCGACGTCACGGCGTTCCCGGTGATCTTCCTGCTGATGTTCACGTACCTGTTCGGCGGGGCGCTGGCCGGGTCGACGGGGGCGTACCTGCAGCAGGTCCTGCCGGGGATCCTCGTCATGACCGTCACGTGGATCACGCTCTACACGGGTCTCAACCTCAACCGGGACATCCACCGGGGGATCGACGACCGGTTCCGCTCGCTGCCGATCTGGCGTCCCGCGACCATCGTCGGGCCGCTGCTCGCCGACGCCGTGCGGTACACGCTCGCGTCGCTCGTGATCCTCGGGCTCGGGCTCGCGCTGGGCTTCCGGCCGGGGGCCGGCGTCGTCGGCGTGGTGCAGGCGCTCGCGCTGCTGCTCGTGTTCTCGTTCGCGCTGTCGTGGATCTGGACGCTGCTGGGGCTCGTGGTGCGCTCGGACAACGCGCTGCTGGGCATCGGCAACATGGTCATGTTCCCGGTCACGTTCGTGAGCAACGTGTTCGTCGCGCCCGAGACGCTGCCGGGGTGGCTCGAGGGGTTCGTGCAGGTCAACCCGGTGACGACCCTCGTGTCCGCGATGCGCGGCCTGATCCACGGCGGGACCGACGTCGGCGGCGACGTCCTCGCGGTGCTGCTGATCAGCGCGGGCCTGGTCGCGGTGTTCGGCCCGCTCACGATGCTCGCCTACCGACGGCGCAGCTGAGGGGCGGCCGGGCGGCCGCGTCACGCCGGGAGGCCGCCGCCCTGGCCCGCCCGGCTACTCCGTGCCGAGCAGGTCGCCCGCGCCGCACTCGTACGCGAGCCAGGTGAGCACGTCGCTCGCGCCGACGACGACGAGGCCGCCACCCGCGGCCTCGGCGGCGCGTCGCGCGTGCAGCAGCGCCTGGACGGCCGTGTGGTCGACGAAGGTCAGGCCGCTCGCGTCGACGACGACGTCGTGCGCCTCGACCGCGTGGCGGACGAGGCCCGAGAGGAGCGTGGGGCCGGACTCGGCGTCGAGCTCGCCGGTCAGGTGCACGACGCCCGTCACCGGGTCGACCGCCATGCCGACGCCGGGGGCGGTGACGGCCGGAGCCTGGTCGTCACCCGGAGGGGGTGACGGAGGGTGCTGCGAGATCGACATACGGCGGGGACCTCTCGTGGACTGGCACGGCGACGGGTCGCCGATCCGAGGGCTGTGTCCCCAACCCGCGATCACGGTACCCCACAGGAGGCGCGGGTAGCGTGACCGCCCGGGGGGTATGACGTGTCCGGGTCGGACGACAGGGAGCTGCCATGACCACCGAGGGATTCGACGCGGCCCTCCTGGACCTGGTCCTCGCGACGGCCGAGGCCGAGGAGCACCTCAACGGGGTCGCGCGGCTCGCCCAGGACCTCAGCCCGGTGCTCGCCGCGTGCGGCGTGATGGCGCGCATGCGCGGCGCGGAGATCACCGTCGCGTCGAGCAACGAGCTGGCCTACGCGCTGGACGAGGTGCAGTTCGGCCTCGACCGGGGACCGTGCCTGCAGGCCATGCGCGGCGGCGACGTCGTGTACGCGGAGGACATGACGGTCGAGGCGCGGTGGACCCCGTACCCGGCCCTCGCCGTCGAGCGCGGAGTGCTGAGCAGCCTGTCGCTGCCGCTCGTCGCGCGCGGCCGCACCGTGGGCGCGCTCAACTCCTACGCGCGCGAGCCGCACGCGTTCGACGGGGACCTCGCCGACCAGCTGCGTGCGTTCGCCGAGCGGGCGCAGGTCGTGCTCGCCGTCGCGATGCGCAGCGCCGAGCAGACGGCCCTCGTCGACCAGCTGCACGCCGCGATGCAGTCGCGCAGCACGATCGACCAGGCGATGGGCATCGTCATGGGCCGCGAGCGGTGCACCTCCGCCGAGGCGTTCGCGCTGCTCAGGACAGCGAGCCAGCGCCAGAACCGCAAGCTCGCCGATGTCGCCGTCGACCTGATCACGACCACGACGGGGCAGCCGCCCGTCCCTGGTCACTTCGACGCCGGGACCCCGTCGGCCTGAGCCGGGCAGGGAGCTCGGGGTAGGGCGCGCTCGGGGCAGGACGGCGGTGCCGGACATGGCACGCGCGGCGCTGGGGGCTGACCCCGGCGCCGCGCGGTACTGCTCAGACTAGGAACGATCCGAGGGATCGCCACCCGAGCCGGGGACGGCCCCGGCCGGGCGGTCCCCGGACCGCGCGGTCAGGCGACGCCGTCGGCCCCGACCCGCGCGCCGTCGGGAACCGTGGCGGGAGCGCCCTGGTCGGCCAGCCGGGCGTCGCCCTCGACGACGACGTCGCGCCCGAACGTCCAGTCGCCCTCGACCGTGAGCGAGGACGCGGCGCGCAGCGACGGGGTGTGCGGGAGCCGGGACTCGAAGGCGTCGATCGTCTTGTAGTGCGCGCCGTCGAGCGACACGAGCGGGGCGTCGACCTGCGCGACGAGGCGGTGCGCGTCGTCGACCGCGTAGACGTCCGACCGCAGCACGAGCAGGTCGTTGGTCGTCTTGACGGGCAGGAAGCGCGACCGGTCGACCTCGAGCACCGCGGCGCCGTCGAAGACCTCGATCGCGGCGCCCATCGCGGACTCGATCTGGACGACCTTCGGGGACGACGGGTCGGTCGGGTCGACCGTCTTCTCGTTGCGGATGAGCGGCAGCTCGAGCACGCCGCCCGTGCGGTCGAGCTCGGCGGCGAGCGCGCGGAGGTCGAGCCACAGGTTGTTCGTGTTGAAGTACGGGTGCCGGGCGATGTCCGCGGCGGCGTCGGCGTCCTCGGGGAGCGTCTGCGCGGTCTCGCGGAGCACGATGCGGCCGTCCGCCGCCCGCCGGACGAGGTGGCCGCCCTTGCGGTCGGCCGGCGTGCGCCGCGCGACCTCGGCCGCGAAGGGTGCGCCGCTCGCCGCGAACCACCCCGCGATGCGCGCGTCGGGCACCGCGCCGAGGTTGTCGGAGTTCGAGACCGTCGCGTAGCGGAACCCGGCGTCGAGCAGGGCCTGGAGCACGCCCGACGCGTGCAGGGCGGTGTAGAGGTCGCCGTGGCCGGGCGGGCACCACTCGAGCGAGGGGTCGGCGGGCCACTCGACGGGCGTGAGGCCGTCCACCAGCAGCTTGGGCTCGCGGTTCTGGAGGAAGTCGAGCGGCAGGCCGTCGACGCGCAGCTCGTCGTAGCCGGCCAGCGCGGCGAGCGTGTCCGCCTGGGTGCGGAAGCTGTTCATGAGCAGCAGCGGCAGGCGGGCACCCGTCGCGGCGCGCGCCGCGAGCACCTGCTGCGCGATGACGTCCAGGAACGTCCGGTCGCCGCGGACCCGCAGCAGCGACTTCGCGCGGTCCATCCCCATCGAGGTGCCGAGGCCGCCGTTGAGCTTGATGACGGCGGTCGCGGCGAGGGCCTCGCGCGCCGCGTGGTCGTCGACCGTCAGCGCGTCCAGGTGCGGGACGTCGGTCAGCGGCTCGACGTCGGACTCGGCGATGACGCCGGTCTCGCCCGACTCCAGGAGGCCGTAGAAGCGCGCGAACACGTCGACCGCCGTGGCGGGCACACCCGCCTCGGTCATCTTGCGGCGGGCGCGGGCGAGTCCGTCAGCAGTCATGGGACGGATCGTAGGGGGCGCGTCCGACATGGGCGAGATGCCCGGGTCGGACGGTCCCGGTCGGCACTCTCAGATGTCGTACGCGCCGGGGCGGCCGTCGCGTCCCGTGTCGGGTGCCGCCTCCACGAGGCGGACGTCGCGGTGCGCGTCGAGCTCGAGCGGCGCGCCGCTGCCCGCGGCGACCTCGATGACGCGCGGGAACCGGTCCGGCGGCGGGCCGAACGCCTGCCGTGCCGACGTGACGACCGTCCTCCCGAGAGCGCGCCCGCCGGTCGCGCCGATGACGGCGCCGATGCCGAACGGCGCGAGCCGGCCGAAGAAGAGCGCGCCCTGCTTGGTCGCCTGCTTGCGCAGGAACCGCCGCGTGAGGGTGCCGTTGACGCGCTTGATCGTCGCGGTCGGCATGTTGACCAGGACGGTCCGCGCCCAGCCGCTGCTCGACAGCCCGACCTCGGTCGAGACGGCCTTGCTGCCCTGGTCGCCCAGGACCGTCGCCATGAGCAGCGTGCGGCGCCGCGCGGCCTCCTCGACGCCGATGCCGTGCACGTCCGCGACGGCGAGCGCGAAGGCCGCCGACGCGCTGAAGAACGTCGCGACCTCGGCGCTCGTCAGCGCGATGCCCACGCCCGTGCCGATCGCGGGCGCCGCCGCGGCCGCCCCGACCGCACCGCCGGACGCGGACACGGCCAGCAGGTACTGCTTCTCGAGCAGTGCGAGGACCTGCGCGGGCGTCGCCTCGGGGTTGCGTGCGCGGAGCCGGTCAACGTGCGCGTGCACCGCGGCCGACGGGATCGAGACGGCCTTGTCGAGCAGGGCGTCGAGGGCCGGGATGCCGGTGGCGGGGACCGGCGGCGGCTCGGGAGGTCGCTGGTCGGGCATGCGCCGATCGTCGCACGGCCCAACGACGCGGGCGCGGCGGTGGGTGCTCGGCCGGCCGTCGCCGCCGCCCGGCGGGCCGTCACCGGCGCCCCCGCGGGCCGTCGTCGGGGGAGTGCTCCGATCGGGCGAACGGGGTGTTTCGGACATCACCCGCACCCCTACGCTCCGAGCGGCTGCGAGATCAACTCCGGCCCACGCGACAGGGGGACGCATGCGCCTGCACAGGTTACGGACGACGGTCACCACGGTGGCCCTGGCGGCGCTGGTCGCCGCGGGGCTACCCACGGCGGCGGGGGCGGGGACGCCGTCGTGGCGCGACGCCCTCGGCGTCGTCGCGCAGGACCCGGACACGGTCCACGCGAGGGCGTACGCCGAGCAGGCGCTCGCGCTCCTGACGCCGGTCGTCGACGACGCGGCCGGCACCGCGCACCTCGCCGCGCTCGCCGCGGACCTCGACTCGCTGACCGACGGCGCGCGCTTCGCGACCGCCGACGACGGCGCCGCGACCTACGCGCACCTGCACGACCTCGGCGCGTGGCTCGAGTCGGGCCTCGCGGGCTCGGCGACCGCGGCCGACCCGCGGGCCGAGGGCCTCGTGCTCGTCGTCCGCGCGGCACGCGTCGCCGCCGACGTCGCGGTCGGCGACCTGCGGGGCGTGCTCGACCACGCACCCGCGACGACGCCCGGCCGGGCCGCCGCCGAGCGCGCGCTGCGCCAGGCCGAGCAGCAGCTCGCGCTCGCGGACGCCGCGATGGGGCGGTCGGCGGCGTCGTCCGTCGTCGTGCACCTGCGCAACGCGTGGACGAAGGCCTCGGGCGGTCTGGTCGGGCTGGGCGTCGAGCAGGGCGGTGACCACGACGGCGACGGCGTGCCCGACGCGCTCGAGCTGGGCCTCGGCACGAGCCCGTTCTCGACGGACACCGACGGTGACGGCCTGAGCGACCGGTTCGAGGTCGAGACGCTGTTCGCGTCCTCCTCGCCCGCGCTCGCGGACACCGACGCCGACGGCGTCGCGGACGGCCAGGAGGACCTCGACGGCGACGGCCTGGACGCGCTCGCCGAGCAGGCGGCCGGCACGAGCCCGACCGAGGCCGACACCGACGCGGACCGCCTCGGCGACGGCCACGAGCTCACCGCGGGCACCAACCCGCTGACCGCGGACACCGACGCCGACGGCCTCGTCGACGGCGCCGAGGGCCCGGCCGGGACCGACCCGCTCGACCCGGACTCCGACGACGACGGCGTGCTCGACGGCGCCGACGTGACGACGCAGCAGGTCGACGCGATCGACGGCATCCACGTCGCGCTCGTCGGCACGGGCGACCTGGCCGGCGGCCTCACGGTCCACGAGGTCACGGCCGACGGCCGGCTCGTGGGCGCCGGGGGTCAGGTCGGCCGGGCGTACGACTTCTCGCTCGCGCCGCCCGTCGCGGACGGCCTGCAGCAGGCGCGGCTGACGCTGCCGTTCCCCGCCGACCTCGGCGACGCGCAGCCCGAGGACCTGCGGCTGTTCTACTTCGACCCCGAGATCGGCGCGTGGTACCCCGCGGCCGAGGATCAGGTCGTCGACGTCGCCGCGGGCACCGTCACCGCGACCGTGACCCACTTCTCGACCTACGCGATCTTCGACATCCGCAACTGGGGCGAGACCTGGACCGCCCAGGACGACCCGTGCCGCCCGCGCGGCGGCGGTGGTGGCGGCACCGACATCGTGCTGCTCGACCTCGCGCTCGTGCTCGACAGCTCGGGCTCGATGAGCTGGAACGACCCGCAGGGCCTGCGCCGGTCGGCGGCGAAGATCTTCGTCGACGCGCTGCTGCCCGAGGACCGCGCCGCCGTCGTCGACTTCGACAGCTCGGCACGCGTCGCGCAGGGCCTCACCGAGGACAAGGACGCGGTGAAGTCGGCGATCGACACGATCGACGACTTCGGCGGGACCAACATCGGTGCAGGCGTCAGCGCGGCCAACCAGATCCTGCTCGGCAACGGCGACCCCGCCCGCGCCCGCATGGTCATCCTGCTGACCGACGGCGAGGGCTCGTACTCGTCGAGCCTGACGACCCAGGCGAAGGCCGCGGGCATCACGATCTACACGATCGGCCTCGGCTCGTCGGTCGACCACGCGCTGCTCGGCTCGATCGCGACGGGCACCGGCGGCACGTACACGAACGTGCGCACCGCCGCGGAGCTGCCCGAGGTGTTCCGTCGCCTCGCGGAGGACACGGGCGGCAACGGCGCGGACCTGACGAAGGACACCGACTCCGACGGCCTGCCCGACTGCGTCGAGATCCAGGGTGCGCTGTCCGGCACCGGCCACCGCTACACGTCGGACCCGGCGGTCGCCGACACCGACGGCGACGGCCTGACCGACGGCGAGGAGGTCGGGAGCCGCATCGACGCCGACTTCTTCGGCACGTGGATCCCGGGCAGCCCGACGACGGCGCCGACCTACGCCGTCCTCTCCGACCCCGAGCTGCCCGACACCGACGGCGACGGCCTGACCGACGCGGTCGAGGCCGACCTCGAGACGTCGCCGTTCAGCACGGACAGCGACGGCGACGGCGAGCGGGACGGCGTCGAGGTCGAGGTGCTCGGCACCTCGCCGATCCTCCACGACACCGACGGCGACTCGTTCTCCGACGGGTACGAGGACGACCACCGCCACGACCAGGGCCTCGACCCGCTGTACGTCGACGTCAAGGTCAGCGCGTGGACGTACGCGGGCCACTTCGCGCAGGGCTTCCTCGCGGGCGACCTGTGGCGTGCGGACAGCCTCGCGTGGCTCGCGGGCAACCTGCTCTCGGGCGGCCTGAGCTTCATCCCGGTCTACGGGTGGATCGCGGGTGGCGTCGCGGACCTGCGCGACGTCATCGGCTCGGCGATCCACGCCGACTGGGTCGGCGCGGGCATGAGCCTCGCGGGCGTCGTGCCCTACGCGGGTGACGCGTTCGCGATCCCCGGCAAGGCCGTGCGGTTCGTCCTGCGGAACACCGACAAGGCCGACGAGGCGCTCACGCTCGTCGCCAAGATGGACGAGGTCCCCGACTCCATCAAGGTCGACGCGGCCCGTCAGATCCTCAAGGACCAGTGGGACGTCCTCGTCGACGAGGGCTTCGACCAGGCGTCCCTCATCCGGATCATGGCCGGGCGCGGCAACCTCGACCAGGTCGCGCAGGCCGTCGGTCGCGCCGCGAACGTGACCGTGGGCGCCGGGTTCAAGGCGACCGGCAAGGCCGGCGAGGCGGCGCTCGAGGCGGCGTACGGCGCGACGACCAAGGGCGTCGACAAGCAGGTCTGGTTCTCGACCAAGGGCATCCTCGGGCGGGGCCGGTACGCCGACGTCTTCGTCGGCGGGATCGCGCACGAGTCCAAGGTGGGCTTCGTGTCGTACTCCCGCTCGATCCGCAACCAGATCGAGAAGGACGCTGCGCTCGTCGCCAACGGTCGGATCAGCGGCGCGCACTGGCACTTCTACGCCAGCGACGTGTCGAGCTCGATCGGCGCCGACCCGCGGATCATCGACCTGCTCGTGCAGAAGGGCATCCCCTTCACGGTCCACGCACCGTGACGGTCGGGGCCGTGCGTGAGGTCGAGCGCGAGGACGTGCGTAGGGTGACGCCGTGGTGACCTTCGTCGAGATGTCGGCCGCGGAGGCCAAGGCGTTCCTCGAGCAGTTCCTCACGCACGGTCCCGAGCGTCTGGACGCGCTGCGTCGTCGGCTGGTCGCCGACGGCGCAGCGCGCGAGGACGAGCTCGACCTGGGCGCGGCGTCCCTCGAGCGGGTGTGGGACTGGGCCGTGCCGCGGCTGTCCTGGCGCGCTGGGTACGAGCCGCCGCCGCTCGGCATGCCCGGCCCGCGCGGCCCCGCGGGCGAGCTCGAGCCGGCCGACGAGCTGCCCGAGTGGTTCGACGCGCGGTACCACGACGCGTGGCGGTTCTCCGCGGAGACGCTGTGGGTGGTCGACGGCGTCGCGCGGTATCTCGCGGAGTCCCTGGTCGCGGCGGTGCCGGGAGCTCGCTGGGTCGTGGGCCGCTCGCGGAGCAAGGGGTACGTCTACCAGAACCACCCCGTCGTCACGGGGCTGCCGCTCGACGACGTCGAGCCGGTCGCGCTCGTGCTGGTCGCGGCAGGCAAGGCCCTCGACGGCCGGCCGTCGTCGCTGCGCGACCTGCTCGAGGTCCACGCGGGCACCCGCCGCCCCTGAGGCCGGGCCGTCCGGCCCGCCCTCCCAGCCCTCCGTCGAGATC
>JAUZVJ010000072.1:0-11939 GCA_031844515.1 Actinotalea sp. AC32 | reverse complement strand
GTCTGACCCGGCTTCTCCGGGTACCTGACCCCTACGAAGGAATTCTGCCCCGTGCTTGTCGCGACGACCGGCCTCGGTGGCGGCGCGTCGCCGCGTGGCGACAGGACTGGGGCGGGGTGGGTCATTGCTGCTCAGCGCACGGGCCCGTGCGGCTGTTCCCCTGCCTCCCGGCTCGGCCTTCCTCCTCGGGTTGCCACCCGTCTGCCGCGCGGCGGAAGCGGTGCACGCAGCCTGGGCTCAGTGTGCGCACGTGCTCGTCCACGCGCAGCCGGATCCGCGCGTCGGTCACGCATGGATCGGAGGCGACGGTCAGACTCTTGTCGCCGATCGCGATCTCCAGGCGCTGTCCGCGGTGCTGCGTGCTGAACCGAAGACCGCGCTGCCTGGCGGGCAGGGCAGGGTCCAGGACGACGTTGGGGCCCTCGGTGCGTAGTCCGGCGAAGGAACGCGTGAGGATGTCGATAGTGCCAGCCATGGCGCCGAGGTGGATGCCCTCCTGGGTCGTTCCGCCCTGGGTGTCGTCCAGGTCTGCGGCCATAGCCTCCCGGAAGACGTCCCACCCGCGCGTCGGATCCAGGCCGGCGAGGACCGAGGCGTGCACCACTCTGCTCAGCGTGGAGCCGTGCGCGGTGCGGGCAAGGTAGTAGTCGACGGTGCGGGTCAGCGCCTGACGGGTTGTGGGGTAGCCGAGCCGGTCCAGCATCCTCAGCAGCGCGTCGGGCCCCAGAAGGTAGGCGAGCATGAGGACGTCAGCCTGCTTGGCGACCTTGTACCGGTTCGTGGTGTCGCCCTCGGCCTCGAGAATCAGGTCTAGGCGGCCGATGTTGCCGTACCGGCGGCGGTAGAGGCCCCAGTCCAGTTCGGCGAGACCTTCGTAACCTGCGAACTGGCCGATGACACCGTCGCGGAGGAACGGCACGCTCATGCGTCGACTCAGGTGCTGCCAGGCAGCGCTCTCCTCGGGCCGGATCCGGAGGCGGGCGTGGACGTCGTCACACCCGTGCCCGGTCACCTCGCGAAGGACGTCGACGGCGCGCTGGCACACCCACGCGGTGAGTACGTTCGTGTAGGCGTTGTCGGTCAGGCCCGCCCCGGGATCGTCGGGGTAGCCGTCGTGGTACTCGTCCGGGCCCATCACCCCACGGATGTGGTAGCGGTCGTCGGCGGTGTCGTGGCTCGCCATGGCGGTGAAGAGGCGGGCGACCTCGATGATGAGGTCAGCGCCACGCTCCGCGAGCCAGGCAGCATCACCCGTGGCCTGGTAGTACTGCCAGGCGTTGACCGCGACGGCGAGCCCGACGTGGCGCTGCCGATGAGAGTTGTCCGGCATCCAGCGGCCCGAGCGGCTATTGAAGAGCATCACCGGTGTCTCTTCGCGGCCGTCGCTGCCGGACTGCCACGGGAACATCGCCCCGGGGAGTCCTTCCCGGGCCGCGGCCCGCCGCGCGGCATCTAGCCGGCGCCACCGGTAGTCCAGCAGGCCGCGGCTGACCTGCGGCAGGTGGGCTGTGAGCACTGGCAGGACGAACAGCTCGTCCCAGAAGACGTGTCCGCGGTAGCCCTCGCCGTGCAGCCCGCGGGCCGGTACGCCGGTGTCGAGCTCGGAAGTGTGCACTGAGAGGGTCTGCAGCAGGTGGAACAGGTGCAGGTTGAGCACGAGGCGGGTCTGGGTGTCGGCGTCCAGCTCGACGCCGAAGCGCTTCCATAACCGCTCCCACGCGGCAGCGTGAGGACCGAGAAGGTCCTCGAAGCCGCCCGACGTCGCGTCGAGCTCCCCGAGCACGGCCGACAGGGGCGAAGCGATGGCAGGGTCACGCGAGGACACGGCTGCGACCGCCTTGTCGATGGTGACTGGCGCGCCGTCGGTGACCGCTACCTCAAGGGCGTGCCAGTGCAGATCTCCGTCGTGCTCCAGGACGGCGTCCGGTGCTGCTTGGTCGACGGTGATCTGGGCCCCCACCGCGATGTGGATCTGGCTCTGCACTGTCGTGACCTCCACCACCAGCCTGCCCGGTCCGGCGTTGTGAACACCGGTGGTGCGCAGGTGACGGTTGGCCAGGGCGGCGTACTCGGCGACGTTGGAGTTGACCACGCCGGCATCGATGCCGGAGCGCACTCGCAGAGTCCCGCTCCACCCCTCGGGCACGACCGTGGTCTCCAGTGCCCCGACGTGCCGGCGAGCCATGGAGACCATGCGCCGCTGCCGAAGGCGCATCCGCCGACCGGCGCCGTCGGTGAGCACTGCGGTGCGGGCGAGCACCCCGCGGCGCAGGTCGAGCTCACGTCGCTCATCGGCAACCGTCAGCCCGCCGGCGGACCACCACGGTCCGTCGGTGGCGAGGTCGAGAACCAGCCAGTTCGGCGCATTGACCAGGCTCTCGTCCTCCACCTGGCGGCCATGGACCGCGGACACCAGCCGGTTGTGAACACCGGCGAGGTAGGTCCCGGGGTAGTGCACCCCGTCCGCGCCACGCTCGGGTGCCGCACCCCGGGTGCCGAGGTAGCCGTTGGCAAGGGTCGTCAACGCCTCACGATGACCCTCGTGGGCCGGGTCGAAACCCGCGTACACCAGCGTCCACGGGTCGGCCCGGAGGGCACCGAGGTCGAGCTGGGCGACATCCTCCACGACCAGATGAGCCCCGGCGTCCTCGAGCTCGCTCCGCTGCCCCTTCCGGGCGACGCCGACCACCAGCCCGAAACCCCCGCGGGTGGCGGCCTGAACGCCCGAGACGGCGTCCTCCACGACCGCGACCCGGTCCGGCGCCACACCTAGCTCCTGTGCCGCCCGGAGGAAGGTTGCGGGGTCTGGCTTGCCCGCCAGGCCGAGCTCGGCGGCACGCTCGCCGTCCACAACGACGTCGAAGGCCCCGGACAGACCTGCGGCCGTCAGCAGGGCCGCAGCGTTGCGGCTCGCCGTGACCAGCGCGACCGGCACGCCACCAGCCCGCAACCGCTCCACCAGCCCGAGCGTGCCGGGGAACGCCTCAACGCCGCGGTCGGCGAGCAGGTGGAGGTAGATCTCGTTCTTCCGCGCCCCCAGGCCGTGCGCCGTCCACTCCCCTGCGGCGTCTTGTCCCGTCCCGGGGGGAATGTCGACGCCGCGGGCAGCGAGGAAGGCGGCAACCCCGTCCTCCCGGGCGCGTCCGTCGACGTAGCGCCGGTAGTCCGCTTCCGTATCGAACGGCTCTGCGGAGGCCGCCCCCGTGGTGCGTGGATCGGCGAGCACCATGTCGAAGAGCTGGCGCCACGCCTCGGCGTGCAGTGTGGCGGTGTCGGTGACCACACCGTCCATGTCGAAGATCACGGCCTCCTGCGGCGGGACAGCCCCAGTCGGTGCAGGCGCGCGCCCGGAGCCCCCAGGCTCTGGCGTCGGATGTCTCACGGTCTCCTCCGATCGGTTCGTCGGCCCGGTGCTGCCTTTGGTCAGGCGCGAGCCCTTCAGCGGGTCAGTGGTGGGGCCGAGGCGGGGACTGGGACGGCGACGTCGGGGCGGTGGACCGCCATCGGGGGCGCAACGCGACCCACATGGCGGCCAGCACCGCGGTCAGGCCCACAGCCGTCCAACCGCCGGGGCGCTCTCCCAGGACGACGGCGGCCAGCAGGATCCCGAGGACGGGTGTCAAGAAGGTCCACGTGGTCAGCGTGTCGAGGCGGCTGCGGCGGACCTCGGTGAACCAGGCAACCGTTGTCGCCGCAGTGCCTACCAGTGCCAGGAACGCCAGCGACAGCACGAAGCGTGGGGTCCACGCCACCTCAGGGGCGCCCTCCACGGCTGCCGCGACGGCGGCGAGCACCACCCCGCCGATGACCAGGTGCCAGCCGGTGGCGGTGACCACGTCCATCCCGCCCAGGCGACGGGAGAGCAGGGTCCCACCGGTCACGGCGGCCGCGGAGAGCAGCGACAGCGCCGCCCCGCCACTCCCACCCCCGGGTACGGCTACCAGGACCAGGCCCGCGAAACCAAACGCAAGTGCGGTCGCTGTCCGGATCGAGAGTCTCTCGCCGTAGAGCCACCAGGCGGGCAGCAGGATCAGAAGTGGCTGGGCGTTGGCCAGCACCGCGGCGGTGCCCGCGGCACCACCGGCCACCCCAGCG
This sequence comes from Actinotalea sp. AC32, assembly GCA_031844515.1. Lineage (GTDB taxonomy): Bacteria > Actinomycetota > Actinomycetes > Actinomycetales > Cellulomonadaceae > Actinotalea. The sequence goes on along the minus strand of JAUZVJ010000072.1, from coordinate 7,844 downwards.
AACATCGCCGCGAAGGCCACCGTGACGTTCACGAGGCCCAGAACGGCGAGGAGCATCCAAGCGTTCCTGCCGCGGGGGGTCGGCCGGTGCCAGGCCGCTCCCAGGGCCAGCAGCGCCAGGCCGGCCACCAGAGCACGCAGTGTCGCGAACCAGAGCAGCGGGGCATCGCGCAGCCCCCAGTCGATGAGGACGAAGCACACCGCCCACGCCGCAGTGATCCACAGCATGCGACCCCATCGTGGGCTCTCCATCGCCCCGCTCTCCACCGCGGGCGAACCACCGGAAGTCATCGCCGCGTGGTCCACGCCGACCGGCATGTCAGCTGACCCCGGCGGGGGCTGGTGCAGCCGGCTCCGGCTCGCGTGCCGCGCCCTGCGGCGCAGCCGGAGTCTGCTGCGCCGGCAGCCGGAGCCGCTTGAGCAGCAGCGCGTTGACGGTCACGACGACCGTCGAGCCCGACATCGACAGGGCCGCGATCTCCGGACGCAGCATCAGGCCGAACGCGGGGTAGAACACCCCTGCAGCGATCGGCAGTGCCAGGGCGTTGTACGCGATCGCCCACGCCACGTTCTGCCGTTCCTTGCGCACCGTGCCCTTGCCGATGCCCAGCGCCACGGACACGTCCAGGGGGTCCGAGCGCATCAGGACGATGTCCGCGGTCTCGATCGCCACGTCGGTCCCAGCGCCGATCGCGATGCCGATGTCCGCCTTGGCCAGCGCGGGGGCGTCGTTGACGCCGTCGCCGACCATCGCCACTGTCTTGCCGGCCTGCTGCAGCTCGGCGACCTTCGCCGCCTTGTCCCCGGGGAGGACCTCGGCGATCACGGTGTCGATGCCGAGCTGCTCGGCGATGCGCTGGGCGGTCGCCTCGTTGTCGCCGGTGAGCATGACCACCTCGATCCCGGACTCGTGCAGCGCGGCGACCGCCGCCGCCGCCGTCTCGCGAGCGGCGTCGGCCAAAGCGATGACCCCGACCCCGCGTCCGTCGACCGCGACGAGGACGGCGGTGCGCCCGGACGCGGCCAGCTCGTCGCGGCTCCCAGCCAGATCGCCGAGCTCTACGCCTTCTTTCGCCATAAGGCGAAGGTTGCCTACCAGCACCCGCCGACCGTCGATCACTGCCGTCGCGCCATGTCCCGGCACATTGAGGAACTCGCTGACCTCCCGCGCTGGCACGCCCAGCCGAGCGGCGTGACTCTCGATGGCCCGGGCCAGGGGGTGCTCGGACTCCCGTTCGACGGCAGCGACCAGGGCGAGCATCTCCTCCTCGCTCATGCCCGCCACGACGACGTCGGTGACCTCAGGCTCGCCCTTGGTCAGGGTGCCGGTCTTGTCCAGCACCACCGTGTCGATCCGCGCAGTGCCCTCCAGGGCGGTGGCGTTCTTGAACAGCACCCCGCGCCGCGCCCCCACACCGGTACCCACCATGATCGCCATGGGTGTCGCGAGTCCGAGCGCATCGGGGCAGGTGATGACCACGACCGTGATCGCGAACAGCATCGCCAGGGCCACACCGGCACCGGCGAGCATCCACACCGCGAACGTCGTGCCGCCGGCGACGAGGGCGACGAACACCAGCCAGAACGCGGCCCGGTCGGCCAGGCGCTGCCCGGGGGCCTTGGAGTTCTGCGCCTCCTGGACCATCTTGACGATCTGCGCCAACGCCGTGTCCGCGCCGACCTTCGTGGCCCGTGCCCGCAGGGTGCCCGTGGTGTTGATCGACGCCCCGATCAGCTGAGCCCCCGGCGCCTTCTCCACCGGCATGGACTCCCCGGTCACCATGGACTCGTCGACCTCGGACTCCCCCTCCTCCACCACGGCGTCGACCGGGATCTTCGAGCCCGGCCGCACCAGCAGCAGGTCCCCGACGACGACCTCGGAGGTGCTGACCTCGACCGGCTGGCCGTCGCGGAGCACGACCGCCTGGGACGGGGCGAGCTCGAGCAACGTGCGCACGGCATCGTTCGCTCCACCCCGGGCCCGCATCTCCAACCAGTGCCCGAGGAGCACGAAGGTGGTCAGGACCGTGGCCGCCTCGTAGAAGACCTCGCCACCGCCGGTGAACGTCACCACCAGGCTGTACAGCCAGCCCGCGCCGACGCCGACGGCGACCAGGACCATCATGTCCAGCGTTCGGGCCTTCAGTGCTCGGTAGGCCCCGTCGAAGAAGATCCACGCCGAGTAGAACACCACCGGCAAGGACAAGATCAGCGAGAAGACGTCATCGCGCAGACCGAACGGCGCCGGAACGGTGAACCCCAGGACCTCGCGCCCGATCGGCGACCAGAACAAGATCACCACCGAGAGGATTGCGGCGACCAGGAACCGGTTGCGCATGTCCCGGGTCATGTCCGCCATGGACCCGCCGTGCCCGCCGTGGCCCATCGCCTCTTGTGCGGACTGATCGGTCGGCGCGTCGCCATCCTTGTCCCCGTGCCCGGTGGCCCCGTGCCCAGCAGTCCCGTGCGTGCCATGGCCCTCGGCCCCGGTGTGGGTGTCCTCTGGGGGGCGGGCCTCGGTCGAGGTCGGCTCCGCCATCGGGTGGCACATGTGACCCGGTACCGACTGCCCCGCACAGTGGTACCCGCAGTCGTTGACCCAGCTCACCAGCTGGGCAACGGATGTCTCGTCCGGGTCGTAGGTGACCGTCGCCGTCTGCGAGACGGCGCTGGCCTCGACGGCCAGCACTCCTCCCTGGCGCATCAGGGTCTTCTCGATGACCGACTCGGAGGTGGCCCAGTGCAGACCGCCCACCTCCAGCACAGTGGACTGACGCTTCATGATCATCACTTCCTTGCCCGGCACCGTGGCCGATCGATGGTGCTCCGCGCCTGGCGCGGAGGGTGACCCGTCATGACCCGTCAGGCGAGTGCCGCGCGCAGGGGGTCGGGCAGGAACTCGCGGCGCATGCCCAGGACCTCGTCGGTCGTGGCGATCGAGGTGGCGCCGTCGGTCACGGTCCCGGCCAGCGCCCGGATGGCGTCGATCGTCTCGGGGATGACGATGGACTCGTTGTTGACCTGGTAGGTCAGGTAAGCCTCGTCCCCCACAACGGTCAGGACGTCCTCCCACACGGCAACCTCCCACATGTCCCCGCGTGGCCGGCCCAGGTCGCGCATCAGCTCGACCGTCGTGTTCGAGGCGGTCAGCCCGTCCGCCATGCGGATGAAGGCGATCCGCGGCGCGGCACGCAGAGCTTCGAGAACCTCCTCGCGGCTGGCCGCTCGGGTCAGCTGCAAGGTCCAGAAGTGGGTGTGGGTCTGGGTGTGGGCGGCCTTGGCCGCGATGGTCACCACGTCCAGGTCAGGCCGCACCGTGCGGGCGTCCGGGCCCTGGTGTGAGGGGATGGAGCTCTCGGGCACCAGGGTGTTCATGATTCCGCCCTGGTGGGACTCTCCCGGGTCGGTGGCCCGACGGATCAGCACGCCCCGGGCGCGGTCGAGGAGGTCGGCGTCCTGCAGCGCACCGAGGACGCGCACGATGCTCGTGGTGTTGCACGAGACCACTCGCGTCGTGTCCCGGCCGAGCGCGGTCGCGTAGTTGGCCTGGGCGACGAAGGAGTGACCGGTCGTGGCGTGCGACTCGCCTCCCTGGAAGACGGCTCTGACCCCCGCGGCCCGGTAGGCCCCGAGGTTGAGGGCCGCGACCTTCTTCGGTGTCGTGTCCACCACCACGTCCACCTGGCCGAGCAGGTCGGCCAGGGTGCCGGCCACGGGTATCCCGGCCGTCCGCATCGCAGTCCCCGCGTCCGGGGTTGCAGCGAACACGTCCAGACCGAGACCGACAGCGGTGCGCACCCGCCAGTCCGTTGCGACGTCCACCACGCCGACCAGCTCCATGTCGGGCATGACGCGGACAGCATCCGCGACCCGCTTGCCGATAACTCCGTAGCCGTTGACGGCAACCTTGATGGTCATCCTTGCCTCCAGTACCTGTATTCGTCTGTTCGTCTGTTCGTCTGTTCGTCTGTTCGTCCCGCCGGGCCCGGGGTTGGTAACCCGGCAGTGGCTCTTCCGTCCTCAGCTGCGTACGAGGCGCGCGATGGCGTCGGTGGCTTCCTTGAGCTTGGCGTCCTTCTCGGGCCCGCCGGCTTGCGCAGCGTCGACCAGGCAATGACCCATGTGATCCCCGAGCAGGCCCAGGGCCACGGACTGCAGCGCCCGCGACGCGGCCGAGACCTGGGTCAGGACGTCGATGCAGTACTTGTCCTCCTCGACCATGCGGGCGATCCCCCGGACCTGACCCTCGATCCGGCGCAACCGGATGAGCAGGTCCTGCTTGGAGTCGGTGTCGGTCATCTGATCCTCCTGCCGGAAGGTCCCCGGGGCGCCACCGCTGTCAGGTTTCGGTGGCGCCCCGGGGGGCTCGGTCGAGTTAGGGCGCCACCGCGGTGACGTAGCGGGTGGGGTCGGCGCGGAAGCTCTCCGCGCAGTGGTGGGAGCAGAAGTGGTACGTCGTGCCCTCGTGCTCGGCGGTGCCGGCCGCCGAGGCGGGGTCGATGCTCATCCCGCAGACCGGGTCGGTGACCTTCTGGGACTTCTCGGACATGGCGTGCTCCGTTCCTTCTTCATCGTCTTTCCCTACCTCCACCACCGGGTCGGTGGCGGCGACCTGGACGGCCTCGGGCAGAGGCCGTGGGGCGAAGGCGCGCAGGCGGTTGGCGTTGGCGACCACTGACAGCGAGGACAAGGCCATGGCCGCCGCGGCGATGATCGGGCTGAGCATCCAGCCGAACGCCGGGTACAGCGCACCCGCCGCGATCGGGATGCCGATCGCGTTGTACATGAACGCGAAGACCAGGTTCTGACGGATGTTCCGCATGGTGGCTCGGGACAGGTCCACAGCCGTGACCAGGCCGGACAGCGCGCCGGAGATCAGGGTGATGTCGGAGGACTCGATGGCCACGTCGGTGCCGGTGCCGATCGCCGATCCGACGTCGGCCTGGGCCAGGGCCGGTGCATCGTTGATGCCGTCCCCGACCATCCCGACCACACGACCCTCACCCTGGAGCCGCTTGACCTCGGCGGCCTTGTGCTCGGGCATCACCTCAGCCACCACGCGTCTGATGCCGACGTGGCGGGCGATGGCCGCCGCGGTCGCCCGGTTGTCCCCGGTCATCATGATCACGTCGATACCGCGCTGCTGCAGCGCCGCGATGGCGGCCGCCGAGCCCTCCTTGAGGGTGTCGGCTACACCGATCACGCCGGCGAACCGCCCGTCGACGACCGCGAACATCGGCGTCTTGCCGTCGGCGGCGAGCCGGTCCGCGTCGCGGGTTCGGGCAGCGACGCCGGCGCCGTCGAGCAGGCGCCGATTCCCGACGAGGACCTCACGACCCAGAACCAGGGCACGCACTCCTTGACCGGTCACCGAGTCGAAGGCGCTCACCTCCGGCAGCTGGATCCCGCTGTTCAGCGCCCCGGCCACGATCGCCGCGGCCAAGGGGTGCTCGGAGGAGCGCTCCACGGCCGCGACCAGAGTGAGGAGCTCGACGTCGGTGAACCCGTCCGCGGGCAGCACGTCGGTCAGCGCCGGGGCGCCCTTGGTGATGGTCCCGGTCTTGTCCAGCACGACGGTGTCGAACTTGTGGGCCGTCTCCAGGGCCTCGGCGGAGCGGATGAGGATGCCCGCCGTAGCGCCCTTGCCGGTGCCGACAGTGATCGACAACGGTGTGGCGAGCCCCAGAGCACAGGGGCAGGCGATGATGAGCACCGACACGGCTGCGACCATCGCAAAGATGGAGGCCGGCGGCGGGCCCACCAACGCCCAGATCACGAACGTCCAGATCGCGATGCCGATGACCGCCGGGACGAAGTAGCTCGACACCCGATCCACCAGGCGCTGGATCGGCGCCTTGGACCCCTGCGCCTGCCGCACGAGCCTGATGATCTGCGCCAGCATCGTGTCCGCGCCCACCTTGGTCGCGGTGTAACGGAAGGCCCCGGTCTGGTTGATCGTCGCGCCGATGACAGGGTCACCCGGGCCCTTGGTCACCGCGATCGGCTCACCGGTCACCATGGACTCGTCGACCGCGGAGGTCCCCTCCACCACCTCACCGTCGACGGGCAGCTTCTCACCGGGCCGGACCACCACCACGTCACCGACGAGAACCTCGTCGATCGACACCTCGAGCTCCTCGCCGTCACGGACCACTCGTGCGGTGCGCGGCTGCAGGCCGATCAGTGTCCTGATCGCCTCCCCGGTGCCGGCCTTGGCCTTGGTCTCCAGCAGCCTGCCCAGCAGGATCAGCGTGATGATGACCCCGACCGCCTCGTAGTACACCTCGCGGGTCTCCTCGGGCAGCAGACCCGGGGTGAACGTGACCACCAGGCTGTAGCCGAAGGCCGCGATCGTGCCGAGCGTGATCAGCGAGTTCATGTCCGCGGTGCGGTGCGACAGCGCCAGCCAGCCGGTCTTGTGGATGGGCCAGCCGGTGTAGAGCATCACCGGGGCGATGAGTACCAGCTGCAGCCAAGGGTTCATCAACACCTCGGGCACCCACGTGGCGGCGAAGAGCTCCATCGCCATGACCGCGAACAGGACAGGCAGCGTCAGTACGGCTCCCACGAGCACCCGCCGGCGGAGGTCCGCGATCTCTGCGGCCCGCTCCCGCTCCTCGGCGTCCCCATCCTCGGTCCGCCCAGGCAATGACGTGGACGGCTCAGCGTGCGCCGGCTCTTGCCGGACCGGACCGCGCTCGGAAGGACCGTCGTCGTGGCCGTCGTCGTGACCGGTCGGCCGCTCAGCGACCGCAACAGCACCTCCGGCGGTCGCCTGTCCGGACGACCCCTCCACGACCCGCACGCGCCCGTGCAGCATGTTCATCCCACACGCGAAGCCGTACTCCCCCGGCACAGTGGGGGTGAACTCCACGGCGGTCGTGGCGTTCGCGGGCAGACTCTGGTTGATCCTGAAGTCCGGGAACACCACGCGCGAGGAGCAGTCACCGGTCTCCTGGCGGTCGAAAAGCAGGCGGACCGGGACCCCGGCCATGACCTCGACGAGATCGGGGCTGTAGCCGCCTCGCACCGTGACCACGACCTGCTGCAACCCGTCGGCGACGTCAGCGCGACGGGACCTCTTCGGCCCGAAGAAGTACCACCCGAGCAACGCCGTGAGCACGACGCCACCCGCGACGACGGACAACTCGAAACCACTCATCTCAGCACCTCCACAGACGCGTTCGAAGCCGGGGCGGTCACGGAGAACCCTGCTTCCTGGACCGCTGAGTGCACGGCCTGCCGTTCAGGGCGCGAACCGGCGAGCACAACCAGGCGCGACTCGCCACCGGCGACGAGATCGACACCGACCGACCGGACGCCGGCCAAGGAACGCACCCGTTCCATCAACAGAGCCAGGCAGGCTCCGCAAGTCAGTCCCCAGACCCGGTACGTCTTCCATCTCACAGCACGACCTCCAATACCCCCAGTAGGTATGACATCCAGGTAACGCTCTCCACATGTTCGATGGACACCGGAATCGATGAAGGTTCCGTGAATGTCCACTCGGCTGAGGGGGACCGATCGGTCTTGAGGCAGTGATGTCGGGCTTCAGCGTGAACCTGGTCCGTCCAGGCCGCCAGGGCGAGGGGGCTGGTAGGTCCCTCCGGGGCGGTGACGCGTTCACGCTCGCCGCGCGGGCCAGGACGTCACGAGCGAGCAGCGACGCCCTTCGTCGGTCTCGTCGCGGTCCTGTGCCAGGACGGCTCTGACCAGACGGGCGAGAGTCGCGGTGAGGAACGGTGCCCACAAGTCAGTGCGACGGCCGATCTCACCTTGTCCGAGGCCGTCCCGCACCCGGTCGAACGAACGACGCTCGCCGCCACGGGCGCCTGTAGAGCGAGT
>JAUZVJ010000071.1:0-12375 GCA_031844515.1 Actinotalea sp. AC32 | reverse complement strand
GCCCAGGTCGTGCGCGAGCCGGCGCACGGGCGGGTGGCACCGCGGGCGGCCCCCGCCGCCGGACCGCGCTGGAGCCGGCGCGGCCGGGGCCGCGGCGTGCTCGGCGACCCAGCGCGCGCTCCGCGGACGGCGACGCGGGCGGCCCGCGGTCTCGACCGCCGGTCCGTAGCCGACCAGGACCGAGGTCCGGGCGGCCGGCGCCGCGCGGTCGGGGTCCGCCGTGCGCTCGGCGGCGGTCCCGACCTCCTCGGCCCCGTCGGTGATCTCCACCCGGGGCGCGCCGTCCGCGGCCGTCGTCGCACCGTCGACCCCGACCGCCTCCGCGACGTCGGGGCCCTCCGTGCGAGCAGGCTCGGCGACGTCGACCGCGAGGATGGGCGCCCCGACGGGGACGACGGCCCCCTCCTCGACCTCGAGGCGCGCGACGACGCCGGCGAACGGGGAGGGCACGGACACGAGGGCCTTCGCCGTCTCGACCTCGGCGACCACCTGGTTGAGCTCCACGCGGTCGCCCACCGCGACGTGCCACGTGACGAGCTCGGACTCCGTCAGCCCCTCGCCGAGGTCCGGCATGGTGAACTCGCGGATCACGAGGCCACCCCCGCCCCGGTGGCAAGGCCCAGCAGGGAGTGCGGACGGCCCATGACGCGGTCGACCGCGTCGAGGATGCGGTCGAGGTCCGGGAGGAAGTGCTCCTCGAGCTTCGACGGCGGGTAGGGCACGTCGTAACCGGTGACCCGGACCGGCGGCGCCTCGAGGTGCTCGAAGCAGTCCTCCGTGACGCACGCGGCGAGCTCGGCGCCGAGCCCACCCGTGCGCTGCGCCTCGTGCGTGACGACGAGGCGGCCCGTCCTGCGGACCGACGCCTCCACCGTGTCGAGGTCGAGCGGTGCGAGCGAGCGCAGGTCGACGACCTCGACGCTCACGCCGTCGTCGGCGGCGGCCGCAGCCGCGTCGATCGCTGTCGCGACGAGCGGGCCGTACGCGACGAGCGTGACGTCGGTGCCCGGGACGACGACGCGCGCACGGTCCAGCGGGAGCACGTCCTCGGGGTCCTCGACGACCTCCCCCTTGACCCAGTAGCGCCGCTTGGGCTCGAGGAGCACCACGGGGTCGTCGCACGCGACCGCCTGCCGCACCATCGTGTGGGCGTCCTGCGGCGTCGCGCACGTCACGACCCGCAGGCCGGCGGTGTGGGCGAAGTACGCCTCGGGCGACTCCGAGTGGTGCTCGACCGCGCCGATGCCGCCGCCGTAGGGGATCCGCACGGTGATCGGCATGGCGACGGCGCCCCGCGTGCGGCTGCGCAGCTTGGCGACCTGCGCGACGAGCTGGTCGAAGGCCGGGTACACGAACCCGTCGAACTGGATCTCGACGACGGGCCGGAACCCGCGGTACGCGAGGCCGACGGCCGTCCCCATGATCCCGGCCTCGGCGAGCGGGGTGTCCATGACCCGGTCCGTGCCGAAGTCGCGCTGCAGGCCGTCGGTCACGCGGAACACGCCGCCGAGGCGTCCGATGTCCTCACCCATGAGGAGCACCCGCGGGTCGTCCTCGAGCGCACGGCGCAGACCACTGTTGAGCGCGGCCGCCATCGTCGTCGTCGCCATCACGCCTCCTCGAAGGTGGCGAGGTACGCGGCGAGCTCACGGCGCTGACGCTCGAGCGTCGGGGTCGGCGTCGCGTAGACGTGGTCGAACAGGGTGAGCGGGTCGGGTGCGGCGAGCGCGTGGCACGCGTCGCGCAGCGCCGCCGCCGCGGCGTCGGCACGGTGGTCGACGTCCCCGCGGACCGCGTCGGTGAGGACGCCGTGGCGCTCGAGGTACCGCTCGACGCGCAGCAGGGGGTCCTTCTCGGCCCACCGGGCCCGGTCGGCCGGGTCGACGTACCGCGTCGGGTCGTCCGCCGTGGTGTGCGGACCCATCCGGTAGGTGACGGCCTCGACGAAGGTCGGCCCCTCACCGCGGCGCGCGCGGTCGAGCGCGACGCGCGTGACGGCGTGCACCGCGAGGACGTCGTTGCCGTCGACCCGCACGCTCGGGATCCCGAAGCCCGGTGCGCGGTCGGCCACGGGACGCACGGTCTGAAGGCCGACCGGCTCCGAGATCGCCCACTGGTTGTTCTGGCAGAAGAAGACGACGGGTGCGTGGAAGCTGGCGGCGAAGACCATGGCCTCGTTGACGTCACCCTGGCTCGTCGCGCCGTCCCCGAAGTACGCGACCGCGACGGCGTCGACGCCGTCCTTGGCGCAGCCCATCGCGTAGCCGGTCGCGTGCAGGGTCTGCGCACCGATGATGATGGCGGGCGTCGCCATCCCGACCTCGTAGGGGTCCCAGCCCGAGGCGGCGGTCCCGCGCCACATGCGAAGCAGGTCGGCGGGCCCGACGCCGCGGCAGTGCGCGACGGCGTGCTCGCGGTAGCTCGAGAAGACGAAGTCGTCGCGCCGCAGCGCGCGGGCCGACCCGACCTGCGCGGCCTCCTGCCCGAGCAGGGGCGGCCACAGCCCGAGCTGACCCTGCCTCTGCAGCGCGGTCGCCTCGGCGTCGAGGCGGCGGACGACCGTCATGTCCGCCCAGAGGTCGCTCAGGCGCTCGTCGTCGACGTCGCCGACCCAGCACTCGTACTCGGGGTCCGGTCGGCGCTCGCCGTCCGGGGTCAGCAGCTGGACGAGGCCGTCCGGTCCCTGCTCGTCGTGGTGCGAACCCTGCTCACCGCGGTCGCGGAGAGGGTTCGGGGAGACGTCTGAACGCAACATGTATCGCTCCGTTGTCCAGCGGAGCCCGTGCTCTTGTGGAGCGTGGGCGCCGTTGCCCGATGTGCCGCCAGGCTACGACCAGGACCTAGGTCCTGCCGACCCTCCGGCCCCGGCGCGCCGTCGTGGGCGCCGGGACCGCACGCCCGCGGCGCGCGCGGACGACCGACGGTGCGTGGGTGCGGCGTCGGTACTCTCGTCGGGACATCCGGCCCGGCCCTCGTGGCGTCCGGGCCGACGCAGCCAGAGAGGACCAGCGTGGACGCAGAGCCGGCCGAGGTGGAGTTCCGCAGCGAGATGACCGTCGAGCTGGTCAGGCACTCCGCCGCCGACTCCGACGTGCTGTTCGCCGCACGCGTGTCGACCCAGGGCGACAAGACGCTCGACCACATCGGCGAGGACGCCGAGCGCTCGCGCGGGCTGATCAACTACCTCATGCGAGACCGGCACGGCTCGCCCTTCGAGCACAACTCCATGACCTTCTTCGTGTCCGCGCCGATCTTCGTCTTCCGCGAGTTCATGCGGCACCGCATCGCGTCCTACAACGAGGAGTCGGGCCGCTACCGCGAGCTCCGTCCGGTGTTCTACCGCCCCTCCGACGAGCGCCCGCTCGTCCAGGTCGGCAAGCCCGGCGCCTACACGTTCGTCCCGGGGTCGGCCGAGCAGCACGCGCTCGTGGCGGGGGAGATCGAGACGGTGTGCCGCGACGCGTACGCGAGCTACCGGCGCATGCTCGACGCGGGCGTCGCCCGGGAGGTCGCGCGGGCCGTGCTGCCGCTGACGATCTACTCGTCGATGTACGTGACGATGAACGCGCGCTCGCTCATGAACTTCCTCTCGCTGCGGGTGCACGAGGAGGGCAGCACGTTCCCGTCGTTCCCGCAGGCCGAGATCGAGGCGGTCGCGCGGCAGATGGAGCGCCTCTGGGCCGACCTCATGCCCCTCACGCACGAGGCGTTCGTCGCCCAGGGGCGCGTCGCACCCTGACGACGAAGATCGGCCTGAGGTGCGTCTGGCGCCGTCAGGCGTCATGATGCCGCCGTACGCACATGCGGCGTCATGCGGCGTCGTGCGAGAACGGAGATGCCATGAGCCTGCCCGACACCCAGGAGCGGTCGTCCCAGGGCCCCCGTCGGGCTGCCCGGTCCCAGGACTGGGACACGCCCGTCTACGACCAGGTCGTCGCCGAGCACGGTGAGCCGGGGGAGGCGGACGCGCAGCAGGACCGCTGAGCCGGTCGGGCCTGGCCGGGCCCTCCCGACCGTCCTGACCGGACCGTCCGGGCCCCCCACCCTCCAGGCCCGCGCCGACCCTCGGCGCCAGGCCGCTGCGGCCCCGGCGTGCGGCTCAGCGCCCGCCGAGCCTGCCCACGAGCGCGTGCGCGGACGCGGTGACGAGGTCGCGGTCGTGGGTTACGACGAAGTCGAAGGGCCGGTCGCCGTCGGCGCAGCCCGTCTCCCCGCAGTCCCGGGCCACCAGGGCGACGCCCTCGTGCGGACCGAGCATCACGACGGTCCACTCCGACGCGAGCGGGTCGTCCTCGCGCAGCGACCAGCCACGGACCCCGGCCGCCGGCGCGGCGGGCATCGCCACGCCGAGCGCCGCGACGAACGGCAGGCGTGAGCCGAGAGCCGAGTAACGACGCGCGGTGTGCGGGGTGAAGCGGTCGTGGTGCTGGAAGGCGCTCGCGAGGAGCGGCGGGATGCGCGACTGCTCGGCGGCGAGCTCGACGGTCCGGGACAGCGGCAGGAGCAGCCGCTTGGGGGCGCGGTGGACCCGCAGCCGCCCGGCGACGACGTCGAACGGCGTGGCGCACAACGCCTCACCCACCGGGCGAGGTCCGAACCGCTCGGGCTCGTGCCGTGTGGGCCGCGGCTCCTCCGCGGGCCTGCCCCAGTGCCAGCCCTGGCCGAGGGTCGCACCGACGACCAGGGCACGCGAGAGGTCCTCCTCCGTCTCGACGCCCTCCGCCACCACCTCGGCACCGGTCGCCTCGGCGTAGGCGCGCACGGCACCCGCGACCGTGATCGTGGCCGGGTCCTCGACGGTGCGGAGCAGGCCGAGGTCGAGCTTGACGACCTCGGGCCGCAGGAGCGGGATGAAGGCGAGGGACTCGGGCTCGACCCCGACGTCGTCGAGCGCGATCGCGCAGCCCACCTCGCGCAGGCGCTCGGCTCCGGCGAGCACCGCCGCGGGGTCGGCGGCGAGGGCCCGTTCGGTGAGCTCGACCACGACCTGGACGTGCGGTGCGCGAGCCGCGAGGACGCCGGCGAGCTCGGCGGGCCGGTCGCTCAGCGTGCTGGGCTCGACGTTGACGAAGAGGGTCGTCGGCTCGCCCGAGGCGGCTGCGGAACCCAGCGCCGAGCGTGCTGCCGCGAGGTCCAGCTCGGCGGCCCGGCCGGCGGCGCGCGCGGCGGCGAGAAGGGGGAGCGGGAGCTCCCACGCCGACCCCCGAGGTCCGCGCAGGAGGGCCTCGAGCCCGACGACGCGCCCCGAGGTGAGGTCCACGAGCGGTTGGTGGACGGTGCGGAGGGCTCCGGGGACGAGCACGGTGTCCCACGCGTCGTGCACCCGCTGGCCCTCGGGCAGCCGGTCGGTCAGGTCGTCACGCACGGGTCAGTCCGTCGTGCCGAACTCCCAGTGCCACGGCTCCTGGGGACCGCCGCCCCCGGGCTCCATGATCCGCGGGTGGTGCCAGCCGAACCGCTCGGAGTTGGCCTTCATCCAGCGGTAGTTCGCGGTGCCGAAGTTCCCGACCCCGCCGAAGTCACCGAAGTCGACGGCGATGCCCAGGCCGTGGTTGGACGTCCCCGGCTGTGCCGCGAGGTAGCCGCGTGCCTGCTTCGTCGTGACCTGCGCGCCGTACGAGCGGTAGGAGCTCACGACCTCGAGGTCACGGCCGAAGTCCGCGCGGTACGCGGCGTTGAGGGTCTCGAGCGCCGCGGCGGCGTCGCAGCGCAGCTGCACGCCCGAGGCGAACCCGACGCCGCACAGTGCCTCGGCGGGGATCTCGCCGTTGTCGGCGGAGCGGGCGAGGTCGACCTTGCGCTGGAGCTCCGCGGCGGCGGCCTCGGCGGCGGCGCGCGCGGCTGCCTCCGCCGCAGCCGCGGCCTGGGCCTCGGCGATCTTCGCGTCGGCCGTCGCCTTGACCTCGGCGGAGAGCTGCGTGACCTGCTGGGCGGCGGCGAGGATCTGCTCGGTCACCTCCAGGTCGAGGGCCACGACCTCGCCGGCCTCGTCGTCGGACAGCTCGGGGCGCTCGGCGCTGCGCGAGGCGCTCGCGCTGCGGGGGACCGAGGTGGCCCCGTCCTCGTCGGGCTCGGAGCCGGAGTCCTGCTCCGCCGGCTGCTCGGCGGTGCCGGCGTCGTCGGTCGGGTCGGCGGGGCCCTGGGGCTCGGTCGGCTCGGTCGGCGCCTCGGCGGCACCGGCCTCCTCGGAGGTGCCGGGCTGCTCCGCCGCGGAGACGTCGTTCGACGTCGTGGTCACGTCATCCGTCGACGGCACGGTGGCCTGCTCGTCGACCGGCACCGCGGTCTGCGCGAGGAGGGCCTCGAGCTCGGCCGCGGCCGCCTCGAGGGACGCGAGGGTCGCCTCGTCGACGACGGGTGCCGCGACCTCCTTGACGCCCTGGGCGGTCTGGACGGCGACCGACGCGGCCTCCACGGCCTCCGTTCGACGCGCGGACGCGTAGGCAGCGGCCTGTGCGTTGAGGCGGTCGGTCGCGGCCTGCGACGCGCGGTCGAGGCGCGACTGCTCGGTCAGAGCCGCCTGTGCCTGCTCCATCGCGGTGCGCAGCACGCTCTGCTCCGCCTGCACCTGGCTCACGCCGGCGACCAGGAGACCCGCCGAGACCGCGACGACGGCCACGGGCCGGACCCCGCCGCGGACGAGGCTCGCGAGGAGGCCCGACGCGCGGTCGGAGAGCTGGCGCACGCCGTCGCGCGACGAGACGACGAGGGAGGGCACGAACGGCGGGCGGCAGGCGGCCGCACGGGCGAGGCGTGCGCGCTCGGCCTCGCGCTCCTGCTCCTGGCGCGCCCGCTCCTGCTCGGCGAGACGGATCTCGCGGCGCGTGAGCGGCCGGTCGCCCGAGGTCGGCAGCGGCCGCTCGTCGGCGGCGGCGGGTGCGTCGACCGGGGTGCCCGCCGCATCCGGCTGCTCGGTGCGGGCTGCCGCCGCGACGGCGGGCCACGTGGGCTCGACGACGGGGGCGTCGGCGGACTCGCGGGGAGCCACCAGCACCGCGTTGCCGCCGAGGGCGGCGAGCTCGGCGAGGCGGATCTCGCGCCGCGTCCGCGGTGCGGTCGGGGTCGGGCTCGTGGCGTGCGGTGCGGCGTCACCCTGACCCCTGGGGGGCGCGGGTGCGCGCAGGGCGCGTCGCGTGAGCGGCGCCTCGACCTGCTGCGTCATGCGTGCGTCGTCCTCGGTGTCGTCTGGTCGTCGGCCGGCTGCCGAGAGAGCCCGCGTGCACCAGGGCCTCCGTCTACCTGTCGGCCACCCTCACCCGAACTTGAACGGACCGGTGAACCGTGTGCACACGATCCACACACCAACCGCGTCGTTATCCGGTCGTAACCGAGTCGTCCCATGGGCCAGGTGATGCGCGTCACTCAGCGCCGTGACCTGCGACACCATGTCGCGCCGCGGGCAGGCACCGTCGTCGGGGCCGAGCCCGACGCGATCCGGGGTGCCCGTGGTGGCCGGGATCGGCCCCCTCGGGCGGGCCGGCGGATCACCCGGGTGAAACGCGTGCGCTGCCGCCGGACGGACGACGGAGCGGGCGGCCCCCCGAGGGGGACCGCCCGCTCCGTGGCGTGCCGGTGGGTCAGCTGCAGCCGCTCGTGCTCCCGCAGCCCTCGCACACGTAGCACGAGCCCGACGGGCGCATCTTGATACCGCAGTTCATGCAGAGCGGCGCGTCCGCGGTGCGTCCGAGCTGCAGCTCCAGAAGCTCGGCCGACGAGTGCACGGACGAGACGTCGAGCGGCGTCACGACCGCGGTCGGCTCGGCCTCGACGGGTGCCGGCGGGGTCGGCTGCGTCGCGACGGCGGGCACCTCGGGCTCGTCGGCGTCCCCGAGCGACGCCGCCCCGCTGAGCGGCTCGTACGAGCCGGTCTCCAGCTGGCGGGCCCGCTCCTCGGTCGTGAAGATCCCGAGCGAGGCGCGCGTCTCGAACGGCAGGTGGTCCAGGGCGAGACGCCGGAAGACGTAGTCGATGATCGACTGCGACATGCGGATGTCCGGGTCGTCCGTCATGCCGGCCGGCTCGAACCGCATGTTCGTGAACTTCTGCACGTAGGTCTCGAGCGGCACGCCGTACTGGAGCGCCACCGAGACCGCGATCGAGAAGGCGTCCATGACACCCGCGAGCGTCGAGCCCTGCTTGCCGAGCTTGAGGAACAGCTCGCCGAGCCCGTCACCCGGGTACGTCCCGGCCGTGATGTAGCCGTCCGCACCGCCGACCGTGAACGACGTCGTGACCGACTCGCGCTGGCGGGGGAGACGCTTGCGCGTCGCCCGGGCGGGTGCCGACGACTCGACGACCGGGGCCGGGGCGGGCTCGTCGGCCTTCTTGGCCTTCGCGTCCGACAGCGGCTGGCCGACCTTGCAGTTGTCGCGGTAGATCGCGAGCGCCTTGATGCCCATCTTCCAGGACTCGAAGTAGATCTCCTCGACCTCCTCGACGGTCGCCGTCTCCGGCATGTTGACCGTCTTGGAGATCGCGCCCGAGATGAACGGCTGCACCGCGGCCATCATCCGGACGTGGCCCATGGGGGAGATCGCGCGCTCGCCCATCGCGCAGTCGAAGACCTCGTAGTGCTCGGACCGCAGGCCCGGCGCTCCGATGACGTGGCCCTTCTCGGCGATGAACTCGACGATCGCCTCGATCGTCTCCTCGGCGTAGCCCATCCGGCGCAGCGCACGCGGGATCGTCTGGTTGACGATCTGCATCGAGCCGCCGCCGACGAGCTTCTTGAACTTGACCAGCGAGAAGTCGGGCTCCACGCCCGTCGTGTCGCAGTCCATCATGAAGCCGATCGTGCCGGTGGGCGCCAGGACGGACGCCTGCGCGTTGCGCCAGCCGTTCGCCTCGCCGACCCGGTTGCCCTCGGCCCACACGCGCGTCGCCGCGGTGTGGATCGAGCCGTCCATCGCGTCGAGCGTGCGGATGTCGTCGTTCGCGGCGGCGTGCTTGCGCATGACGCGCTTGTGGCCCTCGGCGTTGCGCGCGTAGCCGTCGTACGGCCCGACGACGCCCGCGAGCTCGGCCGACCGCTTGTACGCGGTGCCGGTCATCAGGGAGGTGATCGCGGCGGCGAGGGAGCGGCCGCCCTCGGAGTCGTACCCGTGGCCGGTCGCCATGAGCAGCGCGCCGAGGTTGGCGTAGCCGATGCCGAGCTGACGGAACGCGCGCGTCGTCTCGCCGATCGCCTCCGTGGGGAAGTCGGCGAAGCAGATCGAGATGTCCATCGCCGTGATGACGAGCTCGACGGCCTTCTCGAAGCGCTCGACGTCGAACGTGTCGTCCTCGCGCAGGAACTTGAGCAGGTTGAGCGACGCGAGGTTGCACGATGAGTTGTCGAGGTGCATGTACTCCGAGCACGGGTTCGAGGCGTTGATCCGGCCCGACTCGGGGCTCGTGTGCCAGTCGTTGATCGTGCTGTCGTACTGCAGGCCCGGGTCGGCGCACTCCCACGCCGCCTGGGCGATCTTGCGGAACAGCCCCTTCGCGTCGACCTGCTCGATGACCGAGCCGTCCGAGCGGGCGCGGAGGCCGAACGACCCGCCGCTCTCGACGGCTCGCATGAACTCGTCGTTGACGCGCACCGAGTTGTTCGCGTTCTGGTACTGGACGGAGACGATGTCCCGGCCGCCGAGGTCCATGTCGAACCCGGCGTCGCGCAGCGCGCGGATCTTGTCCTCCTCGCGCGCCTTCGTCTCGACGAACTCCTCGATGTCGGGGTGGTCGACGTCGAGCACGACCATCTTCGCGGCACGGCGCGTGGCGCCGCCGGACTTGATGGTCCCCGCGGACGCGTCGGCGCCGCGCATGAACGAGATGGGCCCGGAGGCGGTGCCGCCCGAGGACAGGAGCTCCTTCGACGAGCGGATGCGCGAGAGGTTGAGCCCGGCGCCCGAGCCGCCCTTGAAGATCATCCCCTCCTCGCGGTACCAGTTGAGGATCGACTCCATCGTGTCGTCGACGGCGAGGATGAAGCACGCGCTGACCTGCTGCGGCGACGGCGTGCCGACGTTGAACCAGACCGGCGAGTTGAACGAGAACACCTGGTTGAGGAGCATCCACGTCAGCTCGTGCTCGAAGACCGTCGCGTCCTCGTCGGTCGCGAAGTAGCCGAAGTCGCGGCCCGCCTTGGTGTAGGTGAGCACGACCCGGTCGATGAGCTGCTTGAGGCTCCACTCGCGCACGGAGGTACCGACCGCGCCGCGGAAGTACTTGGTCGTGACGATCGTGGTCGCGTTCATCGACCACGTCTGCGGGAACTCGACGCCCTTCTGCTCGAAGATCGTCTCGCCGGACTTCCAGTTCGTCTGCACGACGTCGCGGCGCTCCCACGCGACCTCGTCGTACGGGTGCACGCCGGGCGTGGTGAACACCCGCCCGACGGTCAGGCCGCGCCGGCGTCCCTTGGCGGCGCGCGCGGAGGTCTTGCCCGTGCTCTCCGACGTCTCTGTCATGTGGTTCCTCCAGGGGCCGGCCCTCGTCGCGGACGGGGTCAGGTGGTTCGTGGATCGGTGCTCGTCGGCCGCCCGAGGTCGTCCCGCGGGGTCGCGCCGGCCGGTGCCCGCGTGCCTGCTCCGGCCACCCGGGAGGACCCGGGGGCGGAGCTGCGCGCGTCGCGACGAGAACCAACTTACACCGGTGCAACCACTAGATGTAGTGGCCTGTTCCCGTTGATCACCCCAGGGGTAGGGCGTTCATCCACAGCCATCGGTATCGGCGCAGGTCGGCGCTGTGGACGCCGCCCCGGCCCTGTGGACGAGCGTCTCAGGCGCACGGCGTGTCGCGTCGACGGGCGTGTCGCGGGCCCGCGACGCATCCGGGACGAACCGGGCGCGCGTCGCGGCGCGCCGGAGCACGGGCAGGAGCGGGCGGCCGAGCACGAGCAGCACCAGCACGGTCGTCACGGCCCGGCCCACGTCCCAGCCCAGGGACGTGACGGCGCTGAACGCGAGGAACCGGCCGAGGTTCTCCGTCACGGGGGCGCCCGCCACGAACGACAGCCCCGTGCCGGCACCGACCTGGAACGGCCAGAAGGTCAGGTTCATGAGCAGGCCGTAGGCGAGCGACGCGACCGCGCCGTACCCCACGAGCACCGCGGTCTCGGCGCGTCCGCGCACGCGCGGCAGGAGGAGACCGGCGCCGAGCCCGACCCAGGACGCCGCGAGCATCTGGAACGGCATCCAGGGACCGACGCCCCCGGTGAGGAGGGCCGACGTGAGGATGGTCGTCGACCCGAGCGCGAACCCGAAGCCCGGCCCCAGCACGCGCCCGCCGAGGACGAGCACCGCGAAGACGAGCTCGACGCCCCCCGTGCCCGCCGAGAGCGGGCGCAGCACCGCGCCGACGGCCGAGAGCAGGCCGAGCAGCGCGACGGCCTTGACGTCCACGCCGCCGTCGGCCACCGAGACGACGACGCACGCGAGCACCGCGACCAGCACGCCGGCCAGCACGAGCGGGGCGTCGACGGAGTGCTCGAGCGCGCTCCCGCGCTGCACGAGGAGCGGCCACGTGAACGCGAGCAGCCCTGCGAGCCCCGACAGGACCAGGACGGCAGCGGTCCGCCCGCCGACCGGGATCGCGTCGTGCGCGGACCGCGCGCTCACGCCGACCGTCCCAGCGCCCGCGCGACCTCGGCGACGGTCAGCAGCTCGACGGGGTGCAGGATCCGCGCGACCTGCGGCGCGAACGTGGGGGACGCGACGAGCACCTCGCGCGCGTCGCCGTCCGCGACGACGTCGCCGTCGGCGAGCACGACGACCCGGTCCGCGCACTCGGCGACGAACTCGACGTCGTGGCTCGACAGGAGCACGCCGCCCCCGCCGGCCGCATGGCTCGAGAGGGCCTGCGCCAGGCGCGCCTTCGCGGCGTAGTCGAGGCCGCGCGTCGGCTCGTCGAGCAGCAGGACCCCGGGTCCGGCCGCGAGCTGGACGGCGAGCACGAGCGCGAGACGCTGACCCTCGGACAGGTCGCGGGGGTGCGAGCCGGCGTCCACCACGCCCGCGAGGTCGGCGAGGAGCGCCGCCGTCGTCCCGGGCGGCGCGCCGGCCTGGCGGTCGCCCGCCGCGCACTCGTCCGCGACCGTGGGCAGGTAGAGCAGGCTCTGCGGCTCCTGCGGCACGAGCGCGACGTGGCGGCGCAGCTCGTGCGGTGCGAGCCGGGCGGGGTCGGTCCCGTCGGCGAGGGCGACGCGTCCACCGGATCGCGGGCCGGCGCCGTGCAGCGCCCACAGCAGCGACGACTTCCCCGCGCCGTTGCGGCCCATGAGCGCGACGACCTCCCCAGGGCGGATCGCGATGTCGACGTCGCGCACGGCGACGGTCCGGCCGTGCCGCACCTCGACCGCGGCGCCCTGCAGCAGGGCGGGACGCGTCGAGCCGG
>JAUZVJ010000070.1:0-12408 GCA_031844515.1 Actinotalea sp. AC32 | reverse complement strand
CCGACGCCGAGGGTGCCGACCACGACGGCCTGACGGTGCTCTCGTCCGACGTCGTCGCGCTGCGGCGGCAGCTGCCCGAGTGGGCGGGCGACGCCGTGCCCGGTCCGTTCGCCGTGCCGGCCCCGGAGGCGCCGCCGGTCGCGAAGATCCACCTGTCGTCGGGCCTCGTCATCGCGCTCAACCGGCCCGTCCTGCTCGGCCGCGCGCCGCAGGTCTCGCGCGTCACCAACAGCCGCCTGCCGCGGCTCGTGACGGTCGCGAGCCCCAACCAGGACATCTCGCGCACGCACGCCGAGGTCCGCCAGGAGGGCGAGCACGTCCTCGTCACGGACCTGCGGTCCACCAACGGCGTGCTCCTCCTGCGCCAGGGCCACGGCCCCCAGCGGCTCCACCCCGCCGAGCCGACCGTCGTCGAGCCGGGCGTCGTCGTCGACCTGGGTGAGGGCGTGACCTTCACCGTGGAGCACGGATGAGCTCTCGCCGCGAGGCGTCGACCCCGCCCACGATCCCCGGGTACAGCCACGTCGGGCTGCTCGGCATGGGCGGGTTCGCCGACGTCTTCCTCTACGAGCAGCACATGCCGCGGCGGTCCGTCGCGGTCAAGGTGCTGCTCGCGGGGTCCCTGAGCGACACGGTGCGCGAGCGGTTCCGGCTCGAGGCCGACCTCATGGCGCGCCTGTCGCACCACCCGTCGATCGTGACGATCCACCACGCGGACGTCGCGGCGGACGGGCGTCCCTACCTGGTCATGGAGCACTGCTCGCGACCGGGGCTGGGGGAGCGGTACCGCAGCGAGCGCATGGCCGTCGCGGAGGTCCTCCGGATGGGTGTGCGGCTCGCGTCGGCGGTCGAGACAGCGCACCGCGCGGGCGTCCTGCACCGCGACATCAAGCCCGCGAACGTCCTCATCACCGACTTCGGCTGGCCCGCGCTGACCGACTTCGGCATCGCGGCGACGACGGGCTGGAGCACGGGCCCGGCGGTCGGGATGTCGATCCCGTGGGCACCGCCCGAGCTGCTCGGCGAGACGCCGCACGGCGACGAGCGCTCCGACGTGTACTCCCTCGCGGCCACCGTGTACTCGCTGCTCGCACGCCGGTCGCCGTTCGAGGTCCCGGGCGGCGGCAACTCGTCCGCGGACCTCATCGCGCGCATCGAGCGCTCGCCGCTGGCCCCGACGGGTCGCGCGGACGTGCCGTCGTCCCTGCACGCGGTGCTCGAGCGCGCGATGGACAAGGACCCGGCCCGCAGGCACCCCAGCGCCCTCGCGTTCGCGCGCGCGCTCCAGCAGGTCGAGGCCGAGCTCATGCTCCCGCTCACGGCGCTCGACCTCGCCGAGGAGCGCGTCGAGCTGCCCGACGAGGACACGCGTCCGGCTGCCGACGGCGAGGCCGCGCAGGCCACGCGCCTGCGTCCGGTCCGGTCGGTCTCGGCGGCCGTGTCCCCGACGGCGGCGCAGGAGCAGGAGGCGCTGCGCGTCGCCGCCGGCACGGAGCCCGCCGATCCCGCCGACGCGCACGAGGACGACGTCCCCGAGGCGTGGCAGCGCGACGCCGCGGCGCTCCCGGCAGCGCCCGAGGCGGGCGGCCGCAGGCCGTGGGGTCGCGTGGTGGCGGGCTCGGTCGCGGGCCTCGTCGTCGTCGCAGCGGTCGCGACCGGTGCCGTGCTCGCCTTCTCCGACGACGACCCGACCGCCGTCCGGCCGACCCCGACGAGCGAGGCGCCCGCGGCGCGCCAGCCCGCCGTGCGGGCCGTCCCGAGCCCGACGGAGCTCGCGGGCACGCTCTCGGCGGACGGCACCGCCGTGTTCAGCTGGGCGAACCCCGACCCGGCCGACGGCGACCGCTACCTGTGGGGCGTGGTGCTGCCCGGCACGTCGACCGACCTCGACGTCGTCGACGAGCCGACCGTGACCGTGCCCGTCGGCGCACCCGACGACGACGTGTGCATCGAGGTCTCGATCGTGCGCGCCGACGGCCGCATGTCGACCGCACCCGCCGTGGGGTGCGTCGAGCCGTGAGCCGTCGCCCCGTGTCCGTCGGCGCCCCCGCGCGGGAGCGCCGCCTGCGGCGTGCCCGCGGCGTGGGTGCGGTGACGGTCCCGGCGGTCCTCGCGACCCTCGCGGTGCTGCACCCGGGGACCCCCGTGTCGCAGGTGGACCTGCACGACGGCGCGGTGTGGCTCACGAACGAGTCGCAGCGGACGCTCGGGCGGTACAACCCCGCGGTCGACGAGCTCAACGCCGGGCTCGTGCCGGAGTCCGCGGACTTCGACGTGCTCCAGGACGGCGACGACGTCCTGCTCGTCGAGGGCGCGTCGGCGTCGGTGGTCGACACCGCGTCGGTCACGCTCGCGGCGCGCGCCGCGACGCCGTCGGGCTCGGTGGTCGCGATGGCCTCCGGGACCGTCGCGGTGGTCGACGCGTCGGGCTCGGCGTGGGTGACGACGACGGCGGACCTCGGGACGCTCTCGGTCGACACGGACGAGCCGGACCTCGACCTCGGCGCGGGCGGGCGGGCGGTCGTGTCGCCGGGCGGCACGGTGCTCGCCGTCGGCGCGGACGGCGCCGTGTCGCGGGTCGTGCCGACCGCTGACGGGGTCGTGGTCGAGGAGGCCGACGCGCTGGTCGAGCCGCCCGGCGGGTCCGTCGAGCAGGCGGCCGCGGTGGGGGAGGAGGTCGTCGCGCTCGTCGGGACGACGCTGCTCACGCAGGAGGCCGACGTGGACCTCGGCGCGTACGGCGACGACCTCGTGCTCCAGCAGTCGGGGCCCGCGTCGGGCGTCGCGCTCGTGGCGACGCCGTCGGCTCTGCTCGAGGTGTCGGTCGACGGCGGGTCGGTCCGCGAGCACCCGACCGGCTCGACGGGGCGCCCCGCCGCGCCGGTCCGCGTGGGCACCTGCGCGTACGGCGCGTGGGCGTCCGCGGTCGCGAGCAGCGTGCGCGTCTGCGAGGGGGCCGGCTCGTCGTTCACCGACCTGACCGGCATGACGACCGCCGACGAGCTCGTCTTCCGCGTGAACCGCGACGTCGTCGTCCTCAACGACACGCGCCTGGGCCGCGTGTGGCTGCCCGCCGAGGGGCCGGACCTGCACGAGCCCAGCTGGCAGGACGTGCGCCCGCAGCAGGAGTCGCGCTCCGACGAGCAGGACTCGACCGAGCGCGAGTCCGACCGGACCCTCCAGGCGCGGTGCACCGAGGAGTCGGCGCCCCCGCGGGCCGCCGACGACGAGTTCGGCGTCCGCGCGGGGCGGACCGCGATCCTCTCGGTCATCGACAACGACGCGGCGTCCGACTGCGGCATCCTCACCATCTCCGAGCACGACCCCGTGCCCGACGACTTCGGCACGCTCCAGGCCGTCCAGGGCGGTCGCGCCCTCCAGCTCCAGACGCGCCCCGACGCGTCGGGGACCGTCGAGCTGACGTACACGGTGTCCGACGGGCGCGGCTCGTCGGCTCCGTCCACGGCGTCGGTGCGCGTGACGGTGCGCCCCGACGGCGTCAACGACGCACCCGTGCAGGAGCGAGGCGGGGCGCTCACGGTCGAGCAGGGTGCGTCGGCGTCCTACGACGTCCTGCCCGACTTCCGCGACCCCGACGGCGACGAGCTCGTCCTGACCGGGGCGGTCGCCTCGGGCGGCGGGACGGTCAGCACGCGCCAGGACGGTCGGCTGACCTTCACGTCGGACGGCACCGGGCTCGGCCGGTTCCCGGTCACCGTGCTCGTGTCGGACGGCGCCGAGACCGTCGAGGGCACGGTCTCGGTCGACGTGCGGCCCGCCGGGTCGGTGCCACCCGTGATCGACCCCGTGCAGGCGACGACGTACGTCGGCGAGCCGGTCGTCGTGCGGCCCCTGCGGTCCGTGCGGTCCGCGGGTCGCGAGCCCGTCCGCCTCGCGGGCGTGACCGAGGTGTCCGGGACCGAGGTCGTGAGCGACCTGGCCGCGGGCACGTTCACGTTCACGGCCCCGCGCGCGGGCACGTACTACGTGCCGTTCGTCGTCACCGCGGCGCCCCAGCAGGCCGAGGGGCTCGCCCGGGTCGACGTGCTCGACCGGCCCGAGTCGGCGCCGCCGCCCGTCGCGGTGCTCGACCGCGCGCTCCTGCCGCCCGGCGGCGAGGTGACGATCGCCCCGCTGGGCAACGACACCGACCCGGGCGGCGGCGTGCTGGTCCTCCAGGCCGTCGAGACGCCCCCGGACAGCGGGCTGCGGGTCGCGGTGCTCCAGCACCAGCTGCTGCGCATCACGTCCGAGCGGACCCTGACCGGTCCGGTCGTGCTGTCGTACACGGTCTCGAACGGCACGGCGTCGGCACGAGGGCAGGTCATCGTGCAGCCCGTGCCGGCCTCGGTCACGCCCCAGCCGCCGGTCGTGCCGGACCAGCGGGTCACCGTGCGCACCGGCGGCGTCGTGACCGTGCCCGTCCTCGAGAACGCGTACGACCCCGACGGCGAGGACCTCCGCCTGCTGCCGACCCTCCCCGAGCCGCTCGACCCCGCCGACGGCCTGCTCTTCGTGTCGGGCGACGTGCTGCGCTACCGCGCACCGGACGCGCCGCGGCAGGTGCACGCGACGTTCGAGGTCGAGGACGCGTCGGGCAACCGGACCGCGGCGTCGCTGACCGTGGACGTCCACGCGTCCGACGCGGCGACCAAGGCGCCCCCGCGCCCGCGCAACCTCACGGCGCGCGTGCTCGCGGGCGGGACCGTGCGCATCCCGGTCCCGCTCACGGGCATCGACGCCGACGGCGACGGCGTGTACCTGCTCGGCCAGGACCGCGCGCCGCTGCGGGGGGACGTCACGGCGGTCGGTGCCGACTGGATCGAGTACACGGCCTACGCCGACGCCGCGGGCACCGACACGTTCACCTACGCGGTCGAGGACTGGGTCGGCCAGCGCGCGGTCGCGACCGTCCGCGTCGGCGTCGCGCCGCGGCTCACCGAGGTCAACGAGGTCGTCGCACGGCACGACGAGGTGACGGTGCGCCCGGGGCGCCAGGTCGAGGTGCGCGTCCTCGCGAACGACGTCGACAACGGCGGCGGGGAGCTCGAGCTCGACCCCGAGCTCGTCGTCTCCGAGGGCGTCGAGGCCTGGCGGTCGGGCCGGCGCGTCGTCGTGCGCGCGCCCGAGGAGCCCGGCGTCGTCACGGTCGGCTACACCGCCCGCAACACGCGCGGCGCCGCCGACTCGAGCGTGCTGAGCGTCGTCGTCGACCCCGAGGCCGAGATCCTCGCGCCCGTGCTGCAGGACGTCGTCGTCCCCGCGACCGAGACGCTCAACAGCACGTCCGTCGAGGTCGACGTGCTGGCCGTCGCGCAGAACCCGAGCGGACCGCTGAGCGACCTGAGGGTCGGCGTGCACCCGTCCGCCGCGGACGTCGCGACCGTGACGGAGCGCGGCACGGTCGTGGTGACGCTCGGGCCGAGCGCCCAGACGCTCCCGTACGTCGTGAGCAACACCGCGGTCGAGGGCCTGCGGTCGTACGCGTTCATCACCGTGCCCGCGCTGGGCGACTTCCCGCCCGTCCGCCGGCCGGGTGCGCCGACCCTGCGCGTCATCGCGGGGGAGGAGCTGCGCATCTCGCTCGACGAGCAGGTGCAGGTCGCGCCGGGCCGCACGGCGCGCGTCGGGGACCTCACCAAGCTCACCGCGACGCGGTCCGACGGCGCCCCGACCGTCGACAAGGGGTTCATCGTCTTCCGCGCACCGCGCTCGTACGCCGGGCCGGCGTCGGTCTCCGTCGAGGTCACCGACGGCGACGCGGGCGACACGACGGCGCGCACGCGCGTGCTGACGCTGCCGATCACGGTGCTCGCCGCCGAGGCGACTCCGCCCCGGTTCACGCCGTCGGTGCTCGACGTGGCCCCGGGCGAGGCGCCCGCCGTCGTCGACCTCTCGGTTTTCACGTCCGCCCCCGTCGAGACCGCGGACGGGACCACCCGGTACGAGTACCGGCTCGCGTCCCCGGCCCCGGCGGGCTTCCGCGTCGCGCTGACCGGCACGCGGCTCAGCGTCGCCGCCGACGCGACGGTCGCGCGCGGCACGGTCGGCGGCGTGACCGTCGAGATCGGGTACGGCGGCAGGACGCCCGTCGTCGCCCAGGTCGACTTCCGCGTGGTCGCGAGCCAGCGCCCCCTGGCGCGGGTCCAGGGGCACGTGGTCCCCGACGCCGTGGGCGGTCGGCCGTCGAGCGTCGACGTCCTGCGCGGCGCCTACAACCCCTTCGACCCGACCCCGCTCGAGGTCGTCGGCGCGGTCGTCGAGACCGCGGGCGGCGGCGACGTGTCGGTGGCCGGGTCCACCGTGACGGTCCGCCCGCCCGAGGGCTACGTCGGCACGCTCGTCGTGCGCTACTCGGTGCGCGACGCGACGCGCGACGCCGCGCGCGAGGTCGAGGGCCGCATCACCGTCACGGTGCGCGGTCGGCCGGAGGCGCCCCGGGCACCGCGCGTCACCGAGGTGCGGGACGGGACCGTGGTCCTCGCGTGGGACGCGCCGCTCGCGAACGGCGCCCCGATCACCGGCTACCGCGTGACCGTCCAGCCCGGTGGCGCGACGCGTGACTGCGCGTCCACGACGTGCACGATCGACGGGCTCACCAACGGGACCGAGTACCGCTTCACGGTCGCGGCGCGCAACGAGGTCGACCTGTCGGACGAGAGCCCGACCTCGGCGCCCGCGCGACCCGACGCCCGGCCGGGCGCACCGGCCGCACCCCGGGTCGAGCGCGGCGACGCGCGGCTGCTCGTCAGCTGGTCCGCCCCCACCAACACGGGCACGCCCATCACGCGCTACGAGCTCGAGGTGAGCCCCGCGCCCGCGTCGGGGCCGTCGACCATCGGGGTCACCTCGACGAGCCACGTCGTCACCGGTCTGCAGAACGGGCGCGCGTACACGGTGCGCGTCCGAGCGGTCAACGACGCCCCCGAGCCCGGGGACTGGAGCACGTCGTCGGCCGCGGTCGTGCCCGCGCGCGCACCCGACGCGCCGCAGCAGCTCGCGGCGAGCAGCGGCGAGCTCGGGGAGCGCCGGATCGCCGTGACGTGGTCGCCGCCCGCCGACGACGGCGGCGAGGCCGTCTCCGGCTACCGCGTGACGGTCGACGGCCAGACCGTCGCGGAGGTCGGCGGCGACGTCCTCTCCCTCGCGTTCGACGCCGAGCGCGGTCGCACCTACGCGATCGGCGTGGAGGCCCGGAACACGGTCGGCTGGTCGCCCACGGCGACGACGTCCGGCGAGATCTGGTCGGCGCCCGGCACGGTGACGTCCCTCGCGGCGGTCGACGTCGCCGCACCCGGGACGCCGTGGAACCGCGGTGCGGTCGACGTGTCGTGGCAGCCGCCCGCGGACTCCGGGCTCGACGGCGGCCAGGGGGTCGACGCCTACCGCGTGCAGCTCGGCGGGACCGTGCGCGAGCTGCCCGGCTCGCAGACGTCCCTGCGGCTCGACGGGCTGACCGGGGGAGCGCCGTACACGGTCGAGGTCGCGGCCCGGAACGCGCGGGGCGCGTGGGGTCCGGCGACGTCGGTCCAGGTGACGCCCACGACCGTCCCCCAGGCCGTGCTGCTCGGCACGCCCGACACGACCACCCCGCTGCGCGCCGTCGTGACGTGGACCCCGGGCGGCTCGGGCGGGACCCCGGTGACCGGGTACCGCTACGAGGTGCGCGGCGACGCCGGCACGGAGCTCGACGGCACGACCACGACGACGACCCTCACGGTCGACGCGCGTGCCGGCGAGGAGCTCCGCATCCGCGTGTGGGCGGTCAACGCCCGCGGCGAGGGCGAGCCGGCCGAGCGCGTCGTCGTCGTCGCCGCACCCCCGCCCGAGCCCGAGCCGGACCCCGAGCCGGACCCCGAGCCGCCCGCAGACCCGCCGCCCGTGCCCCCGGCCCAGCCGTGAGCCGGCCCGCCCCGACGGCGCACCCCGCGCACGCCACCACCGAGGAGACACGCAGCATGACGCCCGAGCAGAGCACCTGGTTCGCCGAGACGTTCGACGTGCTCGTGGGCAACGTGGGCCGTGCGGTCCTCGGCAAGGAGCACGTCGTCCGGCTCGCGCTGACCGCGATGCTCGCCGAGGGGCACCTGCTCCTCGAGGACGCGCCGGGCACGGGGAAGACGTCGCTCGCCAAGGCGCTCGCGGCCACCGTCCAGGGCTCGCACTCGCGCATCCAGTTCACGCCCGACCTGCTGCCGTCGGACGTCACGGGCGTCACGATCTACGACCAGAAGGCCGGCGTCTTCGAGTTCCACGAGGGGCCCGTCTTCGCGTCGGTCGTGCTCGCGGACGAGATCAACCGCGCGTCGCCCAAGACGCAGTCGGCGCTCCTGGAGGTCATGGAGGAGTCGCGCGTCACGGTCGACCGCGTGTCGCGGCCCGTCGGGCGGCCGTTCATGGTCATCGCCACGATGAACCCGATCGAGCAGGCCGGGACCTACCGGCTCCCCGAGGCCCAGCTGGACCGGTTCCTCATCAAGACGTCGATCGGCTACCCGGACCACGACTCGACCATCGAGATCCTCTCCGCGTCGGCCGAGCGCGACCGGACGCTGCACCTCGGCGCACGCGTCACGACGCGGGCCGTCGCCGAGATGGCCGACCTCGCCGCGACGGTGCACACCGACGACTCGGTGCTCGACTACGTCGCGCGCCTCGCGCAGGCGACGCGCGAGGACCCGCAGACGGCGCTCGGCGTGAGCGTGCGCGGTGCCCTCGCGCTCGTCCGCTGCGCGAAGGTCTGGGCCGCGTCGCAGGGCCGCGTGTACGTCATCCCCGACGACGTGAAGCTGCTCGCCGAGCCCGTGCTCGCGCACCGCATGATCCTCGACACCGAGGCGGAGTTCGCAGGCGTCACGCAGCGTCAGGTGCTCGGGCGGATCCTCGCCGCGACCCGCCCGCCGGCCGCGCGGGTGCCCGACGCGTGAGGCGCCGCCGTCTGCGCGTGTCGCCCCTCGGCCGGGGGGCGCTCGTCACCGCGGTGGTGCTGGCCGCGGCGGGGTGGTGGTGGGGCTGGCTCGAGGCGAGCGTGCCCGGTGCGGCGCTGCTCGCGGTGCTCGTGGCGGCGGTGCTGCTCACGGCCGGTCGGTCCGCGTACGCCGTGGACCTCGACCTCTCGGACCAGCGCGTGACGGTCGGCCAGCGCGCCGTCGGGCGCCTCGAGGTCCGGAACACGTCGCGTCGCCGGATGCTGCCCGCCCGGCTCGAGCTGCCCGTCGGGAGCGTGACGGCGACGTTCCCGCTGCCGTCCCTCGGCCCCGACGCGGTCCACGAGGAGCTCTTCGCGGTGCCGACGACGCGCCGCGCGGTCGTCCCGGTGGGGCCCGTGCTGTCGGTGCGCGGCGACCCGCTGGGCCTCGTGAGCCGCCGCGTGCGCTGGACCGACCCCGTCGAGCTCTACGTCCACCCCGAGCTCGTCCCGCTGACGGGCGCGGCGGCGGGCGTCCTGCGCGACCTCGAGGGCCAGGCGACCCGCGTCGTCTCCGACGCCGACCTGAGCTTCCACGCGCTGCGTGACTACGTCGCGGGCGACGACCGCCGGCACATCCACTGGCGGTCGACCGCACGCACGGGCCGCCTCGTGGTCCGGCAGTTCGAGGACACGCGCCGCACGCACACCGTCGTCGCGCTCTCCACGGCGGCGGACGACCACGCGGACGACGACGAGCTCGAGCTCGCCGTGGCCGCGGCGGCCTCGATCGGCGTGCAGGCCCTGCGCGACGAGCGCGACCTCACGGTGCTCGCGGACGAGCGTCGCCTGCACACCTCGACGCCGTCCCGCCTGCTCGACGACGTCGCGGGCCTCGAGGCCCGGACGGAGGGTCGTCGCGGCGTGGACCTCGCACGGTGGGTCGCCCGCGAGGTGCCCGACGCGTCGGTCGCGGTGCTGGTGACCGGCTCGGTGCCCGACGCCGCCGCGCTGCGCGTGAGCGCCGCGCACGTGCCGGCGGGCGTCCGGACGCTCGTCCTGCGGTGCCGCACGGACCGCCCGGTCGAGGTCGCGACGCACGGCATGCTGTCGGTGGCGACCGTGGGCCGGCTCGCCGACCTCCCTCGCGTGCTGCGTCGTGTGGTGGCCGGATGAGCGCCGCGACGAGCACCGGGTCCCGCACGGCCGACCGCGTCGACGTCCCCGGCCCGACGGGCGCCCCGCCGACCCCGGCCGACGTCCGCCGACGACGCCGCGGTGCGCGTCTCGTGGACGTCGTCGTGCTGGACGGCGCCCTGTGCCTCGCGATGCTCCCGCTCGTGCCCGTGTACGGCGTCGCGGCGGTCGTGCCGCCCGTCGCGGGCGGGCTCGTCGTCGGGACCGCCGTCGCGCTCGTCGCCGCCGCGCGCGCGTGGGGTGCCGCCGTCACGACGGCCCTGGTCCTCCTGGGCTACCTGCTCGTGGGCCCCACGCTCGCGGTGCCCACCGCGTCGGGCGGGCGCCTGCCGTCCGGCGACTCGGTCGCGCTGCTGCTCACGGGCGCGGTCACGGTGTGGAAGCAGGTGCTCACGCTCGACCCGACCCTGGGCACGACCGGCAACCTCCTCGTCGCCCCCCTGCTGCTGGCGCTCGTCGGGTCGGCCGTCGCGGTCTCCGGTGCGGCTCGCTCGCGCCGCGGCGGGCCGCACGGGCCGCGTGCGGCGTGGTCGGCGCTCGTGCCCGTCCTCGTGCTGGGCGTGTCGGTCGTGCTCGCCACGCAGGAGACCGTCGCCCCCGTCGCGGCGGGGGTCGTGCTCGCGCTGCTGCTGCTCGGCTGGGCGGCGTGGCGCGTCGGGACGCTCGCGCCGCGGCGCCCGGTCGCGCTGCTGCTCGTCGTCGCCGCGCTCGTCGGGGGAGGTGCCGCGGGCGGCGCGTGGCTCGGCGAGCAGCGGCCGCGGCTCGTGCTGCGCGACGAGCTGGTCCCGCCGTTCGACCCGCGGGACCAGCCGAGCCCGCTCGCGTCGTTCCGGCGTTTCGTCAAGGAGTGGGGCGACGACGAGCTGCTCACCGTCACGGGCCTGCCGGCGGGGACCCCGGTGCGCCTCGCGACCATGGACGCGTTCGACGGCGTGGTCTGGGACGTGGCCGGTGCCGAGGCCGCCGACGGCTCGGGCTCGTACCGGCGCGTCGGCGACACGATCACGTCGGTGCCCGCGGGCCGGACCGTCGAGGTCGCGTTCGAGGTCGAGCGGCTGCCCTCGGTGTGGCTGCCGACCGTGGGGTACGCGCGGCGCTTCGACTTCTCGGGTGGGCTCGCGGGCGAGCTCGCCGCCGACCTGCGCTACAACGACGCGACCGGCAGCGCGGTCCTGACGTCGGGGGTCGTGCCCGGCGCGCGGTGGACCGCCGAGGTCGTCGTGCCCGAGGTCCCCGACGACGAGGAGATCGGGGACGCGCCCGTCGCCGACGTCCGCCTGCCCGCGGCGGAGCGGGTCCCGGACGCCGTCCCGGTCTTCGCGGGCGACCTCGCCGGAACCGCCGCGACGCCCGTGCTCGTGGCCAGGTCCCTCGAGCAGGGGCTCGCGGAGCGCGGCTGGTTCAGCCACGGCCTCGAGGGCGAGGCGCCGTCGTTGTCGGGTCACGGCGCGGCGCGGCTCACGACGCTGCTCACGGGCGACCTCATGGTCGGTGACGGCGAGCAGTACGCGTCCGCCATGGCGCTCATGGCGCGCGAGATGGGTCTCCCGTCGCGCGTCGTCATGGGCTTCGTGCCCGACGAGGAGGACGCCGCCGACGGCTCCGTGACGATCACGGGCGACGACGTCGAGGCGTGGGTCGAGATCGCGTTCGTGGGGCACGGGTGGGTGCCGTTCCACCCGACCCCGGACGAGTCGAAGACCCCGAGCGACGACGTCCCGCAGGACGAGTCACGGCCCCAGCCGCAGGTGGTCCAGCCGCCCCCGCCGCCCGTCGACCCGGTGCGACCGCCCGACGACGACACCGAGCAGCCGCGCACCGAGGAGACCGACGACGACGCGCGCGAGGAGGACGGCCTCCGACGCGCGCTGCTGGTCGCGGCCGCCGTCTCGGCCCCGGTCGCGCTGCTCCTCGCCCCGTTCGTGCTCGTCGCGCTCGCCAAGCGTGGCCGCCGTCGTCGCCGCAGGCGTGCCGGCGCGCCCGTGGACCGCGTGGTGGGCGGCTGGGAGGAGATGCTCGACCACGCGCGCGACCTGCGCCGCGCCGTCCCAGCGTCGGCCACCCGGCGGGAGGCCGCGGTGCACCTCGCCGGCGCGTTCGCGGGCGCGCGCCGGGGTGCGGCCGTCGCCGACCGGCGGGGTGCGCTGGGCGGCAGGGTCGCACGCCTCGCGTCGCGCGCCGACGCGATGGTGTTCGGTCCGGGCGACCCGTCCGACGCCGACGTCGCGGCCTACTGGACCCAGGTGGACGAGACCGTCCGCGCGATGCAGCGTGCGGTGCCGTGGCGGCAGCGGGTCCGCGCG
>JAUZVJ010000069.1:0-12492 GCA_031844515.1 Actinotalea sp. AC32 | reverse complement strand
CGACGGCCTCACCAGGTGGGCGGGGGGGGGGGGGGGGCCCCCCCCCCCCCCCCCCCCCCCCCCGCCTCCGACCCGCACCCACCGGAGCCGACATGCTCGCCGCGACCCGCCAGATCTTCGACCGCCTCTCCCCCGGTGGCACCCGCAACGTGGCCGACACGCTGCGCACCGAGGCGGCCGCCGTCGGCCTCCTGCTCGCCGCGACCGTCGTGGCGCTGGTGTGGGCGAACTCGCCCTGGCGGGACGGGTACCGGGAGATCTCCGAGACGGTGGTCGGTCCCGCCGCGCTCCACCTGGACCTGACGGTCGCGCACTGGGCCACGGACGGGCTCCTCGCGATCTTCTTCTTCGTCGTCGGCCTCGAGCTCAAGCGCGAGGTCGTCACGGGTGAGCTGCGCCGCCCCGCCACGGCGGTCGTGCCGATCGTCGCGGCCGTGGGCGGCATGGTCGTCCCCGCGCTGCTGTACACGGTGGTCAACCTGACCGCGGCCGACGGCGCTCCGCAGGGCTGGGCCGTGCCCGTCGCGACCGACATCGCGTTCGCCGTCGCGGTCCTCTCGGCGTTCGGCCGGCGGCTGCCGCTCGCGCTGCGCGCGTTCCTCCTCACGCTCGCCGTGGTCGACGACCTGCTCGGGATCGTCGTCATCGCGGTCTTCTACAGCGACGGGCTGGCGGTGCTCCCCCTGCTCGGCGCGCTCGGCGCCGTCGCCGTGTTCGGCCTCGCCGTGCGACGGCGCGTCCCGGGGGTCGTCCTCGTCGCGCTCGCCGTCTGCGCGTGGGGGCTCATGCACGCCTCGGGCGTCCACTCGACG
The DNA here is from genome assembly GCA_031844515.1 of Actinotalea sp. AC32. GTDB lineage: Bacteria > Actinomycetota > Actinomycetes > Actinomycetales > Cellulomonadaceae > Actinotalea. The sequence continues at coordinate 11,680 of JAUZVJ010000069.1, read as the reverse complement.
ATCGCCGGGGTGCTGCTCGGGTTCACCGTGCCCGCGGTCGCGCTGCCGGCGCGGCGGGCGAGCGCCGCGGCGGCGGCACGGGCGCGCGGCGCGCACCACGACGGCGCGCACGAGCGCGTCCACGCGCGACCGCACGGCGATCACGTCGACGCCGAGAGCCTGGCCGAGCGGTACGAGCACCTGTGGCGCCCGGTGTCGGCGGGTCTCGCCGTGCCCGTCTTCGCGCTCTTCGCTGCGGGCGTGAGCCTCGACCCCGCGGCACTCGGCGAGGCGGTGCGCGAGCCCGCGGCACAGGGCGTCGCGCTCGGGCTCGTCGTCGGCAAGCCCGTCGGCATCCTGCTCGCCACGTTCCTCGTCGCGCGCTTCACGCGTGCGTCGCTCGCACCCGGCCTGGGGTGGTGGGACGTCGCCGCGGTGTCGGTCGTCGCGGGCATGGGGTTCACGGTGTCGCTGCTCATCGCGGAGCTGTCGTTCGCGGGGACCGACCGGCACGAGGCGGTCAAGGCCGCGGTGCTCGCCGGGTCGTTCGTCGCGGCGGCGCTCGGCGGGGTGTTCCTGTCCTGGCGCAACCGCGTGCACGGCCGCCTCGCCGACGCGGTGGTGGCACGCCGAGCGCATGCGCACGCGGCCGAGCGGGTCCAGAGCCGCGGCTGACGAACGGGGCGCCCGACGTCGGGCCCGGACGGGACGCCCGGTCTCAGCCAGGCAGCCCGCCCCGTGAGCCCGCTTCCGGACCGCGACCACCCACCACGTGGCTGACGACGCGCCGGATCACCGCGGGGTCGTCGTAGAGGCTCGAGTGCGCCATGCCGTCGGCGCGCCACTCCCGGATCTCGCGCTGCCAGACGCGGGAGTTGCCCGGGGGGCTCGCCTCCGCGGTCACGACAGCGAAGCCGCTCACGGCTGGGCCGTCCCATCCGTGCGCGAGCGCGGCGACCCGCGGCAGGGTCAGCAGCAGCGCGAGCGCTGCGAACGCGGGGAACGTCCAGTCGATGACGAAGAAGAGCGCCGCGTCCACCCACGCCGCCCCTGCTCCTCCCCCCACGGCGCTGACCTGGTACAGGACCATCCCCACCAGGTAGATGCCGAGGACCAGGCGCGCGGGCCTGGCCAGCCGGACGCCGGCGAAGCCGAGCCAGCCGGCGAACTGGGCGGCACCCAGGCCCGCCCCTGCCTCGTCGTCCGCGGCCCGCACGACGAGCAGGTCGTCGACCTTCTCGCGCTCGGGGATCTCGGGCGTCTGGATACCGGCGACCGTGGCGCCCCGCACCCGGGCGTCCCCCGGCGCACCGTGGACGCGGCGGAAGAACAGCCAGCACACGAGCTGGACCGTGAGCGCGACCGTCGCCAGGAGCACGAGCGGCAGGGTGGCAGCGCTGCCGAGGGGTGCGCTCGGGTCGATGACGACCCGCACGAGCAGAGCGGCGCAGTACAGGCCCACCAGACCCATCACGAGGGTGTCGAGCACCGAACCGCTCGCGGTGGCCCGCTCGAAGAAGTACGGCGTCGCGAGGGTCACCACCTTGATCCGCTGCTCGCCGCCGCCGTGCCCACCGCCGTGCCCACCGCCGTGCCCACCGCCGTGCCCACCGCCGTGCCCACCGCCGTGCCCACCGCCGTGCAGACGCCACACGGCGTGGAGCGCGACGTTGCCTCCGTGGCTGTGCGCGACGACGGCCCGCGGGACCCCGCGGCCGTCGGGGTCCAGGCGTGCCAGGTGCCGTGCCAGCTCGTCGGCGGCACGCATCCGTGCGTGGTGGGAGTTCCGTCCCGACCACACGAAGTGGTGGCACTCCGCACCGGCGCGCTCCAGCGCCCTCCACATCGGGCTCCCCGCGCGCGACCACCGTGCACGGGACGCCCACGTCCCGTGCACGAGCGTCACCTGCAGCCGGTCGCCCCCACGAGCATCGGTGCCCATCCTCACGCCTCCGGCCGACTCGCGTCCGGCCTCCGGTCCCTGCCGGCGCCGACCGGGTGCTCGCCGACCTGCTGCTCGTCGCAGCCTAGGTCGGAGCGTTGCGCAGGACCAGGGGTGAGGCCCGGGAGGCGCACGGGCCCCCACGGCGTCACCGCCCGGCCGTCAGAGGCCGAAGACCTCCGTCGGGCGGCCGCGGACCAGGTCGACGGCGGTCTCGAGGGCCTCGTCCTCGTCGAGGCGGTGCTCGACGACGAGCTGCGCGAGGAACCCCGCGTCGAGCCGGCGCGCCATGTCGTGGCGCGCGGGGATCGACAGGAACGCGCGCGTGTCGTCGATGAAGCCCGACGTCTTGGTGAACCCCGCCGTCTCCGTCACCGCGGCCCGCCACCGGCGGATCGCCTCGGGCGCGTCGAGGAACCACCACGGCGCCCCCACGTGCACGGCCGGGTAGAAGCCCGCGAGCGGCGCCAGCTCGCGCGAGAACACCGTCTCGTCGAGCGTGAACAGCACGAGCGTCAGGTTCGGGTGCGTGCCGAAGCGCTCGAGCAGCGGCCGCAGGGAGTCGGTGAACTCGCCGCGCAGCGGGATGTCGTGGCCCGTGTCGGGCCCGAACCGGTCGAGCGTGGGCCGGTGGTGGCTGCGCCGCACGCCCGGGTGGATCGTCATGGTGAGCCCGTCGTCGGCCGCCATCCGCGCCATCTCGAGCAGCATGTGACGGCGCAGCGCGACGGCGTCGGCCGGTGCGACCGTCCCGGCGACCGCGTCGCGGTAGACGCGCTCGGCCTCGGTCGGGTCGAGCGGCTCGGTGCCGACGTCCTCGTGGCTGTGGTCGGTCGACCGGGCGCCGTGCTCGAGGAAGTACGCGCGCCGTCGCTCCATCGCCTCGACCCACCCGGCATACGTCCCGGTGTCGACGTCGGCCGCGCGGCCGAGGCGGTCGACGTCGTCGCGCCACGTCGGTGAGCCGACCTCGAGGTACCGGTCGGGACGGAACGTGGGGATCACGCGCCCGCTCCACGTCGGGTCGGCCGCGAGCGCGGCGTGGGCCGCGAGGTCGTCCGTCGGGTCGTCGGTCGTCGCGAGCACCTCGATGCGGAACCGGTCGAAGAGCGCGCGGGGTCGGAAGCCGGGCTCACGCAGGCGCGCCGCGACGACGTCGTACGTCTCGTCGGCGGTCTCGGCGGACGGCCGCACCGTGACCCCGAGGATCTCCCCGAGCTCCTGCTCGAGCCAGTACCGCACGGGCGTCCCGCGGTACACGTGCCAGTGCGAGCACAGCGCGCGCCACGCGGTCCGCGACGCGGCCTCGTCGAGCGTCCCGCGGCCCACGCCGAGCTCGTCGAGCGGGACGCCCGACGCGTGCAGGAGCCGCGTGACGTAGTGGTCGGGCGCGATGAGGAGCGACGCGGGGTCGGCGAACGGCACGTCGTCGAGCAGCATGCCCGGGTCGACGTGCCCGTGCGGCGAGATGACCGGGAGCTCGCGCACCTCGTCGTAGAGCCGCCGCGCGACGGCACGCGTCGTGGGGTCGCCGGGCAGCAGCCGGTCCGGGTGGGGTGCGAGCGTCGCGCGGGTCATGCCGTCGAGTCTCCGGACGCCCTCACCGGGCCGACAACCGATTGCCACCAGTTGTCGCGCCGTGGGCGAGGGGGCGTGCCCACCGTGCCGGACGCGAGGCCGACCGTGACAAACCAAGGCAACCCGTTGTCCCCCGCGCCCCGGCATCCGAAGGCTGGGCACCGTCCCCGGCTCGCCCTCCGAGCGGCGGACCGGTCGCACCGCCGCGACCGCCTCACGAAAGGGAGACACACGCCATGCGGAGTCCCGCACATCCCCGAGGCAGACGCCTCGCGACCCTCGCGGTCGCCGTCCCGCTCGCCGTCGGCGTCGCCGGCAGCGCCCTCGCCGCACCCGGCACCGCCGCGCCGTCGTCCCGGGGCGACGCCCCGCCGCCGCACTCGAACGCGGGCGGCCGCTGGAGCCCCGACGTCGAGGCACGGGTCAAGCCCGTCCTGGAGCAGGGTCAGCGCGAGTTCCGCGACCTCAACGCGAACGGGAGCATCGACGCCTACGAGGACTGGCGCCGTCCGGTCGAGGAGCGCGTCGCCGACCTCGTGCAGCGGATGACGCTCGAGGAGAAGGCCGGCCTCATGCTCATCGACACGCTCAACGCCGAGTGCGACACCGCGACCGGTCAGCGCGGCGTGCTCGGCGCGAACGCCGTCGGCTACGTCACCGAGCAGCACATGCACCGGTTCATCTTCCGCAACACCGTCACGAGCGCCGACCGCGCGGTCTGCGGCGCCCCGGGCGGCGGGTTCGGCGCGAGCACGAGCGTCACCCCCGCCGAGGCCGCGACCTACATGAACACCGTGCAGGAGCTGTCCGAGGGCACGCGCCTGGGCATCCCCGTGCTCTACAAGTCCAACGCGCGCAACCACATCGATCCCGACGCCCGCGTGGGCATCAACGAGAGCGCGGGCGCGATGACGGCGTTCCCCAAGGAAGCCGGCATCGCCGCGGCCGCGCTCGGCACCGAGGCGGCCCGCACGGGCGAGGCGCCGACGACGGGTGACATGGACGTCGTCGACGGGTTCGCGGACGTCATGGGCGACGAGTGGCGGTCGATCGGCCTGCGCGGCATGTACGGCTACATGGCCGACCTGTCGACCGAGCCGCGCTGGTACCGCACGCACGAGACGTTCACCGAGGACGCGGGCACGGGCGCCGCGATCATGGGGCAGCTCGTCGAGAGCCTCCAGGGTCCGGTGGACGCGCGGTCCGGCTCCTCGCTGAGCCCCGACTCGGACGTCGCGCTCACCATGAAGCACTTCCCGGGCGGCGGTCCGCAGGAGCTGGGGCTCGACCCGCACTACTCCTTCGGCAAGACGCAGGTCTACCCGGGTGACGCCTTCGGCTACCACCTGCTGCCGTTCCAGGCCGCGATCGACGCCGGGGTGTCGGCGATCATGCCGTACTACGGCGTCCCGGTGGACGTCGAGCACGACGGCGTCGCGTACGACGAGGTCGGGTTCGCGTTCTCCGACCAGACCATCAACGGGCTGCTGCGCGAGGGCCTGGGCTTCGACGGCTACGTCAACTCCGACACGGGCATCATCAACGACCGCGCGTGGGGCCTGGAGGAGTCGAGCGTCCCCGAGCGGGTGGCCGCCGCCATCAACAGCGGGACCGACACGCTCTCGGGCTTCCACGACGTGCAGACGATCATCGACCTGGTCGAGGCCGGCCTCGTCACCGAGCAGCGCGTGACGCTCGCGGCCGAGCGCCTGCTCGAGCCCATGTTCCGGATGGGCCTCTTCGAGGACCCGTACGTCGACCCGCAGGTCGCGACGGACACCGTCGGCTCCGCGGAGCACCGCGAGGTCGGGCTCGACGTCCAGCGCGAGTCCCTCGTCCTGCTGCAGAACGAGCGGACCGACGACGGCGGCGCGGCGCTCCCGATCCCCGCGGGGTCGAGCGTCTACCTGCTCGGCGCCTTCGACGCCGCCACGGTCGCGGAGTACGGGTACGACGTGACCGACGGCAACACCGCCGACCCGGCCGACCGGCCGAGCGCCGCCGGGCACGACCGCGTCGTCATCTCCGTGACCGCGGGGACGAAGCGGGCCGCCACGGGTGCGTACGCGAGCGACGACCCGGCCACGGGCCTGGACCCGGACCACATCAGCCCGATCACGCTCGAGGGCTTCAGGGGTCTCGACGGGCAGAGCCCGTACGGTGCCGCGGACGCGTGCGTCGCGTACGGGGCGGACAGCTGCACCGACGACGGGCTGCGGTTCGGCGGGTCGCTGCCGTGGGAGACCGGCGTCCTCGACTTCACGGGCATGGCCGCGTCCGAGTCGTGGCAGGTCACGCCGTCGCTCGACGTCATCCAGCAGGTCATGGCGGAGGTCGACGACCCGGACAAGGTCGTCCTGCACGTGTACTTCCGTCAGCCGTACGTCCTCGACGAGGCCAGCGGCCTGCGTGACGCGGGGGCGATCGTCGCCGGCTTCGGCGTCGGCGACCGCGCGCTGCTCGACGTCCTCTCGGGTGCCGTCGCCCCCCAGGGCCGGATGCCCTTCGCGCTCGCCGGCACGCGCCGCGCGATCGAGGAGCAGGCGAGCGACCTGCCCGGCTACGACGAGACGACCGACGGCGCGCTGTTCCCGTTCGGCCACGGCCTGACGTACGAGCCGACCTCGTAGCCCGCACGGGACCGACCGGGCCGGCGAGCTCGTCGGCCCGGTGGTCGGCCCGGCGTGGCGGGGCCCTCACCGCGGTGGGGGCCCCGTCGTCGTGCCCGGGCCGGGCGGGGCGGGCGGACGGGGTGCGTGGAGGTCGAAGTGCAGGCCCAGGACCCGGATCGCGAAGACGACGACCGCGGCGAGCAGCGCGACCGGGACGCCCCGCAGGTCGGTCGCCCCCGCGGCGCTCGCGACGACGACGAGCGTGGACCCCACGAGCGCGGGGATCGCGTACAGCTCGCTCGTCAGGACGCTCGGGACGCGCCGGACCAGGACGTCCCGCAGCGTCCCGCCGCCGACGCCCGTGATGGCACCGAGGACCACGGCCTGGAGCGGACCCGCGCCCAGCGCGAGCGCCTTCCCGGCACCCGTGACGGCGAAGAGGCTCAGACCCGCGGCGTCGAGCACGTCGATCGCGCGCCCGAACCGCTCGAGGCGGTGCCCGACGGCGAACGCGATGACGCCACCGGCTGCCGCCACGGCGAGGTAGCGCCAGTCGTCGAACGTCGTGGGCGGGAGGTCGCCCAGGAGCGTGTCGCGGATGATTCCGCCGCCGAGCGCGGTGATCACGCCGAGCGTCACGACGCCGACGACGTCGACCCGCGCGACCCGCACGGCCGTCAGCGCGCCGTTGAGGGCGAAGGCGAACGTGCCCGCCAGGTCGAGCACGAGCAGCACGGACGCGTCAGCCATGCCCCGATCACACCACCCGCTCGCGCCGGGCACGTCACCAGGCGGTCAGGATCCGCTCGACGTCGACGATCGGGAAGTTCTCGTCGTTGGTCAGGACGACGACGAGGTCCCCGGACTCGGGGCGGACCGCGGCGAGGCTCTGGTACCCGGGGATGTCGCCGCCGTGGCCGAACCCGTCGCCGGACGGGAACGGCACGAGGCCCAGCCCGAGCCCGTACCACGCCCCGTCGTCCGACGGGACGAAGGCGGTCATCCGGTCCAGCGAGTCCCGACCCACCAGCTCGCCGGAGGCGAGCGCGGTGAAGAAGGTGGCGAGGTCGGGGGCGGTGGACACCATCCCACCGGCCGCACCGGCGGCCGTCGCCATCGCCCGGTAGGAGATCCCCTCGGAGTCGCGGTCGATGCCGAAGTCCGACGAGAACCCGGTGACCGGCACCGGGCCGTCCACCCCGGTCCCCGTGCGTGTCAGACCGAGCGGGGCGAGGATCCGCTCCTCCAGGAGCTCCGCCCACGACCGCCCCGTCACGGCCTCCAGGAGCATGCCGAGCAGGAGGTAGTTGGTGTTCGAGTACTCCTGGTCGGTCCCCGGTTCGAACGGACGCCGCCGCGTGTCCACCAGCGTCAGGACCTCCTCGGGCGTCCAGACGCGGTCCCAGTCCGCCCGGACGTGGGGGAACAGGACGTCGTAGTGGTCGGGCACGCCGCTCGTGTGGTTGAGGAGCTGCTCGACGGTCACGCCGGTCGTCCACGGCACCCCCGGCAGGAGCCGGTCGACGGGTGTGCCGAGGTCCAGACGCCCCTCCTCCACCAGCTGCATGACGAGCACCGCGACGAAGGTCTTGGTGATGCTGCCGATGCGGAAGACGTCGTCACGCCGCAGCTCGCGCCCGGCCCGGTCCGCGCGGCCCGCGGCGCAGAAGCGGACGGGTTCGCCCCCCTTGCTGATCGCGAGGACGGCACCTCCGGACGTGTCGTCGGTCAGCTTGGTCAGCAGGTGCCTGATCGAGGCGTCCCGGTCCGGCCGCGCTGCGGGACTCGCGCACTCGTCGGCAGCCGTGGGTGGCGCCGAGGGCGGCGGGGGCGGCGGGGGCTCGGACGAGTCCCCGACGGTGCACCCGGCCAGTGCCAGCGAGACGAGCAGGAGACGGACCGTCCATGCTCGGAGCCACCACCGGCCGGACCGTGGGGTCGTGGGGGTGCCGCTCTCCCCCGTGTCCCGGACGAGGAGCTGCTCGTGCGCCGGCACGACCTCGAGGGAGCGCCTTATGACGCCACCACCTCCGAGCCACGCAGGGGTGCGGGGGCGGACCACGAGGTCCGCTCGGGGTGACGAGCCGGCGCCACGATGCCGGGTACCGAGGTCCCGGGTCCCGGGACGGCCGGCACCGCTGCGGCGGGACGGCTCTCACGATCCTCCCCGACCCGTCGACCGTCAACGATCGACCCCGGGCCGCGAGGCAAGTCGTGGCAACCGATTGCCGGTCGCGGGCGCGGTGAGGCTGAATCGAGGGCAGCCGGGAACCCGTCCCGGCCCGCACGAGGAGAGAGCACGATGGCCGCGACCCCCTGGCGCCGCACCGGGACGACCCCCGCCGTGCGCGTCGTGCACCTCGGCCTGGGCGCGTTCCACAAGGCGCACCAGGCCTGGTACACCGACCACGCCAACGCCGCGGACGCGCGCGACCCGTGGGGCATCGCGTCGTTCACCGGACGCCGTCCCGACGCCGCGCAGGCGCTCGCCCCCCAGGACGGCCTGTTCACGCTCCTGACGCGGGCCGCGGACGGCGACACCGCCGAGACCGTCGCCTCCGTCGTCGAGGTGCACGACGGCGCGGACGTCGCCGCGTGGCGCAGCCACGTCGCGGATCCCCGCGTCGCCGTCGTGACGCTGACCGTCACCGAGCGCGGCTACCGCCGCGCCGCCGACGGCGGGCTCGACCTCACCGACCCCGAGGTCGCCGCCGACGTGGCGCTGCTGCGCGACGACACCGCGGGGCCGACCGCGGCGAGCACGGCACCGGGCCGGCTCGTCGACGGCCTCCGTGCGCGGCGCGACGCGGGCTCGGGAACCGTCGCCGTCGTCAGCTGCGACAACCTGCCCGACAACGGCGCCGTGACGCGCGACGTCGTCCGGCAGCTCGCCGCCGAGGTCGAGCCCGGCCTCGTCGCCTGGATCGACCAGAACGTCTCGTTCGTCTCGACGATGGTCGACCGGATCACGCCCGCGACGACCGACGCCGACCGCGCCGCCGTCCGACGCCTCACCGGGCGCGACGACGCCGCCCCCGTCGTGACCGAGCCCTTCGCGGAGTGGGTCCTCGAGGACGCGTTCCCCGCCGGCCGGCCCGCGTGGGACGCCGCGGGTGCTCGCGTCGTCGCCGACGTCCGCCCGTACGAGCAGCGCAAGCTCTGGCTGCTCAACGCGGGCCACTCGCTCCTCGCGTACGCGGGGCTCGCCCAGGGCCACGCGACCGTCGCCGACGCGTTCGCGGACCCCGTGTGCCGTGCGCTGCTGGAGCAGCTGTGGGCCGACGCGCGTCCCGTCGTGCCCCTGCCCGACGCCGAGGTCGACGACGCGCTCGACGCGCTGCGCACCCGCTTCGCCAACCCGCGCATCGAGCACCGGCTGATGCAGATCGGCACCGACGGCTCCGCGAAGCTGCCCGTCCGCGTGCTCGCCGTCGCGCGCGCCCGCCGCGCCGCCGGGCTGCCCGCCGCGGCGTCGCACGCGGCCGTCCTCGCCGCGTGGGTGCACCACCTCGCCGTCGACGGCGCCGCGACGGACCCCGCCGCCGCGCCCCTCGCCGGCGCGCTGCGCGCCGCGACGACGCCCGCCGAGCGGGCCGCGCTCCTGCTGGACGCGCTCGCCCCCGACCTCCGCGACGACGCCGACCTCGTCGCGTCCACCGAGCGGGCCCTGGCCGGCTCGCCCCTGTCCGTCTGACCCGAACCCGACCCGGACCCGACCCGGACCTGGCCCGGAACTGGCCAGGACCTCACCCGTACCCCCTCGAGGAGGAGACCCACCATGAGGATCGTCGCCGCCGACGTCATCGTCACCAGCCCCGACCGCAACTTCGTCACGCTCAAGGTCACGACCGAGGACGGGCTCACGGGCCTCGGCGACGCGACGCTCAACGGGCGCGAGCTCGCCGTCGTCGCGTACCTGCGCGAGCACGTCGCCCCGCTGCTGGTCGGCATGGACGCGCACCGCATCGAGGACACCTGGCAGTTCCTCTACCGCAGCGCGTACTGGCGCCGCGGGCCCGTGACGATGGCCGCCATCGCCGCCGTCGACATGGCGCTGTGGGACATCAAGGGCAAGGCCGCGGGCATGCCGGTGTACCAGCTCCTCGGCGGCGCGTCGCGCACGGGTCTGCTCGCGTACGGGCACGCGTCGGGCAAGACCACGGACGAGCTCTTCGACTCGATCCGCAGCCACCAGGAGCAGGGCTACCGCGCGATCCGCGTCCAGACCGGCGTCCCGGGCCTGAAGTCGATCTACGGGATCGCGTCCAACGCGACCTTCGAGGCGAACAAGGGCGTCCGCTACGACCACGAGCCCGCGCAGCGCGGCGCCCGGCCGGCCGAGGAGGACTGGGACACGCGCTCGTACCTGCGTCACGTGCCGACGGTCTTCGAGGCGGTCCGCAACGAGTTCGGCCCCGAGCTGCCCCTGCTCCACGACGGTCACCACCGGATGACGCCGATCCAGGCGGCCAAGCTCGCGCGCTCGCTCGAGCCGTACGACCTCTTCTGGCTCGAGGACATCACGCCCGCCGAGAACCAGGAGGCGCTGCGGCTCGTCCGGCAGCACTCGACGACGCCGCTCGCGATCGGCGAGATCTTCAACACCGTCTGGGACTACCAGACGATCATCCGCGAGCAGCTCATCGACTACGTGCGGTCCGCCGTCACGCACACGGGCGGCATCTCGCACCTGAAGAAGATCCTCGAGTACGCCGCGCAGTACCAGATCAAGTCGGGCATGCACGGACCGACCGACATCTCGCCGGTCGGGATGGCCGCCGCGATGCACCTCGGGCTCGCGATCCACAACTTCGGCATCCAGGAGTACATGCAGCACGGGGCCCGCACGAACGAGGTGTTCCAGCAGTCGTTCACGTTCACCGACGGCTTCCTGCACCCCGGCGACGAGCCGGGTCTGGGTGTCGAGCTCGACGTCGACGAGGCAGGCAAGTACCCGTACGAGCAGGCGTACCTCCCGTACAACCGGCTCGCCGACGGCACGGTGCACGACTGGTGAGCGCACCGCGCGTCGTCGTCATGGGCGTCTCGGGGTGCGGCAAGTCGACGGTGGGCGCGATGCTCGCCGGACGGCTCGGCGTGCCGTTCGTGGACGCCGACGCGCTGCACCCGCCGGCCAACATCGCACGCATGGCCGCGGGCACCCCGCTGACCGACGAGGACCGTGCGCCGTGGCTGCGCGCGGTCGGCGAGGCGCTCGCCGCACCGCCCGACGGTGCCGTCGTCGCGTGCTCGGCGCTGCGGCGCACCTACCGCGACCTGCTGCGGGAGGCGGCGCCCGACGCCGTCGTCGTGCACCTCGACGGGACGCGCGAGCGCCTCGCCGAGCGGCTCACGGCGCGGCTGGACCACTTCATGCCCGCCGCGCTGCTCGACAGCCAGCTCGCGACGCTCGAACCCCTCGAGGACGACGAGGCGGGCGTGGTCCTGGACATCGAGCAGCCGCCCGTCCACCTCGTCTCCGAGGCCGCCCGCACGCTCACGCCCTGACCGCCCCGCTCCGCCCGCTCCCCGACACCACCGTCGAGATCAGAGTTGTGGGGGGGGGGGG
>JAUZVJ010000068.1:0-12595 GCA_031844515.1 Actinotalea sp. AC32 | reverse complement strand
ACCCCGGTGCACCCGCAGGTCCGAGCCCGGGCGCACACCCGTGTTCGACGCATCCGGCTTCGCCGACGTCGTCGCAGGCGCCGGCGCAGGCGCCGGCGGGTTCGGGACCGTCCCGGTGACGGGGGCCTCGCCCACGAAGTAGCCGACGACGTCGACGATCAGGGACGTGCTCGCGGCGTTGTTGTAGAAGGTGATCTGGTCACCGCGCGAGCCACCCAGCTTGAGCATCGCGCTGTTGGCGATGTCACGGCCCGCGGCCGGGTTCTTCACCGACGCCGCCTTGCAGGACGCGAGGGCGGTCCCGGCCGGGCACGCGGACAGGTACGACGTGCCGGTCGTCCGCGTCGTGGTCACGTTGACGACGGCCGCCTTCGCCCCCGCCGGGACGGCGGGGGCCGTCAGGGTCCGGGTCTGCCCCGCGGACATCGGCTGGAAGCTCATCGCGCGCTGCGGCGCGACCGGCACGTACGTGCCCTTGCCCGCGCTCCCGCCCTTGACGAAGAAGCCCGTCACGTCCACCACGACCCGGCCCGGGCCGGCGTTGTTGTAGACCTGGATCTGGTTGCTCGACGTCCCGCCGAGCTTGACGACGGCGGCGTTGGCCCGGTCGATGCCCGGCGCGGCGTTGTTCACCGACGAGCCGGAGCACACGGCCCGGTCCTGGCCGGCGGGGCAGGCGGACACGTACGACACGGTCGAGAACCGCGACGACGTGACGTTGACCGCGACCGCGGTCGCGCCGACCGGCACGTCCCGCAGCGTGAGCGTCTGCCACTCGCGCGAGCCGAACGTCCGGTCGAGGGCGCGCGACGGGACGCGCGACGTGAACACGCCGTCCGTCGTCGTCGGGGGCACGTAGAAGCCGTGCACGTCGACCGAGAACCTCAGCGAGCCGGCGTTGTTGTAGACGGTGACCTGGTCGCCTGCGGCGCCGCCGAGGGCGACGACGGCGGAGCCGGGGGTGTCGATGCCCGGCCGCGGGTTGAGCGCCGACGTCGCGCGGCAGTCCGCGAGCGGCGTCCCGGCCGCGCAGAGCGACATGTACGACACGGCGCTCGCGCGCGACGCGGTCACGTTGAGCTGGACGGCCGTGGCCCCCGCCGGGACGTCGGGGATCCGGATCGTGACGGTCTTGCCCGCGCCGATGCCCTGGCCCGAGACGACGCGTCGCGGGGCGACCGCACGGTAGGCGGCGCCCGTGGCGGCGGTGGACTCGGCGACGTCCGTCGTCGGGACGCCGACGGACGTCGTCGGGACGCCGACGGACGTCGTCGGTGCTGCCGCGGCCGTGAGCGCCGTCGCGGGGGCGGCGACGAGCGCCGCCAGGAGCGAGAGGGTCAGGACCGCGAGCGCCCGGGAGCGGGCTGGGTGGGGAAGGCTGGTCGAGCTGCCCGGTCGTGCCGGGCGCAGGGAGAAGATCTCCAGCACAGAGGTGCTCCGTCGTTTCGGTAGCCTGGCTGACCGCGGGGGTCCCATGGCTTTGCGCCCCTGCCTCGCGACAGGTTTGCCTTTTCGTGGACTCCGCCACCATACGAGCCGGATTTCACCCGGTCCAGGGCGTGTGACCTACGTCACCGAGGACGAAGCAGCCTTTTTCCGGTCGAATTCGGACATCCCGACCGGCCTTTCGTGTTGCTCATCACGACGGTTCATGGCAATGGCACCCGCGAAGCACGGCGGACCACCGCGGATGATCATCGAAGGCGCAGATCGGACGTCCCGTCCGCGTCCGGGTCACGTCCGCGACGGCCGGCCGGTCAGGGTCGTGGTCGGACCGTTCCGCACCACGGCCCGTTCCGCACCACGGCCGTCCGACCGACGTCACGCGACCGGTCGGACGACGCTCCGCACCGGTCGCCCGAGCAGCACCCGGGACGCGAGCGGGACCCGCAGCAGGAGCAGGCCGGCACCCCAGGGCACGGCGAGCGCGAGCGCGGCGTCGAGCGGACGCCCCTCGTGCGGCGTCCCGAGCAGCCACAGGACCAGCGCGTGCGAGAGCACGACCATGAGGCCGGCGGCCGCGAGGTCGAGGACCAGCCGCGCCGTGCCCGGGCCGACCCGCGCCGTCCCCCACTCGGCGAGGAGGACGAGGCCCGCGCTGATCGTCACGGCGACGACCACGCTCACGACGGGCGTCCCCAGGTCGACCTGCTTGAGGTCGACCGGCGCCGACACGCCCGTGGCGACCGCGACGACGCCGACGCCCACCAGGCCCAGCCCGACGAGCGGGACCGACCTCCCGACCAGCCGAGGACGCAGCCGGGCCACCTCGGTGCCCGCGGCGACGAGGACGAGGCACGGCAGCGCGAGGCCGATCGAGAGGGGGACGGCCGCCAGCGCGTCCCCTGCCGCGTGGGCCGACAGCAGCCCCGCAACGGCGACCAGCCAGACGACGCCCCGGGGTGCCCTGTCAAGCGCGCGGTAGGCGACGACGGCGACCAGCAGGGCGGTGACGAACCAGAACGCGGAGAAGGGCCGTCCCGCGTACGCGCCGCCGAGCAGCGCGTCGCGGACCGATCCGAGCGCGACGGGGCCGCCCCGAGCCGCCGTGACCCCGAGGACGACGGCGAGGATCACGACCAGCCAGGCGAGGTACGGGACGAGCAGCGTCGGCACGCGACGCGCGACCTCCTCGCGCACGCCGCGCCCGCTGCGCCACAGGTAGCCCGAGAGGACGAAGAAGACAGGGACGTGCCAGGGGTGGACGACGGACCGCACCGTCGGCTCGTCCCAGACGTGCCCGACGACCACGGCGACGATCGCGAGGACCCGGACGAGGTCGACGCCCACGGACCGCGGCCGGGTACGGGACGACCCCGCTGCTCCCACGGTCGCCAGCATGCGGCGACTATGGCAGAGCGGGGTCGTCGGGCGCACCCGTCGGGCGCGCCTGGTCACCGGCCCGGCGGGTGCGCACGCGCGGTGCGCACCCGCCGGGAGCGGCGGTCACGGGTCGTAGCGGATGCCCAGGTCGCGGCCGAGGGCGAGGTTGCCCGAGCCGTCCGCCCACACGTTGGTCGTGAGGGACTTGTCGAAGGTGACGCCCTCCTTGACGCGGATGACGTACTTGGAGCCGCCACCGAAGTCGAACTGGTTGCGTCCGAAGCGGTTCTCCGTGAACGTCCCGAAGCGCATGGTCGAGTACCGACCTCGCGAGAAGGCCGCCGACGCGTAGCCGCCGTCGATCCAGTTCTTCGCCATCGTCACGCCCGTGATCGGCGCGACGTTCGGCGTGACCATGAGCCCGGCGCCACGGTTGCGGGCGTCGTACGTCTGGTCGCCCACGCGTGTCGACATGAAGGACTCGAGGTTGTTGCCGACGATCCGGATGTTCGAGCCGCCCTGGATCTGGATGCAGTCGTTGTGGGTCGGGCCGTTGTCCTGCTGGGGGTCCCGCGCGAAGTAGCTCATGTCGTGGCACCAGCTGCTCTCGATGACCACGTCCGCCGGTCCGCTCCGGTCCGCCGTGTTGAAGATGCCGAAGCCGTCGGTCACGTGGTGAACGTCCACGCGACGCGCGGTGTAGTCGTGCCCGAGGATGCCGGTGATCCACGGGGACGGCTGCTTCGGCACGAGCGTCGTGTCCTCGATCAGCGCGTTGACGCACGACGCCTCGAGGCAGCTGATCAGCCCCGTGCTGTGCGAGCCCGGGCCGCTGCCGCGGACGACGGAGTTGCGGATCGTCACGTCGGCGGCACGGATCGAGACGAACCCGTGGATGTCCATGCCGTTGATGACGGTGCCGGCCTTGGTGATGACCATGTCGCCGTCGTGTCGCTTGAGCGTCGTGCCGTCGGGCACACCGGTCGACGCGGCGTTCGGCTTGGCCGTCCCCGGGGTGCTCGGGGCGGGGGCCGGAGCAGGCGCCGGGGCGGGCGCAGGCGCCGGGGCGGGCGCAGGGGCCGGAGCCGGAGCCGGGGCCGGGGCGGGTGCGGGGGCCGGAGCCGGGGCGGGCGCCGGGGCGGCGGCCGCGTCCGTCGGGACGGCGTAGCCGACGACCGACACCGTCACGCCAACCGGGGCGGACGTGTTCGCGACGGTGATCTGGTCGTCACCGGTGCCGCCGAGGCCGATGTAGGCGACGTTCGCGCTGTCGTTCCCGGGGTAGGGGTTCACGACCGACGTCGCCGCGCACGACCCCGCGACCGAGGCCCCGGGACACACCGTCACGGCGGTCCCGCCCTTGGCGTTCGCGGCCTTGACGTGCAGCTTCACGGCCGTCGCGCCATCGGGGGCGCTGAGGCGCAGCGTGCGCTTCTCACCCTTGGCGAGGGTCGCCGTGAGGGCGGTCCCGGTCGCTCCCTGGAGCGCGCCGTCGGGCACCGTCGCGGAGCCCTTGACGAAGAAGCCCTGGAGGTCCGCGTTGAGCCGGACCGAGCCGAGGTGGTTGTAGAGCGTGATCTGGTTGCGCTTCGCCCCGCCGAGGCGCACGACGGCGACGTTCGAGCGGTTGACGCCCGGCGCGGGGTTGAGGACCGAGGACTGCGCGCAGAACGAGACGGCCGTTCCGGCCGGGCACGCGGAGACGAAGCCGCGTCGTGTCGCGGCGGCGTACCCGAGGTCGAGCGCGACCGCCGTCGCGCCGGCAGGCACGTCGGGGATCGTGAGAGTCATCGACTTCTGCTGACCGAGGGCCTGCCACGACATGATCCGTCGCGGCGTCACGGGCGCGAAGGTGCCGTCGGCGCTCGCACCGGCGTCACGCACGTAGCCGTTGAGGTCGACGTGCACCTTGACGGTGCCGCTGCTGTTCGTGATCTTGACCTTGTTCTTGTCCGCACCGACGAGCGGCGCGACGATCTGCCCCGGGGTCACGGGACCGGGCGCCGTGACGAGCTTCGCCGTCACGGGACACGGGGTGCCGGTCAGGCACGAGGTCAGCGTGGTCCGCGCGGTCGCGTCGGCCGCCGTCACGTTGAGCACCGCGCCCCGCGCGCCGGCCGGGATCGACGGCAGCGCGACCGTCACCGACTTGCCCGGGCCGAGGATCGCGCTGCTCACGACGCGGCGTGGCACCACGGGTGCGAGCGTCGAGCCGTCCCCGAGGAGGTCCTCCGCCGCGACGGCCGGCACGACCGCTGCGGCGGTGGCGCCGGTGGGGGCGGGTGCCGCTGGGGCCGGTGCGGCGGTCGCCGGGAGCGCGCCCCCGGCCATCGCCACCACCAGCACTGCTGCGGCTGTCGCGCCACGGCGCAGCCTTCTCGTCAGTCCGACGTCGATCCGCATCGACCATCTCCTCCGTGCGTCGCGTGCGGCACACGACCGTCCCGGCCGAGCACCAGAGTCCGCAGGCCCCCTCCCGCGCCTGGCTGCGGGCAGGCGACGACCGAGGTGGTCGCACGCTGCGCGGGGCCGGACTGCAGGAGGGGCACGCGCTGGTGCGGCCGTCGGACCAGCACGCCTGCCGTCTGTCGGGTCAGAGGCTAGGCCAATCGAGTGATCCGTCAACAGCCCCCGCCCGGCCGGGGTGCGCGCCTCCGCACGAGGTGCTAACGCTTCGGGGAGGACGCGGACGCGGGCCTTCCCGCAGGCAGCAGGCGCATTGCTACCCTCGCCAGGCAGGGTCGGAAGGTCCGGTTCGCCCAGGTCCGCACCGGACCAGATGTGACCCGAGTCACAGTTTGGTCACGATCAGATCACGTCGCCGGACGCGCGGCGCCGGCCGGAGGAGAGGCACCCTGAGCGAGGCCCGACCCGTCGTCGCGGTGTGGAAGTCGACCTGGCTCCCGCCGTCCCAGACCTTCGTCCGGGACCAGCTCGCCGCGATGACGCGCTGGACGCCCCTGCGCATCGGGGTCCGCGACGTCCCCGACGGGCTCGGCCACGCCGACCGCGCACCGTTCGGCGCCGGCCGCGTCGGCCGGGCCGCACACCGGCTCAGCGCGGCGACCGGGCACCGCGGCGTCTACGACCGCCTGCTGCGCGAGCGCGGGGCACGGCTCGTCCACGCGCACTTCGGCACCAGCGCCGTCGGCGTGCTGCCCGTCGCCCAGCGGCTCGGTCTGCCCCTCGTCGTGACCTTCCACGGCTACGACGTCACGCGCGAGCCCGGACGGGGCGCCGCGGGGGCGCGCTACCTCGAGCGCCTGCGGGACGTCTTCGCGTACGCCGACACGCTCCTCGCGGTGTCCGACCACCTCGCCGGGCGCCTGCTCGCCCTCGGTGCACCCGAGCACAAGGTGCGGGTCCACCACGTCGGGATCCCGGTCGATGCGGTCGCGCCGCCGTCGTCCGGGCGCGAGGGCGTCGTCCTGGTCGGCAGGCTCGTCGACGTCAAGGGTCCGCGCGACCTCGTCGCGGCCGCGGCGCGCCTCGGCGAGCCGTACCGCCACGTCCCCGTCCGCATGGTCGGGGAGGGTCCGCTCGCGCCCGTCCTCGCCGACGACGCCGCCGCGACGGGCGTCCACCTCGAGCTGCTGGGGCGGCTGCCGTCGGAGCGCGTGGCGACCGAGCTCGCGCGGGCGGCGGTCTTCTGCGGACCGTCCCGGACGACGGCGCAGGGGCAGGAGGAGGCGTTCGGCATCGTGTTCCTCGAGGCCGCGCTGCACGGGCTCCCCGTGGTCGCCTACCGGCACGGCGGGGTCCCCGAGGCCGTCGTGGACGGGGTCACCGGGCTCCTCGCGCCCGAGGGCGACGTCGACGCGCTCGCCGCGCACCTGGAGTCGCTGCTCGCGGACCCGGCCCGCGCCGCGGCGCTGGGAGCGGCAGGTCGGACCCGCGTGCTGCGCGACTTCGACGTCCGCACGCAGACGGCGCGGCTCGAGGGGATCTACGACGAGGTGGTCGCGCGCGCCGCCGGGCGCCGGTACTCGACGTAGACGTACCCGAAGGCACCCGAGGCGAGACCGAGCCCGCGCGCGAGCGTCCGGGCACCCCGCGCGCGGTGCGCACGGTCGCGCGTCACGGCACCCAGCGCGAGACGTGCCGCGCCGCCGCCGATGCGCACCGCTCCCCGCAGCGCGAGGCGCAGTCGCTCCCCCGACCGCTCGAGCAGGCCGTCGGCGAGCTCGAGCGACGTGCGGCTCCACGAGTTGCCGGAGCGCAGCGCCTTCTGCAGGACCCACCGCCGCGTCAGGCGGTGCCGCGGCACGACGTCGACGACGGGCGCCTCGGCGCACCAGACGATGCGCTCGCCCGCGCGGGTCAGCCGGCGCGTGAACAGCGTGTCCGACCCGCCGGTCAGGCCGAAGCGCTCGTCGAACGTGAGGGCGAGCCGACGCACGACCCGCATGTCGAGCAGCAGGTTGTTGGTCGCGGCCGCCTCGACGACCGCACCGGTCGGCGGCCGTCGCCGCTCGAAGAACCCGCCGTCACGGATCCACGGCTCGGGCTCGACCTCGTACTCCGAGACGACGGGGCCGACGACCGCCGCCGAGCCCTCGGCCGCGTGCACCCGCAGCAGCGCGTCGAGCCACCCGGGCGACGGGCGCTCGTCGTCGTCGATGAAGACCAGGACGTCCGCGGACGACTCGGCGAGCGCGCGGTTGCGCGCGGCGGCGATGCCCGGGACCGGCTCGTGCACGTAGCGCACACGCGCGTCGCGCACGGCCAGGACGGTGGGACGTCCGCTCGCGTCCGGGTCGTTGTCGACGACCAGCACCTCCGCGAGCGCGTCCGGGAGCTGCTCGAGCAGCTGCGGCAGGACGGCCGTCAGGTCCTCGGGGCGTCGGTAGGTGAGGACGGCGACGGTGACGGACCCCTCGCCCGCGACAGGGATCGCGGCCCCCGGCCGGGCCTCCGCGTCGGGTCCGTCGTCCCCGGCTCCACCGGTCGTCGCGACCGTCCCGGTCGTCCCACCCACGCAGCGGCCTCCCTCGTCGTCGGGCGACGACGGTACCGCGGACGGGGTGGTCGCCGTCGTCGTGGTCGCCTTCGTCGTGGTCGCGCGCGTCACGCCGTCGTCCCCGGCGTCCTGCGGCGCCGCCCCGGCAGGACGGTCGCGAGGCGACGCAGCGCGCGCGCCGTCGCCGCGCGGTGGACCGTGGCGAGGACCGCCGCGGTCGCCGCGACGTACGCGGCCGACCCGAGGAGCAGCGTGGCGAGCGGACCGAGGTCCGTGAGCGTCACCAGCACGTACGCCACGAGGCCCCACACGGCGCCGTGCAGCGACGGGAGCACCGCGGCGGCCTGCTGCCGGGCCGACACGCCCGCGAGACGCCGCTGGATCACGAGCAGCACGGGCGTCAGGAGGAACCCGGCGACGGTGTACCCCACCGCGACCCCCAGGACCCCCCAGCGGAGCCCGAGCACGATCCCGCCCACCTGGACCGCGGTCGCGAGGAGCTCGTAGCGCACGAGCAGCCTCACCCGCCCGGTCGCCTTCATGAGGGGCCCCGAGACGTACACGACCGTCTCGCGCGCGCCGGCCACGGCGAGGACCGTCAGCAGCGGTGCGGCGGGCAGCCACTCGGTCCCGAGCACCACGGTGACGACCTCGTGCGACGCCGCCGCGAGCAGACCCATGAGCGGCAGGGTCACGACCGCGAGCATCTCCATCGCCTTGAGGAGGTTGTCGCCCAGCAGGTCCCGGCGGTCCGCGAGCCTCGAGAACACCGGGAACATCACGCGCGACACCGTCTGCCCGATCATCTGCACGGGGATGACGAGCACGCGGTACGCCATGCCGTAGTACGACAGCGCGACGACGCCGAGCACGCGTCCGACGAGGATGTTGTCCGCGTTGCGCGAGAAGTACGCGATGCCGTTGGTCGCCATCACCCGGACGCCGAAGCCGAGCAGGTCCCGCAGCTCGCGGACGTGCAGGTTGGGCACGGGTCCGCGCTCGGCGCGCACGAGCACCGCCGCGACGACGAGGTCGAGCGCGACCACCTGGAAGACGATCGCCGTGGGTCCCGCGCCGAGCATCGCCGCGACGACGCCCGCGACGGCTCCCACGGCGGCGCCCGCGACGTCGGCGACGGCGATCGAGCGGAACGTCAGCGTGCGGGCCTGCATCGCGCGCGGCGCGATCGCGAGCGACTTGACCACGAGGCCGAGGCCGAGCCACCGCAGCACCGGCACGAGCTCGTCGACCGAGAAGAAGTCCGCGACCCACGGGGCGGCGAACCACGTGGCCACCGCGAGCAGCACCCCCGAGACGACGTTCGCGGTCGCGACCGCGCCCGCTGCCCACCGGCTCAGCGCGGGCCGCTGGATCAGCGCCGACGCGAGACCCTGGTCGAGCAGGAGGGTCGTGAACGTGACGTAGATCGTCGCGGCGCTGATGACGCCGTACGTCTCGGGACCGAGGACGCGCGCGAGCACGATGCTCGACGCGACGAGGAAGAGCTGTCGCCCCGCGACGGCGATCGAGTTCCACTGCACCGCCGACGCGGCCGCCCCCGCGGCGAGCGGGCGGGCGGGCGGCCCACCGCCGGGTCGGGCACCGTCGGGCTGGGCACCGTCGGGTCGGGCACCGTCGGGCTGGGCACCGTCGGGCTGGGCACCGTCGGGCTGGGCACCGTCGGGCGCGTCGCGCGCCGTCACGTCGTCCGCCCTCACACGCCGCCCGCCACGTCCGCGAGCGCGGCCGCGACCCGGCGCCGGTACAGCTCGGGTGCGTGCCGGTCCGCCGCGAGGGCGGCGTCCTCGAGGGCCGCGACGCGCACGTGCGCCCAGTCGTCGCGGATGCGCCGCACGGCGTCGGCGATCGCCACGGGGTCGCCAGGGGGCACGCGCTGCGCCGACGCGTACCCGGCCGCGGCCTCGCGCAGCCCGCTGGTCGCGCTCACGACCAGCGGCCGGGCCGCGAGGACCGCCTCGACCGCGGTGTTCCCGAACGGCTCGTCGACGACGGAGGGCACGACCGCGACGTCCGCGTCGGCGAGGAAGCCCCACACCGAGGGGTGGAAGCCGTGGAACCGCACGGCGTGGGCGATCCCGAGCTCGGCGACGCGGTCACGGAGCTGCTGCTCGAACCACTCGTAGCCGGGGTACACCGCACCGACCACGTCGAGCTGGGCGGGGCAGCCCCCGGCGACGAGCTCGCCGAGCGCCTCGACCGCGACGTCGACGCCCTTGCGGGCGGACAGCCGGCCGACGTAGAGCATCCGCACGGGCCCGTCGAGGCGTTCGCGTGCGGGCGTCGGGCGCTCGGGCCCCGGGACGCCGTTGTGCACGACCGTCGCGCGTCGGACCGTCGCGGGCAGCGCCCCGCGCAGCACCCCGACGCTGAACTCGCTGTTCGCGACCACGCCGGTCGCCGCGAGGACCGGCAGGGCCAGCGCCCGCCGGACGAGGACGGGCGCGCTGGCCTCGGCCTCGTGGACGTGGAGGAGGACCGGTCGTCGCGCGAGGCGCCCCAGGAGCGTCCACAGCGGGACCGTCACGGTGCTCACGTAGAGCGCGTCGGCACGCGTGCGCCGCACGAGCGACAGCCCGCGCACGGAACCGACCAGCGTGTCGGCGACGAGCCGCACGAACCCCGCGGGGCGCAGCGCGCTCTTGCGCAGGACGGGCGTGCGCGTGCGGACCACCCGGGCGCCGAGGGCCTCGAGCTCGCCGACGAGCGGGCCGTCGTCGCACAGCGTGACGACGACGCGCCACCCGGCCTCCCGGAAGCCGGCGACGCTCTCGAGCATCACGCGGTCGGAGCCGTACAGCTCGGCCCCGGGGTGGGCGACCAGCACGGTGCGCACGCCGTCCCGTCGAGCCGCACCGCTCGAGCGCGCGCTGCCCGCGGGCGCGCCGCTCACGGCTCGACCGGCCCGGCGGGCCCCACGGCGAGGTCGTCGAACGCGACGAGGACGGGCGTCGTGGTCGCCGAGCCCGAGACGTAGGCGACGAGGGCGACCCCGCCGGCCTGCTGGAGCCCGGACGTCTCGTCCGTCGCGCTGACCTGCCACGACGTGGGCTCGTCCGTGCCCTCGGCCCAGACGCGGGCACGCAGCGTCGTGGGCGCGGTGCCCGTGAGCTGGAGGCGGACGTGCAGCCGCTCCCCCGCCGCGAGGAGGAGACCCGGCACGCGCGCGCCCGCGAGGGTCGTCTCGGAGCCGCCGGACACGGACGTGAGCTGGAGCGTCACGGCGCCGTCCGCACCGACGCGGACTTTGGCACGCTGGTCGCCCGCGGTGGTGCGGCGACCGGCGACCGACACGTAGGTGCCGCCGCCGTCGGCGACGGGCGTCGCCGCGACCGTCACCCGGACGTCGGTGTCGAGCACGGCGACGTCGAGGGACGACGCGACGCCGGCCCCGGGACGCGCGAGCGTCATCCGGCCCTGACCGTCGGCGGTCGAGAACGCCGACGCCGGACCGGCGAGCGTCCAGGCGCCCCCGGTCGTCGCGGTCCCCCACCCGCCGACGACGTCGCGCGCGAAGTCGTCCCGCGCCACGTCGCCCGCCGGGACGGGCGCCTCGTCGACGAGCACGACCCGCGACGCGGACGACGACAGCCCGTCGTCGTCGGTCGCGACGAGCATGATCGTGTACTCGCCCGGCACGGCGTAGGTGTGCGACGCCGTCGGGCCGGACGCGGTGCTCCCGTCGCCGAAGTCCCACTCCCACCCGGTGACCGAGCCGTCCGCGTCGCTCGACGAGGAGCCGTCGACCTCGACGCCCAGGCCCGCCAGGACCGCGTCGAACCGCGCGACCGGGGCCTCCTGCGTCGGCGGCGGCCCGCCGACGGTGACCGGGTGCGTCACCGACGCGGCGTCGCCGTCGTCGTCGGTCGCGGTGAGGGTGACCGAGTAGGTGCCCGGTGCTGCGTACGCGTGGGTCGGCGTCGCGCCCGTGCCGAGCGTCCCGTCGCCGAAGTCCCACCCGTGCAGGACGACGCTGCCGTCGGCGTCGGTCGTCCCCGTCGCGTCGAAGGTCGCGGTGAGCCCGTCGACCGTGCTGACGAACGCCGGCGCGGGCGGCTCGTTGAGCACGGGCGGCGGACCGTCGACCGGCGTCGCGAGGAGGTCGTCGACCGCGACGACGAGCGGCGCGCTCGTCGACGACGCCGACAGGTACGTCATGACGCCCACGCCGCCCGCGGTCTGGAGCGCGGGGGTCGCGTCGGCGGCCGTGAGCTGCCAGCCGGTCGGCTCGGGGTTCCCGTCCTCCCACGCGCGCGCCTGGAGCGTGGTCGGCGAGGTGCCGGTGACCGTGAGCCGGATGCGCAGCGCGTCGCCGGGGGTGATGCGGACGCCGGGGACGGTGATCGCACCGAGGGTCGTCTCGGCGCCCGCGTTCCGGTTCAGGTAGAGCGTCACGGCGCCGGACGGGGCGACCTTGACCTTGGCGCGGTAGTCGGCCGCGCCCACCCGGCGTCCGAGGAGCGACGCGAACACGCCTCCACCGTCCGCGAGGCGCGTCGGCGCGATGCGCGCGGTGAGGTCGGTCGACGTCGACGACACGGGCAGCGTCGCGGTCAGCCCAGCACCCGCGCGCGGCAGGGTCATGCGGCCGACGCCGGCTGCCACGGAGAACGACGACGACGGGCCGACGAGCGCCCAGGCGCCGCCGAGGTCGGCGGTGCCCCACCCGCGGCCGACCGAGCGCCCGAAGGCGTCGGCGGCGAACGCGGTGGCCGCTGGGTCGGGGTCGGCGGCGGGAGAACCGACCTGCTCGAGCGGATCGCCGCCGAGCACCCCGGGGTCGGCACCGTCCGG
>JAUZVJ010000067.1:0-13215 GCA_031844515.1 Actinotalea sp. AC32 | reverse complement strand
GTCGCCGGCGGCCCCGCGTGCCGTCAGCATGCGGCGCACGCGCACCCCGCCGGCCAGACGCAGGCGCGGCGGAGCGCCGTCGCCGTGCTCCTCCACGAGTCGCTCGAGCGGGACGTCGCGTGGTGCGGGCAGCCACGTCCCGGCACCGCGCGGGCGCCACTGGTCCAGGAGATGGGCCTCGACGGTCACGTCGACCCAGGCGGGTGACCCCGTGTTCTCGTGCCGCAGCTCGCCGAGCTGCCACTGCCGGGCGACGAACCACAGCGGGTCGTGCACGCGGGCCGCGAGGCCCTCGTCGATCCCGGGCCCGCGCGTCGGGGTCTCGTAGCGGCTCATGAGTCCACCCGGGAGGGGACGGGCAGGACGGTCCGCAGCTCGGGGACGTCGGCGAGGTCGAGCGAGCGGACGCGCGCGAGGAGGAGCAGCTCGTCGACGCACGCGTGCAGGTCCTCGGCGCACCAGCCGCGGGCCGGGTCGGGCGGCACGGCGAGGAGCAGCGCGTGCGGTGCGCGCGCGCCCGGCCGGTCGAACTCGAACGCCACGCCGACCACCTCCTCGGGGCCGTGGTCCCCCGGCGCGGCGGGAACGACCTCCGTCCACCCGTCGACGACGATGCCGCGGACCCGTCCGGCGCCCTGACCCGGCTCGCGCGCGAGGACCAGCGCCGTCCGGGGGCGAGGCTCGTCGGACGCGGGTGCCTGCGCGAGCCACGGCCCGGGTGCCCCGGAGACGGGCTGCGCCACGACGTGCTCGACCGCGGCGGCACGCCGCAGGAGCTCCGCGGCGACGTCGGCGTCCTGCAGCGCGGCCGTCCGCGGCCGCACGAGCGCCGCGTCGCGCAGCCACGCGTCGACCGCGTCCTGCTCGACGGGCGGGTCCGGGGGCGGCGGCAGGGGACGCGCGAGCGTCGGGACGACCCGGAGCGCGGGGTGGGCGGGCGCGGTGCGCGCCAGGACGTCGGCACGCCAGGCGTCCGTCTCGACCGGCCGGTCCGCGGGAGGCGGCGGCGGGATCTCGGTGAGGTCGGTCCGCGCCAGCAGCGCACGCGCCGACGCGACGTCGTCGACGGCGAGGCCGAGGGAGCGCATGCGCGCGACGGCCTCGTGCACGGCGTCGTCGGCGACGGCGTCGAGCGCGGGCACCGCCGCGCGGACCTCGGCGAGCCACCCGCCGACGCGTCCGCGCAGGTCCTCCAGGTCGTCGGCCCCCACGTCGGGCTCCGTGGGCGCGAGGTGCGCGGTGGTGAGCGGGGTCGACCCCGCGAGGACGGCCCGCAGCCGGTCGCACACGACGACGACGTCGTCGACGGTCGCGGGGTCGACGTCGGTCGCGAGGACCTCCCGGACCGTCCGCTCGGGCGCGAGCACGAGCTCGGTCGCGCACCAGCCCGTCCCGGCCAGCGCGGCGCCGCCCAGGCTCGCCGCCGGACCGAGGCGGCTGCGCAGCCACGCCTCGACGCCCGGTTCGAGCCGCACGAGCGGCCGGTCGTCCGGCCAGCCCGGGGGGAGCCGGTCGGGCAGCAGCACCCCGACGTGGTGGGTCACGGCCACGCCCGACCGCGGCGTGCGCAGGACGTCGTACTCGCCGGGGAGCTCCTGGCCGCGGCCGATCCCGTCGGCGGCGACGCCGGCCCGGACGGGGTTGCCGCCCACGAGCTGGTGCACGCCCTCCGCGAGGAGCAGGTCTGCGACCGCGTCGAAGGTCTCGTCGAGCTCGCCGACGAGGCGTGCGACGACGGCGGCGTGCTCCCCGGCGTCGACCTTGCGACCCGCGTCGCGCCGCAACGCCTGCCCGTCGACGACGTCGCGGGCCCCGACCGCGACGAGCGCGGCGTGCGACGGGTCCTCGACGGCGTGCGGCAGGGGGTACGCCGCGCGGAAGGGCGCGACGAGGACGTCGAGCCGCGCGTCGTGCAGCGCGCGCTCGAACTGGTAGCCGAGCAGGGCCGCGACCGGCTGGCCCTGCCGCACGCCCTGGACCATCGCCTCGGCGTGCCGGACCCTCGCGGACTGCAGGTCCACGGCGAACGCGCCGCGGTCGCTGTGCGCGCTCCAGCCCGAGCGCAGGACGGCGGCCGTCGTCGCGTGGTGCATCGACGGCGTCACGACGTAGCCCTCGCGCGCCGGGTGGGGGTCGACCGGCTCGACGTCGGTGAGCAGGCCGTAGGCGCCGGTCCGCAACCCCGTCGGCGAGGCGGCGCGCAGCCCGGCGAGCCGTGCCGTGGCCAGCGAGGTGACCCACGCGTCGACGCGGTGCGACGCGAGGCTCATCGCGTCGCGCAGGAGCGCGTCCCCGTGCGCGAGGTCGCGCGCGACGTCACGCTCGACGGTCGCGTACTGCGCGAACAGGTCCCGCCACGGGCCGGCCCGGCGAGCCCGCTCGGCGACCTGCTCGGCCGGTGCCGGACCCGAGGAGACGATGTTGCGCAGCGTGTTCGCCACGTCGAGCGCCTGCGTGTGGAACGCCGTCCGCGTCGGCACCGAGCGCAGCTGCTCGAGCGCGGTCACAGCAGGCACGTAGACCTCGTCGAACCGGTCGGGGTCCGGGGGGAGCGAGCTCTCGCGCATCCGGGCGATCCCCTCGTCGAAGAGGGCGAGCAGCCGCGCCAGGAGGCTCCGGGACGCGATCGCGGCGACGTCCGGCGGCAGGTCGCGGACCGGTGCGACGTCGCCGAAGGTGTCTCCACGGTCCGCGACCGGCGTGCCGACCGGCTGGAGCCACGCGAGGACCATCGACGCGGGGACCGCGCCCACCGCGACCCGCGGAGGCCGGCTGACGGCTTCCGTCCTCGTCGCAGCCCACAGGTGCTCGAGCCGGCCGGGAGCCGGTTCGCGGCTGAGGACGTCGAGCAGCACCGCGTCCTGGTCGGTGCCCTCGCCGATCTGCACCGCTCGGTGGCCGAGGTCGGCGAAGGCGGCGGCGAACGACGCGACGACCCGCACGAGACCCGGGTCGACGTCGTCGCCGTGCCACAGGTCCAGCGAGCTGACAGGGAGCACGCCGTAGGGCTGGCGGCCCACGCGGAGGGTCGGCAGCGGGCCGCGTGGGCGCACGTGCCGCGCGACGTGGTCGCGCAGCGTTGCGTACCAGGGCGCCGTCACGGGCACGAGCTCCAGGCCGAGCCGTGAGCGCGGGCCGAACGCGGGGGAGAACGCCATGTGGTCGGCCTGGAGGCGGTTGAGGCGGGCGATCAGCCGCTCGTCGCCCCCGACCGGGTCGGTCACAGCGGCGAGCACGCGCCGGCCGTCGACCCCGAGAGCACGGGCCAGGCGGGCGGCGTCGTCGTCCCCGGCCGGGTCGAACGCGGCGCGGCGCGCGTCCGCCGCCTCGGGGTCGGGCGGCGCCCCCCGAGACCGCCACCCGCTGCGGCTCCCGGGGGTGTTGTTGGTGGGGGTCCCCACGGGCAGGGTCGACAGCCCCGCCGCGAACGCGTGCGCCTCGAGGAGGCGGTCGACCCGTGCCGCACCGGTCGCCGGGTCCTGCTGACCGACCCCGACGGCGGTGAGGAGGTCGAACCTCTCCTCGGGGTCGTCGAGGTGGACGACGAGCCCCATGCCGCGCCGGACGGCGGCGTCGAAGTCCGCGAGCCACCGGCTGCCGGGGTCCAGCACGGAGTCCGGGTCGTCGTCCGGATCTCCGTCGTCCCGCTCGGGGTGGGGATCGAGGCCCACGCCGAGCACGTCGGGGACGGGTTCCCCGGCCCGGCGCCACACGAGCCGCCCGGCGCGGTAGGCGGAGAAGACGAAGTGGTCCGGGAGGACGGCGGTCCGCGCCGCACGCGTCCACGCCTCCTCGCGCGTGCCGGGGTCCGGAGGTCCCTCGCCGGGCCCGGGCGGCGCGAGCGCGAGCCGCACCCAGGTCGCACGCGCCCCGCCGCACGCCTCGACCAGCGCCCGCCACGCGTCGCGTCGGACGGTCGCCGCGTCCTCGGGCGTCGGCGCGGTGTCGTCCGCCGCGGTCACGTCACGCCAGTACCGGGTGCCGGCCGTGCGCTCGCCCGGCGTCAGGGCCTCCTCGTGGCTGTCGACGTGGACGTCGTCGGGGTAGACCCGGATCCGCAGGTCCGCACCGGTGCCCTGCGGCACGTACACGGCCTCGAGGCGCACGGGCAGCAGCAGCACGGGCTCGGTCGACCCGTCCGCGAACAGGGGTGAGGTCCGCGCGGCCTCGTCGTACGCGGCCCGCGCCGCCGTCAGGCCGGCCTCTGCGCCCGCGACGGCCGCCGACGCCGCGTCGAGCGCGGGCTGCAGGCCCTGGACCTCGGCGAACACGTCGGGGTTGAGCGCCTGGTCGACGACGGGCAGGCTCCCGTCCGGCTCGCGCCAGAAGTCCGCGTGGACCTCGGCGCTGCGCAGGTCGCGCAGCGCGCGCTCGTGCACCTGGCGGGCGGCCGTCACCGTCAGGCGCAGGGTCGCGAGCTCGGCCGGGTCGACGGGGGGCATCAGCCGCCACCCCCGGCGTCCGCGCCCGGCGGGACGAGCAGGGCCGCGGCCTGCACCGCGACGCGGAACGGCCGCTGGAGCGTGATGCGGGCGGTGTCGGCGGCGTCGCGGCCCCAGACCGGCACGTCGGCGGGCACGGCGGCACCGTCACCCGTCGGCGGCCCGAACGGCGTGCCCACCGACGCGTGCCCCCGGACCACCGGGACGGACGTGGCCCGTGGCCCGTCGGGCGGCGGCCACTCGGCGTCGGCCCAGCCGGTGAGCGTCCCCGGCGTCGGCCCGGGCTCGTCGAACCCGAAGCGGATGCGGTAGGCGTTCTCGGCGAAGACGAAGAACCAGCCGGGCGCGTCGGCCGTCGGGGCGCGCACGAGCTCCGCGGTGGGGATCTCGAACGCGAACGCCGTCGTGCCCTCGTCCACGGGCAGCGCGAAGAGCGGCACCTGCGGGACTCCCGCCGGGTCGGGCAGGAGCCGCCCCTCGGCGTCGGGCGGCGCCGAGCGGATCGCCGTGACGAGGGTCCCCGGGTAGCGCCGGAGCACGTCGCCGCGCACGAGCAGCACCGCCAGGTCGCCCGAACCGGCCGCGCGCGTGCCGAGCGGGACGTCGTCCGTCCACGTCGCGACGGGGGGGACGTCGGGCGTGCCGGACGGCCGGGGCCAGAACCGGCTGAACGCGGTGCCACGACGGTCCGTCGGGAACTCGCGCCACACGAGCTCGCGCATGAGCTCGCTGTTCATCCCCACGAGGAACGACTCGACGAACGCACCGTGCGGCCGCAGCAGCGCGACAGCGTTCGCGGGGAACGCCCCGACACCCGGGACGAGCCACTCGGGATCCGACTCGAGGAGCGTGAGCGCCGTCGGGAGGGGGAACTCGGGCGACGCCATGAGCGGCGCGTCCGCACCGGACGCCGCGAGGCCCGGCGGCACCGTGGTCTGCGACGCGAGGCGCGACCGGTGGCTCGAGCCGGGCAGCAGCGACTCGCTCACGCGCGCCGCGAGGCGGGCACCCTCGACGGGGACGCCGAGCAGCCCGGCCGAGCCGAACTGCTCGGGGTGCTCGACCAGGTCGGAGACCGCGGCCTGCGCGGCCGCGCTCGCCGCGACGACGTCGGCCGAGATGGCGCCGACGACGTCGGCGACGGTCCCGGCGGCGAGCGCCGACGCCATCGCGGGACCCGTGACCTGCTCGACGCGCGCCGCGAGCGCGGCCGAGCCGACCGCGTCGCCGTTGACGGCCGCGACGCTCCCGAGGGCGGTGAGCGCGACGAGCTGCCTCGCGGTGGCCTCCGCGACGACCTCCGGCGCGACCGACGCGCCCGACGACGGCGACGGCGGCACGACCGGGGCGGGCACGGGGACCGTGACCACGCCCTCGAGCGCTCGCGGCACGACGCCGCGGACCGAGGCGCCCGTGCGTCGTCCGAGGCCGCCGTGCGGCCGCACGCGACGAGCGAAGGCCGTCGTCGCGGCGCCGTCCACGAGCCGGCTCATGCGCTCCTCGAGGGCGAGCGTGGTGGACGGCGACGTGGTGGTGCGTGCGTTCGCGGGCGCCGCGAGGGCGATGAGCTCGCCGGGCTCGAGCGGGGCGACGTGGCGGGCGTGGACGCGCTCGGCGACCACGGTCGTCAGCTCGACGACGCCCCGGCGTCGGTTGGCCTCACGGATCGCACCGACCTGCTCCCACGCCCGGGCCATGAGCCGCTCCTGGTGCGTCCGGACGTACTCGGCACCCAGCCCGGCGGCGATCCGGTACGGGATCGACGTGTTGAGCTGCGCGAGCCATGCCGGGCCCTCCGCGAGGAGCTGCGCGCCGACGTGGGGGCCCCCGTAGAGCGGCGGTGCGAGCGCACCGACGCGGTCCGCGTCGCCGTCGCCCTCGGGGCGGACGCGTGCGGCGGGCGCCTCGACGTGGGTCGTGATGCGCTCGCGGAACCGGGCCTCGTCGTCGGCCCCGAGCCGCGGCTCGGGCTCGTCCGTGGCGCCCACCGGCACGAGCGCGCCCCGCACGCCGACGAGGAGCGGCTCCGGCGACGCGGGCGTACCCGGCCACGGGGCCCGCGCGTCGACCACGCGGGCCGACGACGCCGCGAACGCCACCGGGTCCGCGGGGTGCAGGCGCCGCACGAGCTGCTCGAAGTCGCCGCTCGGCCCGGTGGTGAAGGTCCACGTGTGCAGCACGGGCAGGGTCGCGGCGCCGCCGACGCCGACGTCCCAGGCGGGGGCGTGCGGCGTCCCGGGCGGCGGAGGGTCCCCGAGGCCCGCGGCGACGCCGGTCGAGAACGCGGGGACGAGGCACGCGCGGTAGCGGACCCCCGGACGGAGGCGGCGCGCGCACACGAGGCGGCCGACGGAACCGACCGGCGCGGTGCCGCCGCCGGGCAGCACCGCGCCGGAGCTCCGCTGGACGTGCGCCCACGCCCACGACTCCCGCAGGTCGGGCAGCTCGGCGACGTCGGCACGCAGCACCGGCGGGTCGCCGGGGACGAACCCGGCCGTCGCCGTCTCGACGACCACGAGCACGAGCCACGGCCGCAGCCTGCCGTCGGCCGGTCGCGCGGGCGTGAGCAGCCACGGGAGCTCGGGCGGCACGAGCTCCACCACGGCCAGGTAGTTCGGCTCCACGTCGACGGCCCCGTCGAGCGGGTCGGTGCGCACGACCGCGCCCGACGCGAGGCCGACGACGTCGCCGGGACCCAGCATGCGCAGGTGCGGGCCCTCGACGGTCGACCCTCCGGCCGTCGAGCCCTCGAGCAGGAGGGCGGGTCGCAGGGTCGGCGTCCCGAGCGTCGCCGTGGCGTCGGTCGCGAGGACGGCCTCGCCGAGCGGACCCTGCAGGTAGGAGGAGATCTGGACGGTCACCTGACGGCCACCTCCCACGCCTCGACGGCGACGAGGTCGCCGAACCCCCCGAGCGCCTGCTCCATCTCGAGGACCGTCTGCTCGGGACGGACGTCGGCGGTCGCCATCGACCACGTGGAGACGGCCGCGGCCGGGGGTGCGGGGGCGACCTCGACGACCGCCTCGGGCTCGGGCCACCAGACGTCGTCGTCCACGGACACCGCGACCAGGACGGCGCTCAGCACGTCGAGCCCGGTGACGTCGCCCAGTCCGGCCCGGACGGGGACGGGGAGGTCCTGGACGATCACGCGCTCCTCCCACGACAGGTCGACCGGACGCAGCGGCGCGCCGGTCGCCGGCTCCGGCGTGAGGGTCGCGCCGGACACGAGGGGGAGGAAGGCGGGCGTCGCGAGCGCCTCGTCGTCGGACGCAGGCGCGATGAAGTGAGCGGGCGGGAAGTCGGCGCGCAGCGGGCTCGTGCGTGCGGGCTCGCCGTCGCGCAGCCGAGCGCCCACGAGGTCCCACCGCTGCGTGGGGACCGGACGCCCGTCGAGCCGCCCGATCTCGACCCCCAGCGGGACGCGGGTCTGCTGCACCGTGACCGACCCGTACGGGTCGACCACGCTCGCCGCCCCGAGCGCCTCGCGGGCCGCGTCGGTCAGCACGACCCCACGGGGCGGGTCGCCGCGCGAGCGCCACGCGGCGGGGTCGGCGAGGGCCGCGCGCAGTGCGGCGCCCACGTCGGGTGCGGGCGTCAGCGGGGCGGCCGGGCGGCCCCAGCCCACCTCGAAGTCGAGCGAGACCTCGAACAGGAAGATGTCGATCGAGCCGCGCCCCCGCGCGAGGTACGGCGCCGGGCCCTCGAGGTGCAGGGCGAGCTGCACGCCGAGCAGCCTGCGGCCGAAGGCACGCAGCGCGAGGCCCCCGCTCACGTCGGCCACGAACCGGAACGGGTCGAGCTGGAGGAGCGCGTCGAACGCGAGCCACCCCCGCAGCCCGCAGCCGGCGACCTCGGCGACGAGCTCGAGCCGCGCTCCGAGCTGCAGGGTCGTGCTGGTCACCGCGACGTACGCCTCGCACCGCAGCTCGATCCACGGGACCGGGGACAGGTCGAGGCCGAGCCGGCGCAGGACCGGCACGCCTGCGGGCACGCGGAACGCGGGGTGGAACCCACCCGCGCTGAGCACGAGCTCCGCGTCCGGCCCGCCGCGCGTCAGCAGGAAGATGTCGCCCGTGAGGGGTGCACCCACGATGTGCGACCCCTCGAGGCTCGCGAGGAACGTCACGCTCGGCACGGTGGGCTCGATCAGACCCGCGAAGGTCGCACGGATGAGCACGATCGGTGCGGCGGGGTCGGGCAGGGCGACGACGATCGTGCCGAGGATCGTGAGCCGGTCGTCCACGCCCGACTCGACGAGCACGGCGACGGACCCGGTGACGACCTGCCCGCCCCAGCCGAGCCGGAACATGGGGCCGGCGACCACGGACCCGCGCGACGCCGGGAAGACGGTGGGGAGGGCCTCGAGCGCACGCTCACCCGCGCCGACCGGGTCGGCCGGGAAGAGCAGACCAGCGGCAGAGCCGTCCGCGACCGCCCGCAGCAGCGCGTCGCGGTCGATGCGACGGTTGATCCCTATGACGCCGCCGAGCCCCATGACGGCGAAGCCGAAGCCGATCTGCACGCCGGGCGGGGGGAACGTCGCGCCCATGATCAGCAGGAGCGAGAGCGGCCTCCCGTCCGCCGCCGGGCTGAGCGCGGCGAACGCGGAGGCCGACATGGGCGGGATCTCGACCGCGAGCGCACCGACGAGGTCCGCACCCCGTCGACGCAGCACCCCGGCGCCGCTGACGACGGGCACGGACACCGCGACCTCGGCCCCGGTGGGCTCGGCGCCCTGGACCGAGTCGGGCGCAGGGGCGAAGCCGGGACCGGGTCGCAGGGGGAGCGCGAGGGCCAGGCCGAGGCCCTCGGCCCGCAGGTGCACCGGGACCGCCGGGAGGTCCAGGTCGACGGCCGTCGTCAGCGTGACCTGCGCTCGCGGGGCGTCCGCGGCGTCCACCACGTCGACGACGAGGTCGAGCCACGGCGCGGCACCGGGACCCGGGAGGCGTGCCGACAGGGACGGGCTCCCGCCGAGCGTCACACCGGTCCCGGGTGCGGCCCGGAGGTCGAGGTCGAGCGGGAAGGCGAGGTCCACGGGCACGAGCGCCGCGAGGAAGCCCGGTGCCAGCAGCACCTCGCCGCCCTCGAGGGACAGCTCCGCCGACCGCGCGAACCCGTCGGCGGTCGCGGCGACCGTGACCCGCGCCGAGACGGCGCCCAGGCGCACCGACGGTCCGCCGGGGACTCCCCAGACCGGACCCGGTCCTGCCCGGGCGAGCGTGATCTCGACCTGGTCGCCGACGGACGGGGCGGGGTTCGGCGGGGCGCCGTCGCCCAGGACCGCGGCGGCGAGCTCGGCCGAGGTGGTCCCGGACGCCCGGAGCGTCGCTCCGCTCGGCAGGCCGACCACGGCTGCCGTGCCGCCCGTCAGCCCGCCGGCACGGAGGACCACCGCTCGCGGCTCGCCGGGGACCACCGTGGCGGCGAGCACCGCGGGGCCTCCCGAGGCGACGACGAGCGCGAGGCCCCGCGGTGCCTCCGGCGTCGCGGCGTCGCGCCAGCCGTGGACCGCGACGTGCGGCCCGGTCGGCGTCCCACCCACCAGGTTGGCCACGACGGCGAGGGCGGGGTCGGCGCCGAGGTCGTCCACGCGGCCCAGGACGCGTCCCGCGAAGGGTGTCCCGTCGAACGCGGGGTCCGGCTCGAGGGTCGCGAGGCGGTCGGTCAGCCGGGCCGCTGCGTCGTGCAGCGCGGCGAGCCACTCGCGAGCGAGCAGCTCCAGCAGTCGGTCCCCGGCGCTCTGCGCCACAGCCCCGCGCCCGTCACTCTCGGCGGGACCGGTCAGCCGTGCGGGAGGGCGCTGCAGGGCCCATGGCGATCACCCTTTCGGATGAACGCTCACGCTAGACCCGCCGTGGAAAAGGACGCAAGGGGCGAATCGGACACCGGTCGCGGTGCGATCCGAGGGCTCAGGTGGGTCCTGCGGGGACGGCCGCAGGGCGGGCCTCCGGGCGGAACGGCGCCACGAGCGCACGGACCGCCTCGGTCGAGCCCCAGTCGTCGTCGAACATCGCCATGAGCGCGAGCTGCTGCCGCAGGTGCACCAGCGGCAGGAGGTCGAGCCACCCCGCGGCGCGCCCGGTGTCCTCGCCGTAGACGTCGAAGAACCGCCGCGCCTCGGGCGGGTGCGGTGAGCACCACAGGTGGCTGAGGTCGACGTCGGCCCACATCCAGCTCACCGCGGGGTCGATGAACGCCGGGTCGCCGCCGGGCGTGGCGAGGAGGTTCTGCGTCCACAGGTCGCCGTGGGTCAGGCACGCCGGCATCGTCGGGAGCAGCTCGGGCAGCCGCGCGCACAGCCGCTCCAGGGCCACGCGGTCGGTCGGCCCGAGCTTCGCGCGCACGCGGGCCTCGGGGAGCCAGCGCAGGACGCGGTGCTCGGCGAAGAACGCGAACCCGTCGCTGCGCCACGCGTTGCGCTGCCGCATCGGGCCGAGCCAGTTGTCGCGCGCCCAGCCGTAGCCGTCCGGGCTCGTGACGGCGTGCAGGCGCGCCACCGCGTGCGCCGCGCGCTCCCAGAACCCGACGTCGTCCGGGCGGGCCGGAAGGGGTGCGAGGACCAGGAGCTGCGCGAGACGTGGACGACGTCAGGCGTGGCGACCCCACCGAGGTCCCGCAGCGCGGCAAGCCCCTCGGCCTCGCAGTCGAAGACGTCCGCGGCGGGTGGCACCTCGAAGGACTTCACGAAGACCGTCTCGCCCGACGTCCGCCGCGCGAGGCCCGACAGGGCCGCCATGCCCTCGGCGGCCGGCTCGACGGAGACGACGTCGGTGAGCCCGTCGTCGTGCAGGCGCTGTCTCAGGAGCTCCACGGCGGGCACGCGGGGAACGTACCGCGGGACCGGGGCCGCTCACCGGTCGTCGTGCCGGGGTCGTGGTCGTTCGTGGCCCGAGGTCTTCCTGCGGGTCGGTGACATGCCGCGGGGGTACGGGCGTTCCGGGTGAGGGAGGACCACGTCGACGAGGAGGGGCATCCGGGCGAGGCGCCTACGTGCTTGTGCGTCCTTCCACTCGCGGTGGAGCCGGGCCCGCTCCTCGAGGTCGAGCCGCGAGAGGACCTGCTCGACCGCGGCGAGGATCGAGCCGCGCAGGAGCCAGGACGCGGTGTTCTCCCGGGCGTCGACCATGATGAGCTCGGTCAGGATGGCCTGGGTCTCCCGCAGGACGTCGACGCTCTGACCGAGTGCTCGCTCGGCGTCCTCCTGGCGGTCGTCGGCCTCGGCGACGACCAGCGCCCCGAAGCCTCGGATGCACTCCGCCGTGTCCCTCAGGACGACCGCGAAGACGGTGCGCAGCTCGGCGCCGTACGGGTCGTCTCGTCCCGACGTCGCTCTCGGGAGCTCGATGAGCACGACGGCGAAGAGCGAGCGGATGGCCAGCAGGGCGTGCTCGAGCGCGTCGAGCCCTGAGGAGAGCACCGGCTCGACGTCCGCGGTGCCCAGCGCGCGTGAGTTGAGCCGTCGGCTGTCCTTCAGTGCCGCGATGCGTTCGGTGGCGGACGCGACGAGGAGGTTCGCCGCCCGCGCGCGTGTCATCCAGTCCTCGACGTCGGCATGG
Organism: Actinotalea sp. AC32; assembly: GCA_031844515.1. Lineage (GTDB taxonomy): Bacteria > Actinomycetota > Actinomycetes > Actinomycetales > Cellulomonadaceae > Actinotalea. Next base: position 1,214 of record JAUZVJ010000067.1, on the reverse strand, counting down.
GTGACCGGCCGCTCGTCGAGGACGTCCGCAGCCGCGTCCAGCGGAGCGGCTGCCCCGTCGGCCACGCGCACGAGGGCTCGACCCGCCGAGGCGGTGGGCATCGCGGGCGGGTACAGGACGTTGAAGGCCACCCCGACGGCGGCGCCGATCAGGGTGTTGAGGATCCGGATCTCGGCGGCGACGTCCTGGTTGGCCACGCCCAGGATGAGCATGGCGCTGATCGGTGTCTCCAGCGCCTGCTCACCGAGCCGGAGCACCTTCGCCAGCAGGAGAGAGGCGGCGATGGCCGCTCCGAGGCTCCACCAGGTCAGACCGACGACGGTGGACAGGGCCGTGGCGACGAGGACGCCCGAGAGCACCGCCCCGACCCGGACGGCGCCCATCCTGATCGTGGAGAACGCGGATGCCTGCACCACGAGGAGCGCGGTGAGCGGTCCGGTGAGGTCGATCACCCCATCGGTGAGCGCCATCGAGATGAGGTACGACACGACCGCCGCAGCCGTGAGGCGGCCGATGGTGGACAGGGTCGGCAGCAGGCGAACGGGGACGTCCCGCCAGCGCGCGGGATGGTCCGGCCAGGCCGCGGCCGCGAGACGCCGGGCCGAGGAGGCGAGGTGAGCTGTGAGCGCCATCGCCCTCCAGTACACCCCCTCACGGGGCCGGCGGACGGGCCCGGCACCCTCCTCCGCGCGAGTCAGGGGAGCAGGGCGCCGCAAGACGTCGGGCGCGGCCGGGGTCGTCGCGTGGACCGTCGTCGCGCAGCGCGCCCGAAGGACTTGCCGCGGTGGTGGCGTGTGGGCGCTGCGCCCACACGCAGAAGGCCCCGCCGGAGCGGGGCCTGACCTGCGGTTCTGCTTGTGCTCCCGCGACTGGACTCGAATCAGATTTGTTGGGGTGTGCCGGTAACTGGCCTACCTTGACATATAGGCGCTTGACCTGCGCGAACACCATCCAGTGACGGGTCGTCGTGATGAACCGAGTAGCACGGAATGCACCCCTGATTGGGCACGTATTGGGCACGCCGGGGGCGTGAGATGGCTGGCAAGCGGTCCTTCGGGACGGTCCGCAGGCTCCCCTCCGGTGCGTACGAGGCGAGGTACACCGGTCCTGATGGTCAACGGCATCGTGCGCCGCGGACGTTCGCGACAAAGGCCCACGCTGACGGCTGGCTCGCCCAGGAGCGCACTGCGATCTCGCGGGGCACGTGGGCACCT
>JAUZVJ010000066.1:0-14445 GCA_031844515.1 Actinotalea sp. AC32 | reverse complement strand
GATCGAGCCCTGTGCGGATCGCCAGGGCGGCCAGTGCCGAGCCAGACGCGAGGCCGGCGAGCATCCCACCCGAGACGAGACGCCCGGTGACGAGGGTGGCGCGCGGGAGTCCGGCGATGACGAGGCGGCGGTCGCTGAACCGCGCCGCCGACACCTGGAAGTACATGCCGACGCCCGCAATGAAGCCTGCTGCCCAGCCAGCGGTGATCGAGTCGATCGAGACTCCGCCGGTCCCGAGCGTCTCGCCAGCCTCGGCCAAGGGGCCGGCGGCGACGAGCACGAAGGCGACGGGCACCGCGACGAGCACGAAGAGGTTGACCGGGTTCCGCAGGTGGTCGGAGACGAACCGCCGGGCCAGCAGCGCGGAGGTCATCGGGACCACGTCCTGCCGTCGCGGACGTCGACGATCCGCGTGAACCGGTGCTGGTCCACGACGAAGTGGGAGACCACGAGCACGGTCTTGCCGCGAGCCCGTCGCGCCTCGACCAGGTCCCAGAACCGCAGGTAGGTGTCCCAGTCGAAGCCCGCGTACGGCTCGTCGAGGAGCAGGACGTCGGGGTCGGGCAAGAGCGCGAGGGCGAGGTTGAGCTTGGACAGAGTGCCGCCCGACAGGCGGTCTACCCGAACGGCGGCATACCGTGCGAAGTTCAGGCCCTCGTATAGCTCGTCGCGGCTGCGCCGTACGTCGGCGTCGGACATGCCGTAGGCGCGGCCGAAGAGCTCGATGTGCTCGTCGCAGGTGAGGCGGCTGTACAAGAGCGGCTCCTGCGGGCAGTAGCCGATCCGCCCGCGGGTGGTGACGGTTCCCGCGTCGGCGTCGAGGGCGCCGACGAGCACCTTCATGAAGGTGCTCTTGCCCGAGCCGTTCTCACCTACCAGGCCGACGACGTCGCCGGGGTAGAGCTCGATGCCGGCGCCCGCGAGCACGATCGCCCGCTTCCGTCGTCGGCCGAGTCGGCGGTACGCCTTCTCGATGCCGACGGCCGACAGGAGTGTCGCGGCACCGCCCGCGGCATCACTCTCCGTCAGAACCTGCGTGCGAGCCTCCGACGCCTTCATGGCTTCACCTACGATCGACATCGACCTCGGATACCCCATAGGGGTATGTGATACCTCCAGTGGAGCGCGGCCGGATTGAGAACGGGGCGATCAATCGGTGAAGGTTCGATGAAGCGCGGCACCCCCACGAAGGGGTACGCGAGTGTGCGACTGCCGGCGTGTGGGGCCGGGGTGCCTCCCAGGAGGTCGGACGCCTCTCAGGACGAGAGGTGACTCAGCCGCTTTTCGTACTCGTCGGTGGTGATCTCGCCGCGCGCGTACCGCTCGGCCAGGATCCCCAAGGCCGTCCGCGGCCTGGCAGAGCGGCCGGGCGGAGTGCGCGGCTCGCTGGCGCGCAGGACCAGCAGGACGACGAGGACCATCACCAGAGTCAGGATGATCCCGGAGCCCCACATTCCGGCTCCCATGCCGTAGCCCCAGCTCATCATCGCCGCACTCCTCTCAGCTCGCCGACGCAAGGACCGCTCCGCGACCGCGAAGGACTGGTCACGGTGCGATGAAGACCCCATGAAGGTCGACGCCCCGGCAGAGGGTCACAGCGGGTGGAGGAGGCGCCTGATGAACTGCCGGGTCCGCTCTTGGGCCGGGTCGGTGAGGACCTGGCGGGCCGGGCCCTCCTCCAGCACGGCGCCTTCGTCGAGGAAGACCACGCGGTGTGCGACCTCGCGCGCGAACTGCAGCTCGTGCGTGACCACGACCATGGTCCAGCCCTCGGCGGCCAGGTCGCGCATGAGGGTCAGCACGTCCCCGACGAGCTCGGGGTCCAGTGCCGACGTCGGCTCGTCGAAGAGCAGCAGGTCCGGGCGAAGGGCCAGGGCGCGCACGATGCCGACCCGCTGCTGCTGACCGCCGGAGAGCTGGAACGGGTAGGCGTCCGCCCGGTCGCCCAGCCCGACCCGGGCGAGCAGCGCCAGGGCGTCCTCCCGCGCCTCCCCGACAAGTCGCCGCTGCACGACGACGGGCCCCTCGGTCACGTTCTCCAGGACCGTCTTGTGGGGGAACAGGTTGTAGTGCTGGAACACCATGGCCGACCGGTCGCGCAAGGCGTTCAGCGCGCGCCGGTCGGGCCGGGTCGCGAAGTCGACGGCGAGAGAGCCGTGGACCTCCACCCGTCCCGCATCGGCCACCTCCAGGCCGTTGAGGCACCGCAGCGCTGTGGTCTTGCCGGAGCCGGAGGCGCCGATGACGGCGACCACCTCGCCCGTGTGCACCGTCAGGTTGACGGAGCGCAGGACCTCATGGGTGCCGAAGGACTTCCGCAGACCGGTGACGGCCAGCAGCGGTGGACCCGCCGCGGCCCGGGTCCCGGGGTCAGTGGGCGACATACCGGTCCAGCCTCTTCTCGAGCGCGCCCTGCCCGGCGGACAGGGCGAGGCAGATCACCCAGTAGACCAGGGCGGCCTCCAGGTACAGCAGCATGAACTCCTGGCTGAAGGCCGCGACCTTCTGCGCCTCCTTGAAGAGCTCGGTGACCAGGATGAGGGAGGCGAGGGACGTGTCCTTGACCAGGGCGATGAAGGTGTTCGACAGGGGAGGGACCGACACCCGAGCGGCCTGGGGCAGGATGATGCGCCGCAGCGCGGTCGGACGCGCCATGCCGATGACGTACGCGGCCTCCCACTGCCCCTTCGGCACCGAGAGGATCGCCGCGCGCACGACCTCGGCGGCGTAGCCACCGACGTTCAGCGAGAAGGCGATGATCGCGCTCGGCCACGGGTCGAGGACGACGCCGATGCTCGGCAGGCCGTAGAAGACGACGAACAGCTGCACCAGCAGCGGCGTGCCCCGGATGAGCGACACGTAGCCCCGCGCCAGCGCCGAGACCAGGCGCCGCCCGGACAGCCGCATGAGGGCTACGGCCACGGCGATGACCATGCCGCCCGCGAACGAGGCGAGCGCGAGGGGGATCGTGCCTCGGATCGCCCCGCCCGCGATGGGGCCGAGCGATCCGAGGACGAGATCCCACTGGTCAGACGTCACTGCGGGCCCGTCACTGGGAGACGTCCTCGCCGAAGAACTCCGCGGAGATCTCGGCGAGCGTCCCGTCGGCGGCGAGCGCGGCGAGCGCCTCGTTCACGGCGTCGGCGAGCGTGGCGGACCCGGAGCGGAAGGCGAAGGCGCTGCGGGAGACGTCGTCGGTCTCGGCCGCGACGACGAGCCCGGGGGCGCCGGTCTGCTTCTTGTAGTCCAGGAACGTGAGCTCGTCGTTGATCGTCGCGTCGACGCGGCCCTGCTCGACGAGCGCCACCGCCTGGGCCCAGCCCTCGACGGCCTCGATCGTCGCGCCGTTCTCCTCGGCGAGCGCGTACCAGTTGCTCGTCAGCGACTGCGCGGTGGTCCTGCCCGCCAGGTCGGCGAAGGAGCCGATCGAGGTGTCGCCCTCGCGGACCACGATCACCCCGGGGCTGTAGGTGTAGGGGTCGGAGAACGTGTACGCCTCCTCCCGGTCAGGGGTGATGGAGACCTGGTTCGCGATCACGTCGAACCGGCCCGCCTCGAGCCCGGCGAAGATGGCGTCCCACTGGGTCTCCTCGAACCGGACCTCGACGCCGAGCTCCTCCGCGACCGCGCGGATCACCTCGACGTCGTACCCGGTCAGATCTCCGGATCCGTCCTCGTGGAAGGAGAAGGGACGGTAGGTGCCCTCGGTCCCGACCACAAGAACGCCGGCCTCCTGCACGTCCGTGAGCGAGGTGTCGGACTCTGCGGGAGGTGCGCTCGGCTCGGCCGACTGGTCGTCGCCGCTGTCGGACGAGCAGGCGCTGACGGCGAGGGCGGCCGTCAGGGCCAGGGCGGTGGCGGTGAAGAGACGTCGTGCAGTCATGGAGGTACCTCTCGTGGTCGTGCGCGGAATACCTCACAAGGACGCGAGGTGCGGTGCCGGGGGAGGAGGCGCGCCGAGTCGGCGCTGCCGTCAGGCGATCGCCTGCGGCGTCGAGCGGCCGGGGCCGGTCAGGCGGCGATGGCCGGGCTCAACAGGAGCGCGAGGGGCAAGAACAACACCGCTGCACGCGGGCGCGAGGCGCGGGCGTGCACGAGGCGGTGGTGCGCAGCATGCGTCGATGAAACCACATGGCCTGGAGCGGCACCGTCCCGGTTCAGCCCGCGCGCGCCTTCCTTGACGGAATCTTCATCGTCCCGGGGTCCGGGCCTCAACGGTCCGGGCGCACGCTGGACGTAAACGGTCGGACCGCCGACCTTGGTGAAGGGATCCATCATGCGAGCTTCCGTGAGAACCGCGCTCCTCGTCGGCGGGGGCGCAGCACTGGTCCTCGGTGTCTCTCCGGCGCTGGCGGCACCTCTGGCGAGTCCCGCCCCCGCGGGCGGTTGGTCCGTCACCGAGGGACCCCGGGATGGCGAAGGCAAGATCAAGGTCTGTCCGGAGGCGGGCGCCGACGACATGCCTGACATGTCGCGGTCTGCGATGGCGTCGATGCACCGCGCACACCACCGGGACCAGGCGGGAGACGCCGAGGACATGGCCGGCATGCACCGGGCACACCACCGCGACGGCGGCCTCCGCGGCATGATGGGCGGGCACCACGGCGACATGATGGACGGCGTCGATGACGACGACATGATGGACATGGACAGCCGCGACGACGACATGATGGGCGGCCGCGACGCCGACGACATGATGGGCGGCCGCGACGCCGACGACATGATGGGCCCTGGTCACATGGGCCGGTGAAGCGGCGCGCAGCGAGGTGTCTTCATCAATCCTTGATGCGCCTGCGGGTATGACTCGCACCTGCACCGTGGTTGTATGGGTACCCCCCAGGGGTATCGCGCCACGAGGAGGGAGGCGAACGCCGTGGCGCAGACCGCCACCTCGACCCAGGACGCGAGGTCGGTCATCGGGCCGACGTCCAGGTGTCCTCGGTGTCGATCGACGCCCGGGGTGGAACGGGCGCTGGGGCTTGATGGATGAGCGGCGAGTCGTACTTCGGGTACGCGGGCAGAACTGGGCGACGTCGGTGCCCGACCACGTCTGCGACGCCATAAGCGAGCCCATGCCTGGAGCTGGCGCGGCGGTCACCGGTCACGCGCACCACACGCTCCACGAGCCGAGCACGCCTCCGGCCGAGCTTGAGGCCGAGCCCACGGCGCCTCACGAGCGCGGGCATGGCGACGAGCACATGGGCCACGAGCACCACGCAGCCGCTCACCCGACCGGCGCGCCGTCGGCGCACGAAGCCATGGGCCATGGGGGACACCACGGCGGCGGCTCGATGGCGGACATGGTCCGGGACATGCGCAACAGGTTCCTGGTCGCCGCGCTCCTGTCCGTCCCGATCACCCTCTACTCGATGATCGGCCGCGAGTTCCTCGGCTTCAGCGCGGCGGCACCCTTCGGGCTGCGCGACGACGTGTTCATGCTCATCCTGTCGTTGCCCGTCGTCTTCTACTCCGCGTGGATCTTCTTCGACGGCGCCTACCGTGCCCTGCGGGCCCGGACGCTGGACATGATGGTCCTGGTCGCCGTGGCGGTCGGCACCGGGTGGCTGTACAGCGTGGGCGTGACGCTCACCGGCGGGGGCGAGGTGTTCTACGAGGCCGCGTCCGTGCTGACGACGTTCGTGCTGCTGGGCCACTGGTTCGAGATGCGGGCACGTGGAGGCGCGAACGACGCCGTCCGGACGCTCCTGGAGCTGGCGCCGCCACGCGCGGTGGTGGTGCGGGACGGCGTCGAGCACGAGGTGCCGACCGCGGAGGTCCTCGTCGGCGACACGCTGCTCATCCGGCCGGGGGCGAAGGTGCCCGTCGATGCTGTCGTCGTCGAGGGTGAGTCCGAGGCGGACGAGTCCATGGTGACCGGCGAGAGCCTGCCGGTGGCGAAGGCCCCGGGTGACGAGCTCATCGGAGCGTCGCTCAACGTCAGCGGGACGCTGAGGGCCCGCGCGGTGAAGGTCGGCGAGGACACCGCCCTGGCGCAGATCGTCGCGATGGTCCAGGAGGCACAGAATTCGAAGGCCCCCGGGCAGCGCCTGGCGGACCGCGCCGCGTTCTGGCTCGTCTTCGTCGCCCTCATCGGCGGCACCGGCACGTTCCTGGCCTGGTGGCTCGCCGGCGCATCGGTTCCGACGGCCATGCTCTTCGCCATCACCGTCGTCGTCATCACCTGCCCGGACGCGCTCGGGCTGGCCACGCCGACGGCGATCATGGTCGGTACCGGGCTGGGCGCCCGCCGGGGCGTCCTGGTCAAGAACGCCACGGCGCTCGAGGCCTCCGCCCGCATCGACACGGTCGTCATGGACAAGACCGGCACGCTCACCAAGGGCGCCCCCGAGGTCACGGACGTCGTCGTGGCGCCGGGCGCCGACGAGGCCGAGATCCTCGCCCTCGTCGCGGCGGTCGAGCGGGAGTCGGAGCACCCGTTGGCGCGCGCCGTTGTCGCGCACGCCGACCAAGCGGGCGCCCGCAGACTGCGGGCGAGCAGCTTCCGCAACGTCGCCGGGCACGGTGCCACCGCCACCGTGGACGGTCACGCCGTGCTCGTCGGCAACCTGCGCCTCATGGCCGCCGAGGAGGTCGATCTCGGCACCCTCGGCGCCGCCCGAGACCGTCTGGCGGACGCCGGCCGCACGGCCGTCCTTGCTGCCGTGGACGGGCGCGCCGTCGCCGTCGTCGCGATGGCGGACGCCGCCCGCGAGACCGCGGCGGCCGCCGTCGAGGCGCTGCACGCGCTGGGTGCCGAAGTCGTCATGCTCACCGGCGACAACGAGGCAACCGCACGCCGGATCGCCTCGCAGCTCGGCATCGACACCGTCATCGCCGAGGTCCTCCCCGGCGACAAGGCCGAGAAGGTCGCCGAGCTCCAGCAGTCGGGCAAGCGCGTCGCGATGGTCGGCGACGGCGTGAACGACGCGCCCGCTCTAGCCACCGCCGACATCGGGATCGCGATCGGAGCCGGCACCGACGTGGCGATCGAGACGGCCGACGTCGTGCTCATGCGCTCCGACCCGCTCGACGTCCCGGTGGCGCTGCGGATCGGCCGGGGAACACTGCGCAAGATGCGGCAGAACCTCGGCTGGGCGATCGGCTACAACGCGATCGCGCTACCGATCGCCGCGGGCGTCTTCGAGCCGTCCTTCGGGATCTCGCTGAGCCCGGAGATCGCCGCCCTCTCCATGTCGGGCTCGTCGGTCATCGTGGCGGTCAACGCTCTGCTCCTCAAGCGCCTGCGGCTGCCCGCGCCACCGGACTCGTCCCGGCTGGCGGTGCCGGCGGAGACCCTGGCTTGAGGTCTTCGTCGGATCTTCACCGGCCATGAAGGCGACGTGAGCCCGGGTCGACCACGCTGAGGGTGATGGGGACGGCGTCGAAGGGATTGGCATGGCTCACAGCAGGCGACCGATGGTGGAAGGTCCGATGAGAGCCGCATGCCTCGCGGACGTGCTCGAGCGGGTCTGTGCGGTCGACGGAGTTGCCCGGGTGGGGCTGAGCCTCAACCGGGCAGGGCGCTCACGGATGACGGTGCACTGCGCCCGCTGGGTGGAGACCGGCGAGCTGAGGCGGGCGGTGTCCGCCGACGGCGCATTCCAGGTAGCGGAGCCTGCGGGCACCGATGCCGGGGCGCTCATCCACGGCCGCGTGGCCTACGCGGCGGAGCGCTTCGCCACGGGGAGCATCCAGTGACAGTGCCCACATCGAAGTTGCCTGCCGACCTGGTGCCACGCGGGACCGGCACGACCGCTGCTCCGCCCGGTGCGGACCTGGCTCATCTCGGCGGCGCTCCTGGGCGCCGGGGCCGCACGCGCACAGCGGGCAGCATCGTGGCAGGCACGCTCGGCGCGGTCGGAGGCGTCGCGCCACACGTCCTCCACCACGTGGGGCCACTGGTGGGGACGGCGCTCGTCTCAGGGGCGGGTGGGACGGCGCTCTTCGGGCTCCTCGGCCTCGGGGCGTCCGTGCCGATGCTCATCCGCCTGAAGCGCCGCGTCGGAAGTTGGTGGGCACCCGTCGTCGCGCTAGCGGCCTTCGCCCTCATGTTCATGATCTCCTCGCTCGTCGTCGGGCCGTGGATCAGTGGGACGTCCGACCCGACCCCGGACGAGGTGACCGTCGTGCACGACGACGGCCACCACGACTGACGGCCCCCCGCGCGTGACCAGGTGCAGAGCAAGTCCGATCGCCCCGTGATCGGGCCGTGTCCCTGCCCTGTCGACGAAGGGGTGCGCAGTGAACTCGAGCTCGAGGAACTCCCGTGAGGCCAGGAGGGCGGAGCCGCGGCCCTCAAGGCCGCGCAGGAGCAGGCGGAATGCAGGCGGTGGAGGCTGATGATCTTGGTGACCGCGGTCGTCGCTGCCGGGCCGATCGTCCCGGTCGCGATCGTCGTAGCCAACCGCGCCCAGGAGAACGCCCGACTGGACGCCGCCGCAGAGCAGCCGATCGTCGGTGAGCGGACGTCGACGTCCCCTCCGCCGGGCACGTCTACGGCGATGTCGCCTACCCAGCGACCACGCCTACCCCCACTCCAGGAGGCGCGGAGGCCGTGGGAAGCGCGCCCCCGCCCGTGGGCGGCGACCACGACCCGACACCGCAGAACTGCGGTTCCTACGACCAGCCCGTCCGCGAGGAGAACGCCGTGCACTCGCTCGAGCACGGCAACGTGTGGCTGACCTACCGGACGGACCTCGACGAGGTGGCAGTGACCCGGCTCAAGGAGATCGCGCAAGGCGAGCCGTACGTGCTCGTCAGCCCGTACGGGGCCCTGGTGGCACCCGTCGTCGCGACGGCGTGGGGCGTGCAGCTCGAGCTGGACTCCATCGACGACGAACGGCTCGACGCCTCCCTCACTCGCTACGTCCACGGCGAGCAGACACCTGAACCCGGAGCCCCCTGCTCCGACGGCGTAGGAACGCCCGCCGGCTGAACCGGCCTTACCCGGAACGCCCGACGACAACGCGAGGGCGGGCGTCCCGAGCTCCGCTGGGAACACCCGCCCTCGCGCCCTGTTCCTCGTCCGACGACATGGGCAGGGCCGTCGGACGAGGCGTCACAGCGAGTTCAGGAGACTGGTCATCTCGGTGATCTCGGCGGTCTGGTCATCGATGATCTTCTGAGCGAGGCGAGTCGCCTCGGCGTTCTCGCCGTCGCCCCGCTCGGACTTGGCCATGACGATCGCGCCCTTGTGGTGCTCGATCATGAGCTCGAGGAACCGGCGGTCGAACTCCGCGCCGCTGAGGCTGCCGAGCTCGGCCATGACGGTCGTCTGGTCCATGCCGTCCATCTCCATGCCCTCGTGACCCATGCCGCCCATCTCGGCGCCCTCGGGCTGTTCCTCGCCCCACGTGTCGAGCCACCCGGACATCAGGTCGATCTCAGGCCCCTGCGCAGCGGCAATACGTTCGCCGAGTGCGCGAACCTCCTCGGTCGTGGCCTGCTCCACCGCCAGCTCTGCCATCTCGATGGCACCCTGGTGATGGATGATCATCATCTGGGCGAACTCGGTGTCGGCATCGTTGTGCGCAGCCGGGTCGTCGGCGTCGGTGGTGCTGTCGTCCTCGGTCGTGGCCTGGCTCGCGGGTGTCGCCAGGGCCTCCTCGGCCTCCGTCGAGCAGGCGGCGAGGGCAAGTGCGAGCGCGAGGGCCGCGGCGGGTGCCGCGAGGCGGCGGGTGGTCGTCATCGGGATCTCCCAGGAGGTCGGCGCTGATCTGTGGATCGGGCTCAGGCGTGCTGGGTCGCGCAGCACCCCTCGTCGACGGCAACGGTGGCGGACTCGCCTCCGCAGCAGCCGGCAGCCTCGGTTGTGTCGCTCTTGCAGCAGTCGGTCACGGAACTCTCCTGGATCTCTGTGGGCGCCCGGTGGTCACCGGCGCCCGGTGATCCCAGCGTCGGCCATGTGCCCTGAGGATCGCCATACCTTCTATGAAGGTTCGCTGAAGCCTGGGCCGTTCTCCGGTTGGGCCGCGGCCGTGACCGTCCCCGCGAACACCTCGTCGCGTACGTGGACACGTACACGCCCGGCTCGTCGCGCGTGAAGGACAGCGTGGTGACGCCTGGTTCCAGCGACATGTAGTCGAGGCCAAGGTCCGGCGCGCGGAGGGAGGCGGCGCAGCTCAGCGACTGCGAGCCGATCTGCCACCGGACGGGCACCCCGTGAAGGACCCGAGCGTCGGCCGGTCGGTGGCCGGCTTCGGTCGTCTCGACGCCCAGGGGTGGCCGGGCGTCACGCGCCCTCCTCGGTGACCTGTGACCAAGCACGGAACCGGCGCAGCCGCAGCGAGTTCGACACCACAAAGACACTCGAGAACGCCATCGCCGCCCCGGCGACCAGCGGGTTGAGCCGCCCGGACGCCGCCAGGGGGATCGCGGCCACGTTGTACGCCAACGCCCAGAAGAGGTTGCCCTTGATCGTGCCGAGCGTCCGCCGGGCGAGGCGGATCGCGTCGGCCGCGGACCGCAGGTCGCCACGCACGAGAGTCAGATCGGACGCCTCGATGGCGGCGTCGGTCCCGGTGCCCATCGACAGCCCGAGGTCCGCCTGGGCGAGCGCCGCGGCGTCGTTGACCCCGTCACCGACCATTGCCACCGTCTTGCCCTCGGCCTGCAGCCGGCTCACCACGGCGACCTTCTCTTCTGGGAGCACCTCAGCGATCACGTCCTCGATGCCGAGCTGTCGGGCGACCGCCGAGGCTGCGCGCGCGTTGTCGCCCGTCAGCAGGACAGGCGTCAGACCGAGGCTGCGGATCTGGGAGATCGCCTCTGCGGAGGTCGGCTTGATCATGTCGGCGACCACGATGACGGCACGGGCCGATCCGTCCCACCCGACCACCACGGCGGTCCGCCCAGCTTCCTCCGCCTCGTCAAGCGCAGCGGCGAGCTCGCTGGGGAGGACGAGACCGCTCTGCGCGAGCCACGCGGCCCGGCCGGCGAGAACACGCTCCCCGTCGACGACACCCTCAACACCCCGACCGGGGGTGCTGCGGAACTTCTCAACGTTCCCAAGGGCGATGCCCCGCTCGACCGCACCCTCGGCCACCGCGGCGGCGATCGGGTGCTCCGAGGCGTTCTCCAGGGTCGCTGCGAGGAAGAGCGCCCGCGTCCCGTCGACCCCGGCCGCCGGGACGACGTGCTGCAGCGCCATCTGACCGGTCGTGACGGTGCCCGTCTTGTCGAGGACGATGGTGTCGACCTTGCGGGTGGACTCGAGCACCTCCGGGCCCTTGATGAGGATTCCGAGCTGCGCGCCGCGTCCGGTGCCGACGAGAAGTGCCGTGGGCGTCGCGAGGCCGAGTGCGCACGGGCAGGCGATGATCAGCACGGCGACAGCCGCGGTGAAGGCCGACACCGCGTCGCCGGATAGGCCGAGCCAGAACCCGAGTGTGCCGACGGACAGGGCGATCACGATCGGCACGAACACGGCAGACAGCCGGTCCGCGAGCCGCTGGACCGCGGCCTTGCCGGACTGTGCCGCCAGGACAAGGGTGGCGATCTGCGCCAGCTTGGTGTCTGCGCCCACGCGTGTCGCCTCGACGACGAGCCGGCCGCCAGCGTTGACCGTCGCGCCCGTGACAGCGTCACCACGGCCGACCTCGACTGGGACCGGCTCGCCGGTGAGCAGCGCCGCGTCGATCGCCGAGGTGCCTTCCAGCACGACGCCATCGGTGGCGACCTTCTCCCCGGGCCGGACGACGAAGCGGTCCCCAACGGCGAGCTGCTCGATCGGGACGCGCGCTTCGACGGGGCCGTCGGGTCCCTCGCGCAGGAGGGCGACCTCCTTGGCCCCGAGGTCCAGAAGCGCTTTCAGCGCGGCACCGGACCGTCGCTTGGCATGCGCCTCGAAGTAGCGGCCGAGCAGGATGAACATCGTCAGTGCGGCGGCGATCTCCAGGTAGATCTCGTCGCTGCCGGCGCCGGGCTCGGGGAAGAGCGTGAAGCCCATCCGCATCCCCGGCATCCCGGCGTCGCCGAGGAAGAGCGCGTAGACCGACCAGGCATAGGCCGCGATCACGCCGACCGAGATTAGGGTGTCCATCGTGGCGGTCGCGTGCCGGAGGTTCTTCCACGCGGCTCGGTGGAACGGGAGAGCACCCCACACCACCACGGGGGAGGCGAGCGTGAGCGAGAGCCACTGCCAGTGGTCGAACTGCGCCGCAGGGAGCATGGCCATGACAAGGGTCGGCAGCGTCAGCACGGTGGTGATCACGAGCCGCCGCCGGAGCTCGACGTCCGGGTCGACCTCCGCGCTCGAGTCGCGCTCGCCTTCGGACTCGTCGGTGGCCGCCGGCGGCTCAGGCACGGCCGCGGTGTAGCCGGCGTCCTCCACCGCTGCGATGAGGTCGGCCACCGTCACGGGGGCTGCGAATCGGACCGCGGCGGACTCGAGCGCGAAGTTCACACTCGCCGTGACGCCGGCCATGCGGTTGAGCTTCTTCTCTATGCGTGCGGCGCAGGAACTGCAGGTCATGCCGCCGACGACGAGGTCGACCGTGGTCGCGTCGAGACTGGGCGCCGAGGTCGTCTCTGTGGTCATGGCTCATCCCCCCACGGCGGTGCCGAGCCCGAGGGCAGCGGCGAAGACCATGACGAGGACGAGGGCGTACCCCGTTAGTCGCAGGACCGGGCTGTTCATCGCACAACTCCCATCAGTTCGTAGCTCGCCCGAGAGACCGCTGCTCGGAGGTCCGCGAGGGTCGGCTGCTCAGGCCCGTGGACGTCCACCTCGCCCGTGGCCAGGTGGACCTTCACGTCCTCGACGCCGGGAAGAGCTGCGATCGCTGCCGCGACAGCGGTGATGGCCCGGGCACGAGACATGCCGCTGAACACGTCCGTCCGCTGCGTCCTCTCTCCCCGTTCGCCGGAGGGCGCGCGTCGAGGCGCCCCAGCCGCACGGTAGGCCGCCGCGGCGGCACGACGTCAGGGCCCGAGGGCCGTTTCGCACAGGTCTTCAGCGACTCTTCATGGAGAGCGATGGAGTCTTCATCGACCCGCGCCGGCCGAGCACAGCGGACCTGGTCACGCCCGCCCTCTGGGCTTCGCCTTCAGCGGATCTTCATCGTTCCGGCGTCGGTTCTTGACCCCGCCGCTGCACCGTTGCTGCCAGCGCCGGCAACGGCGCGGCGGTCGAGGTATCGAGGGGTGAGGAGTGCGCCATGGGTCCCTGGTGCGGCCAGATGGGCGTCAGCGGGTGGATCGGCATGGTGGCCTTCTGGCTGGTGATCGTGGCCCTGGTCATCTGGGCGATCTCGCGAATGTTCCCGGTCCAGTCCGGCGGGAGTGCTCGGGCCACGCTCGACGCCCGCCTCGCCCGGGGCGACATCGACCCGGAGACGTACCGACTCATCCGCGACGAACTCGACGGCCTGGAGGCCGCAGGAAGGGGACCCCGATGAACGGTCACATGAAGACCCATGGGAAGCACATGCTCGTCGGCGGCGCGGGCGTCGCGCTTCTGGCCATTGTCTTCGGCGTCAGCTGGCAGCAGGCAGTCACATGGGGTCTTCTACTGGCGTGCCCGCTGGGCATGATGGGCATGGTGTGGTTCATGGGCCGCCAATCCTCCGGCGGCCACCAGCACGGCGGCCAGCCGGCCGACCCTGCGGCGGGCTGCCACGGGCAGGGCACAGACATCCCGGCTCAGCGGGTCAACGAGCCGTTCGTTTCGGAGCGCTGAGAGGCAACGTCACGACGAAGCGTGAACCGCGGCCCCGGCCCGGGCTCTCGGCGCGGACACTCCCTCCGTGCGCCTCCACGATCGCCTTGGTGATCGCGAGCCCGATCCCGGAGCCGCCGCTGTGACGGTCCCGCGCCGTATCGGCACGGTAGAAGCGCTCGAAGATGTGGGGAAGGTGCTCGGCCGCGATCCCTCCGCCGGTGTCCTCCACCGTCAGGGCCACTCCATCCTGCACCCGAGCCGCGGCCAGAGTGACGCGACCGCCCGCGGGCGTGTGCCGCAGCGCGTTGTCCACCAGGTTTCCAAGCACCTGGGCGATCCGATCGGGATCGATGACGATTGGGGGCAGCGCCGAGGCCGGTTCATCGAGGCCGAGATCCACCCCCGCCGCGGCGGCGCGATCGCGGCCGGCAAGGTGCGCCAGGCGAAGCACCTCGGCCGGCGACGTCTCGACCATCGAGAGCTGAAGCTCGCCGCTCTCGGCCCTCGTGACCGCCGCAAGATCCGCTGAGAGCTTCGTGAGGCGCGTTCCCTGCGCACGCAAGAGCGCGACGGTCTCGGGGGTCAACTCCTTGATGCCGTCCTCGAGCCCTTCGAGGTAGGCGCTGAGCGTCGCGACGGGAGTCCGAACCTCGTGCGCCACGTCCGCGAGGAGCCTGTGCCGCAAGCGCTCACTCGATGCGAGCCGAGCCGCCATCTGGTTGAACGCGTCCACCAGCTCCTCGAACTCGCGGCCCATGTTGGGCGTTGGGACACGCGCCTCGTAA
>JAUZVJ010000065.1:0-14498 GCA_031844515.1 Actinotalea sp. AC32 | reverse complement strand
GTCAGCCGACGAGTGCCGCCTTCATGCTGTCGATCGCGCCCGCGAGCGTCTCGACGTGCATGGTCAGGCCCTCGGCGACGGCGTCGGCGGGCAGCTCGCCGCCGCTGACCTCCTCGAAGAACGCGCCGGCGCGCGGGCGGTAGCCGTCGAGCTCGACGAGCGCGGCCTCCATGCCCTCGGCGTCGTCCGCGGCGGCCGCCTCGGCGTACGCGACGAAGTAGCCGATGTGCTCGCGCCACAGCTCAAGGAACGCGGCGCCGTTCTCCTCGCCCGCGAGCGACGTCACGGCCTCGGACAGCGCGACGGAGTTCTCGTCGAGCTCGGCCGCGGCCGCGCCGAACGCGTCGGAGCCGGTCGCGCCCTCGGTCGTGTAGGCCGTGAACACCGCGATGCCCGCGAGGTAGACGTGCTCCTGGAGCAGCTGGGTCAGGCCCGAGCGCAGCTCCGACGCGGGGTCGGCCGGGTCGCCCTCGAGGTCGAGCGCGGTGTCGAAGCCCGCGGCCAGCGTGCCCGCGGCCATCCCGACGTGCGCAGCGGCCTCCTGGAGCTCGGCGTAGGCGGCGGGGTCGCCCGCGGCCAGGGCGTCGATCGCCTCGGTGAGCGTGGTCACGTGCATGCCCAGCGACTCCGAGATCGCCGCGGCGGGCAGCGCGCCTCCGCTGACCTGCTCGAAGAACTGACCCGCCTCGGCGGTGTACCCCTGCAGGCTCATGACGGCGGCGTCGGCACCGGCCTGGTCGTCGCCCGCGCGGGCGACCGCGTAGTCGACGAAGAAGCCGATGTGCTGGCGCCACAGCGCGAGGAACGCCTCGCCCTGCTCGGCGCCCGCGAGCGAGCCGACCGCGTCGGCCAGCTCGACCGAGTTGGCGTCGAGCGCGCCTGCCGCGGCCTCGAACTCGGGCGAGTCCGGCGCGGTCGCGTACGCCGTCGCGACGGCCGTCCCCGCGAGGTAGACGTGCTCCTGGAGGAGCGCGGTGAGCGTCGCGCGCAGGTCGGCCGCCGCGCTGTCGACGTCGCCCTCGGTGCCCGTCGCCGCGGCCAGGCCGGTCGCGAGCGTGAGCGCCGTGCCGGGCATGTGCGCCGCCGCGGTGCGCGCGTCGACGAAGGGGTCGCCCGTGCCCGAGGGCATGAGGGTCGTGGCGGCCGTGTCCTCCTCGGTCATGTCCATGTCGTCCTGCGAGGACGTGTCCTCCTGCGCGGCGGCCGGCTCGTCGGCCGGCTCGGCGCCCGTCGAGCACGACGTCAGCGCGAGCGCCGCGGTGACGGCGGCGACGGCGGCGGTCGTGGCCCGGCGACGGCCCGTGCGGTGGTGCGTGGTGCGCATGATGGCTCCTCGTTCTCGGTGGTGTGTCACCAGGGGTTCGGAGCCGGGGGGCGGGTGGATGGGTCGGTTCCCGGACGTGTTGCGGCGTGTGTCGGGACGCGGACGTAGTGTCGGACCGCGGGACCGTGCGGTCCGGCACCCATGCACTGTCCGCACTGTCCGTGAAACCCCTGACGCGAGCCGGAGGCCCCCATGGCGTACGAGGTGACCAGGTCCGAGGAGCAGTGGCGCGAGCAGCTCTCGCCCGAGGAGTACGCCGTCCTGCGCCAGGCGGGCACGGAACGCCCCTGGACGGGTGAGCTGCTCGACGAGAAGCGCGTCGGCACGTACCGGTGCCGCGCGTGCGGCAACGTGCTCTTCACGGCCGAGACGAAGTTCGACTCGCACTGCGGCTGGCCGAGCTTCTACCAGCCCACCGAGGACGACGCGGTCGAGCTGGTCGAGGACCGGAGCCTCGGCATGGTCCGCACCGAGGTGCGCTGCGCGCGCTGCGGGTCGCACCTCGGCCACGTGTTCGACGACGCGCCCCAGACGCCCACGGGGGACCGGTACTGCATGAACTCCGTGTCGCTCACGTTCGAGGCCGAGGACGGCGCGGCGGGCGGGTCGGCGGGGGGCACCGGGAGCGGGGCCTGATGGAGGACCGCCCTCGTCGTCCCCGGCGCCCCGCGATGCTCGACCCGCGGGCCGCCGAGGAGATCCCCGGAGACCTCGACCCCGCGCTGCGCCAGGAGGTCGCCCACACCACGGCCGGCATCCTCGTCCACCAGGGTCGCGCCGCCGAGGACCCGGACATGGTCGACCGCCTGGTGCGGCTCGTCGAGACCGAGGGCCTGGACACGGTCGCGGGTCTGTGGGCGGACAGCCCGTCCAACACGCTCCCCGGGGCGCTGTGGCGCCTGTACGTGCTGCGCGAGTGGGTGCGCCGCGACCCCCGCACGGTCGCCGAGCGCTACCGGCTCGGCGTCGCGCGCGCCCAGGTCCACGACGTCGTCGCGGGCGTCGCGAGCCCGCCCGGCCCCCAGGACGTGTCCCGCGTGGTCGACGCGGTGCTGTCCGGGGTCTTCTCCGCGGACCTCGCCGTCGCCCTCGAGCGCGCCGCCGCGTTCTGCCGCGTCCTGTCGACCGGGTCCGCGCTGGACGCCGACCTCGTGGACGACCACGACGGCGACCTCGCGCGTCGCATCACGCACGGCGCGTCCGGCCTGGTCCGCACCGCCGAGGAGCTCGAGGACGCCGCCCGGCTGTGGCGTGCGGGCGTCCTCGACTGAGCGCCCGCACGGCATTCCCGGGAGTCCGGTGAGGCTTCTCACCCGACCCGGACCTGTGCGTCCGGCGACCTGCCCGTACAGTGGTGGAGGCGTCGGGCCGCGGTAGCCCCGGGCTCCACACAAAGCCGCTTCGAGCGGCCTTCGCGCCGACAGGCGCTCCCGGTCCGGCGTCACGTCTCCCACGAGCACCCCCGGTCACGACGACCGGGGGTGCTCGTGCGTCCGGGCCCGCGCGCGCGAGGTGAACGGAGGGTGACCACCGTGACAGCACAGGGCCTACGTGTCGTGACGGTTCTGCCCCTAGCCTGTCCTGCGGCCCCCGAGCCGGGGGCCTCCCACCTCCAGCACCCCCGGAGCCTGCTGTGCGCCTGCGCCTGTCGCCTCGCAACGAGTCGTTCTTCGACCTGCTGACCACGACCGCCTCGCAGCTCGTCACCGGGGCCGACCTGCTCGGGCAGGTCGTCGAGGCCGACCCGGTACGGCGCCCCGAGCTCGCGGCCGCGCTGCGCGACGCCGAGCACGCCGCCGACGAGTCGACGCACGCGTTCCTCCGCAAGCTCAACACGACGTTCGTGACGCCCTTCGACCGCGACGACCTGTACGCGCTCGCGTCGGGCCTCGACGACTGCATGGACCACATGGAGGAGGCGGCGGACCTCATCGTGCTCTACCGCATCGGGTCGTTGCCGGAGCTGGTCCGCGACCAGGTCGAGGTCCTGCGGCAGTGCGCCGCGCTCACGGCCGACGCGATGCCGCGGCTGCGGTCCATGAAGGACCTGCCCGAGTACTGGGTCGAGATCAACCGGCTCGAGAACGAGGCCGACCGCCTCTACCGCCGCCTCATCGCCGACCTGTTCCACAACGGCACCGACGCCGTCGAGATCATGAAGCTCAAGGAGGTCGTCACCGCGCTCGAGGACGCGGCCGACGCGTTCGAGGGTCTCGCGAACCACGTCGAGACCGTCGCGCTCAAGGAGTCCTGACCGTCGTGGAGATCGTGCTCGTCGTCCTCGTCGTCGTGTTCGCGCTGGGGTTCGACTACACCAACGGCTTCCACGACGCGGCGAACGCGATCGCGACGTCCGTGTCGACCCGCGCGCTCACGCCGCGCGCCGCGCTCATCATGGCGGCGGTCTTCAACATGGTCGGCGCGCTGCTCGGCACCGGGGTCGCGCAGACCATCGGCTCGGGGATCATCGACGTCGGCGAGCGCCCGGCGCACACGGGCCTGATCATGGTTCTCGCGGCCGTCATCGGCGCGATCGTGTGGAACCTCATCACGTGGTGGTTCGGCATGCCGTCGTCGTCGTCGCACGCCCTCATCGGCGGGCTCACGGGCGTCGGCATCGCGGGCGGCATCACGGTGCACTGGGACGTCATCCTCGACAAGGTCGTCATCCCGATGGTGTTCTCGCCGCTCGTCGGCTTCGGCCTCGCGTTCGCGCTCATGATCGCGCTGCTGTGGGTGTTCCGGAACGCGAACCCGCACAAGGTCACGCGCCGCTTCCGGCACGCGCAGACCGTCTCGGCCGCCGCGATGGCCCTCGGCCACGGGCTCCAGGACGCGCAGAAGACGATGGGCGTCATCGTCCTCGCGCTGGTCGCGGGCGGGTTCCAGGCGACGAGCGAGATCCCGCTCTGGGTCAAGATCTCGGCCGCGCTCGCGATCTCGGCAGGGACCTACGCGGGCGGATGGCGCATCATGCGGACGCTCGGCCGACGCGTGATCGAGCTGGACCCCGCGCGCGGGTTCGTCGCCGAGACGGTCGCGGCGAGCGTCCTCTACACGACGGCGTTCGCGTTCCAGGCGCCCATCTCGACGACGCAGACCATCACGTCGGCGATCATGGGCGTCGGCTCGACCAAGCGGCTCTCGGCGGTCCGGTGGGGCGTCGCGGGCAACATCGCGATCGCGTGGGTCCTCACGATCCCCGCGGCAGCCGGCGTCGGCGCGCTCGTCTTCGTGGTGCTCGACGCGCTCATCGGCTGACGCGGTCCGGCCCGGGCGGGCCCCCAGCGGCGCGGATGCCGCGTCGCTCACTCGGAGGCGGCGCCCCGGTGCCGCTCGACCGCGACGACCCGCGGACGGTCGCCGTCGCTCACGTGGCACACCAGCATCTCGCCGGTCTTGAGCCACGGGTCCTTGGTCGGCAGGCTGCCGAACGTCCAGCGGCGCGTCGCCTCGTTGACGGTGTCGACCACCGACTGCAGCACGGGCCGGTGGGTCGAGACGACGACGCCGCGCGGGTTCTGGAGCAGGTCGTCGACGACCGCCGCCGCCTTCGCCGGGTCCTCCTTGAACGCCGCCTCGGTGAGCGCGTCGACCGTCCGCACGGGCAGCCCGGTCCGCTCGGCGTACGGCGTGACGGTCCGCAGGCACCGCTCCCACGGGCTCGAGACGACCTCGCCGACGCCGAACGCCGACAGGACCGGGACCATCGCGGCGGCCTGCGTGCGTCCCTGCCCGGTCAGCGGCCGGGTCTCCTCGCCGCCCTTCCACGCCGACCGCCGTTGCGCGCGACCGTGGCGCGCGACGACGACGGCGTTCGTCGCGAGCCGGTCGCGCTCGCGCAGCCACATGAGGCGCTCGAGCGGGAGCCGGTCGGCGCGCCGGGTCAGCAGGTCGGCGGCCGCCGTCGGCGTGACCCACAGGACCTCGTCGATCTCGCTCTCGGGCGCGGGGGACACGGACCCGCGGACGGACAGCGCCGCGCCGTCGTCGGGCCCGGCGACGCGCGCGGCCCAGTAGTGGACGCGCTTGCCCTTGCCGTCGGAGGTCCGGTACGCGATGGACGGCAGCGCGACACCGAGGACGACGGCCTCGCCGATCTCCTCGCACACCTCGCGCACCGCCGCCGTCGGCAGCAGCTCACCGGGGTCGAGCTTGCCCTTGGGCCAGGACCAGTCCTGGTACCGGGGCCGGTGGACCAGCGGCAGCTCGATCCGTCCGTCCCGCTCGCGCCACACGAGCGCACCCGCCGCCTGGACCGTTCCGGGACGGTCCTCGGTGCTCGCCGTCACCGACGGGCCCTCAGCGTGCGCCGGCCGGCCGGCGCCGGCGTCGGGCGATGAGCAGCTCCTGGAGGTCGTGCAGCGGCTCGCCGTCCGGTGTGCGGTGGTGGCGCGTCCACGTGTCGTCCGGCCCCAGGTGCCACGTCGCGGTCGACTCGTCCATCGACAGGTCGAGCAGACCGAGCAGCTCCGCGACGTGCCCCTGGTCGCCGATCCGGACGAGGGTCTCGACGCGGCGGTCCAGGTTGCGGTGCATGAGGTCGGCGGAGCCGATGAACACCTCGGGCTCGTCACCCCCGTTCGCGAACGCGAACACCCGCGCGTGCTCGAGGAACCGGCCGAGGATCGAGCGCACCCGGATGGTCTCGCTCAGGCCGGGGACGCCGGGGCGCACCGCGCAGATCCCGCGCACCACGAGGTCGACCGGGACGCCGACGCGCGACGCCCGGTACAGCGCGTCGATCGTCTCCTCGTCGACCACCGAGTTCACCTTGATGCGGATCCAGGCCGGGAGCCCGGCGAGGTGGTTCTCGCGCTCGCGCTCGATCCGCTCGACCAGGCCCGACCGCACCGAGCGGGGCGCGACGAGCAGGCGGTGGAAGCGCGACTTGGGCGCGTAGCCCGAGAGCTGGTTGAACAGGCGCGTGAGGTCCTGCCCGACCTCCGGGTCGCACGTGAGCAAGCCCAGGTCCTCGTAGATCCGTGCGGTCTTCGGGTTGTAGTTGCCGGTGCCGACGTGGCAGTACCGGCGCAGGCCGTCGGACTCCTGACGGACGACGAGCGACAGCTTGCAGTGCGTCTTGAGACCGACGATGCCGTAGACCACGTGCACGCCGGCCTGCTCGAGCTTGCGGGCCCACGTGATGTTCGCCTGCTCGTCGAAGCGCGCCTTGATCTCGACCAGGGCGAGCACCTGCTTGCCCGCCTCGGCCGCGTCGATGAGTGCGTCGACGATGGGGGAGTCGCCCGAGGTCCGGTAGAGCGTCTGCTTGATCGCGAGCACGTGCGGGTCGGCCGCGGCCTGCGCGAGGAAGGTCTGGACCGACGTCGCGAACGAGTCGTACGGGTGGTGCAGGAGCACGTCGCGCCGGCGGATCGCGGCGAAGATGTCGGTCGGCGTCGCGGACTCGACCTCGGCGAGGTGCCGGTGGGTCCCGCCCACGAACCGCCGGAAGCGCAGGTCGGGGCGGTCGAGGTCCGCGATGAGGTTGAGGCCCGTGAGGTCGAGCGGTGCGGGCAGCTCGTACACCTCGGACTCGTCGACGCCCAGCTCGCGCACGATGAGCTCGCGCACGCGCGGCGCGATGTCCTCGGCGATCTCGAGGCGGACGGGCGGCCCGAACCGGCGCCGCAGGAGCTCCTTCTCCATCGCCTGGAGGATGTTCTCGGCGTCGTCCTCCTCGACCTCCACGTCCTCGTTCCGGGTGACGCGGAAGGTGTGGTGCTCGCGCACCTCCATGCCCGGGAACAGCGCGGACAGGTGGACGGCGATGACGTCCTCGAGCGGCACGAACGACGTCGGCCCGCGCTCGGGGTCCGCGGTCTGGGTGCTCGGTGCGCTCGGCCGTCCGGCGGCGTCGACCGCGATGAACCGCGGCAGGAGCGGGGGGACCTTGACGCGCGCGAAGTGCTCCTTGCCGGTCGCCGGGTTCACGACGACGACGGCGAGGTTCAGGGACAGCCCCGAGATGTAGGGGAACGGGTGCGCCGGGTCGACGGCGAGCGGGGTGAGGACCGGGAAGATCTGCTTGCGGAAGAACTTGTGCAGGCGGTCCTGCTCGTCCGAGCCGAGGTCGTCCCAGTGGACGAGCGTGATGCCCTCGGCCGCGAGCGCCGGCTGCACCTTCTCGCTGAACACCTGCGAGTGCCGGATCATGAGCTCCTGGGCACGCGCGTCGATCGCCTCGAGGACCTGACGCGGACTGAGCCCGGACGCGGCCGTCACGGCCATCCCCGTCGCGATGCGGCGCTTGAGGCCCGCGACGCGGACCATGAAGAACTCGTCGAGGTTCGACGCGAAGATCGCGAGGTAGCGCGCGCGCTCCAGGAGCGGGAGGGACGTGTCCTCGGCGAGCTCGAGCACGCGCTCGTTGAACGCGAGCCAGGACAGCTCCCGGTCCGCGAACCGGTGCTCGGGCAGCGGGTCCTCGACCTGGGCGGCGGCGTCGGCGTCGGACGCGCGCTCAGCGCGGTCGGTGCCCTCGGTGCCCTCGGTGCCCTCGGTGCCCTCGGTGCCCTCGGTGCCCTCGGTGCCCTCGGTGCCCTCGGTGCCCTCGGTGCCCTCGGTGCCCTCGGTGCCCTCGGTGCCCTCGGTGCCCTCGGTGCCCTCGGTGCCCGGTGTGGGCGCGGGCGTGCTGACGAGCTCCTCGGCCGCCTGGGCGGCGGCACCGTCGGCCCGGGGGTCGGGCACGGGCGGCGTGGCCTGGGACTGCGCAGTCATGCGTGTCATCGTCGCATCCCCGCGGCGCGGACGGGAGCCGTGCTCACGACCCGTCACCCCCGGTCCGCGCCGTACTGCACGTCCGTCCGGACGGTCCGGAACCCGGCCCGCTCGTACGTCGCCCGCGCGGCCGCGTTGCCGCCCTCGACGAAGAGGTCGGCGTGCGTCAGCCCGCGTCCGGCCAGGTGCGCGAGCACGTGCGTGGTCATGAGGCGTCCCAGGCCCGTGCCCTGCTCGGCCGGGTCGACGGCGAGCGCGTAGAGCTCACCCGTCGTCGCGCCCGGCTCGACCTTGGTCCACGCCGACGCGACCAGCCGGCCGTCCCGCTCGGCGAGCAGGAGGTCCTCGGCGCGGAACCACGGCTCGCGCTCGCGCGCCTCGACGTCGGCGCGCGTGAGGCGACCCTGCTCGGGGTGGTCGGCGAACGCGCGCGCGTTGAGCGCGACCCACGCGTCCTCGTCCGCGCCGACGACGAACGGCCGGACGACGACGTCGTCGCGCGCGCGTGCGGGCGGTGCGTCGTCGAGCGGGACCGCCATGCGCAGGAGCTCGCGCCGCACCGTGAGCCCCGCGGCAGCGGCGAGGGCACGTGCGGCGGGGAGGTCGCCGTGCGCCCACACGAGCACGCCGGGACGGCCCGCGTCCGCGGCGGCGCGGCCCACGCGGTCCAGGAGCGCGGCACCGACCCCGCGACGACGTGCGTCGGGGAGCACGGCGAGCTCCGCCGACGCGGGCGAGTCCCCGGGTCCGCCGAGGTCGACCTGCGCGTAGCCGACGGGTCCGACCTGCACGCCCTCGCGGGCGCCGTCCCGGGCGGCCTCGCGGTCGCGGGTCACGACCACGTGCGCCACGGGCGACCCGGGCGCGAGCCACAGGAGCGTCTGCTCGCCGAAGGCCTCGACGCCGTCGTGCCCGCGCACGACGTCCGCGAGGGTCCGGACGGCGTCCGCCGTCGTCGGGGGGAGCTCGTCCACGACCTCGATCAGCACGCCTGCATCCCATCACGCGCCCGGGGCCGGGTGCCCGTGGTCGCGGGCGAGCCGGCGCACGAGGTCGGCGCGCTCCCGCGAGCCGTCGCCGCCCGTGCGGACGAACCGGCGCCCCAGGAGCGCCGCGAGCTCGTCGACGACGCGGTCCAAGGCCGCGCCTCCCGCGCGCAGGGCGTCGTCGTCGGAGCCGCGCGCGCGGCTCGCGAGGTCGTCGGCGGCGTGGAGGGCCCACGCGAGGGACGCCTCGGCGTCCTGGTCCCGGAAGTAGTACGAGGGCGCGGTCTGCCCGAGGTCGACGTGCACGTTCGCGAGGCGCTCGGTGGCCTGCGCGAGCACGGCGTCGCCGGGCGGCGGGGCGCCGTCGGCGCGCGTGCGCCACACCGCGACCAGGAACCGTGCGGTCGTGCGGCGGCGCACCAGCGTGGCCTGGACCTGGAGCACCCACGAGACGCCCGCCGTGAGGAGGCTGAAGCCGAGCAGCGCCTGCGCGCCCGCGAGCAGCCGCAGCCACCCGTCGCGCGGCACGAGGTCGCCGAAGCCGAGCGTGCTCACACCCACGGTGGACACGTACAGCGCGTCCACGACGGGGCTGCGCGTCGCCGGGTCGAGGTTCGAGGAGTAGGCGAAGCCGCCGCCCGCGATCGCGGGGAGGTAGACGAGCGCGCCGCCGACGACGACGAGCACCGCCCAGCACGCGACCACGGACACGAGCAGGAGCGGCCCGGCGACGTCCCTGGCGTGCGTGCCCAGGCGGCCCGTCGCACCCCACAGCACCCGCGCGAGCCCACGGCTGACGCGGCCCTCGCCCGACGCGTGCCACAGCGTGTGGAACACGTCGCGCAGCGTCAGGACGACGACGGCGAACCCCGCGACGGTCGAGAGCCACCCGAGCGCCGTCACGACGTCGGCCACCCCTCGACGCCCTGGAGCGCACGCGCGTCGCCGAGCGAGGACGACGGGACGACGCTCAGGGTGCCGTCGCCCTCGAGGACGACCGCCGCGACGTCGTCGAGCCCGCCACGGCCCGAGGACCGGACCGCCTGGCGGAGCTCGTCCTCCGTGAGCCGCTCGCGCCGCATCGCGTCCGCGACGGGCCGCCCGTCGCGCAGCACGACCACCGGACGGGCGGTCACCGCCCCGCGCCCCCCGGGCAGGTGCACCGTCGTCCACGACACCGCGAGCTGCAGGACGCCCAGCAGGGCGAGCGCGACCGCGCCCTCGGACCACGAGACGTCGCTGCTGAGCAGGATGGTCGCGAGCGTCGAGCCGAGCGCGACCGTGACGACGAGGTCGAACGCGTTGAGCTTGGCGAGCGTGCGTTTGCCGAGCACCCGCAGGAGCACGACGAGCGTCGCGTACGCGGCGGCGCCGACGGCGAGCACCCGGACGAGGTCGGACCACGAGTCGAACCACATCCCTCGTGCGTACCACCGGGACCGGGCGCCCGCGACGGCACGCCACCACCCGCAGCGGCCCGGGCGACCCGGGCCGCGAGCACGCCGTCCGGGGTGGGGATGCCGGACGGCGGTCGTCCTGGCACGCTCGCCGCATGGCAGCACCGGTGCGTCTGAGGCAGCGCTTCTGGTTCCTGCCCGCCCTGATGTGTGCGGGCGCGGTGCTCCTGGCCGAGGGTCTCGTCGCGGTCGACCGGGCCGGCGGAGCCGTCCCGCCGTGGGCCGACGCTGTCCTGCTGCGGGTGGGGGAGAGCGGCAGCCGTGAGGTCCTGGGCGCGATCGCGACCGCGAGCCTGTCGGTCGCCGGCACGACGTTCTCCATCACGATGGCGGTGCTCGCGCTCACGTCGTCCGCGTACGGGCCGCGCCTCGTGCCGAGCTTCATGGCGGACCGGGGCAACCAGGCCGCGCTCGGGGCCTACACCGCCACGTTCCTGTACGCGCTGCTCGTGCTGCGCTCGGTCCGCGTGCTCGGCGACCCCGGTGACCAGCAGGCAGAGGTCTTCGTCCCGCACCTGGCCGTCAACGTCGCGGTGCTCCTCGCCGTCGCCAACGTCGCGGTGCTCGTGTGGTTCATCCACCACATCAGCGACTCGATCCAGGTGTGGACGCTGTCCGGGCGGGTCCGCGAGTCGCTGTGCGACGTCGTCGACTCGCTCTACCCCGAGAGCCTCGCGACGGACCCGGCCGAGGTGCCCGAGGAGCCGCGCGTGCGCCTCCCGGACCCCGCGACCGACCTCGTCGTCACCGCGGACCGCCCGGGCTACGTCGAGCTCGTCGAGGAGGACGAGGTCGCTCGCGTGGCACGGCGGCGCGACGTGCTCGTCGCGCTGCGCGTGAGCCCGGGCGACCACGTGCTCCCGTCGGAGCCGCTCGCCGTCGTGGCCGGCCCGGGTGCGCGCGACCACGCGGACGAGGTCGTCGCCGCGGTGCGCGGGGCGGTGCACGTCGGCGACGCGCGCAACGCGGTCCAGGACGTCGCGTTCGTCGTCCAGCAGCTCGTCGACATGGCGGTCCGCGCGCTCTCGCCCGGGACGAACGACCCCACGACCGCGGTGAACGCGGTCGACGACCTCGCGGCGGGGCTCGCGCTGCTCGTGCACCGCCGCCTGCCGTCACCCCTGCGGCTCGACGACGAGGGCACGCCCCTCGTGCACGCACCCCGCCCCGAACCCGTCGAGCTCGTCCGCTCGGTCCTGCAGGCGGTGCGGTGGTACGGCTCGACCCACCCGCAGGTGGTCAGCGCCGGTCTGCGCCTGGCACGCCGGGTGGGCACCGCCGCGCGCGACCAGCGCGTGCGCGCGGTCGTCGACGACGAGGTCGGCCTCCTGCTCGACGGCGTGCGGGACGCCGGGCTGCACCCGCGCGACGTCGCCCGCCTCGAGGCCGAGGCGGGCGACGTCCGGGCGCTGCTGCGCTGAGCCGGGCCGAGGGCCGTCAGTCGCCGGCGGTCGCCGGCTTGTCGAGCCCCGCGCTGATGAGGTCCATGACGGACGAGTCCGCGAGGGTCGTCACGTCGCCCACGGGCCGGTGCTCGGCGACGTCCCGCAGCAGGCGACGCATGATCTTGCCGGACCGCGTCTTGGGGAGCTCGGTCACGACGAGGATCGTGCGGGGCTTGGCGATCGGCCCGATCTCCTTGGCGACGTGCGCGCGCAGGGTCGCCGCGACGTCCGCGCCCTCGCCGACCTCGTCGACGCGGTCGACGTAGTCGGACCGCAGGATGACGAACGCGACGACCGCCTGGCCCGTCGTCGGGTCGCTCGCCCCGACCACGGCGGCCTCGGCGACCATCGGGTGGGAGACGAGGGCCGACTCGATCTCCGTCGTCGACAGGCGGTGGCCCGAGACGTTCATGACGTCGTCGACCCGGCCGAGCAGCCAGATGTCGCCGTCCTCGTCCTTCTTGGCGCCGTCGCCCGCGAAGTACAGCCCCGGGAAGCGCGACCAGTAGGTGTCGACGAAGCGCTGGTGGTCGCCCCAGATGCCCCGCAGCATCGACGGCCACGGGCGCGTCAGGACGAGGTAGCCCCCCGAGCCGTTCGGCACGGGCTTCGCCTCCTCGTCGACGACCTCGGCGCTGATGCCCGGCAGCGGCGTCTGCGCCGAGCCCGGCTTGGCGGTCGTCACGCCCGGCAGCGGCGAGATCATGATCGTGCCGGTCTCGGTCTGCCACCACGTGTCGACGACGGGCGTGCGGTCGCCGCCGATGACGCGGCGGTACCAGGTCCACGCCTCGGGGTTGATCGGCTCACCGACGCTGCCGAGCACGCGCAGGCTCGACAGGTCGTACTGCCCGGGGATGTCCTCGCCCCACTTCATGCACGTCCGGATCGCCGTCGGCGCCGTGTAGAGGATGCTCACGCGGTGCTTCTGGACGATCTCCCACCAGCGGCCCTTGTGGGGCGTGTCGGGCGTGCCCTCGTAGACCACCTGGGTCGCGCCGTTCAGGAGCGGCCCGTACACGACGTACGAGTGGCCGGTGACCCAGCCGACGTCGGCCGTGCACCAGTAGACGTCCTGGCCGGGCTTGTGGTCGAAGACGACGTCGTGCGTGAAGGCGGCCTGGGTCAGGTAGCCGCCCGTGGTGTGGAAGATGCCCTTGGGCTTCCCGGTCGTGCCCGAGGTGTAGAGGATGAACAGCGGGTGCTCGGCCTCGACGGCGACGGGCTCGTGCTCGTCCGACGCGGCCTCGAGCGCGTCGTGCCACCAGACGTCACGGCCCTCGGTCCACGCGACGTCCTGACCCGTGCGGCGCACGACCAGGACGTGGCGCACCGTCGTCGGCGCCTCCGACGGGTCCTCGGGCGCGAGCGCCTCGTCGACGGCCGGCTTGAGCGCGCTCGCGGAGCCGCGCCGGTACCCGCCGTCGGCCGTGATGACGGCGACCGCCTCGGCGTCGACGACGCGCGAACGCAGCGCCTCGGCGGAGAAGCCGCCGAACACGACCGAGTGGACCGCCCCGATGCGCGCGCAGGCGAGCATCGCGACGACGGCCTCGGGGATCATCGGCAGGTAGATCGCGACCCGGTCACCGGTCCGGACGCCGAGCTCGGTCAGGGCGTTCGCCGCGCGTGACGTCTCACGGCGGAGGTCCGCGTAGGTGATCGTCCGCGTGTCGCCCGGCTCACCCTCGAACACCAGCGCGGTCCGGTCCCCGTGGCCCGCCTCGACGTGCCGGTCGACCGCGTTGTGGCACGCGTTCAGCCGTCCGTCCGCGAACCACCGGGCGACCGGTGCGCCCGACCAGTCGAGCACCTCGGTGAACGGGGTCGTCCACGTCAGGCGCTCGCGCGCCTGCTCGGCCCAGAAGCCCTCCGGGTCGGCCGACGCCCACGCGTGGATCTCGGGGTGGGCGTTGGCCTGAGCGGCGAACGCCGGGTCGGGCGGGAAGCGTCGGTCCTCGGTCAGGAGGTTCTCGAGCGGGGTGGAGCCGTCGGTGTCGTGGGACGTCACTGGTCCTCCAGTCGCAGCAGCGGTGGTGCGTTCCGGGCCGATGCTATTCCTCGACGTGGGACCTATGTCCCGGTTCCGCGCGCGTCCGTGCGCCCGCCGGCGGGCGCTGCGGTGGCCTCCGCCTCCGCCTCCGCGGCGTCGAGGGTCGTGCGGCGGCCGACGCGCCGCGCGATCGCCGTCGCGGTCCCCGTCGCGAGCAGGAGCGTCCCGACGACGAGCAGCAGCCCGCCCGTCGCGCTCCGCACGAGCTGCTCGGTCGCGGCCGGCGCGCCCGCCGCGCCGAGCTCCTCGACCACCTCCGAGAACCGCCGGGGGGACACCACGGCCGCCGCGCCGACGACGACGCCCCACACGAGCCCGCCGACCACGGGTGCGGCCGACGACCACGAGCCGAGCACCGCGACGGCCGCGAGCACGAGGACGCCGAGCACGAGGAGCGCGATCCCGAGCGTGTCCCCGCCGCCGCGCGACGGCGCCGACTCGGCCAGGCGCGCGGCGCCCACGCCCGTCAGCACGACGGCGACCGGTGTGGTCACGAGCCCGACGAGGGCC
>JAUZVJ010000064.1:0-14622 GCA_031844515.1 Actinotalea sp. AC32 | reverse complement strand
ACGGCACGCCGCGAGGCCGCTGCCACTCCATCTGCGCGTCCGGCCGCCCGCCGTCCGCGTCCCGCCACCCGGCGGGCCCCGCCGCCTCGAAGCCACCCCGCACCTGCCGAGCGCCCGCCTGCGCGACGAGCACGAGTGCGGCACCGGACAGCGCCGCGAGGACGGCGAGGACGCTGACCCGCGTCGTCGCCGACGCGTCGGCCGCCGCGAACCCCGTCAGCACCGCCGTGAGCGCGGGAACGACGGCGAGCTCGCGCCACCACCCCCACGGCAGCGCACGCTCGGCCCCGGCCGCCGCGAGCGTGAGCAGCACCCACGCGACGACGTGCCACCAGCCGACCTGCGGTTCGACACCCGGCGGGACGTCGCCGATCGGCGCACCGCCCCACGGCAGGACCCACAGCGTGGCCCCCACGGACAGCAGCAGCCCGACCGTCCCCCATGGCGGGACCCACGACCGCCCCCGGCCGAGGCGCCCGACGACGACCACGAGCGCCAGCACACCGACCGCTCCGACGACCGCGGTGACGTCCGTCGCGGTCTGCGGGCCCCAGTCGACCCATCGCAGCAGCGCGACCCATGCCGCGGTCCTGGCGGCGGCGCCGACCCACTGCCGGGCCGTCCGGACGACGCCCGTCTCGCGGACGGCGGCGAGCGCGGTGTGCGCCGCGGCGAGGGTCGCCAGCGAGAGCGCCGTCCAGCCCGCTCCGCTCTCCGCCGCGGCCGACACGACGAGCGCCGTGCCGATCCAGCCGAGGACCTCGCTCAGCGCGCGGCGACGCGCGAGACGCACGGCCGCCGCGACGACGAGGACGCCGACCGCGAGCCGCACGAACGGACGCGACGTGCCGCTCGCGGTGGCGACGGCCACCACGGCGGGGACGGCCGCAGCGACCGCGAGCGCGACGTCCCAGCGGGCCCAGCGGACGCGGGGCGCCCCCGCACGCGCGACGAACCACGCGAGTCCGGCGAGCCCGGCGGCGACCGCCACATGCGCCCACGCGCCGGGGTGGTCCTCGCCGAGCAGCGGGACCGCGGCGACCCAGGCGAGCAGCAGCGCGGCCGCGCCCACGGCACCGACGCCGCCGAGTGCCGCGACCCCCGCGAGCACCACGGCTCCCGCGAGCAGCAGGACCCCGGTGGCCGTGCCGTCGGGAACCGTGACGGCGACGACGAGGCCGAGGGCGACCTGGGCGGCGCCGACGACGGACGGCGGGAGGGCGACGCGGTGTCGGGGCAGCGGCCGCGGGTCGGTCGGTCGGGCCCGGTCCGCGACGAACCCGCCGACGAGGAGCAGCCCGCCGAGACCGATGCCCGCACCGGCGACCACGACGTCGAGGTCGAGCCGGTCGACCGCGGGCACCGCGGTGCGGAGGGCGAGCGCGACGGCGGGCGTCACGGCCGTCCACGCCGTCCACACCATGACGGCGTGGCGGCCGCGCGTGAGCAGCACCTGCGCGA
This sequence comes from Actinotalea sp. AC32, assembly GCA_031844515.1. Lineage (GTDB taxonomy): Bacteria > Actinomycetota > Actinomycetes > Actinomycetales > Cellulomonadaceae > Actinotalea. The sequence goes on along the minus strand of JAUZVJ010000064.1, from coordinate 13,161 downwards.
CGACGACCGCGAGCGCCGCCACCGTCGGCCACGCCTCACGGGCGCCCACCACGGCGAGCAGCGCCGCGGTGAACGCGGCCCACGGCAGGACGGCACGCAGGCGCGGCCCGGTCGGCACGCGCGTCCCCGCGGCGTAGGCGATCGCGGCGACGAGCAGCACGAGCACGGCCCACGACGACTCGAGCGGGAGCGCGCCGCCGACGTCGAGCGCGACCGACGAGCTCACCGGCACGCCCGTGAGCGCGACCGCCCACGGGGCGACGCGACCGATCCCGGCGCGGTCCAGGAGCGCGCCGACCGGCGACCGCCCGACATCGCCCGCGACAGCCGTGAGCAACCATCCGGCAGTCCCCGCGGCGAGCACCGCGACGACGCCCCACGGCTCACCGACCGCGAGCACGAGGGCAGGCAGGGCGGTGACGTGCCCCGCGAGCCCGGCCGCAGCAGCCGCGCGCCCCGTGCCGCGGGCGCCACGGACGCCGGTCCCAGCCCCGGACGGCGCGCGACCGCCCCCGACCACGTGCGCGACGACGACGGCGCCGAGCCCCATCGCGCCCAGCCCCCACCCGCGCACACCGTCGGGCACGTCGGTCGCGAGGAACAGCGCGGACCACGCCCACCACACCAACGGGGTCGCGGCGACGACGCGCCACCACCCGCGGCCCGGACCGCCGACGACGGCGACCACGAGCGCCCCGGCGACGACCGGGACGACCCACCGGTCCTCCAGGGCGAGCGCGGCCGCCACCGAGCCGACCGCCGTCACGGCGACGGCACCGACCCACCACCACGCCCAGAACCGCGGCGTCCCCGGGCGGCGGAGCGTGCCGCGAGCCAGCACCGTCACCGCCAGGACGACCGCCGCCGCCGTGAGCAGCGCGACCGTCCCGTCGGCCGCGAGGCCGACGGCGGTGACGAGCATGACCGGCGCGACCGCGGCCACCACGTCGAGCGCGACCGCGGAACCCGGCATCGAAGGCGGGTCCACGCGCCGGACCACCGACCAGGCGACGAGCAGCGCCGCCGCGACGACCGCCCACCACCCCGGCTCCGACACGAGCACGGCCACCACCACGGGCAGCGCGCCGACCACGATCGCGAACGCCGCCGACCCCCGACCGTCGACCGACCTACGCCGCGCGAGCAGCTCGGCGAGCCCGATCCCGACCAGCAGGGCGGCGAGCAGGGCCGCCGGCACGACGACGTCCGCGGAGCCGAGCAGGGGGAGGTCGGGAGAGAGCAGCGTGGACCCCTCGTCGGCGGCCACGAGCCGGAGGGTCGCGAGCGCCCAGCCGACCACGAGCACGACGTCGGCGGTCGTCGGGGCGACCCTCGGCGAGAGCGCGACCGAGGCGGCCAGCGCGGCGACCGTCACGACGACGGGCAGCACCGGCCACCCCTCGGCCGCCCACGCGACAAGGCCCAGCACCCCGACCACGACCGACCCGGGCAGCACAGCCGCGAGCGCGCCGTCGACCCAGCCGGACCGAACGTCGCCGTCGGCCGCCACATCGGAGCCGATTCCCTCGCGGCCGCCCGACCGGTTCCCGGGCCGGGCGACCGTCGTCCGGGCGAGCACCCCCCGTGCGAACAGCGTCGTGGCGAGCACCGCGAGCGCGACGACCGCGACCTGGGCCGCGCCCGGCACCGCGACGTCCTCGCCCCGCGGGACGGGCCGCGCGAACCCGACGGCTGCCATCGCGGCCGCGAGCCACACCACGGGGGCGACGACCGCGCCGAGCGCCGACCCGCGCCGGCCCGCGACGAGGTACGCACCCGCGAGGACGGCGCACGCGACGGCCGCACCGATCGGGAGCGCCGCACCGTGCAGGTCGGGCGGGAGCCCGTACCCGTCGACGGTCGACGTCACCACCATGAGCGCGAGCAGCAGCCCGCCGACGCCGACCATCGTCCGGGAGACGAACCGCGCACCGCTGCGGGCGAGCACCCGCGCGGCCACGAACGGCACGAGCGCGACCGCGAGCTCGGCGACGGGCCGCAGGGCCGGGCTGACGTCACCGAACGCGAAGGCCACGAGCCCGAACACGCCGACGAACAGCAGCAGGACGCCGAGGTAGGCCAGGCCGTGCACGGTGAGGTCGGCGTCGAGCCGCGTCCGCAGGCTCGCCCACCACGTCGCGACCCGACCGGGAGCACGCGGCGGCATCGCCTGCCCGGCGACCGGCCCGGCGGGCCACGGCGCCGACGGCGAGGGCCCCGGCCGCGTCGGCGCGGGCGTGTGGCCGGTCGGCACCGCACCCGGCGGGACCTGCCACGCCGTCGTCGGCATCCCGGACCCGGGCGCCGCCGTCGGGGCCGGCCCGCGCGGGACCGGACTCGCCGTGGGCGCGATCGGGCCGCCGGAGGGCGACCATCCACCACTCGCCCACCCGGTCGACGCCGTCCCTGCGGCAGACCCGACCGAGGACCCCGACCCTCCGAGCTCCTCCGCGAGCCGACCGAGCGCGACGACGTGCTCGTCGGTGACGACGCCGCGTCGACGTGCCTCGGGCAGCAGGACGCGCGTCACGAACGCCACTCCATCACCGGGAGCCGCACCCGGAGGGGCACCCGTGGACCAGCCGCCCCCCACGGGTTCGGCCACCGAGCCAGGCACACCGGGCTCCGCGAACCCACCGCCGGCTCCGACACCGGCACCGGTACCGGGCACCCCGGCACCCGGCCCGCCGCCGAGCCAGTGCCGCACGCCGTCGGACTCCCACGGCGTCCACCGCGTGCCGTCCCACCAGCGCAGCGCCGAGCGTCCGGTGCGGTCCGGATACCAGCCCGGTGCGGCGTGGCCGTGCATCGCTTCCCCCTCCGACGGTTCGCCCGTGGTCGGGGACGTCGGCACATCCTCCCGAAGTCGGGCACGCGGTGGACACGGGTCCGGGGCGCCTGTGGGTGGACGTCACCCGACGCGCCTAGTGGACGACGCGGTGCGCGATGCAGTCGACGACGCAGTGGACGCACGGGCGACCCCGTCGACGCACGCCCGCGAGGACGCGGACCGCGCGAACCGACGGCCCGACCCGCCTACGACCCGATGACTTCGCGCCCTGGGACCGGTCTACCCGCACGGACGCTGCACCACCCCGCAACGCCCGCCGCCGACCACGCCGCGAGGGAGCCCCGCATGACCACGTCGTCCACCACGTCGTCCACCACCCCGACGGCGACCGCCGCCACCCCCGCCACGACCCTCGACGACCTGCGCGCCCGCCTCACGGGCCGCGTCGTCGAGCCGCACGACGCCGACTACGACGCGCTGCGCACCGTCGCCGCGGGCGCCGTCGACGCACGTCCCGTCGCGATCGTCCGCCCGGCCACCGAGGACGACGTCGTCACGACCCTCGCGTTCGTCCGGGCGACCGGTACCCCCCTCGCCGTCCGCTGCGGCGGCCACAGCAGCGCGGCGCACTCGACGGTCGACGGCGGCGTCGTGATCGACGTCCGGGACCTGCTCGGCGTCGAGGTCGACGTGGAGTCGGGCACCGCGTGGGTCGGCGCCGGCCACACCGCGCGCGAGGTCACGGCGGCGCTCGCCGAGCACGGGCTCGCGGTGGGCTTCGGCGACACGGGCGAGGTCGGCGTCGCGGGCATCACGCTCGGCGGCGGCGTGGGGTTCCTCTCGCGCGCGCACGGGCTGACGATCGACAACCTGCTCGGTGCCGACGTCGTGACGGCCGACGGCCGCGTCCTGCGCGCCGACGCCGACAACCACCCGGACCTGTTCTGGGGGCTGCGCGGTGCGGGCGCCAACCTCGGCGTCGTCACGCGCCTGCGGTTCCGCGTCCACCCGGTGCGCGACGTCGTCGGCGGGATGCTGCTGCTCCCCGCGACCGCTCCCGTCCTCGCGGGCCTCGTGTCCGCGGCGCAGGCGGCGCCCGACGAGCTCGGCGTCATCGTCAACGTCATGCCCTGCCCGCCCCTGCCGTTCGTGCCCGCGGAGGTGCACGGCCGGCTCGTCGTCATGGCGCTCGTGTGCTGGTCGGGTGCGGCGGAGGAGGCCGACGCGGTCCTCGCGCCGATCCGGTCGCTCGCCGAGCCGATCGCCGACCTCGTCGCGCCGACGCCGTACGCGGGCATGTTCCCGCCCGACGCGCCGCCGGAGCACCCGACCGTCGTCGCGCGGGGCCTTTTCACGGACGGCGTCGACGAGCCGCTCGCCGCGCAGCTGCTCGACCGGCTCGCCGCGACCGACGGGATGCGCGTCGCGCAGCTGCGCGTGCTCGGCGGGGCGATCGCGCGCGTGCCCGACGGCGCGACCGCGTACGCGCACCGGTCCGCGCGCGTCATGGCGTACGTCGCGACGTTCGTGTCGCCCGAGGACCGTGACGAGCGCGCCGCGTGGGTCGCCGCGACGGCCGCGACGCTCGACCGGGGCGTGCAGGGGGTCTACGTCAACTTCCTCGGCGAGGAGGGCCCGGACCGCGTGCGCGACGCCTACCCGGGTGCGACGTGGGACCGGATCGCGCAGGTCAAGGCGACGTACGACCCCGAGAACCTCTTCCGGCGCAACCAGAACGTGCCGCCCGCGGCGGGGTGAGCGGCGGGCTGCCGCACCGGGTGGAGCCCCCCCGCGGCCAGGTCGTCCACACACGCGGACCGCCGACGCCGTCCCCAGAGCGGCCGGTCCGGTCGGTGACGGCTGCCACGCCCTCCCTAACGTCCCGGACGCCACCACCCGGGTGGCTCGTCCGAAGGGGATCCCGTGGTCATCCGTCGCACCGTCCTGCCCGTCTCCGCCGCGCTCGCCGTCGCGTGCGCGCTCACGCCGAGCGCGTCCGCAGCGGCACCCGCACCGACGGTCTCCGGGGTGCGTCCCGTGGTCGACGGCGGGCTCGAGGCGGCCCCCGACGACGAGGAGCGCCCCGGGTGGGACCGGATCCGCGGCCGGCTCAGCGAGCCGCCGTGGGTGCTCGAGGAGGACGCCGCCGCCGAGGACGACTTGGCCGTACCCGCCGACGGCACCGCGGACGCGCAGCCCACGGACACGGACGCCACCGGCGGCGGAGGTGACGACGACGCGGCGACCGCCACGGCCGGCGGCCCCCTCGGCGCCGGCGACGGACAGGGCTCGACGTCCCGGTCGACGGCGCGCCACGCACGACTCACGTGGGCCGCGTTGCTCGAGCGCGTCGCCGTGGCCCGTCGCTCGTCGGCCACACCCCTCGTCCCCGCGCGACCCACCTGGCCCGGCGTTACGTTCCCGGCATGACCGACGCCGGCCACGTGTTCGTCGTCCGCGGTCGGCTCGAGCACCTCGACCACGACGCCACGCTCATCCCCACGGACCGCGACTTCGTGGTGACCCCGGCCTGGGCCGCACCGCTCGCCGCGGCGGCCCACGGGACGGCCGGGGGCGGCTCGGGACGGACGTCCGCACGACGGGCGAGCGCCGCCGAGGACGCGCCTGACGACGCGTGGGCGGCGACGGTCCGCGGGCTGCGACCGACGTCCTGGTCGGAGCGAGGATGGGGCCGCGCGGCCGACGGCCGACCCGCGTGGTTCGTCGACAGCGCCGCCTACGACGACCCCGAGGCGACGCTCGGCCCGATGGTCGACCGGGTCCACGCCGTCCTGATGGACATCGCCTCGGCGGGGATCAGCGCGCGCAGCGGCCGACCGCGACCCCTCGTCGCACTGCCCACCCTCGGCGTGCGCCAGGGCGGGTTCGGGGACCTGCGCGGCACCGTCATCGACCGGCTCCTCTCCGTGTGCCAGGACGTCGTCGAGCGGACCGGTGTGGACGTGGTGGTCGTCGCGGCGAACGACCCCGACCACGCGGCGTTCCAGGCGCGGCGCCGCGCTGCGGGCGGACGCCACGCCGCGCACCTGCCGCCCGAGCTGCTCGACCAGGCGCGGATGCTCGCGCGACGCGCGCTCGAGGGGTCGCTCGCGCTGTTCCTCGGTGCCGGGGTCGGCATGTCCGCCGGGCTGCCGTCGTGGTCTCGGCTCATCGAACGCCTCGCCGAGCGCGCGGACGCCGACTTCGGCCGGCTCTCGTCACCGCTCGACAAGTCGGAGCTGCTGCGTCGTCGGCTCGGCGCCGACCTGGGGTGCATGGTCGCCGAGGAGGTGCGGGGCACGGACCGGTACGGGATCGTCCACGCGCTCATCGCGGCGTTCGACTGCGAGCAGGCCGTCACGACGAACTACGACGACCTCTACGAGCGGGCCGCCGCCGACGCGGGACGCGAGCTCGCCGTCCTGCCCTGGGCCGCGGCACGACCCGGGGCGCCGTGGCTGCTGAAGATGCACGGCGACGTCGAGCACCCCGAGAGCATCGTCCTGTCGCGGTCGGACGTCGTCGGCTACGACGCCCGCTCGCGGCCCATGAGTGCCGTCGTGCAGGCGCTCATGGTGACGAAGCACCTGCTCGTCGTCGGCGCGTCGATGACCGACGACAACTTCCTGCGCCTCGCGCACGAGGTCGTCGCGTTCCAGGAGGCCGGTCCCACCGGGCCGGCCCCGCTCGGGACGGTGCTCGCCCTGCGGCCCGACCCCGCGGCCGTCGAGCTGTGGCGCGGCCGCTTCGAGCACCTGTCCGCCTCGCAGGACGCCGACGGCGACCCGGGCGACCACGCGCGCCGCCTCGCGGTCCTGCTCGACGCCGTCGCGATGCACGCGACGCCACCCGCGCACCTCGCGGACGAGCGGTATGCGGCCCTGCTGCCCGACGACGAGCGCCCCCTCGCGGACGCGGCACGCGACCTGCGCCGGAACCTCGACGCGGTCCCCGGGCGCGGCGACTCGTGGCGCGGGCTCGAGCGCGCGCTCGACGACATCGGGGCGTGATCCGCACGACTGGCGACTCGAGCGGGCGCGCTGGACGTCACGACCTGCGGGCGACCCGGGTCGCCCGTCCCCGGGCCCCTCCGGCGACCCGTCCGCACGCGACGACGCCCGGCCATCCGTGGAGGGCCGGGCGCCGTGCGACCGGGGTCGCGGACCGGGTCAGACGAGGCCGTCGCAGCCGTCCTCGTGCGGCAGGAGCGGGCGGATCGCCGCCTCGTACGTCACGCCGTCCTGCTCCCACATCGTGAGCTGGTTGGCGCCGCGCAGCGTCTCGAGGAGCGTCGCGGCCTCGTCGCCCTCGACGACGACGCACTGCTCGGCGTCGGCGAGCGACGTCGGGACCGGCCACGGGAGCACCTGCCGCTCGATCTCGGACGGCATCGACCCCTGCTCGACCGGGTCGTCGTCGGCCGTGCCATCCGACGGCGCACTGCCGTCGACGCCGCCACCGTCCGTCGCGCCACCCTCCGCCGCGTCCGTACCACCCTCCGACGCGTCCGTACCGCCCTCGGCACCGTCGGTCCCCTCGAGCGACGGGTCGAGCACGGGCACCTCGGCCGGCCACGCCATCACGGCGAACGTCTCGAGCGGCAGCTCGGTGGGCTCGCCCGACGACGCGACGAGGTCGTTGGCGTCGGCGATGAAGCCAGCGAGCGCCTGCCGCGCCTCGACCTGGTCCTCGTCCAGCGCGTCGCCGACCTCCTCGCCGAGGCCCAGGGCCTCCGCGGTGTGCGTGTACGACTCGCCGTCGACCGTGAGGACGAGGGTCGTCGCACCCGCGTCGGCGACGGGTGGCATGCCGTAGTCCGGCGCCTCGGCGAGCAGCCCGGCCTCCCGGGCCTGCTCGACCAGCGCGTCGACGTCGTCGGCCGACAGCTCGTGGAGCTGCAGGTTCGGCAGGAGCGGCTGCGGGTAGATCTCGATCATCGGACCCTGGACCACCGCGCGGCCGTCGTCGTACACCGTCAGCTCGGGCACCCGGGCGAAGTCCCACCCGCGCGGCACGAACCCGCCGCCGTGCGAGACCTGCAGGAGCGGCGCGCCGTCGGCCGCGGGCGTCCCGCCGCCGTCGCCGGTCGACCCGTCGCCGCCGGCGTCGGCCGACTCGCCTCCGAGGCTCGCGCACCCGGCGAGCGCGAGCGTCGCGGCCGCGGCGAGCGCGCCCAACCGGCCGACCGCACCCCGGGTCGTGCTCGTCCCTGTCGTCCTGACGCTGCGCATGGCACACCCCTCGCTCGTGGTCGTGGATCCCCTGCGGGCCGCCCCGCCCTCGGCGGTCGACCTCGTCCCTCTGCCCTGTTCGTGTGCCGACCACCGGCGTCCTTGCACGTCGGGCCCGCTCGAGCGCCCGGACCGGCCCGCCGCCCGCTCGCCGCGAGGTGCATAGCAGGGCCCCGTGCGCGCACCGTGCCCGCACCGTGCCCGCACCGTGCCACCACCGTGGCACCGCTCGTCCCCCGGAACATCCCCGCCGGCCGGCCGGTTGCCGCCCGCATGAGAGCCATCGCTTACCACCGCTACGGCGGCCCCGAGGTCCTGGAGCTCGTCGACCTGCCGACGCCCAAGGTGGGCCCCGACTCCGTGCTCGTCCGCGTCCACGCGACGAGCGTCAACCCCGTCGACTGGAAGGTCCGCGAGGGCGGCCTCGACCCCCTCATGGACGCCGTCTTCCCGGTCGTCCCCGGCTGGGACGTCGCGGGCGTCGTCGAGCAGGTCGGCCTGGACACCCCCGAGTTCGCCGTCGGCGACGAGGTGTACGGCTACGTCCGCAAGGACGTGCTGGGCGGCGGGACGACGGCCGAGCTGGTCGCCGCGCCCGTGCGGACCCTCGCGCTCAAGCCGACGTCCCTCGACATGGCGCACGCGGCTGCGGTCCCGCTCGCGGGCCTCACCGCCTACCAGGCGCTGCGTCGGCTCGGCGTGACCGAGGGTGACGTCGTGCTGGTCCACAACGCGGCCGGCGGCGTCGGGACCTTCGCCGTCCAGATCGCGCAGGCGCTCGGCGCGCGCGTCATCGGCACCGCGTCCGAGGGCAAGCACGAGTTCGTCCGCGGGCTCGGCGCGACGCCCGTGACGTACGGCGACGGGCTGGTCGACCGGGTCCGGGCCGAGGCGCCCGACGGCGTCGACGTCGTCCTCGACCTGGTCGGCGGCGTCGTCGGGACGACGCCCGAGGTCGGTACGCCCGACGTGCGCGTCGGCTCGATCACCGACCCGGCCGCTGCCGAGCTCGGCGGCGAGTACATGTGGGTCCGGCCCGACCCGGCGGACCTCACGGCGCTCGCGGCGCTGATCGACAGCGGCGCCGTGCGCGTCGAGGTCGCCGCGACGTTCCCGCTCGAGGAGACCGCCGCGGCGCACGAGCTGTCCGCCACGGGTCACGTCCAGGGCAAGGTCGTCATCACGGTCGCCTGACGCCCGCGCGGCCCCTGACACGCGGACGGGGCGCCGTCGTCGGTCTCCCGACGACGGCGCCCCGTCGTGCTGTGCGGCTCGGGCCTACGGCCTGGGGCCGAGCGGTCCGTGGCCGTCGAGGTCCGGGCGCGGGGTCAGCGACACCGGACGCTCGGCGCCGACCGCCACGCGCTCGTGGTGCTCGGACACGGCGCGCTCGACGAGCTCGACGACGTCGTCCATGGACCGCACCCACAGGCGGTGCTTGGGCGGCAGCCCTCGGATGACCTCGAGCTCCTGGACGAGACGGCCGTAGATCTCCTCGCGGTAGGTCTCGTCGGTCTCGATGTCGAGGTACTCCTCCGCGTGGTGCTTGGCGGCGTTGACCGCGTTCTGCGCCTTACCGCGCTGGCTGCGCAGCGAGATGATCACGGTGACGAGCAGGACGCCGATGATCACGCCGAGCGACAGCTGCGTCGAGACCTCGACCACCGGGACGTGCTCGCCGTCGTTGATGAACGGCACGTTGTTCTCGTGCAGCGCGTGCAGGATCAGCTTGACGCCGATGAAGCCGAGGATCGCCGCGAGGCCGTACGACAGGTAGATGAGCCGGTCGAGCAGCCCGTCGATGAGGAAGTACAGCTGGCGCAGGCCGAGCAGCGAGAACACCGTCGCCGTGAAGACGATGAAGACGTTCTGCGTGAGGCCGAAGATCGCGGGGATCGAGTCGAGCGCGAACAGCAGGTCGGTGCCGCCGATCGCGACCATGACCAGCAGCATCGGCGTCATGACGCGCTTGCCGTTCTCGACCGTGAAGAGCTTGTCGCCGTCGTAGTGGTCGGTCGTGTGGAACAGGCGCCGCGCGAGCCGGATGACGAAGTTGTCCGCGGAGTGCGCGTCCTCGCCCTCGGGCTTCAGCAGGTTCCCCGCGGTGATGAGCAGGATCGCGCCGAAGATGTAGAACACCCACGCGAACGAGTTGATGAGCGCCGCGCCCAGCAGGATGAACCCGGTCCGGGCGAACAGCGAGAACACGATGCCGAACAGCAGCACCTTCTGCTGGTCCGCACGCGGCACCTTGAAGCTCGACATGATGATGAGGAAGACGAAGAGGTTGTCGACCGACAGCGCCTTCTCGGTGACGTAGCCCGCGAAGTACTCGGTGCCCATCTCGTGCCCACCGAAGACCCACACCGCGATGCCGAACACGATCGCGATCCCCACGTACAGCGCGGACCAGATCGACGCCTCGCGCAGCGTCGGGATGTGCGCCTTCCGCACGTGGAAGAAGAAGTCGAACAGCAGCAGGCCGACGACGAGTGCGATCGTCGCCCCCCACACGGCAACGGACACGTCCATCCAGGGTCCTCCAACGAGCAGTGGGCGCGGGCGCGCGGGTCATCGATCCAGGCTGAGCAACGCCGGGCGGCGTCGCGCGGTTCCCGACGGCGCGCGGACGGCCGCCGCGATGCCCACCCAGGGTGACATGCCGCCGCGGGTGCCCGCGCTCCGGGCCCGTCGGCGCGCGACGGCCGGGACGCCGACCCCCCGGGCGCCGCCTCCGTCCCGGGTCCCGCCGCACCTCTTGTCGAACCGAGCATCGCGATATATCGTGACGCGTCACAACATCACGAGAGGATGTCTCATGCACGCCCACGACCACCAGACCCACCACCACACCGACCGGCGTCCCGAGGGCCGGCGCTTCCGCTTCGAGGACGACGTCGACGGACCCGGCGACCGTCGCCCCGGCAGGGGCGGCCGCGGACGCGGCGGCCTCGGCGGACGCGGCCCCGGCCCCGGCGGACCGGGATTCGGGCCGGGGTTCGGTCCCGGCTTCGGGCCGGACGGACCGGACGATCACCACCACGGCCCGCACGGCTTCGGCCCCCGACGCGGAGGTCGCCGCGGTGGCCGCGCACGCGGTGACGTCCGTGCCGCCGTCCTCCTCCTGCTGGCCGAGCAGCCGCGGCACGGCTACGAGCTCATCCAGGAGATCGCGGAGCGCAGCGGCGGGACGTGGACCCCGAGCCCCGGCTCGATCTACCCGACGCTGCTCGGCCTCGAGGACGAGGGGCTCGTCACCGTCGAGAAGGTCGCGGGCCGCAAGACGGCGTCGCTGACCGACGACGGCGTCGCCTACGTCGAGCAGCAGCGCGACACCCTCGGGACGCCGTGGGAGGCGACCGGCGGCGGTCCCGCGCTGCAGCTGCGCCGCGAGATCCTCGCGCTCAAGGACGCCGCGGCGCAGGTCGCACGGATCGGCACGCCCGCGCAGCACTCGGCCGCGGCGACCGTCCTCGCGGCGGCCCGTCGCGACCTCTACCGCCTCCTCTCGGAGGACACGACCCCGAGCTGACCCCCGCCCCGCACCCCACCGTCGAGATCAGGCTCCCTGTCGGCGTGTCGCGCGAATCGCCGACCGGAGGTCTCATCTCGACGCCAGGGGTGGGCGCGGGGAGCGCCCTCCTCGCGGCGGAATGTTGCCGTCGGGCGCAGAGTTGGCACTGACCGGGCCTCGCGCCCGACAGCACCGACGGAGGGCAGCACCCTGAGCAGCGACGACCGGTCCGGGACCGCACGCACGACGCCGACCCGCGCCGACGTCGGGTTCCGCAGCGAGCGCGGCCCCGTGCTCATCGCCCTCATGACGACCACGGGGCTCATCGCGATCGACGCGACGATCCTCGCGACGGCCGTCCCGACGATCGTCGGGGACCTGGGCGGCTTCAGCTCGTTCCCGTGGCTCTTCTCGATCTACCTGCTCACGCAGGCCGTCAGCGTGCCCATCTACTCCAAGCTCGCGGACACGATCGGCCGCAAGCCGATCCTGCTCTTCGGCATCGCGATGTTCCTGCTCGGGTCGGTCCTGTGCGGGTTGGCGTGGAGCATGCCGGCGCTCATCGCGTTCCGTGCGGTCCAGGGGCTCGGTGCGGGTGCGGTCCAGCCGATGGCGATCACCGTCGTCGGCGACATCTACTCCCTCGCCGAGCGCGCCAAGGTGCAGGGCTACCTCGCGAGCGTGTGGGGCGTGTCGGCCGTCGTCGGGCCGACGCTCGGCGGGCTGTTCTCCGAGTTCCTCACCTGGAACTGGATCTTCTTCGTCAACGTGCCGCTGTGCGTCGTCGCCGCGTGGCTGCTCGTGCGGCACCTGCACGAGACCGTCGAGCACCGCGCGCACCGCATCGACTGGCCGGGCGGCCTCCTCCTGACGGTGTCGCTGAGCCTGCTCATCCTCATGCTGCTCGAGGGCGGCAACGCGTGGGCGTGGACGTCGCCCGTGAGCGTGGCGGGCTTCGCGGTCGGGTTCGCGCTCCTGGCGGCGTTCGCGCTCGTCGAGCGGCGCGCGGTCGAGCCCGTGCTGCCCATGTGGGTGCTGTCCCGCCGCCTGCTCGCGACGACGGCGCTCATCGCGGTCGGCGTCGGCGTGATCCTCATGGGCATCACGACGTACGTCCCGACCTACCTCGAGGCGCTGCTCGGCGTGTCACCGCTCGTCTCGGGGCTGACGCTCGCGCTGCTGACGATCGGGTGGCCGATCTCGGCGTCGCTCGCCGGGCGGCTGTACCTGCGCATCGGCTTCCGGCCGACGGTGCTCATCGGCGGCGCGATCGTGCTCGTGGCCACGGCTGCGCTCGCGGCGACGAGCGTCCGGCCGTCGCTGGTCACGGTCGGTGCGGCGTGCTTCCTCGCCGGGTTCGGCCTCGGGTGGGTCGCGGCGCCGAGCCTCATCGCCGCGCAGTCGAGCGTGGGCTGGGGCGAGCGCGGCGTCGTCACGGGCGCCAACATGTTCGCGCGGTCGGTGGGCAGCGCGGTCGGCGTCGCGATCCTGGGCGCCGTCGTCAACGCCGTCATGCGGGGTACCGACGCGTTCGCCGAGCCGGACCGCTTCAACGACGCCGCGACCGGGGTGTTCGTCGTCGTCGCCGTCGTCGCCGTGGGCACCGTCGCCGCGGCGCTCGCGAT
>JAUZVJ010000063.1:0-15052 GCA_031844515.1 Actinotalea sp. AC32 | reverse complement strand
CGGAAGGGGCGGCGCAGGACCGAGGTGCGCCGAGGCGCGCGGGGACCGGGGTCCGGCGTCGGGAGCGGACCCGTCGACGGGGCGGTGGTGTCCTCGGCGGGGGTTCCGGTGCCAGGACCGGTCGAGTCGTCGGATCCCTCGTCGTGGCGGCGCGCGGGAAGGGTCACGGCCTCCACGCTAACCGCCCTGCCCGTGGTGGTCGGGCTGGCGCGCCGGTCGCGCGGGGTGACGCGGACCTCGACGGCGGCGACCCGGCGCGCGAGCCCGTCGTCGTCGGCGGGAGCGGGAGAGCGGGCCCGGGTGACGGCACCGGGAGCGCGGGCGCCCCGCGTCGGCACGGGGCCCGGGGCGGGTCCGGACATGACGACGGTGCGCACCGCGCAGGGGGCAGGCGATGCGCACCGTCGAGGTCGAGTATGAGTCTGCGCAGGCCGCGCGTCAAACCGCTCGCGGGCCGATCTACGACTCGATCGGTCGCTCCAGGGCTGTGACTCCGATGACTCCATCAGTGACAAGCGCCCCGAACGACGAAATCCGCACGCGCAGGCGAAGGGCGGGTCGCGGAAGGTCGCTCGGCGGTCGGCCCCGGTGCGGATCCCTCTCGGGCACGATGGTCCGACCGGCCGCGGGTGCGGGCGGTCCCAGACCGAGGAGGCACGCGTGCGGCTGTCGCGGTTCTTCCCGGACGCTCCCCCGCCGGGGCGACCCGGCGACCCGGGACTGCTCGGGCCGGGGTCGGCGGCGTGGCGCGTCGGACGTGAGCGCGCGCTCCTGCTCGCGGGCCCTGCGGCGCTCCTCCTGCAGGTCTCGCACCCGCTCGTCGCAGCCGGGGTCGCCGCGCACAGCGACTTCGTCGACGACCCGCTGCGGCGCCTGCGCGGGACGCTCGACGCCGTGCTCACGGTGACCTTCGGAGACACCGAGCAGGTACGCGCCGCCGCGGCGCGGGTCGCGGGTGCGCACGCCCCCGTCCGCGGCCGGCTCCCCGTGCGCGTGGGAGGCGTCGCCGCCGGCACGCCCTACCGCGCGCAGGACCCCGCGCTCGCGCGGTGGGTCCTCACGACGCTCGAGTGGTCCGCGGTCCGCGCGACCGAGGTGTTCGTCCGCCCACTGGGCCGCGACGAGCGCGACGCGTACCACCGGGACATGGTCGTGCTCGGCGTCGCGCTCGGCGTCGACGCCGGCGACCCCACGGCGGACCGGGCGTCCGTCGAGGAGCTCGTCACCGAGCACGTCACGACCACGCTCGCGGTCGACGGCACGGCGCGCGCCCTGGCCCGGGACGTCCTCGACCCGACCCCGCCCGTGCTCCCGCGCGGCCTCCGTGGCCTCCCGGCGCTGGTCGCCGCGGGGCTGCTGCCGCCCGCGGTCCGGACCGCCTACGGCCTTCCCTGGCGCCGGCGCGAGCGCGCGGCGTTCACCCTCCTGCGGCTGACCGTGCGAGCCGTCCTGCCGCTCCTCCCGCGCCCCGTGCGGCGCTGGCCGCACGAGCGGGTGGCGCGACGACGCGTCGGGTGAGCCCTAGCCGCCGAGGCGGACGTCGACCGTCCCCGCGCGGTGCCACCCGGGTTCCCCCACGCGCCGCACGTCGTGCTCGGCGCCGAGCCTGCCCAGCACGCCCGTGCGGTCCGGGCCCGCGGTCCGGAGCCGGTCGTAGAGCTCCTCGGGGACGTCGCGGTACTCGAACAGCGCCCAGCGGGTCCGGCTGGGGTTGACCATGCGGACCCGCAGGGTCCGGGTCGACGGGTCGTGGGTCAGGCCTTGCAGGAAGAGCACGGGTCCCAGGGTCCGCGCCCGCCCGGGCACCCTCGGGGGACCAAGGTCGCAGCGGACGGGCGCGTAGCATCACCGCTTCGTGAGCCGCCTCGTCGAGACCGTCCTCCCCCGCCGCCTGGGGACGGGCTTCCGCTGGCTCCTCGGCTCCTCGTGGGCGAGCAACCTCGGCGACGGCGTCGCGCTCGCCGCGGGTCCGCTCCTCGTCGCGTCGCTGACCGACTCCCCCTTCGTCGTCGCGCTCGCCGCGACCCTGCAGTGGTTGCCGCCGCTGCTGTTCGGGCTGCTCGCGGGCGCGCTCTCGGACCGGCTGGACCGGCGCCTCCTCGTCGTCGCGGTCGACCTCGCGCGCGCCGTGATGCTCGTCGTCCTCGCACTCGCCCTGACGACGCGCGAGGTGCCCGTCGGGGTCGTCCTGGCGACGCTGTTCGCGCTCGCGACGGCCGAGGTGTTCGCCGACAACGCCGCCCAGACCCTCCTGCCGATGCTCGTGCGCCGCGTCGACCTGGGCGTCGCGAACGCACGGCTGCAGACGGGGTTCATCACGATGAACCAGCTCGCCGGGCCACCGCTCGGCGCCGCGCTCTTCGCCGCGGGCGTCGTGTGGCCGTTCGCGAGCCAGGCGGTCCTCGTCGCGCTCGGCGCGGTGCTCGCGTCGCGCCTCGTGCTGCCCGCGCACGGCCGGCCTGAGCGCACCGGGACGCACCTGGGTCACGACATCGCGGAGGGCTTCCGCTGGGTCCGCCACCACGCCGCGGTGCGCACGCTCGTCCTGACGATCTTCACGTTCAACATCACGTTCGGTGCCGCGTGGTCGGTCCTCGTCCTGTACGCGACCGAGCGCCTCGGGATGGGCGCGGTCGGCTTCGGGCTGCTCACGACGCTGAGCGCGGTGGGCGGCCTGGCGGGCACCGCCGCGTACGGCTGGATCACGCGCCGCGTGAGCCTCGCGGACCTCATGCGGATCGGCCTGGTCATCGAGACGCTCACGCACCTCGCACTCGCCCTGACGCGTCAGGCCTGGGTCGCGATGGTGATCTTCGTGGTGTTCGGGGCGCACGCGTTCGTGTGGGGCACGACGTCGACCACCGTGCGCCAGCGCGCGGTGCCGAGCGCACTCCAGGGCCGCGTCGGCAGCGTCAACATGGTCGGCGTGTTCGGGGGGCTCGTCGTCGGCTCGGGCATCGGTGGTGCGCTCGCGCAGCGCTCGGGCGTCACGGCGCCGTTCTGGTTCGCGTTCGTCGGCTCGGCGGTGTTCGTCGTGCTCATCTGGCGCGAGCTGCGGCACATCGCGCACGCCGACGAGGACCCGACGGTCGACGACGGGCACGGCACGGACGGCCCGCGGGGCCCGGAGGGCACAGACGACGACGACGCCGCGACCGGACCCGCGCGGCGCTGACGCGACCCGCGTCAGCGCCGCGGAACCGTCAGTCGAAGCGGATGTCCGCGGCCATCGCGGTGACCGCTGCCGCACGCTCCTGCTCGTGGACCAGTCGCTCGCTGCGCTCGTCGTCGAGCCGTGTCTGCTCCTCGGCCATCGCGTCACCCATCTCGCGCAGCAACCCGGCGATCCGCGTCGCGAGCCCGTCGCGCAGCTCGGCGAGGGTCGTGTTCCCGATGAGGAGTCGACGGTCGGAGACCCGCAGCTCGACGCCGGGGTGGCCGTCCGCGGCGAGCCGGCGGGCCGTCGAGGGGTCTTCGAGATACGCCTTCTCGCGCGGGCCCACCTGACGGGAGAACACCGCGGGCACCGTGTACCGGCGCGGCTCGTCGGGCGTCCCGACCTCGGCGGGCAGCCCCGAGGCGAGCACGGAGGTGAGGCGCAGGTGCCCGTTCGGGACCGTGGTGACGGTCTCGTCGGCGGGCGACCCGGCGACCGTGGTCGTGCCGGCGGGGGCCTCGGTGGCGGGGCCGGCGGAGGGTGCGGGGGTGTGCAGCATGGGGTCAGCGCCGATCGGCTCGTGGTGCGCGGTACTACGGGTGACCACGCCGCAGGCGCGGGGTGGGCAGGACGTCGGGCGGCGGCGGTGCGCCGCGGGTCACCGCGGGGTGCGACCGGCGCCGAGGCGGTGCCGGAGCTGGGTGATGCGCGTCGTCCCGATGACGAGCGCCACGAGCCCGACGCCGACGCCGGCGATGAGCAGCGTGAGGCCGAGCGGGGCGGTGCCGGTCATCCCGAGGAACGTCACCTCGACGGGTCCGGTGTTCTGGAGCATGAAGACGATGAGCGCCACGAGCAGGAGCGCGGCGACGCAGATGCCGACCCACGCCGCTCCGGCGCGCGTGCGGTTACGTCCCTGTCTGCCGGTCCGGGTCGCCGACGGCGACGGACCTCGACGCGTGGCGGACGTCTCCGCGTGACGCGTGGTGCCGGCCGCAGCCGGCTGGTGGCGGGTGGCCTCGGGCTGGGTGGGCATGACGCCCTCCTCGGTGGCGCCGGGTGGTCCGCCGTCGAGCTGAAGGCGTGCGTCCCGGGCCTGCGCCCACTGTACGCCTGCCGCCTGTGCGGAGGGCGGGCCGGCGCGCGCGACGCGGGCGCGGGACCGAACGGGCGGCGGCCGCGGGCCCGCGCGGGCGGTGCCGCCGACGCTCCGGGCCCGCCGACCCCGCCGACGCTGCCGACCCTGCCGACCCTGCCGACCCTGCCGACGACGAAGGGTCGCCCAGCGCGGCGCGCGGGCGACCCTCCGTCGGTCACGTCCTGGTCGGCTCGGGTGCGCGGCACGCCGCGCACCCGAGCCGTCCGGACGTCAGGGGTAGCTGACGACGTACGCGGGCTGACCCGTGTTCGTGTTGTCGACCTGACCGCCCACGCCGTTGACGACGTGCCGGATGGTGCCGGCGCTCAGGTTGACGGTCATGACGTGGTTGAGGCGGACGCCCTCGGTCTGCGGCACCTCGAACCCGTTCTCGGTGACGATCGACGGGTTGTTCTGGTTGAACACGTAGACCCCGCCGCCCCACAGCTCGTGGGTCCGCACGTCGTCGCCGACCTTGTAGCCGGCCCAGCCGAGCGTGCCGTCGGGCTCGGTCCAGTCGGCCTGCGTCGGCGGGTCGTACGGCAGCTCGTTCTGGTAGAGCACGACGCGGCCGTCCTCGCCGTTCCAGATCGTGTTGTGCTCCTGGAAGTGCTCGACGAACAGGCCCGTCGCGGTGACGCGGTCGCCGTTCACGACGACGCCGTTGCGGCCCGTGTTGGTGCGCCAGCGCTCGGTGTCGCCGTTGACGCCCTCGGTGAAGCCCTCGACGCCGTGGTCGGCGCGCCACACCCAGGTGTGGTCGACGAGGACGTCGTCGGCGTCGATCTGCAGTGCGACGTCGGTGCGCCCGACGTGCGGACCGCCCACCCGGAAGTAGACGTCGCTCAGCGTGATCGGGTCGAGCTCACCCCGGCCGCTGCGGCCCCACGCGTGGCCGTCGCCGCGGCGGTCGCCGCCGACCTGGAGCAGCACGGGGGACTCCTCGGTGCCCGCGTCGATCGTGACGCCCGCGACGACGATGCCGGGACGGTCGGCGACGCGCATCGGCACCGCGCCGTCGACGGCGGTGAGCGTCGCGTGCCCCATGCCGAGCACGACCGTGCCCGCACGGCGGACCTCGATGGTGCGCGCGACGTCGTAGACGCCCGGCGTGAGGAGCAGGTGCTTGCCCCGCGCGAGCTGGCTGTTGATGTGCTGGACGGAGTCGTCCGGCGACGCGACGTAGAAGTCGCTCAGCGGGACCGTCCGGCCCGGCGTCTCGCCGTCGGCCCACGTGATGCCGCGCGTGCCCTCGTGCGCGGACGGGACGCGCACGGCCCACCGCCCGTCGTCGTCGACGTGCAGGTACGGCTTCTCACGGCTCAGCGGGGTCTCGTCGAGCGTCGTGTACGGCGGGTCGGGGAAGGACGCGTCGTCGGGGGCACCCTCGACGCCCGCGAACACCTGGTTCCACACGGCGTTGGACCAGCTGCGGACCTCGCTGTTGCGCGTGAGCCACTGCTGCTGGGAGCCGTTGATGACGTCGCCGAAGCGCGAGTCGGCGATGAAGCCGCCGCTCGCGTACTGCGGGCCGGCGGTACAGTAGTCCATGAGCGAGAAGGCCGGGTCGCCCTCGCCGGCGCGGACGTCGACCCGGCGCACCGACACGGCCTGCGAGACGGCCCAGAAGTTGGCCGACGCGCGGCAGCCGTCCTGGCCCGCACCCTCGATGTCCAGCGTGAGGTTGGACAGCGTGCGCCAGAAGTTGACCAGCGCGATGCAGTTCGGGTTGGCCGGGTCGTCGGACAGGCAGCGGTTGTAGGTCTCGATCTTGCCGTGGATCGTCACGTCCGACGGCGAGGCACCCAGGCCTGCGACCTCGGTGTAGTAGCCGACCTGGATCTGCAGCGGGTCCTCGGCCGAGCCGTACTCGCCGGGCAGGAAGAGCAGGCTGTAGCGGTCGGTTCCCATCTCGGCGTCGACCTGGCGCGAGTGGATCTCGTCGAACGTCGCCTGGATCTCGTCCGTGGACATGCTCGGGTCGAGGACGACGACGTCGGACCCGAGGTCGGGCGGCCCGGCGGGCCGTGGCGGTGCAGCGGCGGCCGACGAGGCGACCGCCGTCGCGGCGGCGACGAGCACCGCCGGCGCGGCGATGCGGGCGCGTCGGCGCCGAGGCTGGTGGGAGTCCATGCGAGGTCCTCTCCGTCGAGTGACTTGCGGACGGCACGGCGACGCCGGAGCGGACGGTCGGGTTCGACCGGAGGGGCCGCTCGCGGCGATGAGACCGGGCCCATCGGGAGCAAACCACACTTTCCGACCTGTCAGTAAGTCCCAGATGGGCCCGGTCTCATCACCCGGTCGCCGCAGCGGCGACGGCCTGCCCGACCAGCGCCGCATCGGTCACGTCGAGGTCCCCACCCGCCCCGCCGCCGGGCCCCGCCGGGCCGCGGTCGGGCACGGACGCCCGGGCCGAGAGGTGCACCGCGTCGACCCCTGTGCGCACGAGCCGGGCGACGTCCCCCGGCGCGACTCCCCCGCCGGCCATCACCTGCAGGCGGCCCGCCGCGTGCGCGACCAGCGTGCGCAGCTCGGCGGTCGCGTCGACCGCGCGGGGTCGACCCCCGGACGTCAGGACCCGCGCGACGCCGAGGTCCGCGAGCCGGTCCACGGCGCGCAGGGGCTCGGCGACCACGTCGAACGCGCGGTGGAACGTCACCTCCCGCCCGTCCGCCGCGTCGACGAGCCGCGCGACGAGGGCCGCGTCGACGACCCCGGCCCCGGTGAGCGCACCGACGACGACGCCCGCGGCGCCCGCCGCGACGGCCGACCGCACCTCGGCGACGAGCACGTCGGCCTCGTCGGCGTCGTGCACGAAGCCGCCCGGCCGCGGTCGCACGAGCACGTGCACGCCGAGCGCGCCGGGTCCACCCACGTCCGCCAGCGCCTCGAGCACGCGCGCGACGAGCCCCGGTCCGGGCGTCACACCACCCGTCGCGCCGAGGGCCGCGCACAGCTCGACCCGGTCGGCACCGGCCCGCGCCGCGACCCGCGCACCGGCCACGTCCTGGACGGCCACCTCGACCGCCACACGTCGTCCGTCGGGCCGGCTCGTCATGGTCGCTCCCCTCGTCGTGCCACCAGCGACGCTAGCCATGCGCTCGTCGAGATGAGGGTTGCGGTCGGCGTGTCGCACGACACGCCGACCCCAACCCTCATCTCGACGGGGGGTGGGCCGGACCGGGGTGGGCCGGACGGGTGGTTCCCGGGTCTGGCGGTCGGCGAGCTCACAGGGTCGTCACAGCGGGGTCCCAGCCAGTGGGAGCACAGTGGTCCCGTCGGCAGGTCCGGCGCAGGTCCCGGCGAACGAGGAGGAGACGACCATGAGGATCAGCAGGAAGATCGTGGCGGCCGGGGTCGCGGGGACCATCGGCGTCGCGGGGCTCGGCCTCGCGGCCGCCGCGTCGGCGGCCGAGGACGACGGCGCCAGCACGACGACGGGTCACGTCGAGGCGATCCGCGACGCGCTCGCGGGCCTCGTCGACGACGGGACGCTCACGGACGAGCAGGCCGACCGCGTCGCCGAGACGCTCGACGCGTCGGCGGCGCTCGCACCCGGACGGGGCGAGGGCAAGGGCCCGGGGTTCGGCCACTCGCGCGGCCTGGGGCTCGGGCACGCCCGCGGGCTCGCGCTCGACGTCGCCGCCGAGACGCTCGGCCTCACCACCGACGAGCTGCGCGACGCGCTCGCGGAGGACGGCGCGACGCTCGCGTCGGTCGCCCAGGCGCAGGGGGTCGAGGAGGACGTCCTGGTCGCCGCGCTCGTCGCGGCCGCGACCGAGCACCTCGCGACGGCCGTCGAGGAGGGCCGCCTCACGCAGGAGGAGGCCGACGAGCGGGCCGCACAGCTCACCGAGCGCTTCACCGCGCTCGTCGACGAGGAGGTCGTCGGCGGGATGCGCATGGGCGACGGCCGCTCGAACGGCAGGGGGAACGGCAACGGCATGGGCATGGGCGTCCGCATGGGCGGCGGCAACGGCAACGGCCGCGGCTCGGACGCCTGAGCCCGCCGGGCGCGCGGGCCCGCCCGGCGCCGACCAGGTGCCCGGCGCCCAGGACGCTCCCCGCACCGCGACCACGGCCGGCCGGTCCGACGAGGACCGGCCGGCCGTCGTCGTCCCACGCACCGGGACGCGTCTTGGCGGTCGGTGAGACGGCTGCCATCCTCCCGGACATGACCCGCCACCTGCCGCACGTGCCGCGCGACGCCGCCGGCACGCGAATGTGCAGCCCCGGGCAGGTCGCGGCGCCCCGCCGCTGACCCTCCCGGGTCCCTGATGGTCCCGCGCGTGCAGCGCGACTGACCGTCGGCTCCGGCCACCGACGCGAGCCCTGGGCGAGCCCGCGCCCGCCCGCCCCGTCGTGCCGCCGCGCCCGCCGCCGGCGGGCACGCCCCGGCCGGCGCGCGCCCCCGGCCGCCGCTCCACCCGAGCCCGCCCCGCCGTCGTCGGCCGCCGCCGAGACGCAGGGCGACCACCGTCCACCCACGGCCTCTTGCCGGAGGCCCCGACCCAGCACGACCAGCCAGACCGTCCATCACGCATCCCGGAGGTTTCCCCATGACCGGCACCCGCTACGACGCCGCCGTCGAGAAGTACCGTCCCGTCCTCGAGCGCATCGCGGCCCGAGCCGTCGACGCCGAGCTCACCCGCACCCTGCCGTTCGAGCAGGTCGAGTGGCTCCGCGCCGCAGGCTTCGGCGCGGCCCGCATCCCCGTCGAGCTCGGGGGCGACGGCCTGACGTGGGCCGAGCTCACGCGCCTGCTCGTGGACCTCGCGACGGCCGACAGCAACGTCGTCCAGGCGCTGCGCGGCCACTTCGCGCTCGTCGAGGACCAGCTCTACCACCACCCCCACGAGGACCGGAGCGCGTGGCTGCGTCGGTTCGCGTCCGGTGAGCTCGCCGGCAACGCCTGGACCGAGCCGGGTGCGGGCGGTGTGGCCACCGTGCTCGACGGGTCGGGCGACGACCTCACGCTCACGGGCCGCAAGTTCTACACGACGGGCTCGATCTTCGCGGACTGGATCGACGCGGTCGCCAAGCGGCCCGACGGGTCCGACGTCGCGGTCATCGTCCGGGCACGGCAGGACGGCGTGACGATCCTCGACGACTGGGACGGGTTCGGGCAGCGCCTCACCGGGACCGGCACGACGATCTTCGACGGTGCGCGCGTCGATCCCGACGCCGTCTTCGAGTTCGAGAGCCGGTTCCGCTACCAGACGGCGCTCTACCAGCACTTCCACCTCGCGACGCTCGCGGGGATCGCGCACGCCGCGGCGCGCGACGCCGCCGACCAGGTCCGGAGCCGCACCCGGGCGTTCACGCACAACAACGCGACCCTCGTGCGGCACGACCCGCAGGCCCTGGCAACCGTGGGGCAGATCCGGGCGGTCGCCTACGTCGCGACCGCGACCGCGCTGCGGGCCGCCGACGCGATCGACGCCGCGTTCGCCGCGCGGGACCTCGACGCCGACGCCGAGCACGCGGTGAACGTGCAGACGGAGCTCGAGACGGCGCAGGCGCAGGTCGTGCTCAGCACGCTCGTGCCGCAGGCGGTCGGGTCGATCTTCGACGCCCTCGGCGCGTCGTCGACGAGCACGGCCAAGGCGCTGGACCGTCACTGGCGCAACGCCCGGACGGTCGCGACCCACAACCCGTGGACCCTCAAGGCCAAGGTCGTCGGCGACCACGCGGTCAACGGCACCGAGCCGGTCTTCGTGTGGGGCATCGGCGTGCAGGCGCCTGCCGACGCCGCGTCCGCCCCCGGCACGGGGTCGGAGCCCGTCCGGGTCTGAGTCACCCGCTCGCGCGGGCGGCGGGGGGTCAACTCCCGCCGCCCGCGGTCGATGGGACGTACGCCGCCGTCGTGCCCTGCGCCGGCGTGCCCGTCGCAGCAGCCGAGCCCTGGGGGTGGACCGCGTTGACCCCGCGCGTCGTCGCCGTCCTCGTGACCGGGCTCGCGGTCGTCATCACCTTCCTCCTCGCACGCCCCGGCAGCGGCCTGCAGGTCGCCGCGTTCCTCGTGCCGTTCGTCGCCACGGCCGTGCTGCTCGGGCCGCAGGTCCGCGCCGCGACCGGGCGGTCGCGCACCCTCCTGCAGGCGCTGTGGGCGGGCGTCGCGCTCTACGCGGTCGCCATGACCGCCTGGTTCGGCGCTCCCGTCGCGCTCGGCCACGAGCTGCCGTACCCGTCCGTGGTCGACGGCGTCTTCCTCGCCGCGTTCGTCCTGTACGGCGTGTTCCTGGTCGCGGTCCTGCGGGCCTCGTCGCACGACGAGCGGGTCGAGAGCCGGCTCGCGCTGACGGACTCCCTCATCGTGACGACGTCGGCCACCGCCGTGATCTGGGTCGTCCTCATCGGGCCGGCGGTCGCCTCCGCGACGAGCCTCGTCGAGCGCGCCGTCACGCTCATGTACCCGACCGCGAACCTGCTCCTCCTCGCGCTCGTCGCGCGCCTCGCGGTCTCGGGGCGGATGCTGCGCACCCCCGCGGGCGCGCTGCTGCTCGTGTGGATCACGGTCGAGGCCGCGGCCGACGCGGTGTACGGCCTCCAGATCGCGCAGGGCACGTTCGACCCGACGGGGCCGCTGACCGCCACGTGGATGCTCTCCTACACGGCGTTCGCGGCGCTGGCCGCGCACCCCGCGCTGCCGGGCCTCCTGCGCCGCGACGACGAGGCCCCGACGGCGCCGCCCGCGCCGGCCGGCCGGTACGCCCGCCACGCCCTGCTGCTCGCCGCGACGGTCGTCCCGCTCGTGCTCATCGCGCGCCACCCGGGCGACGCGACCCTCCTCGTCACGGTCGCGATCGTCACGTCGTGCCTGGTCTCGTTGCGGTTCCTGCTGCTCACGGGCGATCTGGGCGAGCAGCGCCGGCTCGCGGACCGGCTGCAGACGACGCTGCGTCAGATGCGCCGCATGGCGTTCGAGGACCCGCTGACGGGCCTGGGCAACCGCGCGCTGTTCCTGCGCCGCGTGGCCGAGCTGCACGAGGAGGCGACCGCCACGGGCACACGGGCGCGGCTCGCGGTCATCATGCTCGACCTCGACGACTTCAAGTTCGTCAACGACTCGCTCGGCCACGAGACCGGCGACGCGCTCCTCGCGGCCGCCGCGGCGCGTCTGGGCGACGTCGTGGGCGAGGCAGGCACCGTGACGCGCCTGGGCGGCGACGAGTTCACGGTCATCCTGCCCGGGGCCGACGAGGCCGCCGCGGCCGAGCTCGCCGAGCGCGTCCTGGCCGCCTTCGCACGCGACTTCCACGTGCTCGGGCTCGCGCTGCGGACGACGACGAGCATCGGGATCAGCACGAGCACCGCCGGCACCGACGCGACGTCCCTGCTGCGCAGCGCGGACCTGGCGATGTACGCCGCGAAGGCCGCGGGCAAGGGCACGGTCCAGGTCTACCGCGAGGACCTGCTGCGCCAGGCCCAGGAGCGGCTGCGCCTCGAGAACCACCTCCGCCACGCGGCACGCCGCGAGGAGCTCCGGCTCGAGTACCAGCCCGTCGTCGACGCGCGGACGGGATCGGTCGCGGGGCTCGAGGCGCTCGTCCGCTGGGAGCACCCCTCGTGGGGCACGGTCCCCCCGGGACGCTTCATCCCCGTCGCCGAGGCGAGCGGCACGATCCTCGTCATCGGCGAGTGGGTCCTGCGGACCGCGTGCCGCCAGGCCGTGGCGTTCGCGCAGGACCACGGCGTCGACGTCGGCATGTCGGTCAACGTCTCGGTGCGCCAGCTCCAGGCGGACGGGTTCGTCGAGGTGGTCGCCGACGCACTCGCGACCAGCGGCCTCGCACCGTCGCTCCTCACGCTCGAGGTCACCGAGAGCCTCTTCATGGCCGAGGACCCCGCGGTCGGTGCGGTGCTCGGCGAGCTGGGCGCCCTCGGCGTCCACCTGTCGATCGACGACTTCGGCACGGGCCACTCGGCCCTCGCGCGGCTGCGCGTCCTGCCCGTGTCCGAGCTCAAGATCGACCGGTCGTTCGTCCGGACCATCGGGTCCGACGGCGACTGCGGCCCGCTCGTGACGGCGATCCTCGCGATGGCTCGCGCGCTCGGCCTGTCCGTCGTCGCCGAGGGCGTCGAGACCGCCGAGCAGCTCGCGGCGCTGCGCGACGCCGGCTGCGACCGCCTCCAGGGCTTCCACCTCGCGCGACCGATGCCCGCAGCGGAGGTCGCCGGGCTGCTGACGGGGCAGCCGGCGGTCGAGGTGGCGCGCGCACGCTGAGGTGGTTCGGGCACCGCGGCGGACCGCGGGCTCACCCGGGCGGGATGTTGGTGTTGACGCGGAGCACGTTCTCGGGGTCGTAGCGGCGCTTGACGTCGACGAGCCGGGAGTAGGCGGCCTCGCCGTACACCGCGCGAAGGTCGACCGGGCGGTGACCGGGCGGCTGGTGGCCCTCGAAGTTCACGTACCGCCCGCCCGACGCGAGCGGCGTCATCTCGTCGGACATGCCGCGCACGAACGCGATCCGCCGGTCGTCGTCGGCGGCGTCGGACCAGAAGCCGTAGATGTTGAGCCAGAACCGCGCGGACCGCCGCGGGAAGGGCGTCGCGGCCTGGGGCACCCGGCCGAACGCGCCGCCCATGTGGTGCACGTCGAACGCGGTGCCGACCCATCGCTGCTCGGTCCCCCGGCGCACGAGCACGTCGACGACCTCGTCGTCGAGCGCGTCGAACGACGTGTTGCGCCAGTACGCGCGCACGCCCTTGGGGAACACCGGGTCGAACGCGGACTGCCAGGCGCGCCAGTCGACGTCCCCGACCTCGTCGTCGACGTCGGGCGGGGCGAGCCGTCGGAGCCGGTCCACGAGCGCCGCCCCGCTCGCCCGGTCGGGCGAGGCCCAGGCGACCCCGACGACCAGCAGCGGCTCGTCGCCCGCCTCGAGGACCGGGGGCGGCGAGAGCGTCGTCGTGATCGTCGTCATCTCGTCCGGCAGGTCGCTCGTCCACGTGCGCAGCGCGGTCCACGCGTCGCGCCACCTGTCCATGCCGTAGACGAGGTTCCCGGCGAGCACCTCGGGACCGAGCGGGTGCGCGCGGAACGTGAACGCGGTGACGACGCCGAAGTTGCCGCCGCCGCCGCGCAGCGCCCAGAAGAGGTCCGGGCGGTGGTCGGCGTCGGCCGTGACCGTCTCGCCGTCGACCGTGACGAGCTCGACCGCGACCACGGCGTCGGCCGTGAGCCCGTGCGCACGCGTCAGCCAGCCGACTCCCCCGCCCAGCGTCAGGCCGGCGACCCCGGTCCCCGAGACGACGCCGAGCGGGACGGCGAGACCGTGCGGTGTGGTCGCCGCGTCCACGTGCGCGAGCGTCGCCCCCGCCTCGACCCGCACGGTGCGCGCACCGGCATCCACGTCGACGCGGTGCAGGTCGGCGAGGTCGAGCACCACGCCGCCCTCGACGGTCCCGTTGCCGGCGACGTTGTGCCCGCCGCCCCGGACCGCGAGGTCGAGGCCCCGTCGGCGAGCGAACGCGACGGTCGGCGCGACGTCCCCCGGTCCCGCCGCGCGGACGACGACGGCCGGACGCCGGTCGACCATCGCGTTCCAGATCGCGCGGGCCGCGTCGTAGCCGGCGTCGTCCGGGCCGGTGACCCGCCCCACGACACGGGTGCGGAGGTCGTGCAGGTCGTCGGCGGTGACGGCGGCGCTCATGCGAGCCTCCGGTGGTCGGACACCTCGGACGCTAGGACCGCACCGGTGAGGGGTCAAGACGCTCGAGGTGGACGGGTCAGCCGCGTGCGCGGCGCCGTGCACCCCCGGAGGTCGGCTGCGCCGACGTCGCGACCGCCGCCGCGAGCAGCACGATCCCGGGACCTGCGAACCACCCTCCCGTGCCGAGCCCCGTCACGACGGACCAGCCGAGCACGACGACGGCGGCCACCCACGTCAGGACGGCCACGCCGGCCCTCCGGGTGGTCGCGAGGAGCACGGCGCCCGCGGCGACGAGCGGCACACCCACGAGCACTGCGACGAACCACCCGTCGCGCCACGACACCGCCGCCACGACGCCCGCGACGACGACGGTCGCCGCGACGCCGAGCAGCCGGAGCACCGCCGCCCATCGCATGAGCCAGTGTGCTCCTGCGCGGGTCGCGGGGCCGGGAGGCTCGGGCGGGGACGGCTCCGAGCCGCGCGTGCCCCGAGGCGGGCGCGGGGCCGGCAGCCCGTCCGGGCCGGTCAGCGGCGCCGGCGCAGGATCCCGACGAGGACCACGACGAGCGCGAGCGACCCGACGGCCTGGCCCCCGGCGATCACGCGCTGAAGGTCGAGCGCGGGGCGCCACGTGACGTCGGACCCGCTGATCACGTACACGCCGAGCGGCTGGACCCGCATGCCCAGCCCGCCCCCGGAGCCGGTCGACTCGCCCGCGGCGGCGTCGACCGCGGCGGCGGCGTCGTCGACCGCGGCGGCGTCGTCGGCGATCGCCCGGGCGACGTCGGCCGCCCGCTCACGACGCCGCGGACGCGAGCCGGTCGGCGCCGGTCCGGTCCCCGACCCGCCACCGCTGCCGCCCATGACGCGGGCGACGGGGACGATCGTCACGCCACCCTCCCGGACGGGTTCGCCGAAGGCGCGGCGGACGGTGAGCAGGTCGGCGACGGCGCGGGCGGGGTCGAAGACGTCCATCCCCCCATGCTGCTCCGCACGTCCGTCCTTGAGACCCTCCGTTCGCGTCGAGATCAGGGTTCGTGTCGGCGGGTCCCGTGACACGCCGACACGAAGCCGTATCTCGACGGCTCGGTGGGCCTGGCG
>JAUZVJ010000062.1:0-15099 GCA_031844515.1 Actinotalea sp. AC32 | reverse complement strand
ACCGACGCCGTCGGCGGCGCCACGTCCGCGCAGCCCGGGGCGCGCGAGCGGCGCGTCCCGGTCACGGGTGTGCGGCGGCGGACCGCCGAGGCGATGGTCGCGAGCGCGTTCACGGCGCCGCACGCGACCGAGTTCCTCACGGTCGACGTCACGCCGAGCCTCGAGCTCCTCGAGCGGTTGCGGCAGGACCGTCGCTTCTCGGGCACCCGGGTGACCCTGCTGACGCTCGTCGCTAAGGCGGTCCTCCTCGCGCTGCGGCGCAACCCCACGCTCAACGCACGGTGGGACGAGGAGGCCGGCGAGGTCGTCGAGCGCGACTACGTGCACCTCGGCGTCGCTGCCGCCACGCCGCGTGGGCTGCTCGTGCCCGTGGTGCACGACGCCGACGCGATGGACCTGGTCGCGCTCGCCTCGGCGCTCGCCGACCTGACCGCCGCAGCGCGCGAGGGGACGACCGAGCCGAGGGCGCTCGTCGGCGGGACGACGACGATCACCAACATCGGCGTCTTCGGCGTCGACGCGGGGACCCCGATCCTCGTGCCAGGTGAGGCGTCGATCCTCGCGACCGGTGCCGTGCGCCGCCGTCCGTGGGAGCACGAGGGCGAGATCGCGCTGCGCAGCGTGATGACGCTGAGCGTCTCCTTCGACCACCGGCTGGTCGACGGCGAGCAGGCGTCCCGGTACCTCGCCGACGTGGGCGCGGTGCTCGCGTCACCGGGCGCGACGCTCACGCTCGTCTGAGGACGTGCCGGTGGGTCGGTCGGGTCGCCCGGACCCGGCCGACCCACAGGCCTGCGCGTCGGGCCCGCCCGGGGCGCTCAGGAGCCGCCGTGGCCGAGGGCCGCGAGCGCCATGGTCTCCAGGAGGGGCCGGACGGCCGCGGCCGGGACGCCCGCCGCGCTGTGCGGCGTGGAGTTGAGCAGGCCGAAGGTCGCGTGCGCGCGCACCCTCAGGTGCGCGGGGTCGACGTCGGGCGCCAGACGCGCCAGGACCCCGACCCAGAGCTCGACGTACGAGCGCTGGAGCGTCCGGACGGTGCGCCGCTCGTCGTCGGCGAGCGACTCGAGGTCGCGGTCCTGCACGCGGATGACGTCGGGCCGGCCGAGGGCGAAGTCGGCGTGGAAGCGCACGAGCGAACCGAGCGCGTCGAGGTCGCCGTCGGCGTCCGCCACGACGGCGAGCCCTCCCTCGTGCAGCCGCGCGCTCGCCTCGACGAGCAGGGCTGCGAGGACCGCCTGCTTGCTGGGGAAGTGCCGGTACACCGCCGGCCCGCTGACGCCCGCGGCGGCGCCGAGGTCCTCGATCGAGACGCCGTCGAAGCCGCGCAGCGCGAAGAGCCGCGCGGCCGCCGCGAGCAGCGCGGTGCGGCGGTCGTCCTTGGCGCGGCTGCGGGCCGTCGGGCGCTCGCGGACGGCGTCGGGCACGGGTGCGGCTCCTCCCCGGCGGCGACCGTTCGGTCGTCGTCGTGCGCGGGTGCGTCGCGTGGACACGGCGCTCGTCGCACACTAGCGTCCTTTCAGTTAGCAGTCGTTAACTCAGATCGTGCTCGCACGACCGACCACCGGAAGGCGTCAACGGTGACCCTCCTGGCCACGACGGCGGACCCTGCCGACCCGACGTACCGCAGCACCGCCGACGCGCAGCGCGCGCTCGTCGAGGACCTGCGCGAGCGCCTGCGCACCGCGGCGCTCGGCGGGTCAGAGGCGTCCCGTGCGCGGCACGTCGCACGCGGCAAGCTGCTCCCGCGCGACCGCGTCGACGCGCTCCTGGACCCGGGCAGCCCGTTCCTCGAGCTCGCGCCGCTGGCCGCGACGGGCATGTACGACGACGAGGCGCCCGGGGCGGGCGTCGTGGCGGGCATCGGGCTCGTGCACGGCCGTCACGTCCTCGTCATCGCGAACGACGCGACCGTCAAGGGCGGCACGTACTACCCGATGACGGTCAAGAAGCACCTGCGGGCCCAGGAGGTCGCGCTCGAGAACCGGCTGCCGTGCATCTACCTCGTCGACTCCGGCGGGGCCTACCTGCCGATGCAGGACGAGGTCTTCCCCGACCGCGAGCACTTCGGCCGCATCTTCTACAACCAGGCGCGCATGTCGGCCGCGGGGGTCCCGCAGGTCGCGTGCGTCATGGGCTCGTGCACCGCGGGCGGTGCGTACGTCCCGGCCATGAGCGACGAGACGGTGATCGTGCGCGACCAGGGGACGATCTTCCTCGGCGGTCCCCCGCTCGTGCGGGCCGCGACGGGCGAGGTCGTCACGGCCGAGGAGCTCGGCGGCGGCGAGCTGCACACGCGCACGTCGGGCGTCACCGACCACCTCGCCGAGGACGACGTGGACGCGCTGCGCATCGTGCGGGACGTCGTCGCGACGCTCCCGCGTCCGTCCGCCCCGGTGTGGGACGTCGCCGAGCCGCGCGAGCCCGTCCTGCCGGTCGAGGACCTGTACGGCGTGGTCCCGGTGGACCTGCAGACCCCGTACGACGTGCGGGAGGTCGTCCGGCGCGTCGTGGACGGCAGCGAGATGCACGAGTTCAAGCGGGAGTACGGCGCGACGCTCGTCACCGCGTTCGCCCGCATCCACGGGCACCGCGTCGGCGTCGTCGCGAACAACGGCGTCCTCTTCTCGGAGTCGGCGCTCAAGGGCGCGCACTTCGTCGAGCTGTGCGACCAGCGCGGGATCCCGCTGGTGTTCCTGCAGAACATCTCCGGGTTCATGGTGGGCCGCGACTACGAGGCGGGCGGCATCGCCAAGCACGGCGCCAAGATGGTCACGGCCGTCGCGACGACGCGCGTCCCCAAGCTCACGGTGGTGATCGGCGGGTCGTTCGGCGCGGGCAACTACTCGATGTGCGGGCGCGCGTACTCTCCGCGCTTCCTGTGGATGTGGCCGCAGGCGCGCATCTCCGTCATGGGCGGCCCGCAGGCGGCGTCGGTCCTCGCCACGATCCGCCGCGAGCAGGCCGAGGGACGCGGCGAGGCGTGGAGCGACACCGACGAGGAGCGGTTCACCGCGCCGATCCGCGCGCAGTACGAGACGCAGGGCAGCCCCTACTGGTCCACCGCGCGGCTGTGGGACGACGGCGTGATCGACCCGCTCGACACCCGTCGGGTGCTCGGCATGGCGCTCGACGTCTGCTCCCGCGTGCCCCTGCCCGAGCCCCGCCTCGGCCTGTTCCGGATGTGAGCGCGATGACCACCGCACCCCTGTTCGGAACGGTCCTGGTCGCGAACCGCGGCGAGATCGCGTGCCGCGTCATCCGGACGCTGCGGCGCCTGGGCATCCGCTCGGTCGCCGTCCACAGCGACGCCGACGCCGACGCGGCGCACGTCCGCGCGGCCGACGTCGCGGTCCGCATCGGGCCGGCCGCGGCCGAGCACAGCTACCTCGACGTCGACGCCGTCGTCGACGCCGCGCTGAGGACGGGCGCCGACGTCGTGCACCCCGGCTACGGGTTCCTCGCCGAGAGCCCCGCGCTCGCGCTCGCGTGCGGACGGGCCGGCGTCGTGCTCGTCGGCCCCGGGCTGCGCGCGCTCGAGGTCATGGGCGACAAGATCCGCGCGCGCACGCACGTCGCCGCCGCCGGCGTGCCGGTGCTCCCGGGCACGGAGCGGCCGGGGATGACGGACGACGAGCTCGTCGACGCGGCGACCGCGGTCGGCTTCCCGTTGCTCGTCAAGCCCTCGGCGGGCGGGGGCGGCAAGGGCATGGAGGTCGTGCGGCGCCCCGCGGACCTGCCGGCCGCGCTCGTCGCCGCCCGACGGGTCGCCCGGGCGGCGTTCGGCGACGACGACCTCCTGCTGGAACGGTTCGTCGAGCGCCCCCGCCACGTCGAGGTCCAGGTCCTCGGCGACGTGCACGGCACCGTCGTGCACCTCGGAGAGCGCGAGTGCTCGCTCCAGCGCCGTCACCAGAAGGTCGTCGAGGAGGCACCGTCCCCCCTCCTCGGGCCCGAGGACCGCGAGCGCCTCGGCGAGCTCGCGTGCACCGTCGCGCGCAGCGTCGGGTACGTGGGCGCGGGCACCGTCGAGCTGCTCGTCGCGGACGACGACCCGACGCAGGCGTGGTTCATGGAGATGAACACGCGGCTCCAGGTCGAGCACCCGGTCACCGAGCTCGTCACGGGCGTGGACCTCGTCGAGTGCCAGCTCGTGGTCGCGGCGGGCCGGCCCGTCCCGGTCGCGCAGGACGACGTGCGCCTCGTCGGCCACGCGGTCGAGGCCCGGCTGTACGCCGAGGACCCGGCACGCGGGTTCCTGCCCACGACCGGGACGGTCCTCGCGCTCGCCGAGGCGGCGGGCGACGGCGTCCGGGTCGACAGCGGGCTGCGCGAGGGACTCGTCGTCGGCGCGCACTACGACCCGATGCTCGCCAAGGTCGTCGCGTGGGGATCGGACCGCGCCCAGGCCCTGGACCGGCTCGACGCCGCGCTCGCCGCGACCACGGTCCTCGGGGTCCGCACCAACCTCGAGGTCCTGCGCGCGCTCGTGGGCGACGCCGACGTGCGCGCGGGACGCCTCGACACAGGACTCGTCGAGCGGCGCCTCGACGACCTCGACCTCGCGCCGCCCGGCGACGCGCACCTCGCGGCCGCGGCGCTGCTCACGTGCGGGCCGCCGGCGTCGCCCGACCCGTGGCGGTGCGACGGCTGGCGCCCGGGCGGGTGGGCGGCGCGCGCCCTCACCGTGGCGTCCGGGCCCGGTCACGGCACATCCGTCCTCGTCTCCGGCACGGCCGGGGCGGCCCAGGTCACGATCGGCGACGGCGACCCGGTGCCCGCGTCGCTGCACCTCGACGGCACGCGGGGCCGGCTGACCCTCGCGGGCGTGACCCGACCCGTGCACCTCGCGCTCGACGGCTCGACCGCGTGGGTCGCGCTCGACGGCACCACGCACGCGCTCACCGTGACCGGCCCGCTCGGCGCGCGCCGGGTACGCGCCCGCGACGACGACGGGCCCGGCGTCCCCGAGGCCCGCTCCCCCATGCCCGGCACGGTCGTCGCGGTCGACGTCACCGACGGCGACCTCGTGCGCACCGGGCAGGCACTCCTGACGGTCGAGGCCATGAAGATGGAGCACCGGGTCCTCGCCCCGTCCGACGGCATCGTCACCCTCACGGTCAGACCGGCCGACCGGGTGGCGCTCGACCAGGTGGTGGCCACCGTCACCGCCGAGGCCCACGAGAGGACACCCGCATGATCGACCAGCTCACCGACGAGCAGCGCCGGCTCCGCGACCAGGTGAGGGACTTCGCCGACGAGGTCGTCGCACCCGCGGCGTACGAGTACGACACCCGGCGCGAGCTGCCCTACGACATCATCGCGACGATGGGCGAGATGGGCCTCTTCGGCCTGCCGTTCCCCGAGGAGTACGGCGGCCAGGGCAAGGACTACGTGTCGCTGTGCCTCGCCGTCGAGCAGCTCGCGCGGGCCGACCAGTCGATCGCCGTGACCCTCGAGGCAGGCGTCGGTCTCGGCGCCATGCCGATCTTCCGACGCGGGACCGAGGCGCAGAAGAAGGAGTGGCTCCCGGCCCTGGCCCGCGGTGAGGCGCTCGCCGGGTTCGCGCTCACCGAGGCCGGTGCCGGCTCGGACGCGGGCAGCACCCGGACGACCGCGCGCCTCGAGGACGGCGACTGGGTGATCGACGGGTCCAAGCAGTTCATCACCAACTCCGGGTCGGCGATCACGAGCCTCGTCACGGTCACGGCCGTCACGGGCGAGAGCCGGCGCCCCGACGGCACGGTCAAGAAGGAGCTCAGCGCGATCATCGTCCCGTCGGGCACGCCGGGCTTCACGGTCGGCCCGAGCTACGACAAGGTCGGCTGGCACACCTCGGACACGCATCCGCTCGAGTTCGACGGCGTGCGGGTGCCGGAGGAGAACCTTCTCGGCGAGCGCGGCCGCGGCTACGCGGACTTCCTCACCTACCTCGACGAGGGCCGCGTCGCGTTCGCGGCTCTGTGCACCGGCGCGGCGCAGGGCTGCCTCGAGGAGGCGATGCGGTGGGCGCACGGGCGTCACGTCTTCGGCCGGCCCATCGGGACCAACCAGCACATCGGCTTCACCCTCGCGCGGATGCAGGCCCGGGTGCACGCCGCCCGGCTCGCGACCTACGAGGCGGCCCACAAGATCGTCGCGGGCGTGCCGTTCAAGATGGACGCGAGCATCGCGAAGCTCGTCTCGAGCGAGGCCGCGATGGCCAACGCGCGCGACGCGTCGCAGATCTTCGGCGGGTACGGCTTCCTCAACGAGAATCCCGTGGCCCGGCACTACCGCGACGCGAAGGTGCTCGAGGTCGGCGAGGGCACCACCGAGGTCCAGCTGATGATCATCGCCCGCGAGCTGGGCTTCGCGGAGGGGGTCGCGTGAAGGACGTCGAGCAGCGTGGGCTCTGGTACGAGGAGCTCGAGCCCGGGACGCGGTACCTCCACCGCCCCGGGCGCACGCTCACGGAGGCGGACAACGTCCTGTTCACGACCCTGACGATGAACACGCAGGCCCTCCACCTCGACGCGGCCTGGGCGGCGGACCAGTCGTGGGGTCAGCGCCTCGTCAACTCGATGCTCACGCTCGCGACGATGGTGGGTCAGTCCGTCGGGCAGCTCACGCAGGGCACGATCGTCGCGAACCTCGGGTTCGGCGAGGTCGCCTTCCCGCACCCGCTGTTCCACGGCGACACGCTGTACTCCGAGACCGTCGTGGCGGCGAAGCGGCTCTCCGCGTCCCGTCCCGCCGAGGGTGTCGTCACGCTCGAGCACACCGGGCGCAACCAGGACGGCACGGTCGTGGCGACCGCGACCCGGACGGTCCTCGTGCGCTGCCGGGACGCGCCGTGACGGGGACCGGGGCGCGGCGCGGCGCCGCCGTGCCCGATCCGGAAGTGCCCGGTCCGGCGCTGCCCGGTCCGCCGCTGCTCGGCCCCGCGCTGCTGTTCTGCCCGGGCGACCGGCCGGACCGCTTCGCCAAGGCAGCGGACCGGTCCGACACCGTCGTCCTGGACCTCGAGGACGCGGTCGCACCCGACCGCAAGGCCGTGGCCCGCGAGGCGGTCGCCGCGAGCGGGCTCGATCCGGACCGGACCGTGGTCCGCGTCAACGCGACCGAGCCGGATCGTGCGCTGGACCTCGCCGCGCTCGCCGCGACGTCCTACCGCACCGTCATGGTGCCCAAGTGCTCGGGGCCGCACGACGTCGCGGCGGTGCTCGACGTGCTGCCCGACGCGCGGGTCGTCGCGCTGGTGGAGACGGCGGGCGGCGTGCTGGCCGCCCCGTCGGTCGCCGCCGCCGACGGCGTCGTGGCCCTCATGTGGGGCGCCGAGGACCTCGTGGCGTCGCTCGGCGGCACGTCGAGCAGGACGCCCGACGGGCGCTACCGGGACGTCGCGCGCCACGCGCGCTCGGTGGTCCTCCTCGCGGCCCGGGCGCACGGACGCGCGGCGGTCGACGCGGTCCACCTCGACGTCGACGACGTCGACGGGCTCGACGCCGAGGCGCGGGACGCGGTCGCGTCCGGGTTTACCGCGACCGCGTGCATCCACCCGTCCCAGGTCGCCGTCGTCCGACGCGCCTACCGGCCCGACGACGCCGAGGT
Organism: Actinotalea sp. AC32; assembly: GCA_031844515.1. Lineage (GTDB taxonomy): Bacteria > Actinomycetota > Actinomycetes > Actinomycetales > Cellulomonadaceae > Actinotalea. Next base: position 7,509 of record JAUZVJ010000062.1, on the reverse strand, counting down.
CGCGTGGGCGCGCGAGGTCCTCGAGGCGGCACGCTCGCACGGCGCGGAGCACGGCGGCGTCTTCCGGCACGACGGCCGGATGGTCGACGGGCCGGTGCTCCGCCACGCCGAGGAGGTCCTGCGGCGCGCACGGTGACGCGAGGCGCGGTAGGTCGCGAGCGGTGGCGGTCGCGACCCGGCCGGCACCTCAGCGCACCAGGCGCAGGACGAGCGCGGCCGACGCGGCGTCCGGGTCGTCGTCGTCGACCGTCGCGAGCAGCGTGACGGACGCCCCGGTGACCGCGACCGTGGCGAGGCCCTCGACCTTCGGCACGTGGCCGCGCACGTGCGGCAGCGGCGCTCTCGCCACGACGCGGTCGTCCTCGAGGACCACGAGCGCGGCGCCCACGACGGGGCCGTCGTGCCGCGGGTCGTCGGTGTCCTCGGCCGCGACGCTCGCCACGACCTGGTCCCCGACGCGGACGGCGTCGGTCACGGCGAGTCCCACCCCGTCGACCTCGCCGAGGTCGTAGTGCCGCGGCGAGCCGAGCCCCACCTCCGCCGGGTCCGCCCGGCCGAGCACCACCGCGGCGAGTCCCCGCGCGTCGACGTCGACGCTGCGGGTCGGGTCGCCCGCCCCCGGCACCCCGCGGTGGAACCAGCGCACGACGTCGCCCACGCGGCACGCGCCCTCGAGGTTGAGGAGCTCGCGGTCGACCCGCAGCACGTCGGCCACCCGGTCGTAGAGCGCGGCGAGCTCGGCGACGACGGCACGCCCCGACGCGTCGACGACGGCACCCCGCGTGCGGGCGTCCGACGAACCGGACCCGAGGAGCAGCACGCCGTCGCGCCCGTCGACCCGGCAGCCCAGCGCGGCCTCGAGGTCGGGCTTGAGCCGCTTCGTGCCGAGGGACTCCTCGAAGGTGTCGAGCCCGTGGACGGGGGGCAGCACGCGCACGCGTTCGACGGCGTGCGGCAGGACCCATGCCGCGAAGGTCGCGTCGTCCTGCGCGACGAGCCAGCCGTCCCCCAGGCGCGCGACGGCCGACGCCGCCCGTACCGGGACGCCGTCCGCGAAGCGCAGGTCGCGCTCCTCGAGCACCTCGACGTGCACGTCCACCTCCGTCCGCCGACGCCGTCACGGTAGACCGGGCGGCGCGCGGTCACCTGCCGAGCGCTCAGGCGGTCGCGGCCGGGGAGCGCCACAGCACGGCGGCGGCCGTCAGCGCCAGCACTCCCCCGCCGGCCGTCATGACGAGGCCCGGGCCGGGCGCCCAGCCGGCGGTGCCGACGAGGCCGAGGACGTGCACGACCTGCCACACCGGCAGGCCGACGCCGACGGCGCCAACGACAGCGCCGTGGACCGCGGCCACCCGGCGGTGCGGCACGAGGCCGCCCGCGAGGGCGAGCACCCCGGCGTAGAGCGTCCACACCCCCGGCCCGCGCATCCCGGCCACGGGCCCGGCGGCGGTCATGAGCCACGGGAGCAGGGCACCCACCACGAGCATCGCCGCCGCGCCGAGGAGCCGCGCCTGCCCCGCAGGTCGACGGCGACCGGCCGGCTTCGGCGTCCTCGGCGTCATGAGGGGTGACTCTAGGCACCTCCACAGCCGGGCTACCAGGCCCGGGGGTGCCGACCGGACCGAAGGAGCCGATTTGTTCACCGCCTGGACTGTGATCTTGACCACATCCGACGCTGCTGCTTGCATGTGCGCTTCGGCCCTCCGCGACGGGGCGGGGAGCCACCGACCCTCGGGGGAGGGGTGGATGGACGCTGTCCAGCGTCGCGCCTACTGGCGCCGCAACCTCAGGCTCATGGCCGTGCTCCTGACGATCTGGGCGCTCGTCTCGTTCGGAGCCGGGATCGTCTTCGTCGACGTCCTCAACACCGTCTCGTTCCTCGACGTGCCGCTGGGCTTCTGGTTCGCCCAGCAGGGCTCGATCATCACGTTCGTCGTGCTCATCGCCGTCTACGTGTGGCGCATGGACCGCCTCGACGCCGAGTTCGGGATCACCGAGTACGAGGAGGAGGTGCACCACTCGTGAGCCCGGTGCAGCTGTGGACCCTCGTCTTCGTCGGCGTGACGTTCGCGCTCTACATCTGGATCGCCTACCGGAGCCGCGTGAGCACGACGTCGGGCTTCTACGTGGCCGGCGGCGGAATCCCGGCGCCCGCGAACGGCGCCGCGATCGCCGCGGACTGGATGAGCGCCGCGTCGTTCATCTCGATGGCGGGCCTCATCGCGTTCGGCCAGAACGGGTACGCCGGGTCGGTCTACCTCATGGGCTGGACCGGCGGGTACGTCCTGCTCGCGCTCCTGCTCGCTCCCTACCTGCGCAAGTTCGGCAAGTACACCGTGCCGGACTTCGTCGGCGACCGGTACTCCGAGACGGCGCGCCTCGTGGCCGTCGTGTGCGCGATCACGGTGTCGTTCGTCTACGTCGCCGGCCAGATGTCCGGCGTCGGCGTCGTCTTCCAGCGCTTCCTCGGGGTCGGCACCACGACCGGCGTCGTGATCGGCATGGTCATCGTGTTCTTCTACGCGGTGCTCGGCGGGATGAAGGGCATCACCTGGACCCAGGTCGCGCAGTACAGCGTGCTGATCGTCGCGTACCTCATCCCTGCGGTCGCGATCTCGCTCCAGCTCACGGGGATCCCCGTCCCGCAGATCAGCTTCGGCCAGATCCTCGCGGAGCTGAACGGTCTCCAGGAGGACCTCGGCATCGCGGCCTACACCGAGGCGTTCACGCAGACGAACATGCTCAACATGGTGCTCATCACGGGAGCGCTCATGTTCGGCACCGCGGGTCTCCCCCACGTCATCGTGCGGTTCTACACCGCACGCAACGTGCGCGCGGCGCGCTACTCGGCGCTCTGGGCCCTGTTCTTCATCTCGCTGCTGTACACGACGGCGCCCGCGATCGGCGCGTTCTCCAAGCTCAACGTGCTCCAGCAGCTCTCGGGCACGCCCGTCGCCGACGTCCCGTCCTGGTACACGTCGTGGAGCGAGGTCGGCCTCATCACGCACGACGACGCGAACGGCGACGGCGTCATCGACATCGGTGCCGCGGGCAGCAGCGAGCTCGTCATCAACAACGACATCGTCGTGCTCGCGACGCCCGAGATCGCGGGTCTGCCCGCACCGATCGTGGGCCTCGTCGCGGCGGGCGGGCTCGCCGCGGCGCTGTCGACCGCGTCGGGCCTCCTGCTGGTCATCTCGTCGTCCGTCGCGAACGACGTCTACTTCAAGCGCATCAACCCGCGTGCCACCGAGGCGCGGCAGCTCGGCGTCGGCCGCATCGCGATGGCCGGTGCGATCGTGCTGGCCGGCTACCTCGGCATCAACCCGCCCGGCTTCGTCGCGCAGGTCGTGGCGCTCGCCTTCGGGCTCGCGGCGGCGAGCTTCTTCCCCGTGCTCGTGCTGGGCATCTTCTGGAAGCGCTGCACCGCGGCGGGCGCGACGGCGGGCATGCTCGCGGGCCTGGTCACGACGCTCGCGTACCAGCTGTGGACCATCGACATCTACGGCAACAGCGCCGGGATCCTCGGGATCGCGGAGACGGGCTTCGGGACCGTCGGGATGATCATCAACTTCGTCGTGACGATCCTCGTCTCGCAGGTGACCGAGAAGCCGACGCCGCTCATGCAGCAGCTCGTCGAGGACGTCCGCTACCCCGGGCGGACGCAGCTCGTCGCTGCGCACGCGTCGGGCGAGATCGAGGACGACGCGCTGCACGGCGAGCACCACCCGCACCACCGGCACGCCGACCACCGCGGCGCCGGCGACCCGGACCGGGCGGCGCCGGGCGAGCCGCGCCGCTCCGCGCGGGAGGAGTGACGCGCGTCGGGGGGCGGGCACCTCGAGCAGGGCCCGCCCCGCGACGCGACCGGCGTCAGGCCCCGCGGCCCGTGCGCGCCTGGAGGCGGTCGATCATCTCCGACGCCTGGGCCTTGGTCAGTCCCTCGGGGACGTCCTCACCGGCCTCCCGGGCGAGCGTGGCGAGGTAGCTGCGCTGAGGACCGGTGGCCGGCTCGTCCCCCGTGACCCAGTCCTCGGGGTCCTTCTCGGGACTGCCGACGCCCGGGGCGTCCTGCGACCCGTCCCTGCCGCCGCCGCCCTCTGGGGCGCCCGCCCCGGGCAGGGGCCCGCCGTCCGGCCCGAGCGAGGCCCCGGGGTCGGCGACGGGACCGGTCGGGGCATCGGGGGTGAACGAGGGGTCGGGGTCCGGGAGCGGCTGGAGCGGTGCGTCGTTCGTCATGGCCCCAGCGTGCGACACCGCCGTGCGTGCTGCGACCCGTGACGTCCGCGCCGCACCCCGTTCAGCATGCTGAGCGACCGTCCGGGACGTACCGTCATGACCATGAACCAGCCCGCCGAGCTCCAGTCCTCCTCGACCGAGGAGGACGCCGGCCTGCGAACGGCGCGTCCGCCCGAGCGCTACCGGCTCGTCCGACGCTGGGTGCTGGACTCGTCGGCCGAGCTCCGCGACTTCCGGGCGGGCCTGCGGCACGAGATCAACGAGCGCGCGCGCGAGGACGCGGAGCGCCCCCTGATGCCGGTCGCCGAGCGGATGGTCCTCGTCGCGTCGGAGCTCGCGACCAACGCGATCGAGCACGGTCGCCCACCCACCACGGTCGAGCTGAGCCAGGACGGGCACGACTTCCTGCTCGCCGTCACGGACAACGACACCTCGACCGAGCCGCGGGTCGCTGGCACGCGCGCACCCGGTGCCGGTGGGTTCGGGCTCCAGGTCGCGCGCCGGCTCGCCGTGGACGTGGGCTGGTACCGGACCGCCGCCGAGAAGGTGGTCTGGGCCGAGTTCGGGGGCTGAGCCCCGCGGCCGCTCGCCGTCAGCGCTCCAGGGGCGGCGGGCACCGCCGTCCCCGCACGGCGGCCGACAGGATCGCCTCGATCGCGAACGCCGACGCGTGGGGCAGGTCGACGCGCCCGGGCTCGAGGAGCCACTGCACCTGCAGGCCGTCCATCACCGCGAGCACCGCGGCCGCGGCGGCGTCGACGTCGCGGTCCGGCGGCGCGTCGTCGTCCGCGCACACCTCACGCAGCGCCTCCGCGACGAGGCCCCGCAGGGTCGTGTAGCGCTCGCGGAAGTAGTCCTTCCCCGGGTGGCCGTCGGTGACGGCCTCAGCCGACAGCACGGTGTAGGTCTGGACGAGGCCGGGGCGCTCGGCGTTGCGACGCGCGGTCGCGACGAGGTGCCGGAAGAGCTCGAGCCCGCCCGGCACGTGCGCGCCCTCGAGCTGCTCGACGTCGGTGCGGTCGCGGAACGCGAGGACCTCGAGCAGGAGCTGGTCCTTCGAGCCGAAGTGGTGCAGGACGCCGGTGTGGGTGATGCCGACCTGGTCGGCGATCTCGGCGAGGGACCCGTTCTTGTAGCCGCGCGTGCCGAACGTCGCCATCGCTGCGCGCAGGATGTCCTCGCGCTTGCGGGCCGTCGTCTCGCGCGGTCGCTGCGGGCGCCGGACCGCACGTCGTTCCATGGGACCCAGGCTAGTTGGGGGTCGCTGATCGATCGGTGACCACGGCCCCCGCCGCGACACGACGCGGGGTCCGGCGTGCGGCGGGCGGGCGGGGGACGCCCGCGCGCGAGTGCCACCACTGCAGCGCCCCGAACGTCGCGACGACCGAGGAGGTCGCGGCGACGGCGAGCCACCCTCCCGTCGAGAACGACCGGCCCGCGGCGGCGAGCAGGGCGCCGCTCCCCACGACCCAGCCGACGTCGAGCGCGGCGAGCACGCGGGCCGAGTGCGGGGCGACCCGGGTGCGACCGAGCAGCACGAGCACGGCGGCGAAAACCAGGAGGCCGGTCCCGACCGCAGCCGGGACCCACGCCGGAGGTGCGCCCAGGTGTGCGACCCACACCGGCGCGCCCGCGACGAGGGCGAGTCCGGTCACCCACGAGAAGGCGGCGTTCGCGCGCACAACGCGACCCAGCGGCCCCGTCTCGCGGCGCCGCTCCGAGCGGCGCCTGCGGGGCGACGGCCGCCCCGTCGTGACGTGGTGGTCCAGGTCGGCGAGCGTCCGCCGGCCGAGGCGATGGGTCAGGTAGACGAGCACCGGCCCGGCGAGGCGTCCGGCCCCGGCGAGCTCGACCTCCGCGGTCATGGAGGCCACGCACCGGCCCGGCGCGAGAGGCGCCACGGACCATGTGTTGCGCGCCTCCCGGACGACCCGAGGCATGCCGCTGCCGGCGCGATACGTCAGCGACATCCGCTCGTCGTCGTAGTCGAGGAGGTCCTCACGGACCGCGTCGAACCCGGGCGTGGCCACGGAGCACGCCCGGCCGTCGCAGGGGGCGCCCCGGAGGGCGGCGCCCCGAGGCGCAGCCGACCGCACGGGCACGGAGTGCAGCACCTCGCTCGCCCACGTGCCGACGTCGGCGAAGCCCGGACCGACGACGCGCCACACCTCGTGGGCCGGGGCGTCGATCTGTCGGGTGCGTGTGATCCTCATGGCGTCGTCCTTCCTCGGGGCACCGGTTGACGGCGTCAGCGAAGCGGCCGTGGTGCGGCACGTCGATTCCCCGGGAGGGAATGGCGGGGGTTCCTCCCGGGCCGCGACACTGCACCCATGACCCCGGTCGACGTCGCCCTGTTCTCGGTGAGCCTGCGCGAGTGGCGCGGTCAGCGTCGCCTGAGCCAGCTCCAGCTCGCGACCGCCGCCGCGACGACGTCACGCCACCTGTCCTTCCTCGAGACGGGCCGTTCCCGGCCGACCCGCACGATGGTCATGCGCCTCGCAGCCGCGCTCGACCTGCCGCTGCGCGCGCGGAACGACCTGCTCACCTCGGCCGGGTTCGCACCCGCGTTCCCACGCTCCGAGCTCGCCGCCGCCGAGCTCGCGCCGTTCCGCGACGCGATCGACCGGCTCCTGGCGCAGCACGAGCCCTACCCGGCGTTCGTCGTCGACGGGCGCTGGGACGTCGTGGACGCCAACGCCGCGGCACGTCCTCTGCTCGTCGGCGACGAGCGCAACCTGGTCCACCTCATGTACGGCGGCGCGTGGCAGCCGCTGGTCGACAACTGGGCGACGCTCGCCCCCGTCGGCGTGCGGCGGCTCGAGGCGGAGCTCCAGCGCCACCCGGGAGACGCCCGGCTGCGCGAGCTGCTCGCCCACGCGCGCGCCGCGTGCGACGGCGTCGAGGCGACGGACGAGGGATCCGCCGAGCTGGTCCTGTGCCCCCACTTCCGGTTCGGCGACACGGTGGTGCGTACCCTCAGCGTGGTCGCCCGCTTCGGCTCGGCCCGCGACGTGACGCTCGACGAGCTGCGCGCGGAGCTCGTGTTCCCGGCCGACGACGACGCCGACGCGTTCTTCCGCTCGGCGGCGATGTCACGGTCGGCGACCGCGGACGCACTCGTCTCGGTGGACGGGTCACGAGGACCCGTCCACCACCGAGAGGACACGACATGACCGCCGTCGAGCTCGCCCGGTCCACCGCCCGGCCCGGCGACGGCCACGAGCTGCTCGCCCGACGCCCCGCGCATCGGCCCTGCGGTGATCCGCGGCG
>JAUZVJ010000061.1:0-15242 GCA_031844515.1 Actinotalea sp. AC32 | reverse complement strand
TAGCGTCCAGACAGCAGGGGACGCGACACCCAGGGCCGACCAGCTGGACGTTACCGCCCGCCTCGCTCGCGAAACCGGCGGAACACGGTGGTGCCCAGAAGCATCAGGGCGAGGGTGTCGATGATCCGGCCTGGCCAGGCACCAAGGAGGTCCGCCAGGGTGAGGGTCGTGCGGAGGGGAACTTCCTCGACCATCTGGTCGCTGGTGAACAACGCCGTGCGATCGAGAACCGCCCCATCCGGCGCGATCACGGCGCTGACGCCCACGGTCGAGACCTGGACGGTCGCCCGACCATGCTCCACGGCGCGGAAACGCGACATCGCCAGTTGCTGGGTCGACTCCTGCGTCAGACCGAAGGAGGCGTTGTTGGTCGGGATGATGATGAGCTCGCCGCCGGCGACGACGGACTCGCGGATGAGGTCCCCGTATGCGACCTCGAAGCAGATCGCCGTGGCGATCCTGACCGGCCGACCGAGCGCGGTGATCGGCACGTCGAGCACACCCGTCTCACCCCCGGCGGCCATGTCGGTCCCGACCCGGTCGACATCGGGTGAGAGGCGTCGGAAGAAGTCCCGGTAGGGGATGTACTCCCCGAACGGCACGGGCCGTTGCTTGCTGTACGCGTCAGCGCCACGGGAGCCAGGTGTCCACACGAGATAGTCGTTGTACCGGACGCTGTCGGCGAACCGCTGGGTGCCGAGCAGGATGGGGACACCCGCGTCGCGGGCGACCCCGTCGATGGCGCTCGCGAGCTCGTCGTCCGTGCGAGGGTCGACGTCCGAGGCGCTCTCCGGCCACACGACGAGGTCCAGGGCTCCCACGGCGGCGTCCCGCAGCAGCGCGCGGGTGCCCCCCACGTGGTTCGCGGCCACCGCCCGTGCCTGGGAGGCCGCGTCGGCGCCGCGAGTGGGGACGTTACCTTGGACCGCGCCCACGACCAGGGTCCCGGACTGCGCCGTGGTGGGCGTTGGCAGGAGTGACGGGGCGAACGTGAGGACGACGGCGGTCAGCAGTGGGATCGCGATCCGACCGGCCGGGGCGCGGCCCATCCATCGCGTCACACCGACGGCGAGGAGCGCGCCGATCGCGGCAGTGACCGCGCTGACCACGGTCGTGCCACCGACCGCCGCGAGCGGCATCAACGGAGCATCGGTCTGGGAGAACGCCAGCAGTCCCCAGGGGAAGCCCCCGAACGGCACCCGCCCTCGCAGCTGCTCGACCGCTGTCCACAGGATCGCCACGACGGCGACCTGCGCCAAGTCATGCCGGGCCACGAACCGCGTACGGCGCACCGCGACCCATGCCGCACCGAAGAGCCCCACGGCGGTCGACTGCAGGGCGGCAAGGGCGATCCACCCGATGGGAGCTCCCACGGCCGCGTCGGCCCACCACAGGTGGGGCAGGAAGAACCCGAGTCCGAACGCCGCAGCAGCGATGAAGCCGCGCGGGATCGAGTTGCGCCGCAGGGCGAGGACCAGCAGCGCCATGCCCACGTACGCCATGGGCCACCAGGACTTGCTCGGGAACGCGGTCTCGGTGACCAGGCCGCCCAGAGCCGCTGTGCACGGAGCCGCCCATGGCGGGAGGGCCCGCCACGGGCGGCTCGGAGCGACCGGGGGTACCGGCCAGGCGCGACGCCGCTCAGTGCTGCTGGTGCTCAAGGGCCCCGTCGCGGTCCCTCACCTCGGTGTCCGGCCGGCCCTGCGTATCACCGTGACCGCCGTGGCCCGCGTGACCGCGGCTCATCATCCACATCATGCCGACCATCATGAGGGGGCAGACCAGTAGAAGCGCCCACACGCCCGCGTTTCCCACGTCGACGCCCGCGATCAGGAGTGCGGCGAAGATGACGCCTCCCCCGATGAGCATGTGCTTTGAATGGCCCTTCATGGTCTTCCTCCCGATGTTGTTGCCGCGGCCTGCGCCGCGAGCTCCTCCCGGACCGCCCGGTAGGTCGCCGGATCGATCTCGCCGGCGGCAAGGCGCGCGTCCAGGATCGAGCGTGCGTCCGTCGCAGGCGGTGCCGGGAAAAGACGACTGACACCCCATACGACGGCCACGACGACCACGACCCAGAAAGCAATCATGGACAGCCACCCGCCGGCGCCCATCTGACCGCACCAAGGACCCATCGCCGTCTCCACCTGGTCTCGAGGCGCCGGGTTGGCACCTGCGGTCAGCCTCGCCGACTCGGATCAAGAACCCGCACCTGTCCGGTGAAGACTTGCTGAAGGTCGAAGGTGGGTGCCTCGTCAGCTTCCGGGCGAACAACCCTTCACCGTGCTCAAACCGACTCCCAAGCATCAAGGACGTCGGCCTACCAGTCGGCCCCGCGCGCGACTTCGGCGGTGCTGGTGTGCATGGTCTCTACCCCACGGCGCCTTCATCGAACCTTCATCGTCCGTCGTCGGGATCGCGGTTGTGCGTGAGGCAGGCTGGAGACCATCCCGGCCCGTTCGAGATCATCACCGAGGGATCACCGTCCCGCCGCTGACACGAGGAGCCCAACATCGATGACGTACGCACGCCGCGTACCCCGTGCTGCCACCGCGACCGCTGCCTCCCTGTTGACCCTGACGCTGGCGGCATGTGGCACCGCAACGGTGGATGAGGGCGCACCGACGGCGCCGTCCCCGGCGCCTGGAGCTCAGGACGCCGTGACCGCCGAGGCCTTCAACGGCGCCGATACCGAGTTCGCCGAGATGATGATCGTGCACCACGAGGGTGCGATCGAGATGGCTGAGCTCGCGATCGAGAATGCGGACTCCGACGAAGTCCGTTCCCTCGGCCATCGCATCGCCGCCGCGCGAGGCCCGGAGATCGACATGCTCACGGGCTGGCTCGGTGCATGGGGTCAGGAGCTGCCGGGCGAAATGGACATGGGCGGTATGGACGACGGTGCGATGCAGATGGACACGATGGATCAGGAGACGGTGATGGCCGAGCTCTCCGGGCTGTCGGGCAGCGACTTCGACCGCCGGTTCCTCGAGTTGATGATCGAGCATCACCGCGGTGCCATCGAGATGGCCGAAAATTACCGAGGGGAGGGCGAGGACCTTGAAGCGCTCCGCCTCTCCGGTTCGATCATCGACGCTCAGATGGCGGAGAGCACAGAGATGGGGAACCTGCTGCGGGCTCTGTGAATGGTCCCTTGGGTGCGGCCCTCTGCTGCTCGGCGCTCCGATGCGCACTGTTCGTCATCGAGGCTTGATCAACCTGTCCGGTGATCCTTCATCGGGCAGAGGAACGCTGGAGGTGTCCGCAGCAAGGGACCCGCACGGGAGTGCCACGGACGGACCCCACCGGCGGCGACTCTGCCGATGCGGCCTGTCCTCTCCCCGCCCTCTAAATAGAGATCCAGACCTACGGTCTCTGCAAGGCGTTCGCCGCGGTCGTGGGCGCGCTGCTCTTGGGTCGCGCCTTCGAGCGCCGCGGCTTCGGCAAGGACGACGCCCACGGCCCCGGGGCTGTGGGCGACGCTCGTCGGTTTCACCTCCGCGAAGGTCTACTGCATCGCCGAGCAGCTGCCTGACATCACCGCCCACGATTTCGCCGGCACCGAGTTCACCTGTCGCGGCGGATTCCTGTGCGGTGTCGCAGGCGCGCTGGTCGTCGCTCGGCGCAACAGCCTGCCCGTCGCTGACGACGCGGGCCTCGCGACCGTGCTGCTGACAGGTGATGGTTGCCAGCCTCAAGGTGCGATGCCCCGACGGGCACGGGGACACCCTCGACGCGAACGGTGAGGAGCTAGATCCTCTACGTGCAGGCCCGCGGTGGTCTGCATCGGGACGGTGGCTCGCCTGCGTACCGGCCGCACGCTGCGCGCGCTACCGCTACCACTACCGGAACCGACCTGTGCACCGGTGTGCGCGACCGCGTTCGCGATCCCCGAACGCGGCACAGGGACTCCTCGGGCGGATGGAAGAACTACTGCCTCAGTGTGCGTCGCCGACCCCGTCGTCCGTGGCCTGCCGGGCTCCGACGGCACACCTCCGACCCCAGCCGGGTCGAAGCAATCACGGCGAACGCGCCCGGCGCGTCCGGCGACTGTGCCGCATCCACCGCGCCGCTAGCCTCACGAGTACTAGGCCGTCAAGCTCATGGTTGGCGGCCAAGGCGATAGCGAACTCGGACGGCGACGAGCCCGTGGTCACCCACCGACCGCCAGAGGTATGACCGGAAGCCGCTCCGGGGTCGACCTGCCGAGGCTACTGAGTGACAAACTCGGTGATGTAGAGGCTCATCACCTGGCCGTCGTAGGACTCTTGCACGCGAGCCGCCAGCAGATCCTTGAGCACCTGTCTGCCTTCAGGGCTGGTGACCTCCTCAAGCGTGCGCCCAGAGAACACGTCGATGGCGATGTCCAACGCCCTCGCTGGCTCCAGGTCCTCTTCCACCTCGGCGGTCAGTTGCAGGGCGAAGCCCAGGCGGAGGTAGCGGCCGTCCGCGAGGTTCAGGTTGATCGGCTCGACGGGGAGGATCTCGCCGGGCATCGGAGGCGCCTCCTCGGTGGTCGAAGACAGTGCGGGGCGTGCCACGAACCAGTACCCGGTACCCCCGGTGAGGGTGATCACCAGGGCGAGGGCGAGTATCCTCCGCCTGCGGGGGCCGGTGGGCGCGGCCGAGGGTGGGGACTGCTGGGCGGCACCTTCGGTGTGCGGGGGCCGCGCCCCGATCTTCGGCTTGTCTGCAATGATCCGTTGCTCCATTGGTGTGTGCCCCTTCGGCCGGCGGCGCGGTGCCGCCGTGTACCGGGAGAGATCGGCCGGGGCCGCGTTACCACCAGCACTTCCCGATGAAGGTTCGATGAAGCCCATGGGGCCTGTTGCACGGATAGGTGACACCTTGACCTGCCCCACGGTTCGCTTACCGGTGAAGGGCCGGTAGTTGGGCTTCTTGAGGGAGAAGGTCTGGACCGTGCGAATGCCGTATCCGACCGAGTTCCGCACCCGTGTCTCGTGATCGATCCAGTGGAGGCTCGGAAGTGACGCGTCGACGGTATTCAGGGGGGGTGGTGCCGGTAGTGGTTGGTCTCGTGCCCGGCGGGGTGTGTCCGGCCGAGCGCCGGGAACTGTCGTGCGCGGACCCTTGGCGTGGGTGATCCCGCGCGGCCCTGCCGCGCACATCAGCCTGTGTACCGTACGACGCGCGACCCGGTGGCCCTGACGGATCAGCGCGGCATGGATCCTGTCGATCCCGCAGACGCGGAGTTCTTCTGTGTGCACCTTCCGGATCAGCGTGGTCGTCGCGGCGTCACGGACAGACCTCGCCGACGGCGGGCGGGCCTTGGCGGCATAGAAGGTGCTCCGGGCAACCTGCAGGACCTCGCAGAGCGGCTCGACCCCAAGACGGTCCTTGTGCTGGTCGATGTAACCGACGATCACTTCCGTCAGCGGTCGAGCCCCGCCGCGGCGAAAGACGCCGACGCCGTCCGCAGGATCTCGTTCGCCCGCCGCAGCTCTCGGTTCTCCCGCTCCGGCTCGGCGATCCGGCGCGCGTCCTCGCTGCTCCACCCTGGCCGGTCGTCGGTGTCGAGCTCGGCCTGGGTGACCGAGTTCGCGCATGGTCTCGGTGTTGATCCCCAACTGCTGGGCGACCGGGCCAGCGCTCCCGGCCGCGTGGCTGGTTCACGGCGGGCCCCCACGGGCCATCCGCGTCGCACGCTTCCGGAGCTTATCGGGTACTTGCGCATTCCCGTCGGCGGCACCGGCACCCGCGGGCCTGGGCGTCAACGTTGATCGATTCATCATTCAACCTCGACCATTCTTACCTGATTGGTCGTTCAACGTATCGCTGTGAACACTGCGACGAGGATCATCCGCCGGCGGGCGGCACGGCGCGCATGGGCCCTCGTGGCCGCAGTGGCAGTCGCCGCTGCCGGACCCCTGGCAGCAAGTGGCGAACCGGCTCAGGCGGCAGGTGACAGCGCCGATTCCGCGAGCCGGTTGCGGGAGCAGCAGCGCTCCGTCGAAGAAGCCCTCGTCGACGTTGATGAACTGCTCGAGGACACGGACGCGGAGGTCGTCACCGCTTTCGCGGAGCTGCAGGAGCTGAAGGCCGAGCTGCCGCTAGCCCGCGATGCGGAGCGTCGTGCCCAGCTCGAGCACCAGGACATGCAACGTCAACTCGCAGCAGTGCTCGACCGGCTGCGGGTTGCCGAGGACCAGCAGGGTTTGCTCAGCCGGCAGATCCGGACCGACACCGCACGCGTCGTAGACCTGCGCACCTCTCTGGGGCGCACCGCACGCGAGGCCTACAAGGGCGATACCACGGCCCGGGCACTGGCGCTTGTGCTGCGGGCCGGGGACCGCGGGCAGTTCGAGGACGCCACCCAGCTGTTGTCCCTAGTCGGACGGGTGCAGGCCGCCGACCTCCGCGAGCTCAGCCAGGTGACTGCCGCTAACCAGCGCCGCCAGAACCGACTGACCGCCGTGCAGGAGGAGATCACACGCCTCAGGGTCGACCTTGAGCGGCGCACCCTCGACGCCGAAGCTGCCCGCCGTGACGCTGAACGCCGCCGCAGCGACCTGGAGGCGCTGGTTGGCGCGCAGCAGAGCCGGGTGGAGGTGATCGAGCGACGCCGTGAGGACCACCTGCGCCAACGCGCGCAGTACGAGACTCAACGCTCGGCCCTGCAGGTTCAGATCGACGCAGTAGTCGCCGCCGATCGAGCTGAGGCGGCCCGGGCGCAAGCGGCACGAGACCAAGCCGCGCGCGAGGACCGGGCCCCTGCCAGCCCCGCGGCACCCGTGTCACCGTCGACCGGCCCTAGCGCGCCGGGGACGCCGCCCGCTACGGGCCGCACTGGGTTGCTGGGCTCGCCGAGCCCAATGAACCCCCCCGTGATCACCTCCCCCTACGGGTGGCGCATCCACCCGGTGTACGGGTATCGCAAACTGCACACGGGAACGGACTTCCGTGCCTACTGCGGCACACCGATCATCGCCGCAGAGAGCGGCACGGTGCAGTGGGCCAAGTCCGTCGGGGGTTTTGGCAACCAGGTGATGCTCAATCACGGGGTCCTGGCCGGCAGCTTGGTGCTGACCAGTTACAACCACCTGTCGCGGTTCGCGGTGGCCACCGGAGAGTCGGTGCGCCGGGGCGAGATCATCGGCTATTCCGGGACCACAGGCACCTCCACGGCGTGCCACCTGCACTTCGAGGCCTACGTCGGCGGGCGAACTGTGGATCCTCAGACCCTGCTGTGATACGTCTCGGCCCGCACGTCCGGCTGTGAGGAGATCCCCAGCGGACGCGACTGAACCGCCCCGGGTTCAGTGGAGGCTCTTGTGTGTGTCGCGTTCGGCGGAGTCGGCATACTGGGCCAGGGGCAGCCAGTTCCGAGACCGGAGTGCACCACGCACCCGGCGACGTCACGTGACCGCTGCACGGCGCTGACCAGCGCGTTCACCGCGATCGCGGACGCCACTCGGTCGCTGATGAAACATCCGACGATCCGGCTGGAGAACACGACCTTGATCGCGCAGAGGTCGAATCTTGCCCTGGCTGGTGGGGTGTTAGGTGATGTCCCACAGCCCCAACCGGTTCGGTGCCTCGGCTCGGAAGTGGCGCAGCACGAGGTCGTCGTGGGCAGGTGGGCCGGCCTTCTTGCCGCCTCGGGTGCGCTCCTTGCGGAACACCGACCACCAGCCGTTGGCCGAGCAGATCCGCCAGTCCGTCCGGTCGCACGCCCGCAAGCTCGCTCAGGCGGCTTCGTCGACCAGGAGTCCGTGGCCGAACTCTGGGTCGTCGCAGTGGGCAACGAACAGCACGTTCGCGAAATACCCGGAGCTGGCGAACGCGATCTTCGGATACCTCGAGATGTTCCACAACCGCCTGCGCCGGCACTCCCCCCGGGGGGCTGGCTCACGCTCCTGGAGTTCGAGAGCAGAGAACCGGTCACCGTGGCCTAGCGTCCAGCGACCCGGCTCCGCGGAACCCGGGACACACCACCCCCATGGAGATCCGATGAAGGTTGCCCACACAGCGCCCTTCCGGGCCAGAACGGCCGAGAAGATGTGCCGTGACAGATGCACATCGGGCGCGGGCCCGAACATCCTTGGTCCTCTTCGGGGTCCTGGTGCCCCTGGTCGCGGCCACCGCCGTCGGCCTGGTGGCCTTGTGGCCGTCCGGTGAGCCACAACGCACCGGTGTCATCGCGGTGGACACCGAGTACCCGGTGGCCGTGATCACCACCACCGAGGTGACAACTTGCGCCGGCGCCAACGAGGATCGCCGCCCTGATGGCACCATTCCTAGCACCGTGGCGTGCACGCTGGTCGGTGCGACAGTACAGAGCGGAGACCAGGCAGGCCGGGTGATACAGGTGTGGGCGCCGGCGACCGTCAGGCCGCAGGACGCCACCCCCGGCACCAAGATCGTCCTGGCCAGGTACCTTGAGTCCGGCCAGGAGGAGGAGGTCTGGGCCTGGCAGGACTTTTCCCGCACCGTGCCCCTTGGGCTGCTGGCCGGAGCGTATTCGATCGTCGTGATCGCCGTCGCGGGGCTTCGGGGCCTGCGTTCCCTGCTCGGCCTGGGCTTCGCCTTCGTGGTCCTGGGTACGTTCATGCTCCCCGCGCTGCTGCAGGGGCGCGACCCCTTGGCGGTGGGTGTGGTGGGCTCGGCGGCGATCATGCTGGTCGTGCTGTACCTGGCACACGGGTTGTCGCACCGCACGACCACTGCACTGCTTGGGACTTTCGCCGGTCTGGGTGTGACCGCGGTGCTGGGCGTGGTTGCGGCGGGTGCTGCGCGCCTGAACGGGATTACTAGCGAGGAGACCTATCGGCTGGCGATGCTGACCGGTCAGCTGGATGGGTACGCCTTGCGCGGGCTGTTCCTGGCCGGTGTGGTGCTGGCCGGTCTGGGCGTCCTCAACGACGTCACGATCACCCAAGCCTCCGCGGTGTGGGAGCTTAGTGCCGCTGACCCATCCGCGACCGCGGGACAGCTCTTCTCCCGCGGGATGAGAATCGGGCGGGACCACATCGCGTCCACTGTTTACACGATCGCCTTCGCCTACGCCGGGGCTGCCCTGCCGGTGCTGCTGTTGGTGCAGGTCTACCGCATGCCTGCGTTGCAGACCTTCAGCTCCGGTCAGTTCGCCGAGGAGATCGCCCGCACAGCCGTGGGCTCTATCGGTCTGGTCCTGGCCATCCCCCTGACCACACTGATCGCCGTCGCCGTCGTGCGAGCCGCCCCGCAGCGACCCGCCCGGCACCGTGCGCGACCCACGGCCCATGAAGGCGGTCTCCACCATTGACTCCGCGGCCACCAGGTTCCTGCCGCCCTTCTTCATGGCGGCTGCCAGGCGACTGATGGTTCGGTGACCACTGCAGCGGGCGGTGCGCACGCGTCACCCGCTGGACCGCATGCGCTGCACCGTGACCCGAATTCCCTGGAGGCCAGGGCGGCGACCATTCCGGATCTCGTCGACCGGGTCGGCGCGAGCAACTTCGACGATTGCCGCGTCTCCCGACCGCACTCGGGCCCAGGGCCAGCGCCCACGGGGCGTCGGCTGATCGGCCGATCGAGCGCCTGCCGTGAGACGCCCCCGGGGCGTGCGACGGCGGACGGTGTGGCCCGGTGGCGACCACGGCATGGGCTCTGCATCTCCGGGGCCTTACGTCGTCACGCAAGAGTTCGCTGGCCTACTCCTCTCAACGCCGGCTGGCGGGACTCAACGTCTCACCCATCTCCCCGCGTCAGGACCTTGGTGGTACCGATCTCGGACCTACTTCTCAGACTTGTCGGCACCGGCACCGGCACCCCGCGATGTTCCTGCAGCGGATCGCCGCGTCCTTCCCCATGCGAACGATCACCGTCGCCCGGCGGCGAGACCGTGCGCCTCACGAGCGGGTCGATGACGTCGATGACCTGCCCGGACCCGGCCGTGCATGACGACCTCGTCCACCTCGCCCAACTCTTGACCACGTGTGCGCCTGACGAGGACCCTGTCGGGTCGTTGACACTTCCGGAGCCCGTCGGGCTTGGGGAGGATGGTCGCTTTGGATGCCCACAGGAGGGCTGATGAGCGAGAAGAGGAAGTACCGGCAGTTCACCGTCGAGCAGAAGACCGAGGTCGTCCTGGCCGGGCTGCGCGGGGACCGCTCGGTGCGGGACGTGTGCCGCGAGTACGAGATCGCCGAGACGCTGTACTACTCGTGGCGGGACAAGCTGCTCGAGGGCGGCAAAACAGCGCTGGCGAGCCCGCAGACCAGCACACCGGAGCACGCGGAGATCGCCGAGCTGAAGAAGAAGGTCGCCTCGCTGGAGCGGTCCCTGGGCCGCAAGACCTACGAGCTGGACGTCGCGGGGGAACTCTCGCGGGACTGGACGTGAGCACCCGGGTGTCCAGGGCCCGCGCCGTGGTCGCCACCGGGCGCAAGCCGGCCGTCGTCGCCCGCCTCGCGCGGGTCTCCCGTCAGGCTCTCTACCGGCCGATCAGCCGGCGCCCTGCGGGCGCCGGTCCTGGGCGCGGGCGGCCCGGGGACGAGGCGGTCGTGGAGGTCGCCCGGGCAAACCCGGTCGACGGGACCCGGATGGTGGCCGCGCTGGCCTCCCGCGAGCTCGGTGTCCCGGCGAACCGCAAACGGGTTCAGCGGATCATGCGCGCGCACGGGCTGCTGCAACGGTCACGGAACAGCGACCGGCGCCGCCGACCCGGTTACTTCCGGGTGACCCGCCCGGACGAGCTGTGGCACATGGACATGACCAAGGTCTGGACCGCGGCGCACGGGTGGGTCTACCTGCATGTAATCGTGGACTGCTGCACCCGCCGCGTCGCCGGCTGGACCGTGGACGTCCGCACCCGCACCACCGAGGCGATCGACTGCGTCGAGGCCGCCGTCCTGGCCCACGGCATCGTTCCCGAGCAGCTGACGCTCGGGACGGACAACGGCTCTCAGTTCACCTCGCGGGACTTCCGCCGGCACCTGTCGGCCCGCGGGATCACCCACCGCCGCGGCGGCTACCGCGACCCGGAGTCCCAGGCGTTCATCGAGTCCTGGTTCGGGCAGTTCAAGAAGCGCTGCGCCTGGCGCACCGAGTGGGAGACCATCGACGACGCCCGCACCGCGATCGCCGCCTACGTCGACACCTACCACCACCGGCCCCACTCCGGGCTCGGCTACCGCACCCCCACCGAGGTCGCCCGCTCCTGGGCCGACCCCGACCTACAAACCGCAGCGACCTGACCCGTCAACCACGACGGGGTCCACGTCACGCCGCTGCATGTCCCGGGACGCGCCACTGAACCGGACATCGACACCCGCCGCGCCGGGGCGACGCTCAGCGGAGCGGTGCGGCTGATGACCGAGTTCGCCGACCACGGCGCCCGTGCATTCGCCCGCATCAGCACCGATCACAGCATCTACATGCCCGCCCGCCACCTCACCGGAGACGAGGTCACCGACGACCCCGGACTCGCAGCCGCGCACCTCCTTGGCGACTGGATCCCCGCCTCACCCGGGCGCCTTCGCGCCGTAGCGACGCTCCACCAGGCACTACGCACACACCCGCTGCCCACCCCCGTCGGCCCACAGTCCCACGCGACCACTCACGCTAGACGCGGCAAGCGACCCGATCCGAGGAGCGGCTTTCCCCTGAACGCAGCAGCCCTATGCCGGCGGCTGACTGCCCCGAGCGTTGCGATCCGCCGCCGTCGGGGGCGCACACGGACCGGGAAAGGCGAGCGACACCAGCTGAGGTCGGTCACGGTCGCTCGCCCACCTTCGTCATCGCTCGGTTCACGTGCGTCTTGAGGGTCAACGGGGAAGAAGCATCTGCTGCGGCTGCCCCATCGGGAGCCGGCTCATGTTCGACACGACGGGACAGAGGACGCCGCAACGTACCGGTCGGGATCGGCGGCGAAGGTGGCGCCGCAGTGGCTGGAGCAGAAGAACAGCTCCTGCCCTTGGAAATCCGCGGCCGCGGCTGCCCGCGCGACGCGCACCACCGTTCCGCACACGGGATCCGTCGCAGTCCTGGTGATGAAGATCGCCATCACGGCCTCCTTGGTCCTACCTCGGGACGGGAATTGACGGGGTCGCCGTCTTATGAGGGACGACGACGGCGCGGTGCCGGAGCTCCCTGGACATTGCGCCGTCTGCGGGAGGATCAAAGCTTGCCGAGCGCGATGTCCAGGAGCTCGGGCGGGTCCAGCCACATCGACGGGTAGTTGCCGTACCAGCGCTGCACCCCGTCGCTGTCGATCAAGATGAAGCCGTGACCGGGCAAGCCCTCGTGCATGCCGGTGCCCAGGGTCCCGTACGCCTCGGAGACTGTGCCATCGTCCAGGGCGAACGGAGCGTCGACGCCCAGCCGCTCGCGGTCCGCGTTGATCTGGTCGGCGGTGTTCATGACGATCGGCAGGACCTCGATGCCGGCCTCGGCAAAGCCGGGCTCCTGCTCGATCTTGGCCATCTGGACCAGGCAGGAGTCGCAGCCGGCGCCCTCGTTGAAGTAGAGAATCACGGGGCTGCCTGCGTAGTCCGAGAGCGAGACGGTGGAGCCGTCGCTCATCGGCAGCGTGAACGGCGTGGCATCCATCGCCTCGCTGCTCGTCTCAGGACGAGCCGACAGCAGCGCAGCGACGACCACGCCGATCAGGACGAGGACCGCGGACAACGAGGCGATTCGGACGATCAGGGTTCGCTTGCGCTGCGCCGCTTCCTGCTCCTTGCGTGCCTGCTCGAGCTCCTCCTGTCGCTCGGCCTGACGCCTGATCGCGGTTCCGGAAGTCATGTCAGTCCTTGTCGTCGAGGGCAGCGGCCGTGGCCGTGCCGGTGGTCGAGGTGGCATGGCAGCCTGGCTCTTCGGCGGGTGCCATGGGTGCAGCGGCGGTGGGGTCGGACGCGTCGCGGGTGGGACGGCGCCAACGGAGGGGGTGCTCGGCGAGCGTGGCCCAGACGAAGACGGCGGCGATCAGGAGGATGCCGAGTCCCTGAATCCACTCTGGGACGGGGCCGAGGACGGCCTGAACGCCCGCGAAGACGCCGGTGAGCGCCTTGCTGGCCCAGGCCTGGGCGGCGGTTCCGCCCGTCATGTCCTTGGACCCGGCGAGAGCGACGATGAAGGCACCCATGATCACGAAGGCGACGGCCACCGCGGCGTTGACGGTGTTCGTGGCGATGAGGTGCCCCGCGACCCGGAACCGGACCGGCTTGGCGCGCAGGAACCGCTTCTCCCCGAGCTGCGCCTTGTCCCAGACCAGCGCCATCACAAACAAGGGGAACACCATGCCGAAGACGTAGGCGACGCCGAGGGTGAAGCCGCCGATCGGCGAGCCAGAGAGCACGGAGAGAGTCATCACGCCCGCGAGGACGGGGGCGCAGCAGCTCGACGCGATGCCGGAGAAGACCCCGAGCGCGAAGAAGCTGGCGGAGTCGCCCCGCGTTGTGTCAGGGGCGCGGAGCATCGACGGCATCGACCACATGCGGCCCGAGAGGGCCAGGGCGGCGAGGGCGAACATGAGGAGGCCGCCGGCCCAGTAGAGCTGCTGGTGGTACTTCGCGATGGCGCCCGACAGCAAGCTCATCCCGAGTGTGATGGGAACCAGGACCAGGCCCAGTCCCGCGGCGAAGACGAACGTGAGGGGCAGCAGCCGCCACCGGCTGTTCTTGACGGCGCCGGCCAGGTAGCTCGGCGCAAGGAACACGATGCAGCAGGGCGCGAAGAGTGCGACGCCGCCGGCGAAGAAGGCCGCCAGGATACTGCCCGTCGTCAGGAGCTCGGATCCCACGTCAGCGGCCCACCGTGGTCAGGCGCGCACCGCGCGACTCGAGGAGCTTGATGAACTTCTTACGCGGCAACCGCCCCGAGCTGAAGAACTCCTCGTCGACCAGGACGAGCGGGTTCATCGCCGGGCGGTGCTTCCCCAGAAGGGTCCGGCCGACCGGTGAGTCGATGTCCACCACCGAGACGTCGATCGCGTACTCGCAGCGCAGCTCGTGCAGCGCCTCCTCCGCGTCGTCGCAGAAGTGGCAGGCAGCGCTGTGCACGAGGGTCACCGCAATCGGCCGCGGGGTCGTGTCTGTGCTCACGAGGACTCCTTCGAGATGCTGACACCTGCACTGTCGGGCATTCGCACTTCGCGGCTGATCTTCCTTTGATTGAGGTTCGATGAAGAGCGCCCGGCGCGGCCCGCGGGGCGGCGCCCCGTCCGGGTCCGGTGGCCGACAATGGCGCCGTGAGCACATCCACTGGACCCCTGGCACCGCGCGCGTTGGTCGTCGACGACGAGACTGCGCTCGCCGACGTCGTTACGAGCTATCTGGTCCGCGACGGGTTCGAGGTGGAGGTAGCCCTGACCGGTGAGGATGCGTTGGCGCACGCTGGCCTGCTGGACCCGGACGTCGTCGTCCTCGACCTCGGTCTTCCGGGCATCGACGGCATCGAAGTGTGCCGCCAGCTGCGTACCTTTTCCGACTGCTACGTGGTCATGCTCACGGCGCGTACCGAGGAGATCGACAAGCTCGTCGGTCTGTCCGTAGGTGCTGACGACTACGTCACCAAGCCGTTCAGCCCGCGCGAGCTCGTCGCGCGGATCCGCGCCATGCTCCGCCGGCCGCGCGCCGCCGTGGTGCCCCGCTCGCACGACGCCACTCCCCCGATCGTGATCGGCGACCTGACCGTCGACGTCGCCGCGCGTGAGGTGCGTGTCGGCGACGAGCTCGTACGGCTGACCCGCACTGAGTTCGACGTGCTCGCGGCTCTCGCAAGCCGGCCGAACGCCGTCATGAGCCGGGCGGTGCTCATCGAGGCGGTGTGGGGAGGGACCTGGGTCGGGGACGAGCACCTCGTCGACGTGCACGTGCTGCACGTGCGGCAGAAGCTCGGTGACACGGCCGATCAGCAGCGGTACGTGCGCACGGTGCGAGGCGTGGGCTATCGCATCGGCACCGGCGCGTGATCGTGGTGCGGGGCGGTGGACTTGGCCGTCGGCTGCTGGCCGCACTCGCTCTGGTCTTGGCGACGGCAGCATTGACGGCGTGGCTCGTTGCAGGTGCCGTGGGTCCGTACATCTTCCACGACCACCTCATCTACCAGGGCACCCGAACCTCGGAAGAGGCCGTGGCGCACGCCGAAGCCGCGTTCCGGACGGCCAGCGGACTCGCGCTCTCGATCGCGCTCGGCACCGCGGTCGTGGCAGCCCTGACCGTGAGCCTCGTCCTGACGCGGCGCATCGGCACGTCGTTGGCCGCCCTCACGAGCGCGGCGCGCCAGGTCGCGGGTGGCCGTTA
>JAUZVJ010000060.1:0-15548 GCA_031844515.1 Actinotalea sp. AC32 | reverse complement strand
GTTCGCGGGGAAGAACAACTGGTTCACGATCCTGGCCACGCCGGATGTCGCGTTCTCCGCGACCGGGAACGTCTACGACGACGACGGGTCCGCGGTGACCGTCCGCCGCGACAGCGGCACCGGTACCGCTCCCTGACCGGTCCGCCCCGCGCGGGTGGACCCCCAGGCGACCACGGCGCGGTCGTGCTTCGGCACGACCGCGCCGTCGCCGTACCCGGCCACGGCGTGCGGGTCGCCGGCACCAGGGACGTCCGCACGTCGTCGCGCGACCGCGAGGCCGAGGGCCACCCAGAGGATCGTCGCGGTCGCCGAGCGGGCCGCGAGCCCGCTGTAGGTGAGCGGCAGGACGAAGGCGATGAGCGCGGCCTGGCGTGCACCGGGCAGCTGCACCGGCCTCGTCCACGACCGGACGACGAGGGCCGCCTGCGCCCCGAAGTACACGATCGCGAACACCGTGCCGATGTCGACCGCGTACATGAGGAAGGAGTTCTCGAGGCTCGCGACGAGGCCGCTCTGCGCAGCGATCCCGTAGCTCGACGTGAGGCCGTGCCCGATCAGGAGGTAGTCGGTCCACGTCTCGCCGAAGAAGCGCAGCGCGTCGGTCCGCGCGCCGGTCGAGCCCGTGTCGTCCGCGAAGCGCGCGCCGACCCCCTCGGCCAGGCCGCTCGCGAGGAGCGCGGCGGCGCCGGCGGCGAGCAGGCACAGCGACAGCAGGCGCACGTGCGACGGCGCACGGGACCTCAGCACGACCCACACGGCCACCACGCCGACGATCACGACCCCCGAGCGCGACTGCGTGATGGTGACGGCCGCCGCGAAGAGCGCCACGAGCCCGAGCTGGAGCGACGCGCGGCGCAGGCCGACGATGAGCGGCGACGTCACGCACAGGAACATCGACAGCGTGAGGGGGTGGTCGAACGTCGCCATCCAGCGGTCGAACTTCTCGGGGTCGAACCACCACTGCGTCGAGTGCTGCGCCTCGTAGACCAGCACGCTCCCCGTGACCCACTGGAGGACGGCGAGGAGCGACGACGCCGCCCCGAGTGCGAGCAGGGCCGTCCGGACGGCGTCGAGCCGCGGGGCGTCCCCGTCGACCACGGTCAGCAGCAGGACGAACAGCACGAGCGGCGCGACGACCATGTCGAGCAGCAGGGCGATGCCCCCGGTCCCGCTCTGCTGCGTCGTGAACGTCGCGACCGCCGCCACGAGGCCGAGCGCGAGGACCAGGAAGACGTGGTCGGCCGTGACCCGCAGGATCCGGCGGGGTGCGTGCGCGAGCTGGGCGGCGACGACGGCCATCGTCAGCCACGACGCCGGGTGCGCGCCCAGCGGACCGGTGCCGCGGCCGGTGACGAGCTCGGTGGCCGCCACCGGGACGGCGACCCAGACGACGAGCACCGCGACGAGGGCCACCAGCGGGCGCCGTCGCGTGGTCCACGCGAGGACCGCGCACACGCCGAGCCAGGCGACGAGGAGCACGTCTCAGCGCTCGTGCGGCACGGGCTCACCGACGGGCGACCCGGAGGGCTGCTCCGACGTCGGCTCACCCGCACCGGGCGCGTCCGACGGCTCCGGCGCGGGTGCGCCCGATGTGGCGCGGGCGCCGTCGTCCGCCGCCGCCCGCGCGTCGGCGTCGACCCGTCCGTCCGGCGCCGCGTCGAGTCCTGCGTCAGGCAGCGCGTCGGCGGCTCCGGGCGTCCGGGCGGTCGCACCCTGCTCGTCCGCAGCCGCCACGTGCCCGGTCGCCGCGGCCGGACCTTCGCTCCGCCCACCGGGCACGGACGTGTCGGGCTCGGGCTCCGCGACGGCCGGCACGACGTCGTCCGCGGCCGGGCGCTGCACCGCGGAACGCGCCGCGCTCGCCGCCGCCCCGCGGTGCCGGCGACGACGGCGTCCCCGCCTGGGCTCGAGCGACGCGTAGCTGCCGTAGCCGCCCGCGCCGAGCAGCTTGGTCGGGACGGCGTTGAGGATCGCGCCCGCGAGCGGGGCGCCGACGGCGCTCAGCGCCTCGACGGCGGCGTGCGCCTGCTCGCGCTCGGTCCGGGCGTGCCGGACGACGAGCACGACCGAGTCGGCGTGGGTCGCGACGACCGACGCGTCGGTCACGGGGAGCACGGGCGGGGTGTCGAGGACGATGACCTCGAACTCGTCGCGCAGCTCGACGACGAGCTTGTGCATCGCGTCGCTGCCGAGCAGCTCCGACGGGTTGGGCGGGAGGGTGCCCGCGGTCAGGACGTGCAGGCCGTCCGTGCCCCAGGTCTGGATCACCTCCTCGGCGCGCACCTGCCCGGCGAGGATGTTGGTCAGGCCCGCACCACCCTCGATGCCGAGGTGCTCGGCCGCCATCGGCCGGCGCATGTCCGCCTCGACGAGCAGCACGGTGCGCCCGCTCTCCGCGAGCGTGATCGCGAGGTTGCACGCCGTCGTCGTCTTGCCGTCGCCCGCCACCGCCGAGGTCACGACGACGACCTGCATCCTGTTCGTCACGGCGCTGAACGTGAGGTTGGTGCGCAGCTGCCGGTAGGCCTCGGCGCGCGGCGACCCGGGGCTCGCGTCGTCGACCAGCAGGCCGCCCGGGGACGACCGTCGCGCGCGCGGCTCCGCGCCGATCAGCGCGAGGGTCGGCAGGCCCGTCGCCGTCTTGAGGTCGTCGGCGCTGCGGATGCTGCGGTCGAGCATCTGGCGCGCGATGGACAGCGCGACGCCGAGCGCGAGCCCGGCGAGCGCGGCGACACCGAGGTTGAGCGTGGGCCGCGGCGAGATCGGGTCGGGGTTGAGCGACGGCCCCGAGATGACGGTGAGCGACACCCGGGCGCCGCTCGCGGCCTCGGTGCTGTCGAGCTGCGCGACGAGCGGGCCGAAGCTCTCGGCGATCTCCTCGGCGATGCGCAGGCCGCGCTCCGGGTCGGTGTCCGTCACGGTGGTCGTGAGGATGATCGTCTCCGGGTCGACCACGGCGGAGATCCGGGAGCGGACGCCCTGGGGCTCGAGGTCGATCCCGGGCCGGCCGGCGATCTGCCCGGCGAGGAGGTCGCTGCGCAGCACGCCGACGTAGGAGTTGATGCGCCGCTGGGCGAACTCGTCGGCCTGCAGCGCGGTGCCGGTGTCGGTCGACGCGGCGACGTAGAACGTCACGGTGCTCTCGTAGACGGGCGTGGCACGCTGCGTCAGGTAGACGGCCGCCCCGACGGTCGCGAGCAGCGTCAGGACGGTGATCCACCAGTACTTGCGGATCGCCCTGAGGTGGTCGGTCAGCTCCACTGCTCTGCTCCTCGTCGCTGCGGCCGGCGGGCCGTGGGCAGGCCGGGCGGCCGCCGGCGAGCGATCATCCATGCTCGCATAACGGACTTCCGCGGGCTCCCGGGCAGGCCGTTTTCACCCGCCCGCCGGAAGCCCCCGTCCGACGGCCGCCGGCACGCGGACGCCGTCGCGCCACCGGCACGGGCCCCAAGCCGCACCGGGCCGCCGCCGTGATCCTAGGATGCTCGCTTCGGGCGCGGCCCGGGAGGAGGCTGCGTGACCACAGCACGGCCGGCAGGTCCGGCGCGTCCGCTCGTCGTCGTGCCGACGTACGACGAGGTCGCGTCGCTCGCCGACGTCGTCGGGCGCGTCCTGCGCGAGGTGCCGCACGCGGAGGTGCTCGTCGTCGACGACGCGTCCCCGGACGGCACGGGGGACCTCGCCGACCGGCTCGCGGCGGCGGACGGGCGGGTGCACGTGCTGCACCGGGCGGGCAAGGAGGGGCTCGGCGCCGCGTACCTCGCCGGGTTCGCGTGGGCCGCGGGTCGGGGGCACGACGCCGTGGTCGAGATGGACGCCGACGGGTCCCACCTGCCGGAGCAGCTGCCGGCCCTGCTCGCCGCGCTCGCGCCGGGGGTCGACGTCGTGCTCGGCTCGCGCTGGGTCGCGGGCGGGCGGATCGTCAACTGGCCCTGGTACCGCGTGCTGCTGTCCCGCGCCGGGAGCGGGTACGCCCGGACGGTCCTCGGGCTCCCCGTGCGGGACGTCACGGGCGGGTTCCGCGTCTACCGGTCCGACGTGCTGGCGGGCCTCGTCGCCGACGACGTCGCGAGCCAGGGCTACTGCTTCCAGATCGACCTGCTGCGCCGTGCCGTCGTCGCGGGCCGCGCGGTCGTCGAGGTGCCGATCACGTTCGTCGAGCGCGAGACCGGCACGTCGAAGATGAGCCGGGCGATCGTGGTCGAGGCCGTGCGCCTCGTCAGCTGGTGGGGTCTGCAGCGGCTCGTGCGGGCGCGGGGGTCACGTCGGCGCCCCCGCGTCGCACCCCGCCGGTGAAGACGACCCGGCGGTAGCACACGTACCGCACGACGGTCCCGACGCCCACGCCGACGACGTTCGCCGCGACGTTGTCGGCGAGCGGCGAGTCGAGGCCCAGGACGTACCGCGACACCGCGAGGCACGCGACGGCGGCGCCCGCGCCGAGCACGTTCACCGCGGCGAAGGTCGCGAGCTCGCGGACCGGTCGCGCCGTGCGCGTGCGCGCGAAGGCCCAGTAGCGGTTGCCGAGCCAGGCGGCGAGCGTCGCGACGCCCGACGCGGCGACCTTGGCGGTCAGCGGGCGGTCCCCGAGCACCTGGCCCGGGCCGAGCAGCAGGAGGTTGAACGTCAGGACGTCCACGACGTAGGCGGCGGCCCCCACCGAGCCGAAGCGCGCGAGCTCGGCGAGGCGTGCGTGGCGCAGGGCGCGCCGGAGGGGTCCGCCGGACGCGCCCGGGGCGCTCGGGGGGAGGGGTGTCCGCACGCTGCTGACCATCGAGCCGGATCCTAGGCGCGCGACCTGGGCAGCGCCGAGGCCACCCGGGCGTCACCCGGACGGAGCACGGGTCGTCGCCCGACGTTCACCTATTTGTCCGTTTCGGACCGTGATCGCGTAGTGTCGTCGTGGACACGGACGCAGAGGGCCCGTCGAGGCGAGCAGCGGCTCAGGACGACCACGCGAGCGCAGCGGCCTGCGCCCTGCACACAGGAGGACGCACGTGAAGATCGGCTACGCACCCGGGGCGTACGACCTGTTCCACATCGGACACCTCAACATCCTCCGGCACGCGCGGGCGCACTGCGACCGCCTGGTCGCGGGCGTCGTCGCCGACGACGTCCTCGAGCTCACCAAGGGCCGCCGTCCCGTCGTCCCGCTGGCCGAGCGGGCCGAGATCGTGCGCCACCTCTCGATCGTCGACGACGTGTTCGTCGAGACCCAGCCGGACAAGCTCCTCACGTGGCAGGAGGTGCGGTTCGACGTCATCTTCAAGGGCGACGACTGGCGCGGGACGCCCAAGGGCGACCGGCTCGAGCAGGACTTCGCCGCCGTGGGCGTCGAGGTCGTCTACTTCCCGTACACGGTGCACACGTCGAGCACGCTCCTGCGCCGGGCCCTCGCCTCGCTCGAGGCGCCCGTCGACTCGCGTGCGGGTAGCGCGACCGGCTGACGCGTCCGACGGGCACGTCCGGCCCGTCGCCCTCCCGTCCTCCGCGGTGGCCGAGTGCCTGCCGCGCGGCGGCCGGGCGCCTGCGGCGGGCCCGTGTCGGTGGCGGCTCGTAGACTTCCGGCATCCCCTCCCGCGCGTCGGTCGGGGATCGTCGTGCTGCCCGCGCCGCCCACCTGACAGGACCCATGGACCTCACCGGCCTGCTCCCGACCCTGCTCACCGACGTCGCCGCCGCGCGGCTGCGCGAGCTCGCGTCCGCCGCCGCACCCGCGCGTGCGGAGTCCGTCGACGTCGTCGCGCCGATCGGGGTGCGCGCACCGCTCGTCGCGCTGCTCGCACGCGAGGTCGCGGCGCGCGCGGGTGACGGGCCGCCCCCCGTGACGGTCGTCGTCACCGCGACGGGGCGCGACGCCGACGACGCAGCGGCGGCCCTGCGCTGCTACCTGCCCGCCGACGACGTGGCGGTCCTGCCCGCGTGGGAGACCCTCCCGCACGAGCGGCTCTCGCCGCGCAGCGACACCGTCGCGCGCCGGCTGGCGGTGCTCCGTCGGCTCGCGCACCCCGTCGCCGACGGGGGCCAGTCCGGCCCGCTGCGCGTCCTCGTCGTCCCCGTGCGTGCGCTCCTCCAGCCCGTCGTCGAGGGGTTGGGCGAGCTCGAGCCGGTCGCGCTGAGGACGGGGGAGCAGGCGGACCTCGCCGACGTCGTCGACCGGCTCGCTGCCGCGGCGTACACGCGCGTCGACATGGTCGAGCGGCGCGGCGAGTTCGCCGTCCGCGGTGGGATCCTCGACGTCTTCCCGCCCACCGACGACCACCCGCTCCGCATCGAGTTCTGGGGCGACGAGGTCGAGGAGATCCGCTGGTTCGCGGTCGCGGACCAGCGCAGCCTCGAGGTCGCCGCCGAGGGTCTGTGGGCGCCGCCGTGCCGCGAGATCCTCCTCACCGACCAGGTCCGCGCGCGCGCCGCTGCGCTGGTCGAGCAGCTGCCCGGCGCGGCCGAGATGCTCGACAAGCTCGCGGGCGGCGTCGCGGTCGAGGGCATGGAGTCGCTCGCACCCGTGCTGGTGGACCGCATGGTCCCGGTGCTCGACCTCGTCCCGGACGGGTCGCTCGTGACGGTGTCGGACCCCGAGCGCGTGCGGCGTCGCGCGCACGACCTCCTCGCGACGAGCGAGGAGTTCCTCGAGGCCGCCTGGACCGCCGCGGCGGCCGGCGGCAGCACGCCCATCGACCTGCGCTCGGCGTCGTTCGTCGAGTACGCCGACGCACGCGACCTCGCGCTCTCGCGGGGCTTCGGGTGGTGGTCCTTCTCGGCCTTCTCGCTCGACGCCGCGGCCGCGCAGGACGGCCTCGCCGGGACCGCCCCGGGCGGCGTCGACGGCGCCAGCGGCGAGCGGGACGCCGCCGCGGGGGACGGCCCGCACGCCGCGGTCGTCGAGGGCGAGGACGGCACGACGCTCGTCGTCGGCGCGCGGGACGTGCACGGGTACCGCGGCGACGTCGCCGCGGCGGTCGTCGACCTGCGCCGCCTCCAGCGCGAGGGCTGGCGCCTGGTCATGACGACCGAGGGGCACGGACCCGCGCAGCGCATGGCCGAGCAGCTCGCCGCGAGCGAGGTCCCCGCGCGTCGGGTGCCCGACGTGACGTCGGAGCCGGAGCCGGGCGTCGTCCTGGTCAGCCCGGCACCCGCCGGCCGCGGCTTCGTCGCACCGGACCTGCGCCTCGCGGTGTTCAGCGAGTCGGACCTCACGGGACGCGCGGGCACGTCGACCAAGGACATGCGCTCGATGCCGTCGCGTCGGCGCAACGTCGTCGACCCCCTCGCGCTGCGCCCGGGCGACCACGTCGTGCACGAGCAGCACGGCGTCGGGCGCTTCGTCGAGCTCGCCCAGCGCACGATCGGCAGCGGCGCGACGGCCGCGCGCCGGGAGTACCTCGTCATCGAGTACGCGTCGAGCAAGCGCGGCCAGCCCGGTGACCGCCTCTACGTCCCCACCGACCAGCTCGACCAGGTGACGAAGTACGTGGGCGGCGAGGCGCCGACGCTGAACAGGATGGGTGGCTCCGACTGGGCGAAGACGAAGGGGCGCGCGCGCAAGGCGATCCGCGAGATCGCGTCCGAGCTGATCCGGCTCTACTCGGCGCGCATGGCCACGCAGGGCCACGCGTTCAGCGCCGACACGCCGTGGCAGGCCGAGCTCGAGGACGCCTTCGCGCACGTCGAGACGCCCGATCAGCTCGCCACGATCGACGAGGTCAAGGCCGACATGGAGAAGTCGATGCCGATGGACCGGCTCGTGTGCGGCGACGTCGGCTACGGCAAGACCGAGATCGCGGTGCGCGCCGCGTTCAAGGCCGTCCAGGACGGCAAGCAGGTCGCGGTGCTCGTCCCCACGACGCTCCTCGTCCAGCAGCACCTCGACACGTTCTCCGAGCGGTACGCCCAGTTCCCCGTCACGGTGCGGGCGCTCTCCCGCTTCCAGACGGACAAGGAGGCCAAGGAGGTCGTCGAGGGCGTCGCGTCGGGCGCGGTCGACGTCGTCATCGGCACGCACCGTCTCATCACGGGCCAGGTGCAGTTCAAGGACCTCGGCCTCGTCATCATCGACGAGGAGCAGCGCTTCGGCGTCGAGCACAAGGAGACGCTCAAGCAGCTGCGCACCAACGTCGACGTGCTGGCGATGAGCGCGACGCCCATCCCGCGCACGCTCGAGATGGCGGTGACCGGCATCCGCGAGATGTCGACCCTCGCGACCCCGCCCGAGGAGCGCCACCCCGTCCTGACCTTCGTGGGCCCGTACGACGAGAAGCAGATCACCGCGGCGATCCGGCGCGAGCTGCTGCGCGAGGGCCAGGTCTTCTTCGTCCACAACAAGGTCGACACGATCGACCGCACCGCAGCACGGCTCGCCGAGCTCGTCCCCGAGGCCCGCATCGCGACGGCGCACGGCAAGATGGGCGAGCACCAGCTCGAGCAGGTGATCGTCGACTTCTGGGAGAAGCGGTTCGACGTCCTCGTCTGCACGACGATCGTCGAGACCGGGCTGGACATCTCCAACGCGAACACGCTCATCCTCGACCGGGCGGACCGGATGGGCCTGTCGCAGCTGCACCAGCTGCGCGGCCGGGTGGGGCGTGGCCGCGAGCGCGCCTACGCGTACTTCATGTACCCGCCCGAGCGGCCGCTGACCGAGACCGCCCACGACCGGCTCGCGACGATCGCCGCGAACACCGACCTGGGCTCGGGCATGCAGGTCGCGCTCAAGGACCTCGAGATCCGCGGTGCGGGCAACCTGCTCGGCGGCGAGCAGTCGGGTCACATCGCGGGCGTGGGGTTCGACCTGTACGTCCGGATGGTCGGCGAGGCCGTCGCGGCGTTCCGCGGCGACACCGAGCAGCGACCCGCCGAGGTCACGCTCGAGCTCCCGGTCGACGCGCACGTCCCGCACGAGTACATCGCGCACGAGCGGCTCCGCCTCGAGGCGTACCGCAAGATCGCGGACGCGACGACCGGCGAGGCCCTCGACGCCGTCCGCGCCGAGCTGCTGGACCGCTACGGGAAGCTGCCCGAGCCGGTCGAGAACCTCTTCGAGGTCGCCTCGTTCCGCAACCTCGCCCGGGAGGCCGGCCTCACGGACGTGACGGCCCAGGGCAAGTTCATCCGCTTCGCGCCGGTGGACCTCGCCGAGTCGACGCAGCTGCGCCTCAAGCGCCTGTACCCCGGCTCGATCCTCAAGCCCGCGATCAGGACCGTGCTCGTCCCGTTCCCGACGACGGCGCGCATCGGTGGGCGCGCGCTCGCGGGGCGCGAGCTGCTCGGGTGGGCCCGCGACCTCGTCGGCGCGGTCCTGCAGGGCTCGGTCTCGACCGCGGCGCAGGTGGCGTCCGGCGCGGCGGCGCGCGAGGGCGGCGGATCGTGACCCGAGGGGCGGGCCCTACGATGCTGGTCGGCCCCGGCCCGTCGTCGTGCGGGCGGTCGTCCCGAGCCTGGAGGTATGCAGTGACCACTCAGAAGCGGTCGTCGTGGACCGGCGCCTCGCGCGTCGTGGCCGGAGCGCTCGTCGCCGGCGCGCTGCTCGCGGGGTGCGCCCAGAGCCCCGGCACGGCGGCCGTCGTGGACGGCCGCGTCATCACCGAGGACGCGCTCACGACGGCGGTCGCGGACCTCGACCGCCTCGCGCCGGGTCAGCTCGACGCGTCGACCGTCCTGGTGACGATGGCCGCGACCCCGTACTTCCTCGACGCTGCGGCGGCGAACGGCGTCGAGCCGACCGAGGACGACGCGCGGCGTCTCGCCGCCCAGCTCGCCGAGCAGACGGGTGGCTCGGCGGAGCTCGGCGAGGGGGCCACCGAGGTGCTGCTCTTCAGCGTCGCGAACCAGAACATCGGCGAGCTCGAGAACTCGGCCGAGGTGCTCGAGGAGCTGTACGCCGAGCTCTCCGAGGCCGACGTCCGGACGAACCCGCGGCGCGGGACGCTCGACCTGTCGACGGGTCAGCTCGCACCGCTCGACCTGCCGTGGGTCGAGCAGGCCGCGCAGGCGACCGCCGAGCAGTGACCCCCGACGCGGGTCGGCGTCCGGCGCGCACGTCGCGGGCCGAGGACGCCGGCCCGTCCGTGGGCCCGTCCGTGGGTTCGGACGCGACCCCGGCGCGCCCCGAGCACCCGGGGATCGACCGGCTCGTCGCCGTGATGGACCGTCTGCGCTCGCCGGGCGGCTGCCCGTGGGACGCCGAGCAGACGCACGAGAGCCTGCTGCCGTACGCGGTCGAGGAGGTCTACGAGGTCATGGAGGCGGTCGAGGCCGGTGACCGCGCGGGGATCCGCGAGGAGCTCGGCGACCTCCTCCTCCAGGTGGTCTTCCACGCACGCATCGCGCAGGAGCACCCGGACGACCCGTTCGGCGTCGACGACGTCGCCGCCGACGTCGCGGCCAAGCTCCGCCGTCGCCACCCGCACGTCTTCGGCGAGGAGCGAGGCGCGGACCCGTCGGACGCCGGGGACCCGCCGCGCCCCGCGGACCCCGCCGACGGCGCCGCGAGGGAGGGCGCCCTCGACGCCGAGGCGGTCCACCGCCGGTGGGACGCCCTCAAGCAGACCGAGAAGGAGCGCGCGTCCGTCGTCGACGGGATCCCGCCCGCGCTCCCCGCGCTCGCCCGCGCCCAGAAGGTGCTGGGTCGTGTCCGGCGCGCGGGCCTCGAGGTCGAGCTGCCTCCGGACCCCGACGACCTCGGTCGGCGCCTCCTCGCCCTCGTCGACGAGGCGCAGCGTGCGGGTGTCGACGCGGAGTCCGCGCTTCGCGGCGCCGTCCACGACCTCGAGTCGGCCGTCCGTCGGGCCGAGGCGCGCTGAGACCGGGCGGGACCGGCCGGGTCACGCGCACGGCCGCGCACGGCCGCGCACGGCCGCGCACGCCCACGCAACGGCCGAGGACGGCTCGACCGGCCGTCCGGCATGTGGGCTGAGTCGAACGTCCCCGCGAACGACCGCGGCTTCCCGCTAGCGTCCTGGTGTCGGGTGACGGGCCCGTCCGCGCGACCGGACGAGACGAGGAGACTGAGTCCATGAGGATCGGTGTGCCCACGGAGGCACGAGCCGGGGAACGCCTCGTCGCGGCGACGCCCGCGACGGTCGCGCAGTTGCGGAAGCTGGGCTACGACGTCGTCGTCGAGACGGGCGCCGGTCGCGGCGCGAGCTTCTCCGACGACGCCTACGCCGACGCCGGAGCCACCGTCGTCGGCGCCGACGAGGTGTGGGGCGCGGACGTCGTCACGACCGTCGGCACGCCCGCGCCCGAGCGCCTGTCGTCGCTCGCCGCGGGCACGACGCTCGTCACGATGCTCGCGCCCGCCGCGAACCCCGAGCTCGTCGCTCTGCTCGCCGAGCGGGGCGTCACGGGTCTCGCGCTCGACGCGGTCCCGCGCATCTCGCGCGCGCAGTCGCTCGACGTGCTGAGCACGCTGTCGAACGTCGCGGGCTACCGCGCCGTCATCGAGGCCGCCGAGGAGTACGGCGGCATGTTCACGGGCCAGGTCACGGCAGCCGGCAAGACGCCGCCCGCGAACGTCTTCGTCATCGGAGCGGGCGTCGCCGGGCTCGCGGCGATCGGCGCGGCTGCGAGCCTCGGGGCGCAGGTCCGGGCCTCCGACGTGCGACCCGAGGCCGCCGAGCAGATCGAGTCGATGGGCGGGCAGCCCGTCCGCGCCGAGGCCGCCCAGCAGCAGGTGAGCGTCGACGGCTACGCCTCCGCGCTCACCGAGGAGCAGGAGCGCCTCACGCAGCGCATGTACGCCGAGGAGACGGCCCGCGCCGACGTCGTCATCACGACCGCGCTCGTCCGCGGCACGGCGCCGACGACGATCACCGCCGCGATGGTCGCCGCGATGCGGCCGGGCAGCGTCATCGTGGACCTCGCGGCGTCGGGCGGCGGCAACTGCGAGCTCACGGTGCCCGGCGAGCGCGTCGTCACCGACAACGGGGTCGTGATCCTCGGCTGGACCGACCTGACGAGCCGCATGCCCCGCCACACGTCCCAGCTCTTCGGGACCAACGTCGTGAACCTCATGGCGCTCCTGACGCCCGAGCGCGACGGCCGGGTGGTCCTCGACCTCGAGGACCCGGTGCAGCGCGGCATCACCGTGACGCGCGACGGCGAGGTGCTGTGGCCGCCGCCACCGGTCCAGGTGTCGGCCGCCCCCGCGGCACCTGCCGTCGAGGCCCAGCCCGTCGTCGACCCGGTCGAGCGGGCGCGCGCCGAGGCCGAGGCCGCGCGCCGTCGCCGGAGCCGTCGCACCGTGCTCGCCGGCCTCGGGGCCGTCGCGCTCGCGCTCGTGCTCACGGTCGCACCCGAGGAGACCCGCCAGCACCTCGTCGTGTTCGCGCTCGCGGTCGTCGTCGGCTACTACGTGATCTTCAACGTCACGCACTCGCTGCACACGCCGCTCATGGCTCAGACCAACGCGATCTCGGGGATCATCCTCGTCGGTGCGCTGCTGCAGATCGGCTCGGCCGACCCGGTCGTGTCCACGGTCGCCGTCGTCGCGGCGAGCGTGGCCAGCATCAACATCGTCGGTGGCTTCCTCGTCACGTACCGGATGCTCGGCATGTTCCGGAAGGGGGACTGACGTGCTCACCTCGATCGCCCAGGCCGTGTACGTCGTCGCGGCCCTCCTGTTCATCCTCAGCCTCGCCGGCCTGTCCGGCCAGGCCTCCGCGCGGCGCGGCAACGTGCTCGGCATGGTCGGCATGGGGCTCGCCCTCGGCGCGACCGTCCTGCTCGCGGTCGACGCGAGCGAGCGTCCCGTCCTCGTGACCCTGCTGCTCATCGCGCTGGTGTTCGGGATCGGCACGACGGTCGGCGTGTGGCGCGCACGCAGCGTCGAGATGACGCAGATGCCCGAGCTCATCGCGGTCCTGCACAGCTTCGTCGGGCTCGCCGCGGTGCTCGTGGGCGTCAACTCCTACCTCACGGCCGAGGCCGACGTCGTGCACCAGGTCGAGGTCTTCCTCGGCGTCTTCATCGGCGCCGTGACGTTCACCGGGTCGATCGTCGCGTACCTCAAGCTCTCGGCGCGGATGTCGTCGGCGCCCCTCATGCTGCCGGGTCGCAACCTCCTCAACCTGGCCGCGCTGGTCGTGTCGATCGGCCTCATGGTCTGGTTCGTCGCCACCAACGGGGTCGTGCCGCTCCTGGCCATGACGGCGGTCGCGCTCGCGCTCGGGTGGCACCTCGTCGCGTCGATCGGTGGCGGCGACATGCCGGTCGTCGTGTCGATGCTCAACTCGTACTCGGGCTGGGCCGCCGCGGCCGCGGGCTTCATGCTGGGCAACGACCTGCTCATCGTCACGGGTGCGCTCGTCGGGTCCTCGGGTGCGATCCTCAGCTACCTCATGTGCCGCGCGATGAACCGCTCGTTCGTGAGTGTGATCCTCGGCGGGTTCGGGGCCGAGAGCGGGGCGGCGCCCGCCGCGGGTGACGTCGTCGGCGAGCACCGCGAGGTCCTCGCCCCCGAGGTCGCGGACCTGCTGCTCGAGGCGCGCACCGTCGTCATCACGCCCGGGTACGGCATGGCCGTCGCCAAGGCCCAGTACCCCGTCGCCGACCTCGTGCAGCGTCTGCGCGGCGCGGGCGTCGAGGTCCGGTTCGGCGTGCACC
Organism: Actinotalea sp. AC32; assembly: GCA_031844515.1. Taxonomy (GTDB): domain Bacteria; phylum Actinomycetota; class Actinomycetes; order Actinomycetales; family Cellulomonadaceae; genus Actinotalea. Next base: position 1,946 of record JAUZVJ010000060.1, on the reverse strand, counting down.
CGGTCGCGGGCCGCCTGCCCGGGCACATGAACGTGCTGCTCGCCGAGGCCAAGGTGCCGTACGACATCGTGCTCGAGATGGACGAGATCAACGACGACCTGGCCGAGACGGACGTCGTGCTCGTCATCGGCGCGAACGACACCGTGAACCCCGCCGCGCTCGAGGACCCGGGCTCGCCGATCGCCGGCATGCCCGTGCTCGAGGTGTGGAAGGCCAAGCACGTCGTCGTGTTCAAGCGCTCCATGGCGACCGGCTACGCGGGCGTGCAGAACCCGCTGTTCTTCCGCGAGAACACCGCGATGCTGTTCGGCGACGCGAAGGACCAGGTCGAGCGGATCGTGCAGGCGGTCCAGGCCCGCACGGGCGTCGCCGTCGGCTGACGCGGCGCCCCGCGTCGCCCGGCGGCCGTACCGTCCGCCGGGCGGCGTCCGACGGCGGAACGTCCCGCCCCTGCCCGGCCCGCGCGGTCTACTGTGGAACCCGGCCGGTTGACGACGACCGGCGGCACGGGCATCGCCTGCCGCCGGGGAGACCCGCGGCCGGCCCTGCCCGGATCACCACCCGACTTCGTCCGAAGGAGCTTCCGTGGCCACAATCGAGGCCGTAGGCGCCCGCGAGATCCTCGACTCTCGCGGCAACCCCACCGTGGAGGTCGAGGTCGCCCTCGACGACGGCACCATCGCCCGCGCGGGCGTGCCGTCCGGCGCGTCCACCGGTGCGTTCGAGGCCGTCGAGCGCCGTGACGGCGACAAGGGCCGCTACCTCGGCAAGGGCGTCCAGGACGCCGTGAACGCCGTGATGGACGAGATCGCCCCCGAGCTCATCGGCTTCGAGGCGAGCGAGCAGCGCCTCGTCGACCAGGCCCTCAAGGACCTGGACGGCACGCCCAACAAGGGCAAGCTCGGCGCCAACGCGATCCTCGGCGTCTCGCTCGCGGTCGCGAAGGCCGCGGCCGACTCGGCCGACCTGCCGCTGTTCCGCTACGTCGGCGGGCCCAACGCGCACCTGCTGCCCGTCCCGATGATGAACATCCTCAACGGTGGGTCGCACGCCGACTCCAACGTCGACATCCAGGAGTTCATGGTCGCGCCCATCGGCGCCCCCACGTTCCGTGAGGCGCTGCGCACGGGTGCCGAGGTCTACCACTCGCTCAAGTCGGTGCTGAAGAGCAAGGGCCTCGCGACGGGTCTCGGCGACGAGGGCGGCTTCGCCCCGAACCTGCCGAGCAACCGCGACGCGCTCGACCTCATCCTCGTCGCGATCGACAAGGCGGGCTTCACGCCCGGCACCGACGTCGCGCTCGCGCTCGACGTCGCCGCGACCGAGTTCTTCAAGGACGGCGCGTACCAGTTCGAGGGCAAGGCGACCACGCCGGACGAGATGATCTCCTTCTACGAGAAGCTCGTCGCCGACTACCCGCTGGTCTCGATCGAGGACCCGCTGTCCGAGGACGAGTGGGACAGCTGGGTCCAGCTCATGACGACCGTGGGCGACCGCGTCCAGATCGTCGGCGACGACCTGTTCGTCACCAACCCGGAGCGCCTCGTCAAGGGCATCGAGCTGCGCGCCGCGAACTCGCTCCTGGTCAAGCTCAACCAGATCGGCACGCTCACGGAGACGCTCGACGCGGTCCAGCTCGCTCAGCGCAGCGGCTTCACCACGATGACGTCGCACCGCTCGGGCGAGACCGAGGACGTCACGATCGCCGACCTGTCGGTCGCGACCAACGCGGGCCAGATCAAGACCGGCGCGCCCGCGCGCGGTGAGCGCATCAACAAGTACAACCAGCTGCTCCGCATCGAGGAGGAGCTCGACGACGCGGCGGTCTACGCCGGCGCGAGCGCCTTCCCGCGTCGTCGCGCCTGAGCGACGCCCGCGCTCGGTACGCCGAGCAGCACGCAGCACCCGCAGGGGGTCCGGCCGACGGCCGGGCCCCCTGCGGCGTC
>JAUZVJ010000059.1:0-15871 GCA_031844515.1 Actinotalea sp. AC32 | reverse complement strand
ACCGCCTCCGCGCAGTCCGCGGGCTCCACCACGACGGCCGACCCGCAGGCCGGTGCGGGCGCCGCAGGTGCAGAGGCAGGGGAGAGCGCCCGGACCGCGCCCGAGGCGGCCGAGCCCCAGCGCCGGCCCGCACGCCGGTCGCGCCGCGCGACGACCCGTCCGGCGGACGCGGCGTCGCCCGAGCCCGCCGACGGGACCGGCGCCAGCGCCGGGTCGTCGCCCGAGCCGGCCGCACGGTCGACCGACGAGCCCGGCGCCGACGCACCGGACCGCACCGCCGACGACGCCGATGCCGCCCCCAAGCGCCGCCGGGCGCCGCGGAAGACCGCGCGCAAGCAGGTCGGCCAGGACGCGCCGGGCACCCCGGAGGACCAGGGGACAGCCCCGGCCGACGCCCCCGTCGACGCGAGCACGGCCGGCCCCGTCGTGGCGCAGGCCGACGAGAGCGCTGCGGCGGGCGGCGCGCCCGCGACGGGCCGAGGCTCGGCCCGCGGACGTCGGGGCGGCCGCGCCGCGGCGACCTCGACCACGGCGCAGGACGAGGGCGCGTCCGCGCCGTCGACCCCGTCGACCGGTGACGAGCAGCCCGCGGACGCGCCCGTGCTGGACGTGCTCGCCGAGCTCGGGCAGCCGCGTCCGGTCACGACGACCGGCGGAGCCGCCCCCCGGCTCGCAGCGACCGCTCTGCTGTTCCAGGCGCCCGACCCCGCGGGCCGCTCGCGGCGCCGTCGCGCGCAGGCCCCCGCCGGTCCGCCCGTCGCGGCCGACGAGGCGTCGGACGAGGCCGCTGTGCCTGCGCTCGAGGAGGAGGCGCCCGCCGTCGTCGACGACACCGCGCTGCGCGCCGAGGACGCGGTCCTGCCCGTCGACGCCGAGCACGACGAGGCCGAGGACGCCGAGGACACCGAGGACACAGAGGGCGCCGAGGACGCCGAGGCCGCCGACGACGGCTCCGAGCGTGACGAGGACGAGTCCTCGGAGGCCGGCCGCCGGCGGCGTCGTCGTCGTGGGGGACGCGGCCGTCGCAGCCGCGCCGACGCCACCGACGACGAGGCGGGCGAGACGCCCTCCGCCCAGGACGAGCCCGCTGAGGACGTCGACGCCGAGTCGGACGCGGTCGCGGGCGACGACACGGACGAGGGCGGCTCGAGCCGTCGTCGGCGCCGTCGTCGCCGCAGCAGCCGGGGCGGCGACGTCGAGCCCGAGGCGGAGCCGCGCCGCGCGCGCTCCCGGACGGCGTCGGACGAGGTCACCGCTCTCAAGGGCTCGACGCGGCTCGAGGCGAAGCGCCAGCGTCGGCGCGAGGGCCGTGACGCGGGCAGGCGGCGGACGGTCATCACCGAGGCCGAGTTCCTGGCACGTCGCGAGGCGGTCGACCGCGCCATGGTCGTCCGCGAGAGCCACGGTCGCGTGCAGATCGCCGTGCTCGAGGACGGCGTGCTCGTCGAGCACTTCGTCTCGCGCACCGGCAGCGGCGGCAGCTCGTCGACGATGGTCGGCAACGTCTACCTCGGCCGGGTCCAGAACGTCCTGCCGAGCATGGAGGCGGCGTTCGTCGACCTGGGCAAGGGGCGCAACGCCGTGCTCTACGCGGGCGAGGTGAACTGGGACGCAGCGGGCCTGGAGGGTCAGCCCCGCCGGATCGAGCAGGCGCTGAGGTCGGGCGACTCGGTCCTGGTCCAGGTCACGAAGGACCCGATCGGGCACAAGGGTGCCCGCCTGACCTCCCAGATCACGCTCGCCGGCCGCTACCTGGTCTACGTGCCCGGCGGCGGCATGACGGGCATCTCGCGCAAGCTGCCCGACACCGAGCGCGCGCGGCTGAAGAAGCTGCTCAAGGAGATCGTCCCGGACGACGCGGGCGTGATCGTGCGCACCGCCGCCGAGGGCGCGTCGGACGAGGAGCTGCGTCGCGACGTGCAGCGCCTGCAGGAGCAGTGGGCGGCGATCGAGAAGCGGTCGCGCACCGCCTCGGCGCCCGCGCTGCTCCAGGGCGAGCCTGACATGGCGATCCGCGTCGTGCGTGACATCTTCAACGACGACTTCCGCTCGCTGGTCGTCCAGGGGGACGACGTGCACCGGATGATCGACGACTACGTGACGTCCATGGCCCCCGACCTCGCGGACCGGGTGTCGAGGTACACCGGGACGGGCGACGTCTTCGCGGCGCACCGCGTCGACGAGCAGCTCGCCAAGGGCATGGACCGCAAGGTGTGGCTGCCCTCCGGCGGGTCGCTCGTGATCGACCGCACCGAGGCCATGACCGTCATCGACGTCAACACGGGGAAGTTCACCGGCGCCGGTGGGACCCTCGAGGAGACGGTCACGCGCAACAACCTCGAGGCCGCCGAGGAGATCGTCCGCCAGCTCCGGCTGCGCGACATCGGCGGCATCATCGTCATCGACTTCATCGACATGGTGCTCGAGTCGAACCGCGACCTCGTGCTGCGCCGCCTGGTCGAGTGCCTCGGACGCGACCGGACCAAGCACCAGGTCGCCGAGGTCACGTCCCTCGGGCTCGTGCAGATGACGCGCAAGCGCGTCGGCCAAGGCCTCGTCGAGGCGTTCAGCGAGACGTGCGAGCACTGCAACGGCCGCGGGTTCGTGGTCCACGCCGACCCGGTCGAGCGGTCCAACGGCGGGTCCGAGGGCGGCTCGTCGGAGCAGCAGCAGCCGGCCGGCGAGTCGAAGCGGTCGCGGCGCAAGAAGGCCGCCGCGACGACCCCCGCGGCGGCCCCGGTCGCCGTGCCGGTCCTGCCCGAGGCGCGCGAGGCCGTGAAGGCCACGCTCGCGACCATCGCGGCCGCGGCGGCGCACGCCCACGACCACGCCGGCGACCACGGGTCCGTCGGTCACGAGGCGGAGCACGAGCAGGTCCGCGTGTCGGACGGCGTGCCCGACACGTCGTCGTCGGAGCTCGAGGCGCTCGCCCGGGCCGTCGCCGAGAAGGCCGCCGCCGACCACGCCGTCGACCACGAGGAGCCGGCAGGTGCCGTCGAGCCGGCCGACCACCGCGACACGGTCGAGGGGACCGGCACGGTCGACACCGGTGATCCCGCGGCGGCCGAGCTGCGCGACGCCGTGGGCAGCGTCGCGGCGGTCGAGGCGCCCGCACCGGGCGGTCCGGTCGAGGACGCCCCGGCGTCCGACGACGGGGCCTCGGAGCAGGCCGAGACCGCCATTTGACCAGGAGGGTGGGGCTTCCGTACCCTGGAACGTCGGTGCGCCTGTGTGCGCACCGCTCCCACGTGTCCCGGATGCCGAGCCTCGACGAGGTGGGGTCCGACGCCCCGCGCGCAGGGCACGTCGCAGACGCGAGAGCCGTACGAGAGAGATGAGCAGCAACGTGGTGTACGCGATCGTCAAGGCCGGTGGCCGCCAGGAGAAGGTGTCGGTGGGCGACGTCGTCGTCGTCGACCGGCTGTCCGGTGACGCCGGCTCGACCGTCCAGCTCCCCGCGCTCCTGCTCGTGGACGGGGACAAGGTCACCTCGGACGCCGCGGCGCTCGCCGCGGTCGAGGTGACCGCCGAGATCGTCCGGGACGAGAAGGGCCCGAAGATCGACATCCTCAAGTACAAGAACAAGACGGGTTACCGCAAGCGCCAGGGCCACCGGCAGAAGCTGACCCGCCTCAAGGTCACCGGCATCAAGTGAGCCGACCGGCCCGGTGACCGCCGGGCCACGGCCCCCCGTCTCCTCCGTACGAAAGCAGGTCAGTCATGGCACACAAGAAGGGCGCCAGCTCCTCGCGGAACGGCCGCGACTCCAACGCGCAGCGCCTCGGCGTCAAGCGCTTCGGCGGTCAGGCCGTCAACGCCGGCGAGATCATCGTCCGCCAGCGTGGCACGCACTTCCACCCCGGCAACAACGTCGGCCGGGGCGGCGACGACACCCTCTTCGCGCTCACCGCTGGTGCGGTCCAGTTCGGTGTCCGCCGCGGCCGCAAGGTCGTCGACATCGTGGCCGCCGAGGCCTGATCGGACGTTCGTGACGAAGGGGCGCACCGTTCGGTGCGCCCCTTCGTCGTCCCACCCGCCCCTGCGGGACCTCGGGCCGGGCTGACGTCCTCGGGCCAGCCGCCCGCGCCGTTCGAACCCTGACCGACCCTGTCCGACCCGTCCGACCCCGGACGCGACCACCCGAGAAGGAGGAGCCGTGGCCACGTTCGTCGACCGCGTCGTCCTGCACGTGTCGGGCGGTGACGGCGGTCACGGCTGCGCGTCGATCCGCCGTGAGAAGTTCAAGCCGCTCGCCGGGCCGGACGGCGGCAACGGGGGCGACGGCGGGGACGTCGTTCTCGTCGTCGACCCGCAGGTCACGACCCTCCTCGAGTTCCACCACTCCCCGCACCGGCACGCGCCGTCGGGCACGCAGGGGATGGGTGACGACCGCCAGGGCGGCGCCGGCGAGGACCTCGTGCTGCGCGTGCCGGACGGCACGGTCGTCAAAACGCCCGACGGCGAGGTGCTCGCGGACCTCGTGGGGGAGGGGACGCGCTTCGTCGTCGCCGAGGGCGGCCGCGGCGGTCTGGGCAACGCGGCGCTCGCGTCACCGCGCCGCAAGGCGCCCGGGTTCGCGCTGCTGGGTGAGCCCGGGGAGGGCCGCGACGTCGTCCTCGAGCTCAAGACCATCGCCGACGTCGCGCTGGTCGGCTACCCGAGCGCGGGCAAGAGCAGCCTCGTCGCGGCGATCTCCGCCGCACGGCCCAAGATCGCGGACTACCCGTTCACGACGCTCGTGCCGAACCTCGGCGTCGTCCAGGCGGGATCGTCACGCTTCACCGTCGCCGACGTGCCCGGCCTCATCCCGGGCGCGAGCCAGGGCAAGGGGCTCGGGCTCGAGTTCCTGCGGCACGTCGAGCGGTGCGCGGTCCTCGTGCACGTGCTCGACTGCGCGACGCTCGAGCCGGGCCGGGACCCGATCTCCGACCTCGACGTGATCGAGGCCGAGCTGGCCGCGTACGAGGGCGACCTCGAGATCAGCGGCGGCGCGGTCCCGCTCTCGGAGCGACCGCGGCTCGTCGTCCTGAACAAGGTGGACGTGCCCGAGGCGCGCGAGCTGGCCGACCTCGTCCGTCCCGAGCTCGAGGCCCGCGGCCTCGAGGTGCACGAGATCTCCGCGGCGAGCCACGAGGGCCTGCGCCCCCTGACGTTCGCGCTCGCGCGCATCGTCGACGCGGCACGCGCCGCGGCGCCCGCGGCCGCCCCGACCCGGACCGTCCTGCGCCCGCGGGCCGTCGACGAGGCCGGCTTCACCGTGACGCGGCACGACGACCAGGGACGCGTCTGGTTCCAGGTGCGCGGCAGCAAGCCCGAGCGGTGGGTCCGCCAGACCCAGTTCTCCAACGACGAGGCCGTCGGCTACCTCGCCGACCGGCTCGCGCGTCTCGGGGTCGAGGAGAAGCTCTTCGCGGTCGGGGCGACCCCCGGCGCGGAGGTCGTCATCGGCGACGGGGACGATGCGGTCGTCTTCGACTGGGAGCCCACGCTGCTCACGGGCTCTGAGCTGCTGGGAGGTCCGCGCGGGACCGACCTGCGCCTCGAGGAGCGCGCACGCCCCACGCGCGCCGAGAAGCGTCAGGAGTACAAGGAGCGCATGGACGCCAAGGCCGATGCGCGTGCCGAGCTGTGGACGGAGCGCGAGGCGGGCCACTGGACCGACCCGGAGGGCACCGAGTGATCCGCGAGCGGTCGGCGCTGCCCGACGCGCGGCGCGTCGTCGTGAAGATCGGCTCGTCGTCGCTGACCGGCAGCGACGGCCGACTGGACGTGACGGCGCTGCGCGCGCTCGTCGACGTGCTCGCCGCGCGGCGAGCCGCGGGCACGGAGGTCGTCCTCGTCACGTCCGGCGCGATCGCCGCGGGCCTCGCGCCGCTGGGCCTGACGGCGCGCCCCCGCGACCTCGCGACCGCGCAAGCGGCCGCGTCGGTGGGTCAGGGGCTGCTCGTCGCCCGGTACACGGAGGCGTTCGCCGCGCACGGCCTCAGGGTCGGGCAGGTGCTGCTCACGGCCGAGGACACGATCCGCCGCGGCCACTACCGCAACGCGCAGCGCGCGCTCGACCGGCTCCTGGGCCTCGGCGTCGTCCCGGTGGTCAACGAGAACGACACCGTCGCGACCGAGGAGATCCGGTTCGGGGACAACGACCGGCTCGCGGCGCTCGTGTCGCACCTCGTGCACGCGGACGCGATGGTCCTGCTCACTGACGTCGACGCGCTCTACGACGGTCCGCCCTCGCGCGGTGCGCGGCGGATCGACGAGGTGCACGGCCCGGGCGACCTCGAGGGCGTCGTGGTCACGGGTCGCGGGAGCGCGGTCGGCACCGGGGGCATGGTCACGAAGCTCGCGTCGGTCGCGATCGCGACCGGGTCCGGCGTCCCGGTCGTCCTCACGTCGGCCGCCCAGGCGGAGGCGGCACTCGCCGGTGCGCCGGTCGGTACGTGGTTCTCCGCGACGGGGCGACGCGTCCCGACCCGCATGCTGTGGCTCGCGCACGCGGCACGCACCCGCGGGCGGCTCGTGCTCGACGACGGCGCCGTGCAGGCCGTGGTCGGGCGGCGCACGTCCCTGCTGCCCGCGGGCGTGACCGAGGTGCACGGCTCGTTCGAGGCGGGGGACCCGGTCGAGCTCGCGTCGGCCGCGGGCGACGTCGTCGGCCGGGGCCTGGTCGCCTACGGGTCGGACGAGCTGCCCGGGCTCCTGGGGCGCTCGACGCGTGAGCTGCGGGCGGAGCGGGGCGTCGGGTACGACCGCGAGGTCGTCCACCGCGACGACCTCGTGCTCGTGAACGCTCCTCGCTGAGGCCCCCGAGCGGCGCCTATCCTGCCGCCATGACCACGACGGCCGCGCCCCAGCACGAGCAGCAGACCGGGACCGACGCGCCCGCCGGGCCGCGCGCGACCGCCGTGCCCGACGACGTGCGCGACGCCGTCCTCGACGTCGCGCGTCGGGCGCAGGTCGCCTCGCGCTCGCTCGCGACCGCGACCCGCGCGACGAAGGACGCCGCGCTGCACGCGATGGCGGACTTCCTGGTCGCCGCGACGCAGGAGGTCGTCGCCGCGAACGCGGTCGACCTCGAGCGCGGCCGCGCGGCGCGGATCTCGCCCGGGCTGCTCGACCGCCTCACGCTCACCCCGGACCGCATCGCGGCGATCGCCGACGCGCTGCGCGAGCTGGCGGCCCTGCCGGACCCGGTCGGCGAGGTCGTGCGCGGGTCGACGCTCCCGAACGGCCTGCGACTTCGTCAGGTGCGCGTGCCGCTCGGGGTCGTCGGGATGATCTACGAGGCGCGACCCAACGTCACGGTCGACGCCGCCGGTCTCGCGCTCAAGAGCGGCAACGCCGCGGTGCTCCGGGGCGGCTCGGCGGCGTCGGGCTCGAACGACGTCATCGTGCGCGTCCTGGGCGAGGCCCTGGAGTCGGTGGGCTTGCCCGCCGACGCGGTCCAGTCGATCGACGGGCACGGTCGCGCCGGCGCCGTCGCGCTCATGCACGCCCGCGGCCTGGTGGACCTCCTCGTCCCGCGCGGCGGCGCGGACCTCATCCGCACCGTGGTCGAGGAGGCGACGGTGCCCGTGGTCGAGACGGGGACCGGCAACTGCCACGTCTACGTCGACGCCGACGCCGACGTCGCGACCGCCGTCGCCATCGTCCTCAACTCCAAGACGCACCGCGTCGGGGTGTGCAACGCCGCCGAGACGCTCCTCGTCCACGAGGCCGCGGCGCCCGAGGTGCTGCCGGCGGTGCTCGCCGCGCTGCACGAGGCAGGCGTGACGGTGCACGGCGACGGCGCGACGGCGCAGCTCGCCCCCGACGGGGTCCCGGTCGTCCCGGCGACGGACGAGGACTGGGCGACCGAGTACCTCTCGCTCGACCTCGCCGTCCGCGTCGTGCCCGACCTCGACGAGGCGCTCGAGCACATCCGTCGGTGGTCGTCGGGGCACACCGAGGCGATCGTGACCCGCTCGCTCGCGGCGTCCGAGGAGTTCGTGGCGCGGGTCGACTCGGCCGCAGTCATGGTCAACGCGTCGACCCGCTTCACCGACGGCGGCCAGCTCGGCCTCGGCGCGGAGATCGGGATCTCGACGCAGAAGACGCACGCCCGCGGGCCGATGGGGCTGGCCGAGCTCACGACGACGAAGTGGGTCGTCCACGGCGAGGGCCAGATCCGGACCTGACCCGGTCGGCGCCGCGTCACCCGCACGGTCCAGCGCGCGTGCCGTCGCGTCCGGCGCGGGCATGCGACACTGGACAACTGGCGTGCTCGGCGCGCCCACGAGACATGACCCAGGACGACACATCCAGGAGGACCAGGTGCTCGCTGCTGCCCAGCTGCTCGCGGAGGAGACCGCGGAGGCCGCCAACCACCTTCCGGTCCCGCCGGAGGTCGTGGGCATCGGTGCGTTCGGCGCGCTGCTGACGCTGCTGGCCGTCACGTACGCGTTCCGCAGCGTGGGCACGCGTCACTGACCCGCCGTCCGACGAGGCCCGGAGGCGCACGACGGCATGGCTGAGGACCGGCCCCGCCTGGGGGTGATGGGCGGGACGTTCGACCCCGTCCACCACGGCCACCTCGTGGCCGCGAGCGAGGCTGCCGCGACCTTCGGGCTCGACGAGGTGGTGTTCGTCCCGACGGGGCGTCCCTCCCTGAAGCAGCACCCGGGCGTGACGCCCGCCGAGCACCGGTACCTCATGACGGTCATCGCCACGGCGTCGAACCCGCGGTTCACCGTGAGCCGGGTCGACATCGACCGGCCCGGGCTCACGTACACGGTCGACACGCTGCGGGACCTGCGCGCGGCACGACCCGAGGCCGACCTGTTCTTCATCACGGGCGCCGACGCTCTCGCGCAGCTGCTCACCTGGAAGGACGCCGACCGGCTCTGGGACATGGCTCACTTCGTCGGCGTCACCCGGCCGGGGCACACGCTGTCGGTCGAGGGGATCCCGGAGGGGGCGGTGAGCATCCTCGAGATCCCCGCGCTGGCGATCTCGTCGACGGACTGCCGCAGGCGTGCGGAGGCCGGGGAACCCGTCTGGTACCTCGTGCCGGACGGGGTCGTCCAGTACATCGCGAAGCACGGGCTCTACCGAGGTCAGGATGTCTGAGCAGTCGACGGAGTGGGGCGAGCGCAGGCGCCGTCGCGAGGCCGAGCGGCTGCGCGCGCTCGCCGAGGCGGCGGCCTCCACGCCCGCCCCGCCTGCGGACGGCTCGGCCGACGACGTCCGCCCCGCCGCCGCGCCCGCGACGGCATCGCCGCAGGGTCCGACGCCCCCGGCGGTGGTGCCTCAGGCCGTGTCACCGCAGGCTGCGACACCCCAGGCCCCGACGACGCCCGCGCCCGCCGCACAGGGACAGGCACAGGGACAGGCACAGGCGAAGGCACAGGCGCTCGTGGCGCCCGGCCCCTCGGAGCCCGCGCGTGCCGCCCAGGCCGCCCCGGCGACCACGCGGCCGAGGTCGCGCCGGGAGCTGCGCAGCCGGGAGCCCGCCCCGTCCGACGTCGCAGCCCCTTCGGGACGCGAGCGGCCCGAACCGGCCGAGCCCACCGCACGCCGTGAGCGTGACGTCGCGCCGCAGCCCGTCGTCTCGCGGCGCGCGCTGCGGGCCTCCGAGCGCAGGACGGCGCCCGACGCCGACGAGCGCCCGGCGCCGAGCGTCCAGCCGCCCGCGACGACCGCGGGAATCCGCAGGGTGACCGCCGACGGTGAGCTCACAGCCGTGGAGCGCGCCGATGCCGCTCCTGCCGCGCCGCAGCCGGTGCGCGACCCGCGCACGTCCGCGCAGGCCCAGGCCGCGCGCGCCCAGGCCGAGCGCGAGGAGGCTGCTCGCCGCTCGGTCGAGCGCGCGCACCGTGCGCAGGCGCAGCGGGTCGCCCAGGAGCGCGAACGACGCGCCGCCGCGCAGGGGGGTCGACCCGCCCGCCCGACCCAGCAGCCCGAGGTTTCCCGGACGGCCCCAGACGGTCAGCCACCAGGCGGCGACCGCACCCACGACGGCACCCCGCCGCGGACCGCCCCTGCGCAGGGCGCCGCCGCCCGAGCGGAGCAGGGCTCGGTGCCCGGCCCTCGTCCTGCCCCCCGGGCACCGGGTCCGCGGACGGGTGCGCCCGCGCGCGTGCAGCCGGCGCCCCAGGGCCCCACGACGCCGGACCGGGCGGCGGACGACGCCGTCGACCGTCCGGCCGCTCGGGGCGAGGCACCCGACGCGCCCGTACGCGTCGGGACGGCACCGGACGGTGTCCGGTACTGGGTGCCCGACCGCCCCGGCGCCGCACCGCCCGTCGGGAAGCCGTTCGCCGTCGTCACGCCGTCCGGCCCGGTCCGCAGGCTGCCGTCGGGCCCCACGGCGCGGGCCGACGCACCCACGCGCGCACCCGGTGGGTCGGTGCCCGGCGTGCCGGCGGCGGGGGCGTCAGCCCCCGGAGCCGCAGGAACCGGCGCGTCAGCAGGAGCGGCGTCGGCCGCAGCGAGCGCACCGACCGCAGCGAGCGCACCGGCCGCACCGACCGCCCGGACGGGTGGGTCGCGGCCCTCGCGTCCCGCGGACGCACCGGCCGCGCAGACGACCGCACGACAGGCGACGGCGCGGCAGGAGACCAGGCCGTCGTCGGCCTGGTCTCCGGCGGCCCCGGCCGCCCCGGCGAGCGCCCAGGCGGCCCGGGGTGCTGCTCCCGCGGGTCCCGGCCACGCCGCCGCGGCGGCCGGCCCCTTCACGCCGTCCTTCACGAGCCCCTTCGCGCCGACCGAACCGCCGCACCCCTTCGGGCCGTCCGGGTCGCCGGCACCGCGATCCGGGGACGCAGCCCGCCCGGCAGGTCCCTCTCGGCCCGTCGAGCCGGCGGACGGCCGGCGCGACGACCGCACCGCCGTCCTCCCGACGGCGCAGGGACCCGGACCGCGTCCCGCCGCCCCGCCCGTCGGAGCGGAGCCGGCAGCGAAGGACCTCGCGCACGAGGACGACGTCGAGCCCGACGACGAGCACGACGACGACGCGCTCGAGGGCGGGACCTACTCCTGGGTGCAGATGGGCGTGCTCGTCGTGGTCGGCTTCGTCCTGGGGATGCTCATCTACATGGTCATGGTGCAGGGTGGGGACCCGTCCGCGGCCCCCGGGGTCGCGGGCTCGGTGCACGCCGTCGCCGACGACACCGCCACCGCCGACGACACCGCCACCGACGACCGCACGACCGAACAAGGAGACTAGGTGCCCGCCACCGAACGAGCCCTCGACCTGGCGCACGCCGCCGCCCGCGCCGCGTCGGACCGCAAGGCGCAGGAGATCATCGCGCTCGACGTGAGCGAGCGGCTCGTCCTCACGGACGTCTTCCTCATCGCGTCGGGCACCAACGAGCGACAGGTCGGCGCGATCGTCGACGCCGTCGAGGAGGCGCTGCACGAGCGCGGGGTCAAGGCCGTCCGCCGCGAGGGCGTCCGCGAGGCCCGCTGGGCGCTGCTCGACTACGGCGACGTCGTCGTGCACGTGCAGCACGCCGACGACCGCACGTACTACGCGCTCGAGCGGCTCTGGGCCGACTGCCCCGTCATCGAGCTGCCCGAGGACGCACGGGGCGGCGACGGGCAGGCGGAGACGCAGGAGTGACCGCGGCGACCGTCGTCCTGTGGCGCCACGGCCGCACGGAGTGGAACGCCGCGCACCGCCTCCAGGGCGGCACCGACATCGCCCTCGACGACGTCGGACGGTGGCAGGTCGCCCGCGCCGCGCAGGCGCTCGCCGAGCGGCACGTGCCCGACCTCATCGTGTCGTCCGACCTCGGGCGCGCGTCCGACACCGCTCAGGGGCTCGCGGACCTGGCCGGCCTCGACGTGGTGCGCGACGCGCGTCTGCGCGAGCGGTCCTTCGGTGAGTGGGAGGGCCTGACCGCGGACGAGATCGCCGAGCGCTGGCCGGACCAGTACCGCGCGTGGCGGGGCGGTCAGGACCCGCACCGGGCAGGCGCGGAGTCGCGCGAGGCGGTCGCCGAGCGGATGGCGCTCGCGATCGAGGAGCACGCCGGGCGCACGCCGACCGGTGGGACGCTCGTCGTCGTCTCGCACGGCGCGGCGATCACGCTCGGTCTCGTGACGCTCCTCGGCCTGGACCCCGCGACGTGGCGCGGCCTCTTCGGGCTGCACAACGCGCACTGGTCGGTGCTGCGTCGGTCGGCGGGGCAGGGTCGCCCGCGGTGGGCCGTCGAGTCCCACAACCGGGGCCCGTCGGTGCTCGTGGAGGACTGGGACGCGGGGCGGTCCACGGAGAGCGTGCCGAGCAGCACCGCTGACGCCCTGCGCACCTGACGCCACGAGCGCGCCGGGCGGCCGGGGTCCCGGCGCTACCCCCGCGTGGCGGTGCGCGACGTCGCGGCCGGCAGGGTGCCCGAACCGTTCCGGCGGGGGCGGCGTGCGTGAGAAGGTCGGCCATGCGCTACGTGGACGCGGTGCCCTCCGCATGGGCCCACCGCGCTCTCGCAGGCTCGGCGCCTCGCCCGTTCTGGTGGGACGACGCCGCGCGCCCCGAGCCGTGCCCCCGCCTGGACGGTCCGACGACGGCCGACCTCGTCGTCGTCGGGGGCGGCTACCTCGGGCTGTGGGCGGCGCTGCGTGCGACGGAGCGCGAGCCCGGCCGGGACGTCCTCGTGGTCGAGGGCCGACGGGTCGCCTGGGCCGCGAGCGGACGCAACGGAGGCTTCTGCTCGGCGTCGCTCACGCACGGCGAGGCCAACGGGCGGTCGCGCTTCGCCGAGGAGATGGACGTCCTGCACCGGCTCGGCCGGGAGAACCTCGACGCGATCGAGGACACGCTCGTCCGCCACGGGATCGACGCGGGGTTCGAGCGGACGGGCGAGCTCACGGTCGCCACCGAGCCGCACCAGGTCGGGGGGCTCGCCGCGGCCGCGACCGCCCGTGACGTGCTGCTGGACCGGGCGCAGGTCCGCGCGCGGGTCGCGACGCCGATGGCGCTCGCGGGCCTGTGGTCGCCGGACACCGCGCTGGTCCACCCCACGCGGCTCGCCTGGGGCCTGCGCCGGGCCTGCCTCGACCGGGGCGTGCGGATCGTCGAGCGGACACCTGCGCGCGACGTCGGGCGCGACGGCGCGGGCGTCGTGGTCCGGACCGACGGCGGCGACGTCCGGGCCCGGCACGCGGTGCTCGCGACCAACGCCTCCCCGCCCCTGCTGCGACGCGTGCGCGCGTTCGTGGTGCCGGTCCACGACCACGCGCTCATGACCCGGCCCCTGACGTCGGCCGAGCTGCGCTCCATCGGGTGGGCGGGGCGCGAGGGGCTCGCCGACGCCGGCAACCAGTTCCACTACGCACGCCTGACCGACGACGACCGCGTGCTGTGGGGCGGGTTCGACGCGCTGTACTACCCCGGGGGGCGGATCCGGCCGGAGCACGAGCACAACGACGCCACCTACCAGCGGCTCGCCGAGCACTTCCGCATGACCTTCCCCCAGCTCGAGGACGTCACGTTCACGCACCGCTGGGGCGGGCTGATCGACACGTGCTCGCGCTTCATGCCGTTCTTCGGCACGGCGTACGCGGGCCGCGTCGCGTACTCCGCGGGGTTCACGGGTCTGGGCGTCGCCTCGACCCGGTTCGCGGCCGACGTCGTGCTGGACCTGCTCGCAGGGGAGGAGACGGAGAGGACCGCGCTGCGCATGGTGCGCTCCCTGCCCGTGCCGTTCCCGCCCGAGCCGCTCGCGACGCCGGCGATCGGCCTGACCCGCTGGTCGATCGCGCGCGCCGACCGCGACGGCGGCCGCCGCAACGCGTGGCTGCGGCTCCTCGACGCGGTGGGTGCCGGTTTCGACTCGTGACGACGCCCACATGCGCTGACCGGCTCACGGATTGGCCTTGGCCCCCGGTCGGACAGTAGAGTGCAGCGTGCCCTCCGGGGCAGCGGGGCTGTGGCGCAGCTGGTAGCGCACCTGCATGGCATGCAGGGGGTCAGGGGTTCGAGTCCCCTCAGCTCCACCCGTCTTCGCTGGTCAGAGGCCACGTCGGGATCCTGAGAACAGGAGCCGGACGTGGCCACTGGACTTTTAATGGACACTTTTCGCCCGCGCATCGACGCGGCGGGCCGGTGTCTCGGGCCGCCTGGGCGAGGTTGGCCCGTGCCCGACCCACCTGCTGGCATGGACACCGATGTGACGTCGACCACGTCGACGACGATGACCCTGGCCGAGCTCGCCGCGCACCTGTCGGTCACCCCGCAGGCGCTGTACGACCTGCGCTCCAAGGGCCGCGGCCCGCGTGGGTTCCGCGTCGGCAGGCAGCTGCGCTTCCGCCCCGCGGAGGTCGAGGCCTGGATCGCCGGGCTGGAGGCCGCCGACGGCGCCCGCCACCGCCGGCGCGCCGGCACATGAGCCGCGGCCGACCGCGCACCGCGATCGGCACCTTCGGCGAGATCGCGGTCACCGACCTCGGCGACCGACACCGGGCCCTGACCCGGTACCGGGACCTGGACGGGCGTCTGCGCAAGGTCACCGCCGTGGGCGCCACCCCCCGGACGGCCCGGGCGCGGCTGAAGGAGCGCCTGCTGCAGCGGCCCGGGTACGGCAGCGGGGGAGTCCTCGACGCCGGCAGCGGCTTCGGTGAGCTGTGCGAGCTGTGGGTGGCGGACCTGGCGCTGCGGGACATCTCCGAGGGGACCAAGGCCAACTATCGCGACGACCTGCGCCTGCACGTGCGCCCGGCGTTCGAGGCCTACACCCTGGGAGAGATCACCACCGGGCGCGTGGAGTGGTTCCTGAAGCAGCAGGCAGCGATCTCGTACTCGCGTGCCAAGCACCTGCGGACCCTGCTACACCAGATGTTCGCCTTCGCGTTGCGCCACGACGCGCTGGCACGCAACCCGGTGGAAGGCACCTCACCGCTGGCTCGACCCAGGCATCAGGTGCGCGCCCTGACCCCGGAGCAGGTCCAAGCACTGAGGGCCGCAGCCGCTGCGTGGCGGACAGGACCGGGGACCAGAGGGCCACAACCGGACGGCAAGGTCCGCGACATCTGCGAGGTCCTGCTCGGCACCTCCCTGCGCCCGGGTGAGGTCCTCGCCCTCCGCCCCTGCGACGTCACGGAGACCGTCACCGGCATGGTCATCCACGTCCAGGGGACCGTGGTGCGCCGTGCGGGGAGGGCTGACTTCCGCCAGGACCACCCCAAGACTCACGCGTCCAACCGCCGGCTCGCGGTGCCCGAGTTCGCCGCTGAAGTCTTGCGTCGGCGTATGGCCGAGATGGGCCCGGAGATGCGGGAGACGACGATCTTCCACAACCGGCACGGCCGCCCCATCACGCTCCACAATCTGCGGCGCACCTTCCGGGAGTTCGTCACGGCCGCCGATCTGGACGGGCTGGGCATCACCCCGCGGTGGTACCGGCGCACCGGTGCAACCGTCATCGCGCGCGGAGTCGGCCTCGATGCGGCGGCGGCCTTCCTCGGGCACACGAGCACCGCCGTGACCGAAGGTCACTACGTCGCCGTCGACGCCTCCGTCGACTGGGCACCTGCGCGCGTCCTCGAGCTCACGCTGCGACGCAGCAACCCCGACCCTGGACTGCTCATCGCACGGGCCAGCACTCATGAAGAGGAGATGCTTAGAGGTGTCGACCCAGAGCAAGCGGCAACCGAACGGGCGTGATGGGTCACCAGGCAAGCACGGAGGCCGGTGGGCCCTGCGCCCCCCGAAGGCGTGACCTCTCCCGTGTCAAGAACGGAGTGGTGTCCGGGGAAGTCCGTCGGTGCCCAGTGCACTCCTGAACGGGCAGGTAATGGGCACGCGGAGGTGTGACGTGGCCGCCAAGCCGTCCTTGGGGACTGTTCACGCTTCCGTCCGGCGCGTACGAAAGAGCGTCGACAGCCCGCTCAA
>JAUZVJ010000058.1:0-16242 GCA_031844515.1 Actinotalea sp. AC32 | reverse complement strand
CGACCTGCTGCGCCGGCTCACCGAGCTGCTCCCGCAGGTGGTGCAGGTGGTGCAGGCCGCGACGGCCCGCGAGACCGTGGCGGTCGGCGAGCGCGAGGGGCGCGCCCACGTCGGCGAGCGGAGCCACGGTCGGACGGACGGGCGTGCCGGCGAGCACGCCCACGAGCGGGCCGTGGAGCGCGCCGCGGAGGACGTCGCGGCGCGCACCACGGAGCGGTCACCCTCGGAGGGCGCGGACGCCGAGGCGTCCGACGGCGCCGCGAGCGGGCGGGGCCCCCCGCCGTCCCCGACGACGGACCGCACGACGGACCGCACGACGGACCCGGACGTCCCCCGCCCCCGGACCACCGCGGACGCGACCGCCCTCGTGCCCCTGCCCGACCGGTCGGCGCTGAACGTGGGCGTGAGCCCGTGCCCGACGAGCCTGCTCGTCAGCCGCTTCGGGCCGCCCCGTGACCTCGTCGGCGACGAGTGCCGGGCCCTCACGTCGCCGTGGTGGGAGAGCCGGATGGTGACGGGGCAGGTCGGGACGGCACGCGTGCGCGGGCACCACCTCGCGGTCGAGCTCTTCGGCCGGGCGTTCACCGCGCTCGCCGAGGTCGACCCCGAGCTGCACGCCCGGGTCGGTTCCACCGGGATGCTCTGCGTGCGGCACGTGCGCGGGCGTCCCGAGGTCCTCAGCAACCACGCACTCGGTCTCGCGCTCGACGTGACCCTCGACGGGACCGTCGACATCCGCGGCGACGACCAGGTCCAGCGGGGCCTCGTCACGCTGCACGACGTCCTCGCCCCGTTCGGCATCTTCTGGGGCGCCGGCACCAGACCGGAGGACGCCATCCACTTCGAGGTCGGTGCCGAGGTCGTGCACCGCTGGCTCGACGAGGGGATCTTCTGATGACGACCGACACCGAGCTCCTGCTCCGGCTCGCCGCGCAGCGCGCGGGGTTCACCGAGAGCCAGCTCGACGCGCTGCGCCGCCGCGACTACGCGACGCTCCTCGCCGAGCGCGCCGCCGCGCCGCCGCAGCACGACCCGTTCGACGACGCGCACGCCGCCGCGACCGACGCGGCGTACGGCGCGCCGGGTGCCACGGCCGCACCCGGCCAGGACGCGGCTCGCACCGTGCGCCTCGAGGCGGACCTGGCGCGCGTGTCGCAGCGCCTCGCCGTCGTGCGGGCGCAGCGTGACGCCGCCCTGCGGCTGCTGCGGCAGCTCGCCGACCGCCTCGGCTGCTGCCCGCAGTGCTGGGGCACCGACGCGACCTGCGGGACGTGCGGCGGCCGCGGCTCACCCGGCCACTTCCCGACCGACCCGGGCCTGCTCGACTGGCTCGCACCAGCGCTCGCCGCCTCGGACGCGGCGCGCCCACCGACCGACGACGCGTCGCGCGCACCGAGCGCGTCCACGGCACCGGCCGCACCGATCAGCCCCACCTGAGGAGACGGACATGACGACGTTGGACGACCTGATGGACGAGTCGGAGCTCTTCGACGAGTCCGAGAACCTTCCCGACTGGGACGAGGGCGCGGAGTTCATCCCCGGCCTCGGCGCGCTCGTGCCCCAGCTCGGCTTCCTCGACCCCATCGGGGCCGGCATCAAGGCGGTGGGCAACGCGCTCAAGCCCCCGGCCCGTCCCGCCGCACCGCGCGTCAACGTCGCGCCCGCGCGCGGCGTGAACACCGCGACCGTGCAGACGCCACGCGGTCAGGCGTCGGTGCAGCTCCAGACGCCCGTGGTGCACAAGGACGAGTTCAACGCCGCGGTCGGTCGCCTCCAGGCGGCCATCAACGCGGACTCGGCGCGCATCAACACGCTGCAGAAGGACCTGCAGACGCTCGGGGCACGCGTCGGGACCGTCGTCGGCGAGACGCAGGCGGCGATCGCGAAGAACCGCACCGAGCAGCAGGTGGCGACGCGCAAGCTGCGCATGGAGACCGCGGCCCAGCTGCGCCGGCTGCGCGCCGACCAGCAGCAGGCGCAGACCATGAGCATGGTCATGAGCATGATGCTGCAGTCCAAGCAGCAGGAGCGCTTCGACGCCCACACGCACACGTCGGCCGCCGCGGGCTCGGCGACGTCCGCGCCGACGGGCGCCGGCGACGACGACAGCTCGAGCATGATGCTGCCGCTGATGTTCATGATGATGCCGCAGCAGTCGAGCGGGTCGGGGGGCGGCTCGAGCGGCCCCGACATGTCCATGCTCATGATGATGATGGCCATGTCAGGGGGTTTCTGAGATGAGCATGCTCCCTCTCGTCGCGCTCATGTCGGTGCCCAAGAGCCGCCGACGCAAGCTGCTCCCGATCGCCCTGCCGGCCGTCGCGGGCGTCCCCGCGGCCGCGGCCGGCGCAGTGGCCGTGGTCACGGCCGACAGCGTCACCTCGGGCGAACGTGCGGCCGCCGCGGCCGACGCGACCTCGGCCGTGACCGCCGTCCTGACCGCCGCCGTCGCGCACGGCGCCGAGCTCGAGGCCGACGACCTCAAGCACGTGCCGCTCGCGCACCAGGTCGTCACGCAGAACCCGGCGATCCTCTCCCCGGTCGACGCCGGGATCACCGCCCAGCAGGTCCGCAACCTGACGCAGCGCCTCACCAGGCTCGAGAAGGAGCTCGCGTCGAACGACCAGGAGACCGCGGCCGCACCTGCCCGGTCCCCGGCACGCCGTCGCACCACCCGGACCGCGCCCAGGGCGGCGGCGGCCGCACCCGCGCAGGGCGGGGACGGCGGTGGTGGTGGCGACGGCGGCGGCGGCTGAGCACCGCGGTCCGGTCCTGCCATGACCGTCACCTTCGACCCGCACCTGCACCAGCTCCTCCTCCAGGAGCAGGAGCGGCACCCGGGCGCGTCGCCCCGACGCGTGGGCGTCATCGCCCGGGTGAGCGGGCCGGACGTCGAGGTCCCCGGCCTCGACGTCGTGGTCCGCGCGGGGACGGTCGTCACCGGGCGGATGGACGTCGACGCCGTCGAGCGCGTGCGGCTGCACCCGGGCGTGCTCAGCCTCAAGCGCTCGCACCAGTACCTGCCGCACGACGTCGTCGTCGTCCCGCCGCCGCCCCCTGCCCCGACGTCCCGGGGCGTCGGCGCGCCCGCGCCCGACGGGTCCGCCGCAGCACCGCTGCGCGCGCGCCGGGGCGACGGCCCCGACCTCCCGCCGCTCGCGTGGACGGGCCGGGGCGTCGTCGTCGGCATGCTCGACTGGGGATTCGACGTCGCGCACGCCGACCTGCGCGACGACGACGGACGCACGCGGTTCCTCGCCGTGTGGGACCAGCGCGGCGGTCGCACGTCGACGAGCCCCGAGCCGTACGGCTACGGACGCGAGCTCGGCGCCGCGACGATCGACGCCGCGCTCGCGACGCCCGACCCGTACGGCGCGCTGCGGTACCACCCGGCCGAGGTCGACCCGCTCGGTCACGGCACGCACGGGATGCACACGCTCGGCATCGCGTGCGGCGGCGGGCGCGCACCGGGGTCCGTCCCGGGGCTCGCACCCGACGCGCGCGTCGTCGCGGTGCACCTGCGCGGCGACGACACGCAGCCGGGCGACACGCTCGCGGACTCGGTGCGCATCCTCGAGGGCATCGACTACGTGTTCCGCACCGCGGGTGACGCGCCGGTCGTGCTCAACATGAGCCTCGGACGCTGCGGCGGACCGCACGACGCGTCACCGCTCATCGTCCGCGCGATCGACACGATGCTCGAGACCCCCGGACGTCAGGTGGTCTGCTCCGCCGGCAACTACTTCGCGAGCGCGCAGCACCGCAGCGCGCAGCTCGCCGACGGCGCGACCGTCGAGTGGGCGTGGACGCTGCTCCCGCCCGTGCTCGACGAGGCCGAGCTCGAGGTCTGGTACCCGGCGTCCGACGAGCTCACGGCCGAGCTGCTCGCACCCGACGGCACGCCCGTCGCGCGCGTCGGGCCCGGCGAGGAGCGCGTCGTGCGCACGGACGGCCGGGTCGTGGTGTCGGCGTTCCACCGTCGCGCGGACCCGGGCAACGGCGACAACGTCGTCGACCTGTTCGTGTGGCCGGGCGCCCCGGTCGGGACGTGGCGCGTCCGGCTGGTCGCGGGCACCGTGCTCGACGGCGAGGTGCACGGCTGGGTCGAGCGCGTGCACCGCGGGCGGCAGAGCGTGCTCGCCGACGCCGATCCGCTCTTCACGACCAACACGCTGTGCAACGGCCGCAGGACGCTCGCCGTCGCGGCCTACGACCACCGTGCGCCCACGCCGCAGCCCGGGCCGTTCAGCAGCGCCGGCCCCGCGCGCGACCTGCACCCCAAGCCCGACGTCGCCGCGCCCGGCGTCGCCATCACGTCGTCGCGGTCCGCTGTGCGTCTGAACGGGCACGAGCTGCGCGACGGCCTGACGACCATGACCGGGACGAGCATGGCGGCGCCGCACGTCACGGGTGCCGTGGCGCTCCTGCTCGAGGCCGCCGGCCGGCCGCTGCACTCGGATGAGATCACGCACCTCGTGCGCGGCAGCGCACGCGCGGCGCCGTTCCCGCCCGAGCGCGTCGGCCACGGCCTGCTCGACGTCGACGCCGCCCTGGCCGCGCTCGCGGCCGAGGGCCCACCCGCTCCCGCACCCTCCGGATCACGAACCCTCGACGAGGTGAACCACCATGGATGACGACTTCCTGACCGGCGACTCCGAGGACGCGGTCGCCTGGCTGACCGGCGCACCCCTGCGCTCCTCGGCAGGGACCCTGTCGACGCGCGGCGCAGCCGGCCTGCGCGGCGTCCCCACGGAGGCGGCGGTCGCCGCGCTCGAGGCGGTGCCCTCGATGCTCGAGGCGCTCCCGACGCTCCTCGCCGCCGCGGTCGGGCGGGCGGGGTCGGGCTGGGAGAGCGCGAGCCCGGCGTCGTGGCCGGGCACCGAGGCGGCGCCGTCGTGGGCGGCCGCCGAGGCCGAGCAGGGCTGGGACGGCACGACGGGCGAGGACCCGCTCCCCGCCCCCGAGACGTGGGAGTACCTCGAGCCCGGCTGGGACGTCGAGGGCGCCGAGGACGTCGGCTCCGAGGCCGAGGCGGGGTTCATCGCGGTCGCGGGCGTGCTCATCCCGGCGGCCGAGCTGGGCCTGGGCATCTTCGACCGGCTCCAGCAGCACGTCTTCAACGGCTCGTTCCAGGTGACGTCCACCCCGGCGACGTACATCCACAACCCGAGCCCGACCGAGCTCGCCGTGCAGCGGCGGACCTTCCGGTTCCCGGTGACGGCCCACCACCCGCGGTACTTCATCGACACCCAGACGTTCTGGTTCGACGTCACGCTCGAGTACGACGGGTTCAACGTCCGCCGGGTGTCCGTCACCGAGGACCGCGGCCGGTCGAGCTCGCTCGTCTCGTCCACCTTCTCGATCACGTTCACGCCGTCGGCGTACACGCCGCCCAACGAGCCCGTCTCCGCGGTCGCGTACTCGATCAGCGGCCGGTGGGACCCGGTCGGCTCGGGCGACGAGTCGTTCAGCGGACGCTTCGTCGTCGACGCAGCCGGACGGCTCACCGGGCTGCAGGTCTCGTCCGGCCAGAGCTGGGTGCGCGCCGGTGCGCTCACCCAGTCCGGTGGCGGCCCCGTCCCCCGCCCGACGACGGCGCGCCACGTCACGACCGTGCACTTCGACCCCGCGGGGAGCGCGACGCTCACGCAGGACAAGATCCGGCACGTCCACTCGTGGTTCACGTCCCTGCCGAGCGCGGTGCAGGCCGAGGTCCGCCGCGGCGCGCAGACGATCCGGGCGACCGGGCGTGCGTCGACGACCGGGACCGTGCAGCAGAACCAGGCCCTCGCGCGCCGTCGAGCGGACGCCGTCGCGCGCGTGCTGCGGGACCTCGCCGGGACGAGCGCACGCGTGGACGTCGAGGTGCACGGCGAGCTCGGCGCCCGCACGCCCGACGCCCAGGAGGCTCCGGGCGAGCGGCGGGTCGACCTCGAGGTCGCCTACCAGGTGTACCAGCTCTGAGGACCCGGCCCAGGGCCCGGCGGCCCGGGCCCGACCGGGCGCGACCCGCCCCCGCTCCCGGGCGCACGACGGGCCGGCCACCGCCTCGGCGGTGACCGGCCCGTCGCGCACGCCTCAGGTCACCAGCGGCCGTGCACGTGCTCGCGGATGCGCTCGTCGTACACGCGACGCAGAGCGTCCTGCTGCTCGTCCCCCAGCGGGGCGAGGTCCGCGGCCGCCGCGTTCGCGCGCGCCTGGTCGGGCCGGCTCGCACCCGGGATGACCGTCGTGACGCCCGGCTGGTCGATGATCCAGCGCAGCGCGAGCTGGGCCGTCGTCGCGCCCTCGGGGGTCTGCGCCGCGACCTCGCGGGCCGCCGCGACGCCCACGTCGTAGGGCACGCCCGCGAACGTCTCGCCGACGTCGAACGCCTCGCCGTGGCGGTTGAACGTCCGGTGGTCGTTCTCCGCGAACGTCGTCGACTCGTCGTACTTCCCCGACAGCAGGCCGCTCGCGAGCGGGACGCGCGCGATGATGCCGACACCCGCCTCCGCGGCCGCGGGCAGCACCTCCTCGAGCGGCTTGCGACGGAACACGTTGAGGATGATCTGCACGCTCGCGACGTTCGGCCGCGCGATCGCGGTGAGCGCCTCGTCGACCGTCTCGACCGAGACGCCGTACGCGGCGATGCGCTTCTCCTCGACGAGCGTGTCGAGCGAGTCGAACACCTCGTCGCTCGAGAAGACCGGCGTGGGCGGGCAGTGCAGCTGCACGAGGTCGAGCGTGTCGACGCCGAGGTTCTCGCGCGAGCGGTCGGTCCAGCCGCGGAACGCGTCGAGCGTGAACGCCTCGGGCACGTGCGGGTTCGCGCGGCGGCCCATCTTGGTCGCGACGACGAGGCCCGCGTCGGGTCGCTGCGCGAGGAGCCGGCCGACGAAGCGCTCGGAGCGCCCGTCGCCGTACACGTCGGCGGTGTCGAGGAACGTCACCCCCGCGTCCACCGCGGCGTCGAGGATGGCCATCGCCTGCTCCTCGCCCACCTCGCCCCAGTCGGCGCCCAGCTGCCAGCAGCCCAGCCCCACCACGCTCACGTCACGTCCGGTCCGTCCCAGCACTCGCGTCTCCATGGCGCCCGACGCTACTACCGCCCGCCTGCTCGTTCCTGCCGCTCGGGCTACCGTGATCCGGTGACCGGACCGGCGACGACGACGCCCGACGCCGCGGCGCGCCACGTGCCGCAGCGGCGGCCCGCGGTGGCCCGCCGCGTCCTCCCGCTCGCGGCCGAGGACGCGTGGACGCTCCTGACCGACATGCGCAACCACGCGCGCTGGATCCCCCTGACGAGGATCGACGCGCCGGCCTCGCTGCCCGTCGGGGCGCGCTTCACCGCCGTGAGCGGCCCGCTCGCGGTCCGCGGTGCGCCCGGCTTCCCGGACACCATGGAGGTCGTGCTCGCGGTCCCGCCGCACACCGACCCGCACGGCCCCGGCACGACGGGCGAGGTCACCTACCGCAAGGTCGGGCCCGTGCTGCACGGCACCGCGAGCCTCGTCGTCCGTCCCCTCGGCCACGACGCGTGCGAGGTGCGCTGGGAGGAGCGCGTGCACCTGCGGGGCCTGCCGCCCGCCCTCACTGCCCCGTTCCTGCGGCCCGTGCTGGCCGCGATGGTCGCGTTCGCGCTCCGCCGGGTCGCCGCCGAGGTCGGGGATCCGGGGCGCTCCTGACCCTGAGGAGGGGCCGCGCAACGAACCGCCGCCGACGGCCTGATCGACGCAACGAACCGTGCGCTGACACGCATCGTTGCCGTGCGGGCGCCTGGGCCTTCCGGCCCTAGCCTCGTGGGAGCCCCGCCGTACGGTGCCGCCCGCACCGAGACGCGACCCGCACCCCACCGACCTCCCGGAGGACCCGTGACGACCCGCACCGCCACCCCGCGCCGCTACCTCATGTGCCGGCCGGAGCACTACACGGTCAGCTACGAGATCAACCCGTGGATGGACGTGACGCGGTACACCGACCGCGACCTGGCGCTGCAGCAGTGGGAGGTGCTCTACCGCACCTACCTCGACTGGGGTCACACCGTCGACCTGATCGACCCGGTCCCCGGCCTCCCGGACATGGTCTACGCCGCCAACGGCGCGACCGTCGTCGACGGCGTCGTGTACTCCGCGCGGTTCCGCTACGCCGAGCGCGCACCCGAGGGTCCCGCGTACCAGAAGTGGTTCGCCGACCACGGCTTCGTGACGCACACCGCCGCCGAGATCAACGAGGGCGAGGGCGACATCCTCATGGTCGGCGACGTGCTCCTGGCCGGGAGCGGCTTCCGCACCGACCGGGCGTCGCACCGCGAGCTCGCCGACCTCACGGGCCGCGAGGTCGTGAGCCTCGAGCTCGTCAACGGGCACTACTACCACCTCGACACCGCGCTCGCCGTGATCGACAGCGACCCGGCGCACCCGCTGGTCGCCTACTACCCCGGCGGGTTCTCCGAGGAGTCGCAGCGCGTGCTCGCCGAGCGCTACCCCGACGCGATCATCGCGACCGACCGCGACGCCGAGGCGCTCGGCCTCAACGCGGTCTCGGACGGCCGCCGCGTCGTCGTCGCCCCGGGCGCGACCGACCTCGCCGTCGAGCTGCGCAACCGCGGGTTCGAGCCGCACGCCGTCGACACGAGCGAGCTCCTCAAGGGCGGCGGCGGCGCCAAGTGCTGCACGCTGGAGATCCGGGGGGTCCGGTGACCGCAGCCCTCGAGGACCTCACGGGACCGCCGACCACGCCGGCGGACACCGCCTCACCGGACTCGCACCTCGCGAACAACTACCACCCGCTCCCGGTCGTCCTGACGTCCGGTGAGGGGGCCTGGGTCGAGGACTCCACCGGCCGCCGGTACCTCGACCTGCTGTCGGGCTACTCGGCGCTGAACTTCGGCCACCGGCACCCCGCGCTCGTCGCCGCCGCGCACGCGCAGCTCGACCGGCTCACGCTCGTCTCGCGCGCGTTCGACCACGAGCTGCTCGCGCCGTTCGCGGACGGCCTCGCCGAGCTCGTCGGCCCGCTGCTCGCGGCGCCCGACGGCGTCCTCGTCCTACCCATGAACACCGGCGCCGAGGCCGTCGAGACGGCGATCAAGACGGTCCGCAAGTGGGGGTACGAGGTCAAGGGCGTGCCCGCGGACTCGGCCACGATCGTCGTCGCGGCCGACAACTTCCACGGCCGCACCACCACCATCGTGTCGTTCTCGACCGACGACGACGCCCGCAGCGGGTTCGGTCCCTTCACGCCGGGCTTCCGGGTGGTCCCGTACGGCGACGCCGACGCGATCGCCGCGGCGATCGACGAGACGACCGTCGCCGTCCTGCTCGAGCCCGTCCAGGGCGAGGCGGGCGTCGTCGTCCCGCCCGACGACTACCTGCCCGCCGTCCGCGCCCTGTGCGACGCGAACGACGTGCTGCTCGTCGCCGACGAGATCCAGTCCGGCCTCGGCCGCACCGGGACGACGCTCGCGTGCGAGCGCGTCGGGGTCCGCCCCGACCTGGTCACGCTCGGCAAGGCCCTCGGTGGCGGCGTCGTCCCCGTGAGCGCGGTCGTCGGGCGACGTGACGTGCTCGCGGTGCTGACCCCCGGCACGCACGGCTCGACGTTCGGCGGCAACCCGCTCGCGTGCGCCGTCGGCCTCGCGGTCGTGGACCTGCTGCGCACGGGCGAGCACCAGGAGCATGCGGCGCGCCTCGGCGCCCACCTCGCTCGACGTCTCGACGCCCTGGTGTCCGAGGGCCTGCTCGTCGCCGCACGCACCGTCGGGCTGTGGGCGGGCGTCGACGTCGACCCCACGCGGGGGACCGGCAGGCAGGTCAGCGAGCGCCTGCTCGAGCGCGGCGTGCTCGTCAAGGACACGCACGGGCAGACCGTGCGCATCGCGCCGCCGCTCGTCATCACGCAGCAGGACCTCGACCACGCGCTCGACGAGCTCGCCGAGGTCCTCCGCGACGCGCGCTGACGTCACGGCACCCAGCGCACCGCGCGACGCCGCAGGCCCGCGCCTCCCCCGGCGCGGGCCTGCGGCGTGCCCGAGGCCCGCCCGTCGTCCGCCCGACGCGTGCGCAGCGCGGGCCTGCGCGGCGGCCGGGCCGGTCTCGGGCATGCTGAGCGCATGGCGGACGCCCTGGACCGGATCGACCTGGCGATCCTCGACCACCTCGCCGCCGACGCGCGGACGAGCTTCGCCGTCATCGGCGCCCGCGTGAACCTGTCGGCACCCGCGGTCAAGCGGCGCGTCGACCGGCTCCGGGCGAGCGGCGTCATCGACCGCTTCACGGTCCGGCTCGACCCGGCCGCGCTCGGCTGGGCGACCGAGGCGTTCGTCGAGGTGTACTGCACCGGGTCGACGAGCCCGTCGACGATGCGCGAGGCGTTCGAGCGCTACCCCGAGGTCGTCGCGGCGAGCACCGTCACGGGCGAGGCGGACGCGCTCGTCCAGATCCGCGCGCACGACGTCCGGCACCTCGAGGGCGTCGTCGAGCGCATCAACTCCGAGCCGTTCGTCGTCCGGACGCGCTCGACCATCGCGCTCACGCCCCTCGTGCGGCGCCCCGACACGCCACCGCGGTCGGCGGCCGGCACGCCGTCGGTCGAGCCGTCGCCCGCCTGAGCCCCCGCGCTACCGCCCGACCGACGTCGGCGACCACTCGTCGTCGCGCGACGGCGCACGCACGACCATCACGGGGCACACGGCGTGGTGCAGCACGGCCTGGCTCGTCGAGCCGAGGAGGAGCCCCGCGAACCCGCCCCGGCCCCGCGAGCCGACGACGACCAGGTCGACGGCCGTGGAGAACTCCGTCAGCAGCGCGGCACCCGTCCCGTCGAGCACGTGCCGGCGGACCTGGAGGTCCGGGTGGGCCAGGAGCGCGCGGTCGACGACGACGTCGAGCCCCTCGGCGACGTCGCGCAGGACCTGCTCGTGGTCGACCGACGCGGGCAGCCACGCGAGCAGCCCCGCACCCGTGCCGACCGGGACGGCCGCGAGCGCCGTCAGCTCGGCGCCCCACACGACCGCCTCCTGGATCGCGCGCTCGAGCGCGGCCTCGGCGGCCGGTGAGCCGTCGACCCCGACCACGACGCGTCGCACCGGGCGCACGCCCTGGTCGACGCTGTCGCCGCGCGACGGGACGACGACCGTCGGGCAGTGCGCGTGCGCCGGGAGCGCGGACGACACCGTGCCGAGGAGCCGCTCCGCGAACCCGCCGCGTCCCCGGGTGCCGACGACGGCGAGCGCCGCGCCCCGGGAGAGCTCGACGAGGACCGCGGCGGCGTCGCCGGACGCGACGTCGGACGTGACCGCGACGCCACGCCCCTCCGCGCGCACCTGCGCCTCGTCGAGGACCGCGCGGGCGCCCTGCTGGATCGCGGTGTCGTCGAGGGCCGCGTAGCCGCCGTCGAGCGCCGAGGTGCTGAACGACGGGATCGTGTAGGAGCACACCAGGTGCAGGCGGTGGCCGTGGACCCGTGCGTACTCGGTCGCCCAGTCGAGCGCGTTCAGGCTCGGTGCCGAGCCGTCCACGCCCACGAGCACCACGTCGTCGTGCGTCATCGTCGCTCCCCTCCCCGACCGCGCCGCCGCCCGTGCGCCGTCCGGCGCCGTGCGGCCCGTCACGACCAGTCTGCCCGTCCGGAGGGCCGCGTGGGGCGATCCACCTGGTGGGACCGTGCCCACCGGCGAGGTGACCGGGCGCGCGTCACCCGCTCAGGCGACGAGGTACGCCGCCCACGACGGGTGCGGTCGGACGGCCGCCGCGAGCAGCGCCGCCGAGCCGCGCGGGTCCGCTGGCGGCTGGAGCAGGGTCCAGCCGATCTCCGACAGGAGCCGGTCGGCCTTGCGGTGGTTGCAGCGCGAGCAGGCCGCGACGACGTTGGTCCACACGTGCTGCCCGCCGCGAGACCGCGGGTGCACGTGGTCGACCGTGTCGGCCGACCCCGCGCAGTACGCGCAGCGGTGCCCGTCGCGCGCGAGCACCGCACGACGCGTCGGCGTGACGGACCGCCGGTACGGCACGTGGACGTAGCGCGTCAGGCACAGCACGTGCGGGACGGGCAGCTGCATGCGCTCCGAGCGCAGGACGTGCCCGTCGGACTCGAGCACCACGGCCTTGCCGTTGAGGACGAGCGCCACCGCGCGGTGCACGCCGACGACGCACAACGGCTCGCGGCTCGCGTTGAGGACGAGCGCTCGCGGCAGACCGCCGGGGTCCGGTGCGACCGTCTCGGGGAACGGCCGGCGGTCGAGGTGCACGCCGACGGCGGTGGGGGGTCTCTCGGTCGTCCTCAGCACGGCAGCCTCCGGGACCAGGCACGGGGACCTGACCGGCTGCCAGGTCCCTCTGGTGGAGCAGCGGTGCCAGCGTAACGGGCGAACCCGCGTGCGTGGCCCCGTGGCGCGCACATGATCGTGACGGCAGCACGTCGGGGCGGTGAACGCGTCGCTCCGCCGGGCCGGCGCGCCAGCCGCGCGGCCCGCACCTGGGCCCGGACGCACGAGAGCCCCGGACCGCGCGGTCCGGGGCTCTCGGGGCGTGCGGCTCAGCCGACGCGGATGAAGATGGGGTTGCTCTGCCAGATGTTGCGGAACTGGACCGTCTTGCCCGGACGGGGCGAGTCGATCTGCGTGTTGCCGCCGGCGTAGATGCCGATGTGGCCGGGCGTCCAGATCAGGTCACCGGGCTGCGCCTGGTCGCGCGAGACGACGGTGCCCGCGTAGCGCTGGTCCGCCGAGCTGCGCGGGAGCGAGATCCCGAGCTGCGCGTAGACGTACGAGGTGAAGCCCGAGCAGTCGAAGCCGTCGGGCGTCGTGCCGCCGTAGACGTACGGGACGCCGACGTAGCGGGACGCGATCTCGATGACCGCGCTGCCCACGGCGCTGGCGGGCACCTCGGCGGCGGGCGCGGGGGCGGCCTCCGCGACGGGTGCGCGCTCGGTCGAGCGGGACGTCGACGAGCTCCGGGCGGGAGCCGGCTCGGGCTCGGGCTCGGGCTCCGGCTCGGGGTCGGCGACGACCGAGATGGTCGGCGTCTCGACGGTCCAGGCGGCCTCGGCGGGAACCGTGACGACCGGCGACGTCGCGAGCGCGGCCCGCGCCTCGGCCGTGAGGGCGGTGACGTCGACGGCGGGCAGGGCGCCCGCGGGGTTCTCGGCCGGGGCGGCCGAGGCCGGCAGGGCCATCGTGACGACCAGGCCGGAGGACGCGGCGACGACGGCGGACCGGCGGCCCACGGTCGCGAGCGAGCACGTCGCGGCGGTGGCCAGGTCGTCCAGGGGCGTGATCGGTCGGCGGGCCGCGCGGTGGCGGGCACGCTGCGAAGTTGCGGTCACTCGGAACCTCTCCGTACGCCTGCGAGGTGAGCTGTCGGGTTCGGGTGGGAGATCACCCGGCCTCGTCGGCGTCCGCGGACGCTCCCGAGGCTTCACCCCGAGGACACCGTCACCGGTGCCCGTGGTGGTTCCCCCGCTGCTGCCGTGTGGGTCGTGAGGGGACCTCGATCGGCGGCAGCACTCGGCGATCCGATCAAGGGCTTCACGGAGGAGGGTTCCGAGAAGCACCGCGAATGTACCCGAGCCGCCACCGGGATGTCACGCTCCGGTCACGGCGGTGCGACGCAAGTCTCAGATCAGTCACGGCACGCACTGCGTCGAACCGGGTGCGCACGGGACCTCGGTCCCGGTCGACGGGCCTCCCGGGCGCGTCTCGGGCGCCCCAGACCTCGGCGACGGGCAGCTGCGCTCCGGGCCATGTCCTGGCCGTGTCTCGGGCTCAGACCTCGGCAGCCGGCAGCAGGGACGCCTCGGCCGCGTCGGCGGCGGCGGGGGCGACCCCGACGAAGACGTGCCGCGCGATGTCGTCGGGCAGGTCGAGCACGAGCTCGGCCCCGTCGGCACCGACCGTGACCATCCCGGCACCCGTCTCGACGCGCACCGTCGCGCCCGGCAGGACGCCGGCCTGCGCGAGGCGCTCGAGCAGCTCGACGTCGGTCTGGAGCGGCTCGCCGAGCCGCTGCACGACCACCTCGCCGCGCCCGGGCGAGCGGCGAGCGTGCTCCACGAGCGACACGACCCCGTCGAGGAAGCCCTCGGACGCCATGTGCTCGCCCAGCTCGCCCAGACCCGGGATCGGGTTGCCGTACGGCGAGTGCTGGGGGTGGTTGAGCAGCTCGACGAGGCGGCGCTCGACGCGGTCGCTCATCACGTGCTCCCAGCGGCACGCCTCGTCGTGGACGTACTGCCAGTCCAGGCCGATGACGTCGGTCAGGAGCCGCTCCGCCAGGCGGTGCTTGCGCATGACGCGCGTCGCCTTGAGCAGGCCCTGCTCGGTCAGCTCGAGGTGGCGGTCGCCGCTGACGACGACGAGCCCGTCGCGCGCCATCCGCGCGACCGTCTGCGACACGGTCGGACCCGAGTGGCCCAGACGCTCGGCGATGCGGGCGCGCAGGGGGACGATCCCCTCCTCGCTCAGCTCGTAGATCGTCCGCAGGTACATCTCGGTCGTGTCGATGAGGTCGCTCACGTGGCGCTCCGTCCTTCCGCTGCCGTCGGCCCCCAGGTTACGTGGCCGTCCGCACGGGGTCCCGCGCCGCCCGCCCTACAGTTGTCGCCGTGCCCGACGCGAGCGACATCGTCATCCCCTCCCCCCTGCTCCCCGTGGACGGCCGGTTCGGCTCCGGCCCCTCCAAGGTGCGCCCGGCCCAGGTCGAGGCCCTCGCGTCCGTCGGCCGGAGCCTGCTCGGCACGTCCCACCGCCAGGCGCCCGTCCGCTCGCTCGTGCGCCGCGTGCGCGCGGGCGTCGCGGACCTCCTCGGCGCGCCGGACGGCTACGAGGTCGTGCTCGGCAACGGCGGCTCGACGGCGTTCTGGGACGTCGCGACCCTGGGCCTCGTGCGCGACCGCGCCCAGCTGTGCTCGTTCGGCGAGTTCGGCGGGAAGCTCGCGACCGCGGTCTCGCGCGCTCCGTTCCTCGCCGAGCCGACGGTACGCACGGCCGCCCCGGGCGGGCTCGTGCTCCCCGAGGCCGAGGCGGGGGTCGACACCTACGCGTGGCCCCAGAACGAGACGTCGACCGGCGTCGCCGCCCCCGTGCGCCGTCCCGAGGGCGCCGACGACGACGCGATCGTGCTCGTCGACGCGACGTCGGCCGCGGGCGGGCTGCCCGTCGACCTGTCGCAGACGGACGCGTACTACTTCGCGCCCCAGAAGTCCTTCGCGTCCGACGGCGGCCTCTGGCTCGCGGTGCTCTCGCCCGCGGCCGTCGAGCGCGCCGAGTCGATCGCCGCGACGGACCGCTGGATCCCCGAGTTCCTCTCGCTGACGACCGCGCTGACCAGCTCGCGCGCCGACCAGACCCTCAACACCCCCGCGATCGCGACGCTCGTGCTCCTCGCCGAGCAGCTCGACTGGCTGCTCGACCACGGCGGCCTTCCCTGGGCGACCGCCCGCACCGCGCAGTCGGCCGCGCACGTGTACGGGTGGGCCGAGTCACGGGCGTGGGCGACGCCGTTCGTCGCGGACCCGTCCGCCCGCAGCCAGGTCGTCGCGACGGTCGACCTGGACGAGCGCATCGACGCCCCGACGGTCTGCGCGGTTCTGCGCCGCAACGGCGTCGTCGACGTCGAGCCGTACCGCCGCCTCGGCCGCAACCAGATCCGCATCGCGATGTTCCCCGCGGTCGACCCCGCCGACGTGCAGTCGCTCACGGCGTGCGTCGACCACGTCGTCGAGCGCCTCGCGTGACCGCGGGGGCGGACGACCGCACGTCCCGGACGGGTCTGCGCCGGGACCGCCTCACGCTCACGCTCTACGGCACGTTCATCACGTGGGGCTGGTTCCTCTACGGGTTCTCCCCCGCGATGCCGCTCATCGCCGAGGAGCAGGGCGTCTCCCGCGCCGTCGCGGGCCTGCACGGAACGGCCATGGCCGTGGGCACGGTCGTCGCGGGGCTGGTGTCGTCCGAGCTCGCCATCCGCCTGGGCCGGCGCACGCAGGTCGCGCTCGGGGCCGTCGTGTGCGGCGTCGGGCTGGTCGCGCTGCTGCTCGGCCCGTCGATCGCGTGGACGCTGCCCGCCGTGGTCGTGACGGCCGTGGGCGGCAACTTCCTCATCTCGGCCGCGCAGCCCGCGCTCGCGCTGCACCACGGCCGCAACGGCCCCGCCGCGGTGACCGAGGCGAACGCGTCGGGGTCGGGCGTCGGACTGCTCGCGCCGCTCGTCGTGGGCGCGACCGTCGCGGCGGGCTGGACGTGGCGGCCCGCGGTCGCCGTCG
>JAUZVJ010000057.1:0-16732 GCA_031844515.1 Actinotalea sp. AC32 | reverse complement strand
GGTGGGTGGGTGGCCGGCTCGAGGACGGCGCCGACGCGCCGCGGGACGTGGCGCTGCCGGCCTCCGTCACGGGGAGCCGCGACGTCGAGGACCTCACCGGGGTCGCGCGCATCGCCGCCGAGGTGCTGCCGAGCGTCGTGTCGATCGAGGTCGCCGGCGCCGAGGGCAGCGGCACGGGGTCGGGGTTCGTGCTGCGCGAGGACGGGCACATCCTCACCAACAACCACGTCGTGTCGGCGGCGGCGGACTCCGGGCGGATCGTCGTGGTGTTCGCGGACGGCTCGCAGGCCGACGCGACGGTCGTCGGCCGCACGCCCGAGTACGACCTCGCCGTGATCCGCGTGGACCGGACGGGTCTCACGCCGCTCGCCCTCGCCGACTCCGACGAGGTCGTCGTGGGCGACCCCGTCGTCGCGATCGGCGCCCCCCTCGGGCTGCAGGGCACCGTCACGACGGGGATCGTCAGCGCCCTCAACCGGCCGGTCTCCGCGGGCAACGCGGTCGAGACGGCGTTCATCAACGCCATCCAGACCGACGCCGCGATCAACCCGGGCAACTCGGGCGGGCCGCTCGTCAACGCGGCGGGCGAGGTCGTCGGGATCAACTCGGCGATCGCGCAGGCACCGGGTCTCGGCCAGGCTGCCGGGAGCATCGGCCTCGGGTTCGCGATCCCGTCGAACCAGGCCCGTCGGACCGCCGAGGAGCTCATCGCCACGGGGGAGGCGACGTACCCGGTCATCGGCGTCCTGCTGGACCAGCGGTACACGGGTGAGGGCGTCCAGGTCGCGACCGAGGAGCAGCAGGGCCAGCAGCCCGTGACCCCGAACGGTCCCGCCGACCGCGCGGGGATCCGGCCCGGCGACGTCATCACCGCGATCGACGGACGCCCCGTGACGGACGCGGACGAGCTCATCGTCGCGATCCGGGCGCGTGCGCCGGGCGACGCCGTGACGCTCACGGTCCGCACGGGCGACGAGGACGCGCGCGAGGTCCGCGTGGTGCTCGACGTGGTGCCGACCGACTGAGCCCTGCCCGACCCCCTGCGGATAGCATGATGCGGTGTTCGGGATCAACGGCGCGGAGGTGCTCATCCTCCTGCTCGTGGCGGTCGTCGTCGTGGGCCCCGAACGCCTCCCCGCGTACGCCGAGCAGCTCGGCGGGTGGGTGCACCAGCTCCGCACGCTCGTCCGCACGACGAAGGACCGGGTCGCGAGCGAGATGGGGGAGGACGTCGTCGACCTCGACTGGGCGACGCTCGACCCGAGGCGCTACGACCCGCGACGCATCGTCCGCGAGGCCTTGCTCGAGGACGAGCCCGCCCCCGTGACGGGCAGGCGGTACACGTCGGGCGCGGGCCGCGCGACGGCGGGTGCCGCCGCGGCCGGGGGTGCCGCCGCCGGGGGTGCCGCCGCGGCGGCCCGCCGACCCGTGCGACGCACGTCGGCGGAGCCCGCCGACGCGCCGCCGCCCGCGGTGCTGTTCGACGAGGACGCGACCTGAGGGTCCGGCTGGACCTGCCACAATGCACCGCATGCCCGACGCCCGAATCCTCTCCGGCATGCAGCCGACCTCCGACTCGCTCCACCTCGGCAACTACCTCGGCGCGCTGACGAGCTGGGTCGGCCTCCAGGACTCGTACGAGACGATCTACACGGTCGTCGACCTGCACTCGCTGACGGTCGCGACGGACCCGCAGCTGCTGCGCGAGCGGACCCGCCGGACCGCCGCGCAGTACCTCGCCGCGGGGGTCGACCCCACCCGGTCGGCGCTGTTCGTGCAGAGCCACGTGCCCGAGCACGCGCAGCTCGCCTGGGTGCTGTCGTGCCACACGGGGTTCGGCGAGGCCGCACGCATGACGCAGTTCAAGGACAAGTCGGCGCGTCACGGCAACGACGCCACGAACGTCGGCCTGTTCACCTACCCGATCCTCATGGCGGCCGACATCCTGCTGTACGACGCGGCGCTCGTGCCCGTCGGCGAGGACCAGCGCCAGCACCTCGAGCTGACGCGCGACCTCGCGCAGCGCTTCAACGCCCGGTTCGGGCAGACCTTCGTCGTGCCCGAGCCGCACATCGTGCGCGCGACCGCGAAGATCTACGACCTGCAGGACCCGACCGCGAAGATGAGCAAGTCCGCGTCGTCGCCCAACGGCCTCATCGAGCTGCTGGACGACCCCAAGGTCGTGGCCAAGCGGATCCGCTCGGCCGTGACGGACACCGAGCGCGAGATCCGCTTCGACCCGGTAGCCAAGCCGGGGGTGTCGAACCTCCTGACGATCCACTCGGCGCTCAGCGGCCGCACGGTCGCCGAGCTCGAGCAGGACTACGCCGGTCGCGGCTACGGCGACCTCAAGAAGGACCTCGCCGAGGTCGTCGTCGGGTTCCTCGAGCCGTTCCAGGAGCGCGTCCACGGGTACCTCGACAACCCCACGTCGCTCGACGACGTCCTGGCCGAGGGTGCCGAGCGCGTCCGCGTCATCGCGCGCGAGACGCTCGCGCGCGTCTACGACCGCGTGGGCCTCCTGCCCGCGCGCGGGACGCTCGGATGAGGCTTCCGGAGCGGGTCGGCGACCAGGTGCGCATCGGCGTCGCGATCCAGGTCCCGCCGCCGTTCGGCCCGCGGCTGCAGCACGCGCGCGCGGCGTTCGGGGACCCGCTCGCGACGGACATCCCGCCGCACGTGACGATCGTGGGGCCGACGGTCGTCGAGGCCGAGGACCTGCCGGTCGTCCGCAAGCACATCGCGGACGTCGTCGCGGGGCACCAGCCGTTCACGCTGCACCTGCGGGGGACGGGGACGTTCCGGCCCGTCTCGGCGGTCGTCTTCGTCCAGGTGGTCCAGGGCATCGCCGAGTGCGAGCAGCTCGAGCGCGCGGTGCGGTCCGGCCCGCTCGCGCAGGACCTGCGCTTCAACTACCACCCGCACGTGACGGTCGCGCACGACGTCGCGGACGACGCGCTGGACCGGGCGTTCGACGAGCTCGCGCACTTCGAGGCCGTGTTCGCCGTCGAGACGGTGCAGATGTACGAGCACGGCGACGACGGCGTCTGGCGTCCCGTCGAGCACTTCCCGCTCGGCCGCTGAGCCGGCACGCACGAGGGGCCCCGTCCGGCGGACGGGGCCCCTCGTGCGCGCGGTCGGGGTCAGAAGGCGCGCGTGATCATCGCGCGCTTGACCTCCTGGATCGCCTTGGTGACCTCGATGCCGCGGGGGCAGGCCTCGCTGCAGTTGAAGGTCGTGCGGCACCGCCACACGCCCTCCTTGTCGTTGAGGATCTCCAGGCGCTGCGCGGCGCCCTCGTCGCGGCTGTCGAAGATGAAGCGGTGCGCGTTGACGATCGCGGCCGGTCCGAAGTACTGGCCGTCCGTCCAGAACACCGGGCACGACGACGTGCACGCTGCGCACAGGATGCACTTGGTGGTGTCGTCGTATCGCGCGCGCTCCTCGGGGGACTGGCGGCGCTCGGCCGTCGGCGCGTTGCCGCCCGTGATGAGGAACGGCATGACCTCGCGGTAGGACGCGAAGAACGGCTCCATGTCGACGACGAGGTCCTTGAGGACCGGCAGGCCCTTGATCGGCTCGATGACGATCGGCTTCGACGGGTCGAGGTCCTTGAGCAGCGTCTTGCAGGCGAGGCGGTTGCGGCCGTTGATGCGCATCGCGTCGGAGCCGCAGATGCCGTGCGCGCACGAGCGGCGGAACGTCAGCGAGCCGTCGACCTCCCACTTGACCTTGTGCATCGCGTCGAGCACGCGGTCGGTCGCGTGGGCCGTGACGGTGAACTCCTCCCAGAACGGCTCGTCCGAGCGGTCCGGGTTGAGCCGACGGATGCGCAGCGTGACGTCGAAGCTCGGGATCTCGCCCGCCTTCGTCTCGGCTGCGCTCGTGCTGTTCTCGGCGACGGCGGTCATCAGTACTTGCGCTCCATCGGCTGGTAACGGGTCACGGTGACCGGCTTGTAGTCGAGGTCGACCCGGCTCCCGCCGGGGCTGTCGTCGGGACGGAGGTAGGCCATGGTGTGCAGCATGAACCGCTCGTCGTCGCGCGTGGGGAAGTCCTCGCGGAAGTGCCCGCCGCGGGACTCCTCGCGCGCGAGCGCGCCCGCGACGACGATCTCGGCGAGGTCGAGCAGGAAGCCGAGCTCGATGCCCTCCATGAGGTCGGTGTTGTAGCGACGCCCCTTGTCCTGGACGCTCGCGGACCGGTAGCGCTTCTTGAGCTCGACGATGTCGTCGCGTGCCGCCTCGAGGGACGCCGCCGTGCGGAAGACCTGGGCGTTGCGGTCCATGGTCTCCTGCAGGTCGCGCCGGATGTCGGCGATGCGCTCGCCCGCGGCGTGGTCCCGCAGCCGCTCGATGTAGCCCACGATCGGTGCGGACGCGTCCTCGGGGACCTCGTGCAGGGGAGCGGTCGCCGCGTACGCCGCGGCGGCGATCCCGGCGCGCTTCCCGAAGACGTTGATGTCGAGCAGCGAGTTGGTGCCCAGGCGGTTCGAGCCGTGCACGGACACGCACGCCACCTCGCCCGCGGCGTACAGGCCGGCGACGACGTCGGTGTTGGTGCGCAGCACCTCGCCGTCGATCGTCGTCGGGATGCCGCCCATCGCGTAGTGCGCGGTCGGGTAGACCGGCACGGGCTCGGTGTACGGCTCGACGCCGAGGTACGTGCGCGCGAACTCGGTGATGTCGGGCAGCTTCGCGTCGATGTGGGCGGGCTCGAGGTGGGTCAGGTCCAGGAGGACGTAGTCCTTGTTCGGTCCGCAGCCGCGCCCCTCGCGCACCTCGTTCGCCATCGCGCGCGCGACCATGTCCCGCGGCGCGAGGTCCTTGATGGTGGGGGCGTAGCGCTCCATGAACCGCTCGCCCTCGCTGTTGCGCAGGATGCCGCCCTCTCCGCGCGCCGCCTCCGACAGGAGGATGCCGAGGCCCGCGAGGCCGGTCGGGTGGAACTGGAAGAACTCCATGTCCTCGAGCGGGATGCCGCGGCGCAGCGCGACCGCCATGCCGTCGCCCGTGAGGGTGTGGGCGTTGGACGTCGTCTTGTAGATCTTGCCCGCGCCGCCCGTGGCGAAGACGACGGCCTTCGCGCGGAACACGTGGATCTCGCCCGTCGCGAGCTCGTAGGCGACGACACCGCTCACCGCGACCTGCTCGTCGGCGGGTACCGGCCCGCGCGTGAGGTCGTGCGTGAGGACCACGTCGAGCACGTAGAACTCGTTGAAGAACTCGACGTCCTGCTTGACGCACTGCTGGTAGAGCGTCTGCAGGATCATGTGGCCCGTGCGGTCGGCCGCGTAGCACGAGCGGCGCACGGGCGCCTTGCCGTGGTCACGCGTGTGCCCGCCGAAGCGCCGCTGGTCGATCTTGCCCTCGGGCGTCCGGTTGAACGGCAGGCCCATCTTCTCCAGGTCGAGGACGGCGTCGATGGCCTCCTTGGCCATGACCTCGGCGGCGTCCTGGTCGACGAGGTAGTCACCGCCCTTGACCGTGTCGAAGGTGTGCCACTCCCAGTTGTCCTCCTCGACGTTCGCGAGCGCGGCGCACATGCCGCCCTGCGCCGCACCCGTGTGGGAGCGGGTCGGGTAGAGCTTGGAGATGACGGCCGTGCGGGCGCGCGTCGACGACTCCAGCGCCGCGCGCATCCCGGCGCCGCCCGCGCCGACGATCACGACGTCGTACTGGTGGGTCTGCATCGGTTCTCGTCAGTCCTTCGTCGGTCGGTGGGGTGCTCGGGTCACGGCCAGGCCGTCACTCGGTGCAGAACGAGGGCAGGAGCTCGGCCGGCGCCCCGGCGGGGCACGTCTCGAACGTGAAGATCACGAGGGTGCCGAGCACCACGGTCACGACGAACGCGAGGTACAGGAGCGTCTTGAGGACGAGGCGCGTGCCGTCGCGCTCGGCGTAGTCGTTGATGATCGTCCGCACGCCGTTCGTGCCGTGGATCATCGCGAGCCACAGCATGAGCAGGTCCCAGACCTGCCAGAACGGGGAGGCCCACTTGCCGGCGACGAAGGCGAAGTCGATCGCCTTGATGCCGTCGCCCACCACGAGGTTGACGAAGAGGTGGGCGAAGATCAGGACGAGCAGCAGGACGCCCGACAGGCGCATGAACATCCAGCCGAGCATCTCGACGTTGGTCCGCGTCGTCCGGCGCGTGCGGGTGCTGCGCGGGCTGCGGGGGGCGGGGACGGTCACGGTGGCCATCAGTGCGCTCCGAACACGTTCATGAGGTGGCGCGGCAGGAAGCCCGCCATGGTGACGACGACGAGCCCGACGACGACCCACAGCATGACCCGCTGGTACCGCGTGCCCTGGGACCAGAAGTCGACGAGCATCACGCGGACCCCGTTGAACGCGTGGAAGACGATCGCGGCCACGAGTCCGGCCTCGCCGATCCCCATCACGGGGTTCTTGTACGCGCCGATGACGGCGTTGTAGGCCTCGGGCGAGACGCGCACGAGCGACGTGTCGAGCACGTGGACGAGGAGGAAGAAGAAGATGAGGAAGCCGGTCACGCGGTGGGCGACCCAGGACCACATCCCCTCGCGGCCTCGGTAGAGCGTGCCGGCCGGCTTCTCGGGCACTGGTTGACCTCCGGTCGAGGGGACGACGTCGTCGGTGGGCGTGCGGACGCGGGCCTCGGGGACCGCGTCGCTGCTGCTCACCCTGCGCGACACTGTACGACTCCGCACGGCCCTCCCGACGCACACGGAGGGCCCTGCGACAAGGGACACCGGTCCCCCCACGCACGGCGTGTGAGCAATGCCACAGCGGTCCCGACCGGTCTCTGGTGCTGTGCCCGGTCTGCGGCAGGATGACCGCCATGACCGAGTCCGCTGAGTCGTCCGCCGGGTCGAGCGCCGGGTCCTCCGTGCCGCCTCGCTCCTCCGCCGCACCCGCCGCACCCGCCGCACGGGTCCCGGGGCTGCACGCGGTCGTCCCCGCGGGCGGTGCGGGGACGCGCCTGTGGCCGCTCTCGCGGGCGGGCTCGCCCAAGTTCCTGCACGACCTGACCGGGGCGGGCCGGAGCCTGCTCCAGCAGACGGTCGACCGCCTCGCGCCGCTGGCCGAGGGCGTCGTCGTCGTCACGGGGGAGAGGCACGCCGCGGCGGTCATCGAGCAGCTCCCGGACCTGCGCGGGTCGGTGCTCGCCGAGCCCTCGCCGCGCGACTCCATGGCGGCGATCGGGCTCGCCGCCGCCGTGCTCGCGGAGCGCGAGGACGACCCCGTCATCGGGTCGTTCGCCGCCGACCAGGTGGTCGAGGCGGGTCCCGCGTTCGGCGAGGCGGTGCGCCAGGCGGTCGTCGCGGCGCGCGCGGGGTACGTCGTGACGGTCGGGATCCGTGCGTCGGGCCCCTCGACCGCGTTCGGCTACGTGCGCGCGGGGGAGCCGCTGGGCCTGCCGGACGCGCCCGACGCGTGCCGGGCGGCCGGCTTCACCGAGAAGCCGGACGCCTCGACCGCGGCCGCCTACCTCGCCACGGGCGAGTACCGCTGGAACGCGGGGATGTTCGTCGTGCGCGCCTCGGTGCTGCTCGACCACCTCGCACGGCTGCTGCCGGTCCTGCACGACGGGCTGCGCGAGATCGCCCGCGCGTGGGACACCGACGCGCGCGACGACGTGCTCGCCCGCGTGTGGCCCGGTCTCCAGCGCATCGCGATCGACCACGCGATCGCCGAGCCCGTCGCGGCCGAGGGCGGCGTCGCCGTCGTCCCGGGCGACTTCGGCTGGGACGACGTCGGGGACTTCGCGTCGCTCGGCGACCTCGTGCCCGCCGACGACGACGGCCGCCACGTGCTCGGGGACTCGCACGCGGTCCTC
The DNA here is from genome assembly GCA_031844515.1 of Actinotalea sp. AC32. Taxonomy (GTDB): domain Bacteria; phylum Actinomycetota; class Actinomycetes; order Actinomycetales; family Cellulomonadaceae; genus Actinotalea. Next base: position 8,911 of record JAUZVJ010000057.1, on the reverse strand, counting down.
ACGCTCGACGCCGCGCGCCCCGTCGTGGTGCCCGGCTCCGGCCGGCTCGTCGCGGTGCTCGGTCTCGACGACGCGGTCGTGGTCGACATGCCCGACGCGCTCCTGGTCACGACCCGCGCGCACGCGCAGCAGGTCAAGGGCGTGGTCGACGCGGTGCGGGCCGCGGGGCGCGACGACCTCGTCTGACCTCCGCGGCCGCGTCGTCGGTCCGACACGGAACGGACGTCGGCACGAGCGCCGGAGGCCGACGAACTAGGCTCGGCGGGTGCCCCAGCCTGCCCGCCCCGCGTCCGTCGACCGCATCGACGCCGCCGCCGCGGCCCTGGACGACGAGCTCGTGGCGATCCGTCGGGACATCCACGCGCACCCCGAGCTCGCCCGCACCGAGCGCCGCACGACCGAGCTCGTCGCCGCGCGGCTGCGAGCCGCCGGCCTGCAGCCGCGGCTCCTGCCGGGGACCGGTCTCGTCTGCGACATCGGGCCGGGCGCGGTCGTGACCGGCCGGCGCCGCATCATGCTGCGCGCGGACCTCGACGCGCTCCCGCTGGCCGACCGCTGCGACCTGCCGTGGCGCTCGACCGTGCCGGGCGTCGCGCACGCGTGCGGCCACGACGTCCACACCACGGTCGTGCTCGGCGCGGGGCTCGTGCTCGCCGGCCTCGCCGCCGACGGCGCGCTCGCGACCGGCGTGCGCCTGCTGTTCCAGCCCGCCGAGGAGGTCCAGCCGGGCGGTGCGCTCGACGCGATCGACGCGGGGGCCATGGACGGGATCGCGCAGGTCTTCGCGGTGCACTGCGACCCGCGCCTCGACGTCGGGCACGTGGGCACGCGGATCGGCGCGATCACGTCGGCGTCGGACGACATCACGGTCACCGTGACGGGTGCGGGCGGGCACACGTCGCGTCCGCACCTGACCGGTGACGTCGTCTTCGCGCTCGGGAAGGTCCTCACGGAGGTCCCGGCGGTCGTGGGGCGGCGGCTCGACCCGCGGGCCGGCGTCAACCTGACCTGGGGCGTCGTCCACGCGGGTACGGCACCCAACGCCATCCCGTCGACGGGCACGGTGCGCGGGACGCTGCGGTGCCTCGAGGCGCGCGCGTGGGAGGACGCCGTGCGCGTGGTCCGCGAGGCCGTGCAGCACGTGGTCGCGCCGTACCAGGTCGAGGCCGAGGTGCACCACCAGCGCGGCGTCCCGCCGGTCGAGAACGCCGAGGCGTCGACGCGCGTGCTCGACGTCGCGGCGCGCGACGTGCTCGGCCCGTCGGGCGTGACGCTCACGGAGCAGTCGCTCGGCGGCGAGGATTTCGCGTGGCTGCTCACGCGCGCACCGGGGGCCATGGCGAGGCTCGGCACGCGCACCCCGGGTGGGCGCACGTACGACATCCACCAGGGCGACTTCGTCGTCGACGAGCGCGCGATCGGCGTGGGTGTCCGCGTGCTCGCCCGCGTGGCCCAGCTGGCCGGGCTGCCCGCCGACGACGACGCGCACGCTCTCGACGGCCGGTCGCGTGCGCACGCGACCGCCCCCGTGGGCCCGCACGGTGCCGCGTCACCCGGGCGGCCGACCGACCCGGACGGCAACATTCCGGTTGGGTAACGACCCGGGCCGTGCGTACCGGTCGGTAACCAGAACGTCACCTCGACGCGGCTACTGTGCCCGTACAACAGCCGGTGAGCCCGGACCGCACGCAACGACGCGTGGCAGACAGACCGATCGGTCCCGGTCCGGCACGAGCGTCAAGAAAACAGGAGTGACGACGTGAAGAGTGTGACCCGAGCAGCTGCCCTGGCCACGGCTGCGGCGCTTGCGCTGGCGGCGTGCGGATCGGCACCCGAGGAGACCGAGGAGACGTCGTCGGCCGGTGAGGGCGGGGCGTCGACCGACTACAAGCCCTGCATCGTCTCCGACGCGGGCGGCTTCGACGACAAGAGCTTCAACCAGCTGTCGTACGAGGGCGTGCAGCAGGCCGCCGAGGAGCTCGGCGCCGAGATGGCCGAGGTCCAGTCCGACTCCGAGACCGACTTCCAGGGCAACCTCGAGTCGCTCGTGGCCGAGGGCTGCAACACGATCGTCTCCGTCGGCTTCGCGCTCTCCGCGGCCACGGTCGAGTCCGCGACCGCGAACCCCGAGATCCAGTACGTCCTCGTGGACGACGCGGCGGACAACGACTTCGACGGCCAGAAGGACGCCGAGAACATCAAGCCGCTCCTGTACGACACGGCGCAGGCCGCGTTCCTCGCCGGCTACCTCGCCGCGGGCTACTCGGAGGCGGGCAAGGTCGGCACCTTCGGCGGTCAGCCGTACCCGACCGTGACGATCTTCATGGACGGCTTCAAGCAGGGCGTCGACTACTACAACGCGCAGAACGGCACCGCGGTCGAGGTCATCGGCTACCAGGGCGGGGACCAGGGCTCCTTCACCGGTGGCTTCGAGGCGAACGACACCGCCAAGGGCGTCGCCGCGGGCATCATCGACCAGGGCGTGGACGTGCTCCTGCCCGTCGGCGGCCCGATCTACCAGTCGGCCATGGACGCGATCGCGGACTCCGGCCGCGAGATCGCGATCATCGGCGTCGACGCCGACTTCTACGAGACGGACCCGAGCACACAGGACCTGGTCCTGACCTCGATCCTCAAGCAGATGGACGTCTCCGTCGCCGAGACCGTCAAGGCCGCGGGCGAGGGCAGCTTCGACCCCGAGGCGTACGTCGGCACGCTCGAGAACGGCGGCGTCGGCATCGCCCCGCTGCACAACTTCGAGGACAAGGTCGACCCCGCCCTCGTCGCCGAGGTCGAGGCGCTGCAGGAGGCCATCATCGCGGGTGAGGTGCCGGTCACCTCGTACCTGGCCGAGTGACGCGTACGCTCCCCCGGGAGGCGCCCGACGGGCCCTCCCGGGGGAGCGGCGTGCTCTCGTCCCCCATCTCCGGCCCAAGGATCGACAGCGATGAAGCTCGAGCTTCGCGGCATCACCAAGCGCTTCGGCGCGCTGGTCGCCAACGACCACATCGACCTGACCGTCGAGCCCGGTGAGATCCACTGCCTTCTCGGTGAGAACGGCGCTGGCAAGTCCACCCTCATGAACGTCCTCTACGGCCTGTACACGGCCGACGAGGGCCAGGTGCTCCTCGACGGGACCCCCCAGCACTTCCGCGGCCCGGGCGACGCCATGGCCGCCGGCATCGGCATGGTGCACCAGCACTTCATGCTGATCCCCGTCTTCACGGTCGCCGAGAACGTCATGCTCGGCCACGAGCAGACGAAGGGCGTGCGGCTCGACATCGACGCGGCCCGCGCGAAGGTGCGCGAGATCGCGGCGCGGTTCGGCTTCCACGTGGACCCCGACGCCGTCGTCGAGGACCTCCCGGTGGGCGTCCAGCAGCGCGTCGAGATCATCAAGGCGCTCTCGCGCGACGCCAAGGTGCTCGTGTTCGACGAGCCGACCGCGGTGCTCACGCCGCAGGAGACCGACGAGCTGATGGGCATCATGCGCCAGCTCAAGGCGTCCGGTGCGGCGATCGTCTTCATCACGCACAAGCTGCGCGAGGTCCGCGAGGTCGCGGACCGGATCACGGTCATGCGGCGCGGTGCGGTCGTCGGCGAGGCGAGCCCGACGTCGACCGACACCGAGCTCGCCTCCCTCATGGTCGGCCGTGCGGTCGAGCTCACCGTGCGCAAGGGCGCTCCCGAGCTGCGCGAGCACTCGCTCGAGGTCTCCGGCCTCGAGGTCACGGACCCCCGCGGCGCGGTGCTCGTGGACGACGTCAGCTTCAGCGTCCGCGGCGGCGAGGTCCTCGTCGTCGCCGGCGTGCAGGGCAACGGCCAGACCGAGCTCGCCGAGGCGCTCGTCGGCCTGCAGCGCGCGAGCGGCGGGAGCATCCGCCTCGACGGCACGGAGCTCCTCGGTCGCAGCGTGCGCCAGGTGCTCGACGCGGGCGTCGGCTTCGTGCCCGAGGACCGCAACGTCGACGGCCTCGTGGGCGAGTTCACCGTCGCGGAGAACCTCATGCTCGACCGCCTCGGCGGCGAGCCGTTCGTGCGGGGCGGCGTGCTGCAGCTCGGGTTCCGCGACGAGTTCGCACGCGAGAAGGTCGACGAGTTCGACATCCGCACGCAGGGCATCGACACCGCCGTCGGCCGCCTCTCGGGCGGCAACCAGCAGAAGGTCGTCGTCGCCCGCGAGCTGTCGCGCGACCTGCGCCTGTTCGTCGCGTGCCAGCCGACGCGCGGCGTCGACGTCGGCTCGATCGAGTTCATCCACAAGCGGATCGTCGCGACGCGCGACGCCGGTGTGCCCGTCGTCGTCGTCTCGACCGAGCTCGACGAGGCCGTGGCGCTCGGTGACCGGATCCTGGTCATGTACCGGGGTCGGGTCGTGGGGATCGTCCCGGCCACGACGCCGCGCGACGTCCTCGGTCTGATGATGGCCGGGATCCCGGCAGAGGGGACGGAGGCGGCATGAACGCCCCCGACGCGGGTCGCGACCCGCACACCGACAGCCCGACGAGCGGGCTCGCTCACGCCGCGGAGGCGGTCCCGGTCGCCGACGAGGGCACGGGAGCCCCCGCAGGTGCCGAGGGACCGGGCACGACGACGACCGTCCCCCCGGCGGGGCGCGACGACCGGTGGGCCGAGGCCTTCCGCCGGATCGCCTCGGGCAGCTGGGGCGTCTCGGTCGGGGCCGTGGTGCTCGCCGTGCTCGCCGGCTCGATCATGATCGCCGCGACCGACGAGGCCGTGCAGGAGGCCGCCGGGTACTTCTTCGCGCGGCCCACCGACATGCTCGGCGCGATCGGCGCGGCCGTCGGCAACGCCTACGCCGCGCTCTTCCGCGGTGCGGTCTGGGACTTCCGGGCCGACTCGTTCGCCCTCGCGATCCGCCCCCTCACGACGTCGCTCAACTACGCGACCCCCCTCATCGGGGCGGGGCTCGGCGTGGCGCTCGCGTTCCGCGCCGGCCTGTTCAACATCGGTGGCCAGGGGCAGATCCTCATCGCCGCGGCTGCGGCGGGCTGGGTCGGCTTCGGGCTCGACCTGCCCGTCGTGCTGCACCTCGTCGTGGCCGTCGCGGCGGGCGTCGCGGCGGGTGCGCTCTGGGCCGGCATCGCGGGCCTCCTGCGTGCCTACACCGGCGCGCACGAGGTGATCGTGACGATCATGCTCAACTACATCGCGTTCTACCTGCTGTCGTGGCTGCTCGCGACGCCCGGCCTGCTGCAGGCGCCCGGATCGGCGAACCCGAAGACCGCGCCGATGAAGGACACGGCGATCATGCCGGACCTGCTCGGCGCCCGGTACAACCTGCACCTCGGCTTCCTGCTCGCGCTCGCCGCCGTCGTCCTCGTCTGGTGGATTCTCCAGCGGTCCCGCGCGGGGTTCATGTTCCGCGCGGTGGGCGAGAACCCGCACGCGGCACGCGTCGCCGGCATCGACGTCCAGCGCACGACCGTGTCGGTCATGCTCGTCGCAGGTGGGCTCGTCGGCCTCGCGGGGACGACGCAGGTGCTCGGCACCGTCACCACGGGCTTCGGGTCGGACATCGACGCGGGCATCGGCTTCGACGCGATCACCGTCGCGCTGCTCGGCCGGTCCTCGCCCTTCGGCGTCCTCGCGGCCGCGATCCTGTTCGGCGCGTTCAAGGCCGGTGGCTCGGTCATGCAGGCCGCCGAGGGCGTGCCGATCGAGATCGTCCTCGTCGTGCAGTCGCTCATCGTCCTCTTCATCGCCGCCCCGCCGCTGGTGCGCGCGGTGTTCCGTCTGCCGCAGCCGGGCCCGCGTCGGCCCCGCGCGCCCCGTCGTGACCGGAAGGCGGTGTCGGCATGACCGCCCTCGCCACGACCCCCAGCCCCGCACCCGCGACCGACGAGGTCCGCACGGTCGCCGTCGTCAGCCGGAAGGCGCCCATCGCGTTCGCCGTCGTGACGGCGCTCCTGGCGCTCCTGCTCGCGACGCAGGGCCGGGAGGGGAGCACGAACTTCCGCTTCTCGGCCGAGGGTGACCTCGTCCGCATCCCCGACATGGCCGTGCCCGGCATGCCCCTCGCGTGGGTGTCGGTCGTCGTGCTCGCCGTCCTCACGGCCGTCGCCTTCTGGCTCGTCCGGGCCGCGCGACGCATCCCGACGTGGCTCACGCTGCTCTTCGTGCTCGTCGCGTTCGTGGCGTTCCTCGCGTGGGCGGGTGCGGGCAGCGACCGCGACTTCCCGGTGGTCCGCCTCATCGGCGGGGCCGTGCTGCTCGCGGTGCCGATCGTCTTCGGCGCGCTCGGCGGCGTGATCGGCGAGCGCGCCGGCGTCGTCAACATCGCGATCGAGGCGCAGCTGCTCGCGGGCGCGTTCAGCGCGGCCGTGGCCGGCTCGGTGACGGGCAGCCCGTGGGTGGGCCTCGTGGCCGCTGTCGTCGCGGGCGTGCTCGTGGCGCTCGTGCTCGGCCTGTTCACCATCACGCACAAGGTCAACCAGGTGATCGTCGGCGTCGTCCTCAACGTCCTGGTGCTGGGCATCACGAGCTTCCTGTACTCGCAGGTCCTCGTGCCCAACGCCGCGCTCAACGAGACGACCCGCTTCTCGCGCATCAGCATCCCGCTGCTGTCCGACATCCCCGTCGTCGGGCCCGCGCTGTTCGAGCAGACGATCGTCGTCTACCTCATGTACCTCACGGTGCTCGCGGTGTGGTTCGCGCTCTACCGCACGCGCTGGGGCCTGCGGGTCCGCGCGGTGGGCGAGCACCCGAAGGCGGCCGACACGGTGGGCATCAAGGTCGAGCGGACGCGCTACCGCGCCCTCATGATCGCCGGCGCCGTCGCGGGCCTCGGTGGCGCGTTCTACACCGTCGTGTCCGTGTCGTCGTTCGGCAAGAACATGACGGCCGGTGCCGGGTTCATCGCTCTCGCCGCGGTGATCTTCGGCAAGTGGGACCCCGTGCGCGCTGCGCTCGCCGCGCTGCTGTTCGGCTTCGCGTCGAACCTCGAGGGTGCGCTCAGCGTGGTCGGGGCACCCGTCCCGAGCCAGTTCATGCTCATGCTCCCGTACGTCGTGACGCTGCTCGCGGTCGCCGGCCTCGTCGGCCGGTCGCGCGCACCCGCGGCCGACGGCGAGCCGTACGTCAAGGAGTGACGGTGGACCAGCACGACGTCGACTGGGACGCGCTGCGGGCGAGGGCCCGCGAGGCCATGGCCACGGCGTACGCGCCGTACTCGCAGTTCCCCGTGGGCTGCGCGGCGCTCGTCGACGACGGCCGCGTCGTCGTCGGCTGCAACGTCGAGAACGCGTCGTACGGCGTGGGGCTGTGCGCCGAGTGCACCCTCGTGGGCGCGCTCCACACGTCGGGCGGTGGCCGCCTCGTCGCCTTCACGTGCGTCGACGGGCACGGGAACGTCCTCATGCCGTGCGGCCGCTGCCGCCAGCTCCTGTGGGAGCACGGCGGGGCGTCGTTGCTCGTCGAGACCGTGCGCGGCATCCGAACCATGGACGAGGTCCTGCCCGACGCCTTCGGCCCGGACGACCTCGTCGAGCGAGCCTGAGGAGCAGCAGTGACCGACCGGACCGAGCCCTTCGACGCCGTCGACGTCATCCGGACCAAGCGCGACGGCGGTCGCCTGCCCGACGAGCAGATCGACTGGGTGCTCGACGCCTACACGCGCGGCGTCGTCGCGGACGAGCAGATGTCGGCGCTCGCGATGGCGATCCTGCTCAACGGCATGGAGCGTGCCGAGATCGCGCGGTGGACGGCGGCGATGATCGCGTCGGGCGAGCGGATGGACTTCTCCTCCCTCTCGCGGCCCACCGCGGACAAGCACTCGACCGGGGGTGTTGGCGACAAGATCACGCTGCCGCTCGCGCCGCTGGTCGCGGCGTGCGGCGTCGCGGTCCCGCAGCTGTCCGGGCGCGGGCTCGGCCACACGGGCGGCACGCTGGACAAGCTCGAGGCGATCCCGGGCTGGCGCGCGGCGTTGTCCAACGAGGAGATGCTGCGCCAGCTCGAGGACGTCGGGGCCGTCATCTGCCAGGCGGGCAGCGGGCTGGCACCGGCCGACCGCAAGCTCTACGCGCTGCGCGACGTGACGGGCACCGTCGAGGCGATCCCGCTCATCGCGTCGTCGATCATGAGCAAGAAGATCGCGGAGGGCACGGGCGCGCTCGTCCTCGACGTCAAGGTCGGCAGCGGCGCGTTCATGAAGGACGTCGACTCGGCCCGGGAGCTCGCCCGGACGATGGTCGACCTCGGGACGGACGCGGGCGTCCGCACCGTCGCCCTGCTCACCGACATGTCCACGCCCCTGGGCCTGACGGCGGGCAACGCGCTCGAGGTCCGGGAGTCCGTCGAGGTCCTCGCGGGCGGTGGGCCGCGGGACGTGGTCGAGCTCACGCTGGCCCTTGCGCGCGAGATGCTCGCCGGAGCGGGCAAGGACGACGTCGACCCCGCGGACGCGCTGGCCGACGGTCGCGCGATGGACGCGTGGCGGCGCATGATCGCGGCGCAGGGCGGTGACCCCGACGCGCCGTTGCCGGTCGCGCGCGAGACCGAGCAGGTGCTGGCCCCCGCGGACGGCGTGCTCGTGGGTCTCGACGCGCTCGCGGTCGGCGTCGCCGCGTGGCGGCTCGGTGCGGGCCGGGCCCGCAAGGAGGACGTCGTGCAGGCCGGTGCGGGCGTCGAGCTGCACGCCAAGCCGGGCGCCGTCGTGCGCGCGGGTGAGCCGATCATGACGCTGCACACCGACACCCCCGACCGCTTCGCGCGGGCTCTCGACGCGCTCGCCGACGCCGTGACGATCGCGCCCGAGGGCTCGCGTCCTCCCGAGCAGCCGCTCGTCATCGACCGGGTCGCCGCGGGCTGACGTGTCCGCGCGCGGCGCCCGGCTCAGCACGCTCCTGCACCGCGCGGGGGCGTGGGGCGGGGCGCTCGCGTCGGCCGC
>JAUZVJ010000056.1:0-16752 GCA_031844515.1 Actinotalea sp. AC32 | reverse complement strand
GGAGACGCCGAGGCCGGTGCCGCCGCCACGACCCCCCGCCCGACGACGCAACCCGGCGAGGACGAGCCGGGCGACCCGATCGCGCGCGCGACGAGACGGTGGCGTGGCGCGCTCCTCGAGCGCGCGGGCGACTCGGCGCTCTCGGACGTCGAGCGGCTCGGCGAGGCGGTCCTCGACCTGTCGGCCGCGCACCCGTCCGGCATCGCGCAGATGTTCGCGGGCCGTGAGACGCGGCTGTCCAACCTCGTCCGCGACGGCGGCGCGCTCGCCTCCGCGCGTCGTCGGGCCCGGGCCGTGGCGGCCCGCGCCGACGACCACGCGCAGCGCTACGGTCTCGCGTCAGCGTTCCTCGCGATCGGGGTCGCCACGTGGTCCGAGCCCGGCGGCACGGGCGCCGCCGCCGACGACGCCCCCGGCGACGAGCAGCGGACCGTGCGCGCACCGGTGCTCCTACGTCCGGTCGCGATCCGCCCGCGCGGCCGCGGGGAGAGCGACTACGACCTCACCCTCGACCCGTCGCTCGACGTGAACCCGCTGCTCGCGGGCGCGCTGCGCACACGAGGTGCGCTCCTGGACCCCGCCGCGCTCGCGCGCGGCGCCTTCACCGAGCACGGGTTCGACCCGCGTGCGGCGCTCGACCGGCTGCGCTCGCTGGGGCTCGCGCTGCTGCCCGACTTCGAGCTCGACGAGCGCCTCCTGGTCGGCACCTTCGTGCACCCCGAGCAGGCCCTGGTCGACGACCTGGACGCGCTCCCGGTCGTCGAGCACGAGGTGCTGCGCGCGCTCGCGGGTGACTCCGCGGCCGTCGCGGCGCTCGCCCACCCCCTGCCCCCGGTGCTCACGGGGGACCGTCCGCTCGAGCAGGAGCGCGGGGTCGGGGACCTCGACCCGGCGCAGGTCCACGTCCTCGACGCGATCGCCGCGGGGCACCACGTGCTCGTCGACGCGCCCACCGGGAGCGACGTCGCGGGCACGCTCGCGGCCGTCGTCGCGGACGCGGCCGCGGCCGGCCGCACGGTCCTGTACGTCGCGGGTCACCGACGGGCCGCGACGGCGCTCGTCGAGCGGCTCGCGGCGCTCGGCCTGGACGAGGCCGTCCTGGACATCCCGCCCGAGCCGACCTGGCGCACGCAGGTCGCCGGCCGGCTGCTCGCCGCGATGACCGTCCAGCCCGTCGAGGTGCCCGAGGACGAGGTCGCCGTCGTGCAGCGTGAGCTGCTCGACCGCCGCCGCCGCCTCACGGGGTACATCGAGGCGCTGCACCGCACGCGCGAGCCGTGGGGGGCGTCGGCGTACGACGCGCTCCAGGCGCTCGCGCGGCTCACGTCCGCACGCCCGGGCCCGCAGACGCGCGTCCGCCTCTCGCCCGCCGTGGCCGAGTCGCTCACGGCCGAGCGCCGCGCCCAGGCCGCCGCCGACCTCGTCCGCGCGTCCGTGCTCGGGGCCTTCAGCGCTCCCGTTCGCGCGTCCGCCTGGTACGGCGCGGACATCCTCACGGCCGCGCGCGCCGACGACGCGCTGCACCGTGTCGAGCGCCTCCTGACGGAGACGCTCCCGCGCGTGCAGGCCGAGGTCGCGCGCGTCGCCGAGGAGACGGGCCTCGTGCCCGCGACGACGCCGCGCGAGTGGGGTGAGCAGCTCACGATGCTCGCCGAGGTCCGCAAGGCCCTCGACGTGTTCCAGCCGATCGTGTTCGAGCGGTCGGCCGCGGACCTCGTCGCCGCGACCGCGACCCCCCAGTGGCGCGCCGAGCACGGCGTGGAGATGAGCGGCATGCTCCGTCGGCGCCTGCGGAAGCAGGCCAAGGACCTCCTGCGGCCCGGTCGCCCGGTCGACGACCTGCACGCGGCGCTCGTCCACGTCCAGGAGCAGCGCGGCGTGTGGCAGGCGCACTGCCCCGCGGGCGGCTGGCCGCGCATCCCCGTCGGGCTCGCCGACGTCGAGCACGACCACCGCGAGCTGAGCGAGGACCTCGCCTGGCTCGGCGGGGTGCTGGCGTCGGGTGACGCGGCGCCGTCGGGCGCCTCGACGGCGGGTGCGGGCGGGTCCCGCGCGACCGACCTCGCCGGGCTGGCCTGGGACGAGCTCGACGGCCGTCTGCGCCGCCTGCGCCAGGACCGTGCCGCGCTCGACCTCCTGCCCGAGCGCACCGCCGTCGTCCGCCACCTCGCGGACCAGGGGCTGGGCGACCTGCTCACGGACCTCGAGGACCGGCAGGTGCCCGCGGGGCTCGTCGCCGCCGAGCTCGACCTCGCGTGGTGGAGCACGGTGTTCGAGGCGATCCTGCGCCAGGACCCGGCGCTCGCGGGCTACGACGGGACGGCGCTCGCGCGCCTCGTCGCCGAGTTCCGGACGCTCGACCGGCGGCACCTGCGCGACCGCGCGCTGCTGAGCCTCGCGTCGTCGCGCGAGCTGCTACGGACCAGGCTGCGCGGGGCGGACGAGGAGTCGCAGGCGCTGTTCGCCGAGCTGGTCGAGCACCGGTTCGCGGGCCTGCGGACCGCTGCCGAGCGCTACCCGACGGTCGTGCGCCACCTCCGCCCGTGCCTCGTCGCGTCGCCCGTGCTCGTGCCGCAGCTCATCCCGGCCGGTCGGACCGAGGACCTCGTGGTCCTCGACGCCGCGGGGCACCTCCCCGTCGAGGTGGTCGTGCCCGCGCTGGCGCGCGGCCGTCAGGTGCTCGTCGTGGGCGACACGCGCAGCGCGTCGGGCAGCGCGCTCGCCGAGCTCGCCGCCGTCCTGCCGACGGTCCCGCTGCACGCCGACGCGTCCCGACGCGACCCGCACCTCACCGCGTTCCTCGCCGAGCACGGGTACGCGGGCCGCCTGACCGCGACCCCGCTGCCGTCGACGCGTGCCCTTCTGCGGCTCGACGTGGTCGCCGGCACGGGCATGCCCACGGGCGACGGGGGAGCGGTCGAGTCGACGCAGGCCGAGGTCGACCACGTCGTCGAGCTCGTCGTCGAGCACGCGCTGACGCGGCCCGACGAGTCGCTCGCCGTCGTGAGCGCGTCGCCGCAGCACGCGGCGCGGCTGCGCGACGCCGTGATGACCGAGGTGCGCGACAGCCCTGCGCTCGGCGCGTTCTTCGCGGCGGACCGGTCGGAGCCGTTCGTGGTCACCGAGGTCGGCGCGACGCAGGGGCTCAGCCGTGAGGCGGTCATCCTGTCGGTCGGCTTCGGGCGCACGCCCCACGGGCGTGTCCTGCACCGGTTCGGCGCTCTGAGCGAGCCCGGCGGCGAGGGGCGCCTCCTCGAGGCGATCGGCAGCACGCGTCACCGGCTCACGGTCGTCTCGTGTTTCGCGGACGACGACCTCGACGTCGAGCGCCTGCGCGCACCCGGCGCGCGCCTGCTGCACGACCTGCTGGTCCTGGCAGCCGAGCGGACCGCGGCGACCGGCGACGCGCGTGCCCGGCGTGAGCCGCACGCCCCCGACGCGTCGGAGTCGGACTCCGACCGGCTCGTCCTCGACCTGGCCGAGCGGCTGTGGCGCACGGGCCTCCTGGTCGAGATGCGCCACGGCGTCCCGGGCGGCGCGACGATCCCGCTCGTCGTCGGGCACCCCGAGCTGCCGGGCGAGATGCTCGTAGCGGTCCTGACCGATGACGAGTCCTACGTCGCCGAGCCCAGCGTGCGCGTGCGCGACAGGCAGGCCGCCGAGCGGCTCGAGCGGCTCGGCTGGACCGTGGTCCAGGTGTGGTCGGCTGCGGCGTTCCTCGACCCCCAGGGCGAGGCCGACGCCGTCGTGGAGGCGACGCTCGACGCGCTCGCGCGTCGCCGAGCCCAGCGCGTGGTCGTGGCGGGCCGGCCGTCGCGCGCACCGGACCGGGTCGGCGCCGAAGGCACCCCCCGGACCGTGGCCGACGAGGCGCGAGACCTCGTCGACGACGAGGCGCACGACGAGCTCGTCACGGCGGTCCCGACGCCGCGCGGTCCGCGCCCGCCCGTCGAGCGCGGGCTCCCGGTGAACGCGTACACCGACGACCAGCTCGACGACGTCGCGGCCTGGGTCCTGGCCGACGGCACGCCGCGTGACGAGACGGAGCTGGCCGCCGCGCTGCGGGACGAGCTCGGGATCACGCGCCACGGCGCGCGCATCGACGCGGCGATCGCGGGTGCGGTGCGGCGCGCGCTCGGCTCGTGAGCGGCGCGGGTGCGATGGACGCCGACGACGACGGCGTGGGCTCCGGCCCACCCGACGACGAGGGGACGGGGGAGACCCCGGCGGTGCCGCGCCGGAGGGGCCCGCGTCGCGCGACGGGTGGCACGCCGGCGACGACCACCCCGGCGGACGGCGCGCGGGACCCCTTCGGCGTGAGCCGCGACGACACGGACGAGGGCTGGGGCGGTCGCGGCGGCGACGACGACGAGCGCATCCTGCGCGAGGTGCCGCCGCACTGGTGAGCCGACGGGCGAGCCGCGGTGCAGCCGCTCGCGCCGTGTCGGACGTCGGCGCGGCGCGCTGTGTCGGACGTCGCGCGGCGCGCTGATCAGACGTCGGCGCGGCGTGCCAGGAGGTCGCGGATCTCGGTGAGCAGCAGCACGTCCTCGGCGGGTGCGGGGGGCTCGGGCTCGACGCCGGCCTTGCGGCGCTTGGCGAGCGCGTTCATCGGCATCACGATGAGGAAGTACACGACCGCGGCGATCACGAGGAAGTTGAGGACCGCGCCGACGACCGCGCCGATCGCGAGCACGGGCGCGTCGGCACCCGAGCCGAGCGGCACGGTCCACGTCTCGGCGAGGTTCGGTGCGCCGCCGATCGCCGCGATGAGCGGGTTGACGATCCCGTCGACGACGGCCGTGACGAGCGCCGTGAACGCGGTGCCGATGACGACCGCGACCGCCAGCTCGATGACGTTGCCCCGCATGATGAAGTCCTTGAAGCCCTGGATCACGGGTCCTCCTCCTCGGTGAATGTCGGGGAGATCCTGCCACGGCCGTCGATCGTGGTCGGCGAGGACGGCTCACCCGACCAGGACGGCGCCGACCGCGTGCCAGGCGCCGAGCGAGGCGAGCCGGCGCCCGTCGTCGGGTCCGACGGCCACGACCGTGAGCACCGTCGCCTCGGGCCCCACCCCGAGGGCACCCGCCGCCGCCTCGACCTGGCTCGACTCGAGCACGAGCGCGTCACGCGCGACGACGTCCGGATCACCCGTGGCCTCGGCGTCGGATCCCGCCACGAGGTCGACCCGGTCGCCGGGGCGCAGGATCGTCGCGACGGCGGGGTCGGCGAGCCGCACGGGGACGACGACGCTCCCGTCCGGCGCGTCGACCGCGAAGCGGTCACCGGCCAGGAGGTCCTCGACGAGGGCCAGCCCGGCAGGGACCGCGACGGCGACCTCGGACCCGACCAGCGGACCGGGATCGCCGCTCGCGCCGGACGGGACCAGGGCGCGTGGGACGCGGGTGACGCGCAGGTCCGACGCGGTCAGCACCGTGCCGGCGGCGAGGTCGCGCGCCGCGACGACGGTCGGCGCCGTCGCGGGGGCCGGTGGGGCGGCGGCACGCGCGACGCCGAGCGCGAGGAGCGCCAGCGCGCCCAGGAGGCACAGCCGTCGGACGCGCCACAGCACGATGCGGGCGCGCAGCAGCACGGGGAGGTGAGGCATGCGCGGACGCTAGGCCTGAGCGCCCCGCCGACGACGCCGCGTGCCGCCGAGGCTGTGGACGGGGCTGCGGCGGCCGGCGGTGCTGTGGACCGCGGTGCCGGAGACGGCGATGCCGGCGACCGGGCCGCGGTGGACCGCCCCCTCGCCGACCTGCGGCGGTGGGCCGCCGTCCGTTCAGCCCGCGGCGGCCGCGCTGCCCGACGAACCCGACGACGAGCCCGACGACGAGCCGCCCGACGACGAGCTCCCGGAGCCCGACGACCCGGAGCCGCCGGACGCGCCGCTGCTCGACGAGCCGCCCGAGCCGGAACCCGAGCCGGAGCCCGAGCCGGAGCCGGAGGGCACGGACGACGTCGTCGACGACGAGCCCCCGCGGGAGTCGGTGCGGTAGAAGCCCGAACCCTTGAAGACCACGCCGACCGAGCCGAAGAGCTTGCGCAGGCGCCCCTGGCACCGCGGGCACTCGGTGAGCGCGTCGTCGGTGAAGGACTGCTGGGCGTCGAAGCGGTGGTCGCACGCCGTGCAGGCGTAGCTGTAGGTGGGCAACGGGTCCTCCCGGGTCGTCAGTCCTGGGCGGGGCGCGTGACCTCGCGCGCGAACCTGGCACTCGGCCCCACCGAGTGCCAATGGTAGGGGGACCGTGCCGTCCCGCGCACCACGGGTAGCCTCGCCACGTGCACCGTCGTCGCCCCCTGCGCTCAGCCCTCGTCGGCGTCGCCGCCGTCCTCGTGGTCCTGCTCGTCGCCGCGGTGGCGCTCGTCGGGACGGTCGTCCGGCGCCCGCTGCCCGACCACGGCGGGACCGCCACGCTCGACGGGCTCGAGGGTGAGGTGACCGTCCTGCGCGACGCGCGGGGCGTCCCGCAGCTGTACGCCGACACGGCCGAGGACCTGTTCCGGGCCCAGGGCTACGTGCACGCGCAGGACCGGTTCTTCGAGATGGACCTGCGGCGGCACACGACGGCGGGCCGGCTGGCGGAGCTGGTCGGCGGGGACGAGGCCGCGATCGAGGCGGACGCGGTCATCCGCACGTTCGGCTGGCGCGACGTCGCCGAGCAGGAGTGGGAGCTGCTCGACCCGCAGTCGCGCGCGTGGCTCCAGGCCTACGCCGACGGGGTCAACGCGTACGTCCACGGCCGCGCCGTCGAGTCGCTGGGCGTCGAGTACACGCTGCTCGGCCTCCGCGTCGACGTCCCGACGCCCGAGCCGTGGGACCCGGTGGACTCGCTGGCCTGGCTCAAGGCCATGGCGTGGGACCTCCGCGGGAACTACGACGAGGAGCTCGGACGCGCCGTCGTGCACGCGACCGTCCGCGACGTCGCGCGCGTCGAGGAGCTGTTCCCGCGCTTCCCGGACCGCGAACGGGCACCGATCCTCGGCGGCGTCCCCGAGCCGGCCTCGGCCGCCGTCGCACCGGCCCTGCCGGGCACCCGGCCCGAGGACCCGTCCGACGAGGCGGCCGGTGCGGGCGCCGCGCACCTGCTGGGCGAGGACCTCGAGGCCGCGCTCGAGCGCACCCGGGCGGCACTCGACGCGGTCCCGCACCTGCTCGGTGAGGGCGAGGGCATCGGCTCCAACTCGTGGGTCGTGTCGGGCGAGCACACCGCGTCCGGGCTGCCGGTCCTCGCGAACGACCCGCACCTGTCGATCTCGGCGCCGGGCATCTTCACGCAGGTCGGGCTGCACTGCCGCAGCGTCGGGCCCGAGTGCCCGTTCGACGTCGCCGGCTACTCCTTCGCGGGGTTCCCGGGCGTCATCATCGGCCACAACGCGGACCTCGCGTGGGGCCTGACGAACCTGGGCGCCGACGTCACCGACTTCTTCCTCGAGCGCACCGACGCCGAGGAGGGCAGCTACGAGCGCGACGGCGAGCAGCTGCCGCTGCGCGTCCGGACGGAGGTCATCGAGGTCAACGGCGGCGAGCCGGTCGAGATCGAGGTGCGCTCGACCGAGCACGGCCCGATCGTCTCCGACGTCCTCGACGTCGGTGGGGTCCGCTCGACGCCGACGGCCCAGGGCGCGCGCCGGTCGACCACCGAG
Organism: Actinotalea sp. AC32; assembly: GCA_031844515.1. Classification (GTDB taxonomy): domain Bacteria; phylum Actinomycetota; class Actinomycetes; order Actinomycetales; family Cellulomonadaceae; genus Actinotalea. The sequence continues at coordinate 9,102 of JAUZVJ010000056.1, read as the reverse complement.
GTGTCGCTCGCGTGGACCGCGCTCGAGCCGGGGCGGACCGCCGAGGCCGTCTTCGCGCTCAACACCGCGGCGACCCCCGAGGACGTCGCCGCGGCCGCGGCGCTGTTCGAGGTGCCGTCCCAGAACATCGTCTTCGCGACCACGGACGGCCGCATCGGGTACCAGGCGCCGGGGCGGATCCCGCTGCGCGCCCGCGTCCCCGAGTCGCCGGTCCCGACCGACGGCACGTGGCCCCGCCCGGGCTGGGACTCGCGGTACGACTGGCAGGGCTGGGTGCCGTCCGCGGAGATGCCCGCCGTCGTCGACCCGGCCGAGGGCTTCCTCGTGGCGGCCAACCAGGCCGTGACGCCCGCGGGGGCCGGCCCGTTCCTCACGCACGACTGGGACATGGGCTACCGCTCGCAGCGCATCCGGACCCTCCTGCAGGAGGCGATCGCGGCCGGCGAGCCGATCGACGTGGCGACGACGCAGCGCATGCAGACGGACGACTGGAGCCCGTACGCCGAGGCGCTCGTCCCGTCCCTGCTCGCCGCCCCGGTGGGCGACGACTTCACGCGCGAGGGCGTCGACCTGCTCGCGGAGTGGGAGTACGACCAGGAGACGGACTCACCCGCGGCCGCGTACTTCGCCGCCGTCTGGGCGACGCTGCTCGAGCTGACGTTCTGGGACGACCTGCCCGAGTCGCAGTGGCCGAGCGGCGACAGCCGGTGGCTCGCCGTCGTCGAGGGTCTGCTCGAGGCGCCGTCGAGCCCGTGGTGGGACGACCGCCGCACCGTCAACGTCGTCGAGAGCCGCGACGAGATCCTGGCCCGCAGCCTCGAGACCGCTCGCCTGGAGCTGACCGTCGAGCTCGGCAAGGACGCGGACGACTGGTCGTGGGGCAGGCTGCACACCGCGGCCCCCGAGCACCTGATCGGCGGCGAGAGCGCACCGGCGCTGGTGCGGCGGCTCGTGAACCCGGCGCCCCTGGGCGTGCCGGGCAGCTCGTCCATCGTGAACGCGACCGGCTGGGACGCCGCCTCGGGCAGCTTCGCGGTGACGACGGGCCCGGCGATGCGGATGGTCGTGGACCTCGGGGACCTCGACGCCTCGACCTGGGTCAACCAGACGGGCAGCTCGGCCCACCCGGGGAGCGTGCACTACACGGACCAGTTCCGGGCCTGGGCCGAGGGCGAGTACTTCCCGTGGCCGTTCACGCGAGCGGCCGTCGAGGAGGCCGCGACGCGCGAGCTCACGCTCCGGCCGTTGTCCTGAGGCGCTGCCAGCCCGCAGGCGTCGCGACGAGCGGCACGGTGACGTCGTGCGGCTCCTGCGGGAGCGGCCGCTCGTCGGCGTCGTAGAGCTCCTCCGCGAAGACCATCGCGACCAGGGGAGCCTCGGGTTCGGCGTGCGCGAGGACGCGGTCGTACCACCCGCCGCCCTGGCCCAGACGCGCCCCGCGCGTGTCGACCGCGAGCGCGGGGACGACGACGGCCTGCGCCTGGGCGATGGCCTCGCCGCCGAGGGTGGGGCCCGACGGCTCCGGCGGACGCCCCGGGGCGCGGACCTGCAGGTCCTCGGTGCTCGTGTACCAGGCCCAGTCGCGCTGGAGACCCGCGCCGAGGACCGGGAGGAGGACCCGCACGCCACGCTGCGTGAGGCGCTCGACGAGGGGCACGGTGCCCGGCTCGGTGGGGCGCGAGACGTAGCACGCGACGACGTCGACGTTGCGCAGCTGCGGCATGTCGCCCACCACCTGGGCGAGGTTCTGCGCGGCGTGCAGCAGGGCCCGCGGCGAGCGCTTCTCGCGCTCGGCCCGGATCGCCCTGCGGAGCTGGTTCTTCGCCTCCGCGGGGCCCAGCCCGTGGGCCGACGGGAACGGCTGGACGATTTTGCTCATGGTCACATCATGGCAAAGGAACGGTCGAGCGCGCGGTACCGACAGGCGCCCGGCACGCTGCCATGATGGGCGTCCTATGAGATCCGTCCACGACCAGCTCGCCGCCGTGCTCGCGGCGGCGCGCCCCGTCGCACCTCTGGACGTCGTGCTCGGCGACTGCGTCGGGTGCGTGCTCGCCGAGACCGTCTCCGCGCCGTCCGACGTCCCGTCGGCGGACGTCGCGACGTGCGACGGGTACGCGGTGCGCACGGTCGACGTGGGCCTCGCGCCCGAGGGCGCGGCCGGTGGCGACGCGCCCGCCGACGCCGTCCTGCCGGTCGTCGAGGACGCCCCGGTGACGGCGTCGGCGCCCGTGCGCCTCGTCGCGGGGTCGGCCGTCCACGTCGCGTCGGGGGCCCCGCTCCCGCACGGTGCCGACGCCGTGGTCCCGCTCGAGCGGACCGACCGGGGGCGCGCCCGCGTCGTCGTCCGCGGCGGTGCGCGCCCCGGCGAGCACGTGCGCCGCGCCGGGCACGACGTCGCCGCAGGTCAGGTCCTGCTCGAGGAGGGCACCCGGCTCGGGGCGCGGCACCTCTCGGTCGCGGCGACCGCCGGGCGCGCACGGCTGCGCGTGCACCCCCGCCCGCGCGTCGTCGTCGTCACGGTGGGCGACGAGCTCGTCGCGCCCGGGCGCCGGCGCGCCGACGGCGGCGTGCACGACGCCGTCGGCAACGCGCTCGCCGCGGGCGTGGCCGAGGCGGGTGCGACCGCCGTCCGGGTCGGCCCCGTCGGCGACGACCGCGCGGCGCTGCGGGAGGTCATCGAGGACCAGCTCGTGCGTGCCGACCTGCTGCTCATCGCGGGTGGCCTGAGCACCGGCCCGTGGGACACCGTCACCGACGTGCTCGCCCCTCTCGGCACGGTGCGCTTCGACCACGTCGCGATGGTCCCGGGGGACCGCCAGGGCTTCGGCACGGTCGACGACGTGCCCGTGCTCGCGCTCCCCGGCAGGCCGGTCGCGGCGCTCGTCTCGTTCGAGGTGTTCGTCCGGCCCGCGCTGCGCGCCATGGCCGGCCACGCGGACCTGTTCCGCCCGTCGGTGCGCGCCGCGGTCACGCACCCGTGGCGCTCGCCCGCGGGCCTGCGGCAGTTCGTGCCCGCGACGGTCGCCGGCTCGCCGCTCGACGGGTACACCGTGACCCCGCTGGGGCGCGACGACGTCGCGCTGTCGGACGTCGCCCGCGCCAACGCGCTCGCTGTGGTCGGCGAGGACACGACGGTCGTGCGCGCGGGGGACACCCTCGCGTGCCTCGTGCTGGGGGACTGACGATGGCAGCCGGCTGGCCCGTGGTCCTGCGTGACGGCGACGTCGTGCTGCGCCCCCTGCGGCGGTCCGACGGGCGCGCGTGGCTCGGCCTGCGGGTCCGCAACGCGGCGTGGCTCGAGCGCTGGGAGGCCACGTCGCCCGAGCCGACGCCCGGTGCGCCACCGACGTTCGGCCAGTTCGTGCGCGCGCTCGGCCAGCAGGCGAGGGCGGGCTCCGCGCTGCCGTTCGCGGTCGAGTACCGAGGCGACCTCGTGGGGCAGCTCACGGTCGCGACGATCGTGCGCGGCTCGCTGTGCTCGGCGAGCATCGGGTACTGGGTCAGCGAGCACGTGGCCGGTCGGGGCATCACGCCGACAGCGGTCGCGCTCGCCGTCGACCACTGCTTCGGCCCGGTGGGCCTGCACCGGGTCGAGGTCAACATCCGGCCCGAGAACCGCGCGAGCCTGCGCGTGGTCGAGAAGCTCGGCCTGCGCGACGAGGGCCTGCGCGAGCGCTACCTTCACATCCAGGGCGAGTGGTGCGACCACCGCACGTTCGCCGTCACGGCGGAGGAGGTTCCCGACGGCCTTCTCGCGCGGTACCGCGCGGCCCGCGACGCGAGCGCCTGACCCGCCCGGCGGGGCCCGGTCCGACCCGACGCCGACACGCCGTCCGGGCTGCGAGGACGCGGTGGCGGCCTCCCCTACCGTCGTTGCGTGAACCATGCGGGCGCCGTCCTCCTCGCGGTGGCGGCCCTCTGGATCGCGTACCTCGTGCCGCACCGGCTGCGGTTCCGGCAGCAGCTGCTCGAGTCACGCGCCGACGACCGCTTCTCCGAGGGGTTGCGGGTGCTCCGCGTGGCACGGCCCGCCCGGGCCGACGCGAGGCGAACCGAGCAGTCCACCACGCGGGTGCTCCTGCACCCGCGACGAGCAGGAGGAGGCGGTCCCATGGACCGGCCGCACGGAGCCACGGACCGCGTCGTCGCCGACGCCGCGCGCCGGGTCGCCGCGGAGCGCGCGCACCGCGTCGCCCATCTCGCCCGTCGCCGTGCCGCGGCACGCCGCCGGGGGCTGCTCACCGCCGCCCTCGTCGTCGTCGCCGTCGTCACCTGGGTCGTCGTCGGTGTCGCGAGCGCCCCGGTGCTCGTGGCCGCGGCGCCCACGGCGGCGCTCGCCGGCGTCCTGCTCCTCGGCCGTCGTGCCGCCGTGCAGGCCGCGGCCGCCGACGCGGCGTGGGCCGAGGGCGCGGCGACCCGGGCCTCGCTGCCGTCCGTGACGGCCGGCGCGCGCACGGTGGGCCGAGCGGTCCGGCCGAGCGACGCCCAGACCGAGGTCATCCGACGCGTCCCGTCGAGGCCCGCCACTCGCCCCGGCGCTCGCCTCGCCGACGAGCGCTCCCGACCCGCCGGGCGGACGGCGCCGCGGCCCACCGCGGCCCACCCGACCGGACGCGACGGGCACGCGCCGGCGGCGCCGGGCAGCGCGCAGTCGGGCACCGGGTCGTCGTCGGCCGCGGCCTCGACCGATGCGTCGCCGACCTCCACGCAATCGACGTCCGAGCGCGCGCCCGCCGCCACCGCGCCGTCCCCGGCGACCCGGACCGTCGCGCCGTCGCAGGCGACCTGGTCGCCCGTCCCGGTCCCGCGCCCGGCGTACACGCTCAAGCCCTCGGCGCCGCGCCGTGAGCCCGCGCCCCTGCCCGAGCCGACGCCGGTGACGGCGGAACCCGTCGCGAACCCGGCAGCGACCACGGAGGACGTCGCGCCCGCCGCCCGTGCCGACGCCGCGCCGGTCCCGCTCGACCTCGACGCGATCCTCGCCCGGAGGCGCGCCGCGGGGGAGTGAGCGGCCGCACGGAGTGCAGGAGCACTCCCGACGGGTGCTACTCTTGTGCCCGCTCGAGGGGCTGTGGCGCAGTTGGTAGCGCGTCTCGTTCGCAATGAGAAGGTCAGGGGTTCGAATCCCCTCAGCTCCACCGAAGGACGGCCGGTCTGCACCAGCAGGCCGGCCGTTCGCGTTCCCGCGCCGTCGGTGTGCTCGCACGGTTGCGGGTCACGCACCTCCCGCCGCACCGCGCCGGACGTCCACCGTCCCGGCACGTGGGAGCGCTGTTTCGGGGCTACGCTCTGGCCGACCCGAGCCGCGCGCACAGACCGGAGACCCGTGGATCCGCTCGGTGCACTCCCCGCACCCTTCGCCGTGACGCAGCACGCGGGCCGTGGCTTCGCCATCGGCGCCGACGTCGAGGTCACCGTCGACGACGACCCCGCGGCCGTCGGCGTCGCCGTGCTCCTCGCCGAGCAGCTCGGCCGGGTGACCGGGACGCCGGTCGCCGTGCGGCAGGACGGGGTGCGCACGGGGACGATCTGCCTGCGCCTCGTCCCCGCCGCCCAGCTCGCGCTTCCCGGCGTGGAGGACGGCGCGCCGACCGCGGAGGCGTACCGCCTGGCCGTGGGCGCGACGTCCGTCGAGGTGCTCGCCGCCGGGCCGGCCGGGCTCGGGCACGCCGTGTCGACGCTCGTCCAGGCCGTCGAGAGGCGCCTGCCGGGTCCCGTCGTGCTGCCCGCCGTGACGGTCGTCGACCGCCCGCGGCTCGCCCACCGGGGCGTCGTCGTCGACGCGGTCCGGGACGGGCTCGGACCCGAGCGGCTCAAGTCGGTCGTCCAGGTGGCGGCGGGTCTCAAGCTCGACGTCGTCCGCGTCCGCCTCGCCGACGCGGGGACGTGGCTGCTCGAGGTCCCCGGTCGGCCCGGGCTCGCCGCGGTCGGCACGCCCTGGACCCAGGAGGCGTGGCGCGACCTCCTCGCCTACGCGGCCGCACGATGCGTGCGGGTGGTCCCCGAGCTCGACGTCGCCGACCACGCCGGGTGGGCCGGGCCCGACGCGCTGGGCGCCGTCGCGACGCAGATGCGTGGCGGGCACGTGCACGTCGGTGGCGCGCTCGCGCCCGGTGCCGACCCCGACGTCACGCGCGCGCTCGTCGGGATGGCAGCCGACGAGGTCGTCGCCGCGGGGGCGACCGTGATGGTCCACGAGGACACGGCCGACGCGCTCGCGGACGGACGCGCCCCGGGCCACGTGGTCGAGGTGCGCGCGCGGACCTCCGACGCGGCCGTGGGGGGCGCCCGCACCGGCCGGATCGACCCCGGCGCGCACCTCGTGGTCGTGCTCGACGCGCCCCACGCCACGTCGCCCAGCGACCCCTCGCTGCGCGGGCTCGTCGCCCACGACCTCCTGGCGCGGTCCGCGTGGCCGGCCCCGGTCGGCGCGTCGGGCGGGACGTCAGGGCGCGTCGTCGGCGCCGAGCTGGCGCTCGACGCGCGCGCCGTCGACGGCGGCCTGACCTACGGGAGCCTCGCGGGGCTCGCCGCGGCGGCCGAGGCGTTCTGGTCCGTCCCGGGTGCGGCGGTCGACTCGTTCCCCGGCCGCCTCGCGGCCGAGGTCGAGCGCTGGGCGGCCGCGGCACCCCTCGGCTGACCGGTCGCTCGGGGCACGTCGGACCCGTCGCCCGCTGCGGGCCGCGGGACCCGGAACCCTCAGACCCACCCCGGCAGCCACATGTGCAGCTGCCAGAACCGGAACGGCACGACCTGTCCGGTCCACAGCGGCAGGAACCACCCCGAGACCCCGAGCACGACGACGAGCAGGCCGGCGACCATCGCTCGGCGCACGAGCGGAGGGTCGGCGGCACCGTGGGCGCCGTGCCCACCGTGCCCACCGTGCCCACCGTGCCCGACGGGGGCGGCACCGCGGCCGCGCGTCGCCTCGCGTGCCACGTGCACGAGGCACAGCACGAGCCACGGGAGCACCACGACGGCGTAGAACGTGAAGATCGTGCGGTGGGCGTACGCGAACCACGGGAGCCAGCCCGCGGCGACGCCGGCCAGCGCGGCGAGGGCGACCTCGTCGCGCCGTCGCACGACCCACCACGCGCACACCAGCACGGCGGCCGCCGCGAGCCACCACAGGACAGGGTTGCCGAGCGACGTCACGGTCTGCGAGCAGCGGTCCGCCGCGCACCACTGCTGCGGGGGCTGCGGCGACTCGTAGAAGAACGTGGTCGGACGGAGCTGGAGCAGCCAGCCCGCCGGGTGCGCCGCGTAGGGGTGCTCCGCCGTGAGGCCCGTGTGGAAGCCCCACACGTCCTGGTGGTACTTCCACAGCGAGCGCAGGCCCTCGGGCAGCCACGTGACGCCCTCACCCGGGTGCTCGCGGGCCCAGGAACGCCCGTAGCCGCCGGTCGTGCGCAGCCAGCCGGTCCACGACGCGACGTAGACGACCGCGGCGAGCCCCACGAGCGACGCGAGGGCCGCGGGCGCGTCGCGGACGAGCGCTGCGGCCCACCAGGACCGCACCCCCGCCCGGCGGCGTGCGAGCGCGTCCCAGCCGACCGAGAGCAGCCCGAGCACGGCGACGAAGAACAGGGCCGACCACTTGGTGCCGACCGCGAGCCCCAGCAGCAGGCCCGCGACCAGGCGCCACGGCCGCACGCCGAGGCCCGGTCCCAGCGCCGTCGGTGCGCGCGGTGGCCCGGTGCGACGGGCGAGGAGCGCGGCCGCGGCGTCCCGGTCGGCGACGAGCGCCGCGAAGGCGCCGAGGAGCAGCGTCATGAGGAGCCCGTCGAGCAGCGCGGTGCGCGAGTGCGCGATCGCCGACCCGTCGACGGCGAGCAGGAGCCCTGCCGCGGCACCCGCCCACGTCGAGCGCAGGAGCCGCCGGCCGACGCGCACCAGCACGAGCACCGCCACGACGCCGGCGACCGCCGTCGCGAGGCGCCAGCCGATGGGGGTCCCCGCGCCGACGAGCCGCATCCCCGCGCCGATGAGGAGCTTCCCGACCGGCGGGTGGACGACGTAGCTGCCGCGCTCGTCGAAGCCGTCGACGTCGCCGGCCTCGAACGCCGCGTCCGCGCCGTCGGGCCACTCGCCCTCGTACCCGAGCGAGACGAGCGACCACGCGTCCTTGACGTAGTACGTCTCGTCGAAGACGAGCACGCCCGGGCGGTCCAGGCCCGGGAGCCGGAGGGCGGCGGCGAGCGCGCCGACCAGTGCGGTGAGGGACAGCGCGAGGCGACGGTCGGCGGCGCTGCCGTGCGCGGGGGCGAGGCGCGCGGACCAGGCGGCGGTCGGACCGGCCACCGCGTGGCGCGGAGGGAGCACGACGTCGGCCGTCGACCCGGCGGGCGCGCCCTGCGGGGCGGGCCCGGTGCCCGCGGCCACCCGGGGGTCGAGCCCGGAGGTGTGCTCCCCGGTGCTCGCCACGCCGTCATCGTAGGTCGGCCCGCGTAGCCTGACGCGCATGACAGGTCGCGTCGTCCTCGCCGCCACCCCGATCGGCGACCCCGAGGACGCGTCGCCCCGCCTGCGTCGCCTCCTCGCGGAGGCCGACGTCGTCGCGGCCGAGGACACGCGGCGCCTGTCGGGCCTCGTGCAGCGGCTCGGTGTCCGCACGGCCGGACGGGTCGTGAGCCACCACGAGCACAACGAGGCCGCGCGGGTCGACGAGCTGCTCGACGTCGTCCGGGGTGGTGGGACGGTCCTGGTCGTGTCCGACGCGGGGATGCCGACGGTGTCGGACCCGGGCTTCACGCTCGTGCGGGCCGCCGTCGCCGCGGGTCTGCCGGTGACGGCCGCGCCCGGCCCGAGCGCGGTGCTCACCGCGCTCGCGGTGTCCGGGCTGCCGACCGACCGGTTCTGCTTCGAGGGCTTCCTGCCGCGCAAGGCGGGCGACCGCCGGCGCGCGCTCGAGGCGCTCGCCCGGGAGGAGCGCACGACGGTGTACTTCGAGGCGCCCCACCGGCTCGCCGAGACCCTCGCGGCGATGTCCGAGGTGCTCGGCGCGGCCCGCCCGGCCGCGGTGTGCCGCGAGCTCACCAAGACGTACGAGGAGGTCGTCCGCGCGCCGCTCGCCGAGCTCGCCGCGTGGGCGGCCGACCG
>JAUZVJ010000055.1:0-17615 GCA_031844515.1 Actinotalea sp. AC32 | reverse complement strand
CCCTGCCGACGACCGAGCTCGACCGCCGTGCCGCCGCGGCGCTCGTGCGCATCGACGACGCGATCCGCACGTCCGAGCAGGAGCTCGGGTTCGCGCAGGCGCAGTTCGGCGTCGAGGCCACGCGCGAGTTCGAGCAGGTGCTGGCCACCGCCCGCGCGCGCGTGCTCGAGGCGTTCCACCTGCGCCAGGTGCTCGACGACTCGACGCCCGACACCGAGGACGTCGTCCGGGACCACTCCCTGCGGATCCTGCGGCTGTGCCAGGGCGTCGCCGAGGACCTCGACGCGCAGACCGACCGGTTCGACGAGCTGCGCGACCTGCAGCAGCGCGCGCCCGAGCTGCTCGCGACGGACGAGGCACGAGCCCGCGAGGTCCGGGCGCGCATCGAGCCCGCGCGTCGCACCCTCGAGCGGCTGCGCACCACCTACCCGGCGGAGGCCCTCGCGTCGGTCACGGCCAACCCCGACCAGGCCGAGGCGCTGCTCGCGCAGGTCGACGAGGCGGTCGCGCGCGGACGCGCCGCGCTCGAGGCGGGTGACCGCGCGGAGGCCGTCGACCTCGCGCGGGCGAGCGAGAACGCCGTCGGGCAGGCCGTGACGCTCCTGGACGCCGTCGACCGCGCGGGGGACGACCTCGCGTCGGCCGGCCGGCGTCTCGAGCAGGCGATCGCGTCCATCAGCGCGGACGTCGAGGACGCGCGCCGGCTCGCCCCGCGCGGCGCCGAGGTCGCACCGCGCGTCCAGGCCGCGCGCGTCGCGATCGAGCAGGCCGCCGCGGCACGGTCGGGGGGCGACCCCCTCGCGGCGCTGCGCACCATCACCGACGCCGAGGCCGCGCTCGACGAGGCGCTCGCACCCCACCGCGAGGCCGAGGAGCGCCACCGCCGGGCCGCGGGCCACCTGCGTGAGGCGCTCGGGCGCGCGGACTCCCTCGTGCGCGCGACCGCGGACTTCGTGACCACGCGCCGCGGCGCCGTCGGCCCCGACGCGCGCACGCGGCTCGCCGAGGCGGCGCGGCTCCTGCAGCTCGCGCGCGACCAGGCCCCGACCGACCCGGAGGCGGCCCTCGCGACCGTGCAGCGCGCCGAGCGGCTCGCGCAGGAGGCGCAGGCGGTCGCCCAGGCCGACGTCGCGGACTACGAGGACCAGCGGCGCCGCCAGGTCGGCTACCGCAGCGGCCCCGACATCGGCGGCATGGTCCTCGGCGGCATCCTGCTCGACTCGATCCTCCGCGGCGGCGGCGGAGGGGGCGGGTTCGGCGGGTTCGGCGGGGGCGGCGGCGGAGGCGGCGGCTTCGGCGGAGGCGGAGGCGGCTTCGGCGGAGGCTTCGGCGGCGGCGGCTTCGGCGGGGGTGGCGGCAGCTTCTGAGCCCCGCGCTCTGGACCGCGTGCGCGGCCACGGCCGCCCGGACCCGCCGGGCACCGCGGACGGCGGCGCGACGTTGACCGGTCAGCGGGCCACCCGGCCCGGACGGACGAAGGGAAGGCACGGCACATGACGGAGAAGCAGAGCATCATCGGCCGCATCACCCAGCTCGCTCGCGCGAACATCAACGCGCTGATCGACCAGGCCGAGGACCCGCAGAAGATGCTGGACCAGCTCGTCCGCGACTACACGAACAACATCGCCGAGGCCGAGCGCGCCATCGCCCAGACGATCGGGAACCTCCGGCTCGCCGAGCAGGACTACAACGAGGACGTCGCGGCGTCGCGCGAGTGGGGCGACAAGGCCCTCGCCGCGTCGTCGCGCGCCGACACGCTGCGCTCCGCGGGCAACGCGTCCGAGGCCGACCGCTTCGACCAGCTCGCCAAGATCGCGCTGCAGAAGCAGATCGCCGCCGAGACCGAGGTCCGCCAGGCGGAGCCGATGATCGCGTCGCAGCGCGACACGGTCGAGAAGCTCAAGACCGGCCTCGCGCAGATGAAGGACAAGCTCGGCCAGCTCAAGACGCGCCGCGACACGCTCGTCGCGCGCCAGAAGGCCGCGACGGCGCAGCAGCAGGTCCAGACGGCGATCAGCTCGATCAACGTCCTCGACCCGACGAGCGAGCTCGCGCGCTTCGAGGAGCGCGTCCGCCGCGAGGAGGCGATGGCGATGGGCCAGGCCGAGATCGCGGCGTCGTCGCTCGAGTCGCAGTTCGCCGAGCTCGAGTCCGCCGGCGAGCAGATCGAGGTCGAGGCGCGCCTCGCCGCGCTCAAGGCGGGCAGCCGTCCGACGGCGCAGCTCGAGTCCACGCCGGTCACGCCCGCGATCGAGGCCGCGCCGGAGCGCGAGGCCTACTGAGGGCACGGGCGGGCGGGCCGACGAGGGCCCGCCCGCCCCCGTCCCCACCCGCTCGAGGCGCCGCCCACCCAGCGGCCGTCCAGCGAACTCCCAGCCTGCGGGCGCACACTGGACGCATGGCTGCCGACGCACCGCAGACCCCCGAGGCGCGGCTCGTCGTCGTCGACGACGAGCCGACGATCCGCGAGCTCCTCACGACGTCGTTGCGCTTCGCGGGCTTCGAGGTCTACGCCGCGGCCGACGGCGCGTCCGCGCTCCAGCTCGTGCGGGACACCGACCCCGACCTCGTCGTCCTGGACGTCATGCTCCCCGACATGGACGGCTTCACGGTCACGCGGCGCATGCGCGAGCGCGACCAGCACGTCCCCGTCGTCTTCCTCACCGCACGGGACGACACGACCGACAAGGTGCAGGGGCTCACCGTCGGCGGCGACGACTACGTCACCAAGCCGTTCAGCCTCGAGGAGGTCGTCGCGCGGATCCGCGCGGTCCTGCGCCGGACCCGCGCGGCGGGCCAGGCGCTCGAGGCCGACCTGCTCCGCTACGCCGACCTCGAGCTCGACGAGGACTCGCACGAGGTGCGCCGCGGCGGGCGCGTCGTCGAGCTCTCGCCCACCGAGTTCGCGCTGCTGCGGTACCTCATGCTCAACCCGGGCCGCGTGCTGTCGAAGACGCAGATCCTCGACCACGTGTGGCAGTACGACTGGGGCGGCGACGGCAGCATCGTCGAGTCGTACATCTCCTACCTGCGCCGCAAGGTCGACCGCCGGCCCGACGGCACGCCCGAGGACGTCCCGCTGATCCACACCAAGCGCGGCATCGGCTACGTGCTGCGCAAGCCCTCCGGCGTCTGAGTGCGACGGGCAGCGCCGCGGTGGTGGGCCACCGCACCCCTGCGCACGCGCCTGACCGTGCTCTCGACCGCGCTCCTCGTGCTGGGCGTCGCGCTCGCGGGTGTCACGGCCGCGTCCCTCGTCCAGCGCTCGCTCGTCGACGGGCTCGACGCGCAGCTCGAGGAGTGGACCCCGCGCCTCGTGCGTCAGGCGACCGAGGGCATCCCCCGCGACCGACGGCTCGACCTGCCGACGGACTACCAGGTCGTGTTCGTCGCGCCCGACGGCCGGTCGAGCCGGTGGACGTCGGGACCCGCGCAGACCGGCCCCGAGCTGCCGACGATGACGGTCGACGCCGTGACGGCGCGCGAGGGCCGTCCGTTCACCGTGCCCGACACGTCCGGGACGGGACGGTGGCGCGTCCAGGCGCGCGTGCTCGTCGACGACGCGGGGCCCGTGGCGTCCGTCGCCGTCGCGCTGCCCCTGGACGGCGTCGACTCGACCCTCGAGCGGCTGCGCGTCGCGGTGCTGCTCATCACGCTCGTCGTCGGCGCCCTCGGCGGCGTCGGGGCCTGGTGGGGCGTGCGGCAGTCGCTCCGACCCCTCCGCGAGATCGAGGACACCGCCGCCGCGATCGCGGCGGGCGACCTGACGCGTCGGGTCCCGGCCGCGCCCGCCTCGACCGAGGTCGGGGCCGTCGCCGCCGCGCTCAACAGCATGCTCGCGCAGGTCGAGCAGGCGTTCGCGGCACGCACGGCCTCGGAGGCGCGCATGCGCCGGTTCGTCGCCGACGCGAGCCACGAGCTCCGCACACCGCTCGCGACGATCCGCGGCTACGGCGAGCTGTACCGGATGGGTGCCCTGCGCGACCCCGAGGAGGTCGGCACGACGCTCGGGCGGATCGAGGACTCGGCCGTCCGGATGGGCTCGCTCGTCGAGGACCTCCTGCACCTCGCGCGGCTCGACGAGAACCGCCCGCTGCGCGCCGAGCCGGTCGACCTCGCGGTCCTCGCGGGGGACGCCGCCGCGGACCTGCACGCGCTCGACCCGGACCGCCCGGTGCGCGTCGTGCCGCTGCGCGACGCCGACGGCGTGGGGGGCGCGACCGCCGTGGGCGACGAGGACCGCCTGCGCCAGGTCCTCGCGAACCTCGTCGGCAACGTCGTGCGGCACACGCCGCCCGGCTCCCCCGTCGAGCTCGCGGTCGGGCGGCTCGGCGACGACGCCGTGGCGCTCGAGGTGCGCGACCACGGGCCCGGCATCGACCCCGAGCACGCGGCCCGCGTGTTCGAGCGCTTCTACCGGGTCGACGCCGGACGCGGGCGCGAGACCGGCGGCGCGGGCCTCGGGCTCGCGATCGTCGCCGCGATCGTGCAGGCGCACCGCGGTCGGGTCGGGGTCGAGCCGACGCCGGGCGGGGGCACGACCGTCCGGGTGACGCTGCCGGCCGCCCGGTGATCGCGGCCCGGTGATCTCGGCCGGCTGGGCCGGCTCGGCCGGCTCGGCGGGCTCGGCGGGCTCGGTCGTCCCGGTGGGCTCGGCGGGCTCGGTCGTCCCGGTGGTGACCGTCGCCCTGCGGCCGTCTGCGCGGCCCGGCGTCGTGCGGGACGCGCAGACCGGTGCGTGCCCACCGGGACGGCGGGCGCGGCGCCCGCGCGCCGGGGCTAGCATGGCTGACCGTCCTTCCCCCGACCCGAGGCGTGTACCCATGGGCGTCACCGACGCACCCCAGTGGTTGACCTCGGCGTTCGTCCGCTCCTGCAAGGGTGCCGGGGCGACCGCCGAGCCCGCTCAGATCGAGGCCGTCGCGCAGGACCTCATCGAGCGGTGGTCCCAGCCCCAGCGGCACTTCCACAACCTGCGGCACCTGACCGACGTGCTGATGCGTGTCGACGAGCTCGCCGAGGAGACCCACGAGCCCGAACTGGTCCGGCTCGCCGCCTGGTACCACGGCACCGTGTTCGACTCCGCGGAGCGCGCCTCGTACGCGGGCCGCGGGGGTGAGGACGAGCGCGCCAGCGCTGCGCTCGCGCGGGCCCAGCTCACCGAGCTCGGCGTCCCGCACGACGCCGTCGAGCGCGTCGCCGAGCTCGTCACCGCGCTCGTCCGGCACACCGCGAACCCCGAGGACTTCGACTGCGCCGTCCTGTGCGACGCCGACCTCGCGATGCTCGCGGCCGAGCCGCAGCGCTACCGCGCCTACCTCGAGGACGTGCGAGCGGAGTACGCGCACCTCCCGATCGAGTCGTTCGTCCGCGCGCGGATCAAGATCCTGCGCAAGCTCAGCGAGCGCCCGCGCCTGTTCCTCAGCCCGCTCGGCGCGGCCTGGGAGGAGCCCGCGCGGCAGAACACGGCGGCCGAGCTGCACCGCCTCGAGAAGGAGCTGCGTCGCATCGAGTCGGCCGAGGACGCCGGCTCCGACGGGACGACCCCCTCGACGCCGGCGGGCTCCCCCGCCTGAGGAGCCGCGACGGTCCCGCCGCGCACGCCTGCCCACAGCCGGCACCGTCCGCGCCCGTCCACCGACCGTGCGGCCGCCTGCGGGAGCCGCCTCCACGCCGTCCTACCGTCCTCGCACCCGACACGAGGAGGACGAGCATGAGGTACGAGGTCGACAGCGCCCAGGTGTCCCAGGCGGCCGCGGCCACGGGGCGGTCCGTCGCGGCCGTCCGCGCGGAGGTGGCGGCGCTCGTGCGCCACCTCACGGACCTGCAGGACGGCTGGCGTGGCAGCGCCGCGACGGCGTTCGCGGGCGTCCTGGCGGAGTGGACGACGACGCAGCAGCGGGTCGAGCACAGCCTGGACCAGATCACCGCGGCTCTCGACGCCGCGGCCCGCACCTACGCCGACGCCGAGCAGCAGGCGTCGCGGCTCTTCGGCCGCTGACCGACGCGACGCCCTCCGGACGACCCGTCCCGGAGGGCGTCGTCGCGTCCGGGCGTGGTTCGATCGACGCGTGACCGTGCTGCTCGACCCACCGCTGTGGCCCCGTCACGGCCGCGTGTGGGGCCACCTCGTGAGCGACAGCACGCTGGAGGAGCTGCACGCCCTGGCCGAGCGCGCGGGCATCCCCCGCCGCGCGTTCGACCTCGACCACTACGACGTGCCCGCGGAGCGGTACGACGACCTCGTCGCGCTCGGCGCCCAGCTCGTCGACTCGCGCGAGCTGGTCCGCCGGCTGCGCGCGTCGGGGCTGCGCGTCACGGCACGCCACCGGCGCACGGGGACGAGTCCTGGTCCCGTCACGGGTCGGACGGACCCGGGGACGACGAACGGCGGGCGCCTCCCCTGAGGGAGACGCCCGCCGTCGATCGACCTGTCGGCCGGGCCTGCTCAGACCTGATCGGTGAGGATCAGAAGTCCATGCCGCCCATGCCGCCGTCGCCACCGGCCGGAGCAGAGGACTTCTCCGGCTTGTCGGCCACGACGGCCTCGGTCGTGAGGAACAGCGCGGCGATCGACGCGGCGTTCTGGAGCGCGGAACGCGTCACCTTGACCGGGTCGTTGACGCCCGCGGCGAGCAGGTCCTCGTACACGCCCGTGGCCGCGTTGAGGCCCTGGCCCGAGGGGAGGTTGCGGACGCGCTCGGCGACCACGCCACCCTCGAGACCCGCGTTGATCGCGATCTGCTTGAGCGGCGCCTCGATGGCGAGCTCGACGATGCGCGCACCGGTCGCCTCGTCACCCTCGAGGTCCAGCTTCTCGAACGCGAGCTTGCCGGCCTGGATGAGGGCGACGCCACCGCCGGCGACGATGCCCTCCTCGACGGCCGCCTTCGCGTTGCGCACGGCGTCCTCGATGCGGTGCTTGCGCTCCTTGAGCTCGACCTCGGTGGCCGCGCCCGCCTTGATGACGGCGACGCCGCCGGCGAGCTTGGCGAGGCGCTCCTGGAGCTTCTCGCGGTCGTAGTCCGAGTCCGAGTTCTCGATCTCGGCACGGATCTGCGAGACCCGGCCGGCGATCTGCTCGGCGTCGCCCTGACCCTCGACGATCGTCGTCTCGTCCTTCGTCACGACGATCTTGCGGGCCTGGCCCAGCATGTCGAGCGTGGCGTTCTCGAGCTTGAGGCCGACCGTCTCCGAGATGACCTGACCGCCCGTGAGGATGGCCATGTCCTGGAGCATCGCCTTGCGGCGGTCGCCGAAGCCCGGGGCCTTGACGGCGACGGACTTGAACGTGCCGCGGATCTTGTTCACGACGAGCGTGGCCAGGGCCTCGCCCTCGATGTCCTCGGCGACGATGAAGAGCGGCTTGCCGGCCTGGATGACCTTCTCCAGGAGCGGCAGCAGGTCCTTGACGTTCGAGATCTTGGACTCGACGAGGAGGACGTAGGCGTCCTCGACGACCGCCTCCTGGCGCTCCGGGTCCGTGACGAAGTACGCCGACAGGAAGCCCTTGTCGAAGCGCATGCCCTCGGTGAGCTCGAGCTCCAGGCCCAGGGCGCTGGACTCCTCGACCGTGATCACGCCCTCCTTGCCGACCTTGTCCATGGCCTCGGCGATGAGCTCGCCGATGGCCGGGTCGCCCGCGGAGATGCCGGCGGTCGCGGCGATCTGCTCCTTGGTCTCGACGTCCTTGGCAGCGTTGAGCAGCTGCTCCGTGACGGCCTCGACGGCCTTCTCGATGCCGCGCTTGAGGGCGATCGGGTTGGCGCCTGCGGCGACGTTGCGCAGACCCTCCTTGACGAGGGCCTGGGCGAGCACGGTGGCGGTGGTGGTGCCGTCACCCGCGACGTCGTCGGTCTTCTTGGCGACCTCCTTGACGAGCTCGGCGCCGATCTTCTCGAACGGCTCCTCGAGCTCGATCTCCTTGGCGATCGAGACGCCGTCGTTGGTGATGGTGGGGGCGCCCCACTTCTTCTCGAGCACGACGTTGCGGCCCTTGGGGCCCAGGGTGACCTTGACGGCGTCGGCCAGGGCGTTCATGCCCCGCTCCATGCCGCGGCGGGCCTCCTCGTCGAAGGCGATGATCTTGGCCATTCGGACGGATCCTCCGGTTGTGGCGGTGGGACTGGCCGCGGTGCCCGCGACGGACGGCACGCCGCGCGACGGTCATGTCCCGTCACGCGCCGGCCTCACCTGGGCCAGACGTTTCTGTCACTCTCGGATCGAGAGTGCTAACTCATTATTGGCACTCTGACCCGGCGAGTGCAAGCAGTCACCCGCGGGCCGGGGACGGGCGCAGGTCGGGCGGGTGGTGGACCCCGAACCGGTCGCGCAGCACGCGCCGAGCGACGTGCCAGCCGGCCATGCCGTGCACACCGGGCCCGGGCGGCGTCGCGGCGGAGCACAGGTAGGCGCCCGGCACGCCGACGTCGTACGGGTCGACCTGCCAGCGCGGACCGACGAGCATCCGACGCATCGTGATGGCCCCCGCGGCGATGTCGCCGCCGACGTAGTTCGCGTTGTGCTGCTCCATCCGCGACGCGGGCACGCACTGCGCGGCGACCACGAGGTCACGTACGCCGGGTGCGAAGCGCTCGAGCTCGTCGAGCACCGCGTCGGTCATGTCCCGCGGCGACCCACCCGGGACGTGCGCGTAGGTCCACAGCGGACGGACACCGCCCGGCCCGACGCGGGACGGGTCGACGACGGACGGGTCGCTCAGCAGCACCATGGGGTGCCGCGAGTGCCGTCCCGCGGCCACCGCGCGCTCGGTCGCGACCATCTCGGCGCGCGTGCCGCCCAGGTGCACGGTCCCCGCGCGCCCCACGTCCGGGTGGGTCCACGGCACGGGCCCCGACAGGACCAGGTCGACCTTCGCGGCGCCGTTCCCGTGCCGGTAGCCCAGGAGCTCCCGGCGGACGCGCGGCGACATCCGCTCCCCCAGCACGCGGGCGACCGTCGCGGGGGTGGTGTCGAAGACGTACGCGCGGGCGGGCGGCAGGTCGCCGCGGTTCCGGACCGGGCTGTCGACGAGCACCTCGCCGCCGTGCGCGCGCAGGTCGGCGACGAGCGCGTCCGTGATCGTCGCGGTCCCCCCGCGCGGGATGCACCAGCCCGTGGCGTGCGCGAGGGTCCCGAGCAGGAGCGCGGTCCCCGCCGCGGGCAGGGACGGCAGCGGCGTGATCGCGTGGGACGCGACGCCGGTCAGGAGCGCCGGCGCCTCCTCGCCGCGGAACCGCCGCCCCCACAGCGGCGCGACGCCCTGCTCGAGCGTGCGCAGCCCGAAGCGGATCGCGGTGACGAGGTCGCGCGGGAGGTGGCGGTGGTCGCCCAGGACCGCGGCGACGACCGCGTCGGCGTGCTCGACGAGCGGCTCCATGAGCGCGCGCCAGGCCGGACCGTCGGGTCCGAGCTCCTCGACGGTCCGGTCGAGCGAGCGCAGCGCGAGAGCGGCCCGCCCGTCGGGCAGCGGCTGCGCGTAGGACACCTCGGGCGTCACGAGCTCGACCCCGCGGGCCGCGAGGTCGAACCGGCGGAAGAAGGGCGACGCGAGCGCCATCGGGTGCACGGCGGAGCACTGGTCGTGCACGACGCCGGGCACCAGGCCGGGGACCGTCCTGGCGCCTCCACCGGCCGTGGGCTGGGCCTCGAGGACCCGCACGCCGAGCCCCGCGCGCGCGAGCGTCACCGCCGCGGCCAGCCCGTTGGGCCCCGAGCCGACGACGACGACGTCGACCTCGCTCGCTGTCATCCGTCCCCCGGTGCCGGCCGTCGACCGTGGCCGCGGGCCGCGACCACCCCTCGATCATCGCCCGTGCGCGGCGCCTGTGCGCGACGGGCGTGGGCGACGGGGGCCGCGGGCCCTCTCGTGCGGCGACGGGGGGCGGCGCGTCAGCCCTCGAAGTCGGCGGCCAGGACCGCGAGCACGCCCTCCACGCCGTCGTCGAGCACGACGCGGCCGATCCCGAGCTCGGCCGCGACGGCCTGCGCCGTCGCGGCGTCGTCCTCGAGGCCGTAGTAGACGACCGAGCTGCTCACCGCACCGCCGGACCAGTTGCCCGACGACGTCGACGTGTAGCCGGCGTCGGCGAGGGTCGCGGCCGTGCCCGAGGCCAGCCCGGACCGGTTCGTCGCGTTGAGCACGCGGACCGGGGTCGTCAGGTCCGCCTCGGGGGCCGGCTCCTCGACGGGCTCCTCGACGGGCTCCTCGACGGGCTCCTCGACGGGCTCGGTCGGCTCCGTGGCCTCGTCGGTGGGCTCCTCGGCCGCACCCTCCGTGGGCGTGGCCGGCGTGCCCTCGGGCTCCTCGGACGCGGAGCCGCCGATCGCGGGCAGCGCCACGCCGCCGGGGGCGCCCTCCCACTGCGAGAGCCAGTAGACCGCCCCGAACGCGAGGACGGGGAAGATCACGAGGACCGCGACGAACGGAGCCCACCGGTTCCACCACGAGCGCGGCGCCCGGTGGACACCCCGGGGACGCTCCTCGTGCGGAGCGACGTCGAACTCGTCCGCGGGGTGGTCGTAGTGGCCCGTCACGGCGGACAGGCTACCGGCCCGGTCAGCCCTCGACGCCCAGGCGGCGCGCGGTGCGGGCGCGCTGGCGCGAGCTGCGCATGCGACGGAGGCGCTTGACGAGCATCGGGTCGTGCGCGAGGGCCGCGGGCGAGTCGATCAGGGCGTTGAGCACCTGGTAGTAGCGCGTCGCCGACATCTCGAACAGCTCGCGCACCGCCTGCTCCTTCGCGCCGGCGTACTTCCACCACTGGCGCTCGAAGGCGAGGATCTGCTGGTCGCGCTCCGACAGCTCCGCCCCGTGCGGTGCGACGTCGACCGTCGCGTGCGTGCTCGTCGTCATGCCGACCTCCCTGCTGGACCCGGGGCGGACCTGCTCGCCCGCGTCTGCTGCTGCCTGCCCGCCATGCTAGGTGGGAATGACAGGGGTGTCATTCCGCCCGGCGCGTCGCCCGCGGCGCGTCGCCCGCGGCGCTCGCACGACCGGTGCCCGGCCGGGACAGGGCCGTCGCGCGCGTCCACGGGTTCACCCGGTCCGTCACCCGGGCGCCGTACGCTCGCGCCCGTGCCGATGCCAGCGCCCGCGCCCGCGCCCGGGCCCCGTCGTCCCCTCGCCGAGCTCGTCGCCCCGGACTGGGCGGAGGCGCTCGCCCCCGTCGAGGACCGCATCCGGGCCCTCGGGGACGCGCTGCGCGCCGAGACCGCGGCCGGCCGGGCGTGGCTCCCCGCCCCGGACGACGTCCTGCGCGCCTTCCGCCGCCCGCTCGCCGACGTGCGGGTGCTGGTCCTCGGGCAGGACCCGTACCCGACGCCCGGTCACGCGACCGGCCTGGCGTTCTCGGTCGCGCCGGACGTCCGACCGATCCCCCGGTCGCTGCAGAACGTGTACCGCGAGATCGCCGACGACGTCGGCGGCACGCCCGGTCCGTCCGGGGACCTCACGCCGTGGGCCGAGCAGGGCGTCCTGCTGCTCAACCGCGTGCTGACCGTCCGCGCGGGCGCGCCGGGGTCCCACCGGTCCCTCGGCTGGCAGGAGGTCACCGCCCAGGCGGTCCGCGTCCTCGCACGGCGGCACGCCGAGGGAGCGCCGCTCGTCGCGGTCCTGTGGGGCCGGGACGCCGCGACCGCGGCACCGCTGCTGGGTGACGTGCCGGTCGTCGCGGGCGTGCACCCGAGCCCGCTCTCCGCGTCCCGCGGGTTCTTCGGCTCGCGGCCGTTCTCGCGCGTCGACGCGCTGCTCGCCGAGCAGGGCGAGCCGCCCGTCGACTGGTCCTCGGCGGGTGCCGCCACCGCCCCCGCGGCGACGGCACCCGCCTCGACCTGAGAGGCCCCCTCAGACCTCTGCCACCACCAGGACGACGCTCACCCCCGTGAGGTCGTCCGCGGCCACCGGCGTCTCCGCCGGCACGACGACGGTCACCTCGGTGCCGTCCACCACAGCGGATCCCTCCGCCAGCAGGGCCCCCCCGGGCCCGCTGAGGGACACGATCGCGTCGTACCCCTGGCAGCGCTCGTCCAGCCCCGACAGCCGGGCGGCGCTCACCCCGTATCCCTGCAGTGCTGCGACGTACGTGACGTCGTAGTCGATGCGCACGTCCGACGAGCTGCACAGCTCCGTCGTCGTGCTCGCGACGAGCAGCTCGTCGCCGATGCCGCCGCCCGCCGCGGCGGCGGCCCGCACGCCCACGAGGGCGAGCGCCACCAGGGCCACCGATGCGGCCCTGCGGTTCTTCGTGCTGACCATGTCACCCCTCCTGGGCTCCGGCTCCGCGTGCTGCTCCGCGTCGGGCGTCCTGCCCGTCGCCGTCCCGACCGGTCGCCTCCTGCGACCCGGGACGCCTGCCCGAGGGCTAGGGGGTGCGGCCCACGAGGTGGCCGGAGCGGTGCGGGTGGAGGTGCCGCGCGACGCGCGGCGTGACGGTCGCCGGTCCGCACACGAGGCAGTCGGGTGCGGAGGTGGCGGTCACCTGGTGGAGGTCCATGGCCGGCCCCTGTCGTTCGGTAGCCCGGCTGACCTCGAGGGTCCCGTGGCTTTGCGTCCCCACCTCGCGATGGGTTTGCCGCTTGTCGCTGACCTGCCCAGGATGACCGACACCCCGGGGACCGTCCAGGGTGAGGTGGCGGCCGGGGCGTCCGGTTTGGGACCTGGCGTCGCACAAGCGCAGACTTGTCCCGTGGATTTCACCCGTGACGGCGCAGCGACCTGGTCGAGCTACGCGGCCCTCGGCGACTCGTTCACCGAGGGGCTGTGGGACGTCCCGGGCGTCGAGGACCCCGAGACCGCCGACGTCCCGTGCCGGGGGTGGGCGGACCTGCTCGCGACCCACCTCGCCGACCGCCGCGGACCTGACGCACCACCGTTCCGCTACGCGAACCTCGCGGTGCGGGGTCGTCTGCTGGGCCCCATCCTCCGCGAGCAGGTGCCCGCGGCGGAGGCGATGACCCCCGCGCTCGTGAGCGTCGTCGGCGGCGGCAACGACATGCTGCGGCCGGCCGCGGACCCCGACGGGCTCGCGGCCGACCTCGAGGCCGCCGTCGTCCGCCTGCGCGACGCCGGCGCGGACGTCCTGCTCGGCACGGGCATGGACGCGAAGGACTCGCCGATCATCAGCCGCACGCGCGGCCGGGTCGCGGTGTACAACGCGCACATCTGGTCGATCGCCCGCCGCCACGACGCGTACGTGCTCGACCTGTGGGGCATGCGGTCGCTGCGCGACTGGCGCATGTGGGCCCCGGACCGGATCCACCTGACGACCGAGGGGCACCGACGCGTCGCGCAGGCCGCGCTCGTGGCGCTCGGCCTCGAGCCCGACGACGCCGCGTGGGACGACCCGCTCGTCCCGCTGCCGCCCCTGCCGCGCGCGGCGCGCGTCCGCGAGGACGCGCAGTGGGTCCGCGAGCACGTCTACCCGTGGGCCACCCGGCGCCTGCGGGGACGGTCGTCCGGCGACCTGCGCCGGCCGAAGCGTCCGGCACTCACGCCCCTGGTCGACGGCGCGCCCTGAGCCGCGGCGGGACCGAGGCGGTCGGAGGCCGGCCGGGTCGGGGCGAGCCGGGCCAGGGCGAGCCGGGTCAGGGCACGACGGCGTCGGGATGGCAGACGCGGAACGTGCGCGTCTGGCCCGCCCGCATGGTGTCCCACCCGTTGTTGCTCCCGACGACGCCCAGCACGCCGTCCACGGGCGTGCCGGGTGGCGCGAAGATCGCCTGGCCGCCCGTGATCGTGTAGCCGGTCGTCCGCCCGTCGAACGGCGGGGCCGTCGTGTCGAGCGCCACGACCCAGTGGGACGGCTGGTTCGTCGTCGTGGTCACGACGACGTCGGCGCACGCGCCGGTCGGCCAGGCGGCGGACCACGTGACCGCGCTGACGACCGTCGTCGGGTTGGCGGGCGAGAAGGGCGACGAGGCGACCCAGCGCGCCGGGACCGCCCAGCCGTCGAGGGTCGCGACGACGACCGTGCCGCGCACGGGCGTGAACGCACCGCTCAGGGGCACGGTGACGGTGCCCGACGCCGAGGTCAGCTCGCCGTGGACACCCGTGTCGGGCAGCGCGACCTGGAGCCGGCCCGTGCACCCGGCGGGCACCGTGACGTCGACCGACGACGTGGCGGTCGTCGACGTCGTCGTGACGGACAGCGCCTGGGTGCACGGCGCGGTCGCACGCACGGTCGTGAGCGACCCGCTCGTGACGGGCAGCGACGCGGCGTTCGCGGCGACCGCCGAGCACACGGCGACGAGCGCGAGCGCCGTGAGTACTCCTCGCATGGTCACCTCCTGGCTCGTGGGTCCGTGCGCACCGCCCGGTCGGCGGGGCGCGATGAGGACAGGTGGTCCCCGGGTCGCACTACTCGTGGACGGCGCCGACCGGCTCGCCGGCCGCCACCGCCGCGGTGTCCGTGACGTCGGCGGTCGCCGGCTCCTCACCGGGCGGCCCGTCGGGAGCCTCGCGGTCGGGCCCCTCGTCCGCAGGGTCGACCTCGCGGTCCGGCCACACCAGCACGGCGAGCGCGACCACGAGCAGCGAGACCCACGCGAGCGGGCTCAGCAGCACCGCGCCGGCGGTCCCGACACCGGGGAGGTGGACCACCGCCCGCCCCAGCACGTCGGCGTCCGTGGGCTCCCACGGGTCGAGGAAGTCGTTGTTGTCGCCCTGGAGCACCCAGGCGCCCGGGTCGCCGTCGACGATCCGGTGGATGACCCGGGCGCCGTCGGTGCCGGGGGGCGTGTAGACGACGACGTCGCCGACCGCGGGCTGCCCGCAGCGTGCGACCACCAGGTCGCCCGTCACGTACGTGGGCTCCATCGACCGGCCAGACACGATGGTCAGCGTCGTGCACCCGCCGAGCGAGCTCGGCCACAGGAACCAGCCGACGACGAGGGCCGCGACGACCCAGACCACGTCGCCGGCACGGCCGAGCAGCCGGCGCGGACGTGCCTGCTGCTCGGCCGTGCCGGCCTGCTCGGCCACCCGGAGCACGGGCGGGCCTCCGACGGGCTCAGCCCGCGATGACGACGGCGACGCCCTCGACGGCGGTCGGGTCGACCGTCGTCGCGGCCGGGTCGACGGGGACGAGGTCGAAGTCGTTCGTGCCCGCTGCCGCGGTCCCGGTCGCCGTGGCGAGCGCGGCGCCGTTCACGTCGAAGACCGTGATGTCGACGCCCTGGTCCGCGCAGGCGGCGAGGACGTCGCTCAGGACGACGGAGCCGGTGCGGTACGCCTTCGTGGCGGCGTCGTACGCGCTGCCGAAGGTCACCGTGATCGCGGTGCCGCCGTCCGGCTGGCAGGACGCGACGACCTCGCTCGCGGCACCGAGCGAGCCGGTGGTGACGTTGAGCTGGGCGGCGGACGCGAGCGAGAGCCCGGCCACGCCGACGACGGCGAGGGCGACGGCGGCGGACTTGCGGCGCGAGAGGGCCATGAGGGGGTCCTTACGGTGTCGGGGCACGGCGAAGGGGGTCGCCGAGGAAGGGGGTCACCGGTCGGGGGAACCGGCCGTCCACGGCACCGTGGGGGGCGGCACCGTCGGACGGGTCGATTCTGGTGCGACCCGGTGCACGTCCGGCAGCGCGCCACCTCCCGGAGCGGCCGGTCCGCGCTTTTCACCCGGACGATCCCGACGGATCCGGGCACTCCCGGCATCGCGTCACGATCATGGTTCACCCGATCGGACCATGGTCACGAGCGGCGTGCGCGCACGTCGGGCCGGCCGGGGCAGGGCGGCGCGAGCGCGGGGCCGAGGGTGGGGCGAGGAGAGCCGCCTGTCGGATTCGAACCGACGACCGTCCGCTTACAAGGCGGGTGCTCTACCACTGAGCTAAGGCGGCGGGGCGGGCCCAGTCTGCCAGGAGCCCGCGGGCGGGGCGCACCCGCCGTCCCGTCCCGACCCGCAGCGACGGGACGGGACGGGACGGGACGGGACGGGACGGGACGGCGACGCCGACGGGGCCGATCGGGCCCGGGGCCTCACCCGACCAGCAGCGCGGGCCCGTACCTGACCGCGATGAGGACGACGAGACCCGTGATCCACAGCCACACGACGACGAGGTCGACGTCCCGCTCGACGGCACGGTGCGCGAACGCCTGGACGCGTCGAGGCAGGTAGAGGTTGTCGTCCCGGACGTTGACGTGCGTGAGCGACGTGAACACGAGCGTCGTCGACAGCGTGACGAGCAGGCACCACGGGCACAGGGCCCCGATCTCGACCATCGACTGGTAGAAGAGCCAGTACGCGAAGACGAGGCCGAGCGTGTAGACCAGCTGCGCCGCGGCCATGAACCAGCGCGGGAACCGCACGCCGCCGAGCGAGGCCACCGCGATCGTGATGACGACCGGCTCGGCGATCAGGCCGAGGAACGCGTTCGGGAACCCGAAGAGCTGCGCCTGCCACGACTGCGCGACCGCGCCGCACGAGAGCGTCGCACTGATGTCGCACGCGAGCGTCGCACCGGGGTTCTCGGCCAGGCGCAGCGCGTCGACCGAGAGCACGAACGACGCGACGAGGCTGATGCACGCCGACACCAGCATCGTCGTGAAGATGAACCGGTTGTCGTGCCGGATCCGGAAGATCGCGGCGACGGGGCCCGTGCCGCCCCGCAGGCCCGGCGCCGCGGCGCCGGGACGGACGTCCGCGTCGGTCTCGGTGCCGGTCACGTCAGCCCCGGACCTGCTCGACCGCGGCCGCGAGCGCACCCTCGATGCGCCAGTCGACGCCGAGGTCCTCCGAGAGGTCCTGGCCGTCGACCAGGATCGTCGGGGTCGCCAGACGCGGCAGGTCGCGCGACGCCTGCTCGGTCGCGGCCTGGACCCACGGCACGAACGAGCCGTCACCCGTCAGGTAGCTGCCGTCCTCGATCGCCGTCGCCACGTCGTCGGGGACGCCGACCTCGCGCGCGAGCTCCGCCATCTCGGCGTCGGACAGGCCCTCGCTCCCCTCGGCCGGCTGGTTCGCGAAGAGGATCGCGTTGAGGTCGACGAACTGCTCGGGCGCCTGGTCGGCGACGAGCGCGAGCGCGGCCGAGGAGCGCGTCGAGTACTTGGTGCCGCTCGCGAAGCGGTCGAGGATCGCGACCGGGTGGTAGGCGACCACGACGTCGCCGGACTCGCGCAGCTCGTCGAGCGTCGCGGCGTTGGTCTCCTCGAAGAGCCCGCAGAAGGGGCACATGAAGTCGGCGTACACGTCGACGACGACGGCGTCGTCCGGCGCCTCGCCGTCGGCGATCACGCCCTCGGGGCCCACGAGGATGCCGCCGTCGCCGGTCGCGCCCGCAGGCGCCGCCACCTCGGCGAGCGGCTCCTCGACCCCGGAGAGGTCGGCGTCGGGGATGTCGACGGTCGTGGTGGGCGTCGCCTGCCCGAGGATCCACACGACGACGGCGACCACGGCGACGAGGCCGACACCGATGAGGCTGAGGAGGATCGTGCGCTGGCGCTTGGCCTCGCGCTCCTGCTGGGCGCGCAGCGCGAGCGCGGCGGCGCGCGCCTCGTCGCGGCGGTCGGCCTTGGACGGGCGGGGTGAGCTGGACATGGGGTTCCTTCTGGGGTCGCGCGGCGTGCGCGGGTGCATGGGGTGACGTGGGCGCGCCGTGCGCGCCGACCGGACGGG
>JAUZVJ010000054.1:0-17952 GCA_031844515.1 Actinotalea sp. AC32 | reverse complement strand
GGGGGCGTCGCACGCACCGCCCCGAGCGGCGTCCCGGACCCACGCGAGCGCGTCGCGTGCGCCGAGTGCCGCGACGAGCGCCCCGGCGACCTGGTCGCCCGGCTCGGCCAGGCGGCTCCACGCCGCGCGGGCGACGAGCTCCGGCTCGGGGACGGCAGCGCCAGCACCCACCCCGCTCACGCGGCGACCTGCCCTCGCGTGCGCAGGAGGAGGGCCTGACCGACGTCGTCGCTCCCGGGCACGTCGCGCCCGGCGAGGTCCGCGAGTGTCCACGCCACGCGCAGGACCCGGTCGACGCCACGCAGGCTGAGCCGCCCCTCGTCGAGCGCACGGTCGAGCACGTGGGTGGGCGCGCCGGGCCGCGCGCGCAGCCACGAGCCGGGCACCTCGGCATTGGTCGTCCACGGCGTGCCCGTGAGCCGCCGGCGGGCCCGGTCACGCGCGTGCGCGACACGGTCGGCGACCACCGCGGAGCTCTCGGGGACGCCCTGCGCGAGGCGGTCCGCACGGCTCAGCGGGTGCACCTCCACCTGGACGTCGACGCGGTCCAGGAGCGGGCCGGACAGCCGCGAGAAGTACCGGCGACGTGCGAGCGACGTGCACGTGCAGTCGAGACCCCGACCGACCGAGAGCCCGCACGGGCACGGGTTGGCGGCGAGCACGAGCTGGAAGCGAGCGGGGTAGCGCGCGCTCCCCGCGGCGCGGTGCAGCACGATCTCGCCCTGCTCGAGGGGCTGCCGGAGCGTCTCGAGGACGCGCGGTGAGAACTCCGGCGCCTCGTCCAGGAAGAGGACGCCGCGGTGCGCGCGCGACGCCGCGCCGGGGCGCGGGAGCCCGCTGCCTCCGCCGACCACCGCGGCCGGCGTCGCCGTGTGGTGCGGGTCCTCGTACGGCGGCCGTCGCAGCAGCCCGTCCCCCGGCCGGAACGTCCCGGACACGGAGTGGACGCCGGTCACCTCGACGGCGTCGCGCTCGTCGAGGTCCGGCAGCAGACCGGGCAGGCGTGCCGCGAGCATCGTCTTGCCCGTCCCCGGTGGCCCGACCATGAGCAGGTGGTGGCCGCCCGCCGCGGCGACCTCGAGCGCCCACCGCGCCGAGGCCTGGCCCACGACGTCGGCGAGGTCGGCCGTCGATGCGACCGGGGCCTCGCGGTGCTCGACGAGCACCGGCTCGTCGTCGACCTCGGGGACGTCCGCACCGTACCGGCGCAGGACCTCGCGGAGGCTGGTCGCCGCGACCACCTCCGCGCCGGGGACCAGCCGGGCCTCGTCGGCGTTGCCGATGGGGACGACGACGCGCTGGTGCCCGGCGCCGACCGCCGCGGCGACGGCGGGAAGCACACCCCGCACGGGACGCAGGCGCCCGTCCAGGCCCAGCTCCCCCAGGTGCACAGCGCCGTCGACCGCCCGCGGGTCGCACGCACCCGCCCCGGCGAGGGTCGCGACCGCGACCGCGAGGTCGAACGCCGCCCCGGCCTTGGGCAGCGCGGCCGGCGACAGGTTGACCGTGATGCGCCGCTGCGGCCAGCTCACGCCCGAGGACGTCACGGCCGCGCGCACGCGGTCCCGGGACTCCGCCAGGGACGCGTCCGGCAGCCCCACGAGCGTGAAACCGGGCACCGAGGCCGCGAGGTGCGCCTCCACCTCGACGACGTGCCCGGTGAGACCCACGAGGCACACCGCACGCGTGCGCCCCAGACCGGTCACAGCACGCCCCGCAGGTGCTCGACGTGCGCCGCGCCGCGCCGCGCGGTCCGGACCGCGACCACGTCGATCCGCACGCCGCGCGGGCGCAGGTCGTGCGCGTCGAGCCACTCGGCGGCGAGACGGCGCAGCCGCGCGAGCTTGACCGGCGTCACCGCCTCGGCGGGATGGCCGAAGCCGTCGCCGCTGCGGGTCTTGACCTCGACCACGACGAGCTCCTCGCCGTCGAGGGCGACGATGTCGATCTCCCCGGCGCGCCCACGCCAGTTGCGGTCGAGCACCTCCCAGCCTGCTCGTCCCAGGTGCGCCGCAGCGACGCCCTCCCCGTACCTGCCCACCGCGTCCTTCGCGCGCATGCGACCACCTCCGGTCACACCGTGGGGCGCGGGGGCCGGGGTGCGCCCAGGGGCCACCTCGCCCCGTGGACGGCGCCCGTGGCTGCGACCCTGGGGACGACGCCCGTCGGCTCAGCGGCGGAAGCCGCCGCCGTCCGGCAGGTCGAGGTCGGCCTTGGCGAGCTCCTCGACGTTCACGTCCTTGAAGGTGACGACCCGGACGGACTTGACGAACCGCGCCGAGCGGTAGACGTCCCACACCCAGGCGTCACCGAGCGTGAGCTCGAAGTACACCTCGCCGGCGGCGGAGCGGACCTGGAGGTCGACCTGGTTGGCGAGGTAGAAGCGGCGCTCCGTCTCGACGACGTAGGCGAACAGGTTCACGACGTCCCGGTACTCGCGGTAGAGCGCGAGCTCCATGTCCGTCTCGTAGTTCTCGAGGTCCTCGGCGCTCACGCGTCCATCATGACCCATCCGGGAGGTGCGTCCGACGCGCCCGACGGCCCGTCGCCCGGACGGACGCCCGCTGCGGCCGCGGTCCCGGCCTCGCGCTCGGCCCCGACGGCGACGACCGCCTCGGTCGCCGTCGTCCCCGGCTCGCTCTCCACGCCGGCCTCGGCACACGCTGCCTCGCCGACCTCGCCGACCTCGCCCATGACCGGCAGCCGCCAGCTGCGCCGGTGCTCGGGGCAGGGGCCGAGGCGCCGCAGCGCCTCGACGTGCTCGGGGGCGCCGTAGCCCTTGTTGCCGCACCACCCGTACTCGGGGTGCGCCGCGTCGAGCGCGACCATGAGGTCGTCACGCTCGCACTTGGCGAGCACGCTCGCGGCGGCGACGGACGCGCAGCGCTGGTCCGCCTTGACGCGGGTCCGCACGGCGAATCCCACCTCGGGCACCTCGGCGAACAGGTCGGGCTGCAGGGGTGGGCTCAGCCAGTCGTGCGAGCCGTCGAGCAGGACGACGTCCGGGGCGACGCCGAGCGCGGCGAGCGCGCGCCCGCCCGCGAGCCGGAGAGCCGCGACGATGCCGACCTGGTCGATCTCGGCCGGGCTCGCGTGGCCGACGGCCCGCGCCACGCCCCACCGGCCGAGCGCGGGCAGGAGGCGACGTCGGGCGCCGGGCGTCAGCAGCTTGGAGTCGGCGACGCCCGACGGGCACGTCCGCGTCATGAGGTCGACGGCGACCGCGCCGACGCTCACGGGACCCGCGAGCGCACCCCGTCCGACCTCGTCCATGCCGACCACGACGCGCGCCCCCGAGCGCAGCAGCGCGCGCTCGTGCCGCAGGTCCGGTCGCGGACGCCGCGGCGTCAGGGTGCTCACGGGACGTCCTCGAAGGTCGAGCCCGGGTTGCGGAGGACCTGCCACCGGTCGACCGGCCAGACCGTCACGAAAGCGACCCCGACGAGGTTCTCCGCGGGGATGCTCCCGCCGCCGGGGTTGCCCTGCTTGTAGCGCGAGTCCTGCGAGTGCTGACGGTTGTCACCCATGACCCACAGGTGCCCCTCGGGCACGGTCGTGGTGAACTCGAGCTCGCTCGGTTGCGCCCCGGGCGCGAGGTACGGCTCGTCGAGCGGGACGCCGTTGACGCTCACGCGACCCTGCTCGTCGCAGCACTCCACGGTGTCGCCCTCGAGGCCGATGACGCGCTTGATGAGGTGCTCGCCCGAGTCCTGCGGGAGCAGCCCGACGTACGTCAGGACGTCCGTCGCGACCCTCCGCCACGGCGCGACGGGCGTCTCGGGCTCGTCGGGGAGCCATCCACCCGGGTCCTTGAAGACGACGACGTCCCCGCGGCTCACGTCGAGCGGTCCCGGCGCGAGCTTCGACACCAGTACCCGGTCGCCGACGAGGAGCGTCTCCTCCATCGAGCCGCTCGGGATGAAGAAGGCCTGGACGAGGAAGGTCTTGATGACGAGCGAGAGCACGAGGGCGCTGACCACGATGATGGCCGTCTCGCGCAGCCACGCCGCGAGCCCGCCGTGGTGGTGCGGCTCCTCAGCTCCGGCCCCGCTCGCCATGCCGTCCTCCTGACCTTCCGCGTGGGAGAGGGGTCGGTCGGCGGCACCACGGGACGTCACCGTCCCCACTGTGCCATGCCTCCCCCACCCCGTCGGCATCGCGCCGCCACCGGACCTCCTCCTGGGTGCGTCCGCCCCCACGGACGCCGACGGGCGGCCACCCGAAGGGGTGACCGCCCGTCACGAGTCGCGGCCGACGTCACCGGGCCGCCGGGGTCTCGCGCTTCTCCTTGATCTTGGCCTTCTTGCCGCGGAGCGCGCGCAGGTAGTACAGCTTCGCGCGACGGACGTCACCGCGCGTGACGACCTCGATCGAGTCGAGCGTCGGCGAGTGCACGGGGAAGGTGCGCTCGACACCCACACCGAAGCTGATCTTCCGGACCGTGAAGGTCTCGCGGATGCCGCCGCCGTGACGGCCGATGACGACGCCCTGGAACGCCTGGATGCGGGAGCGGTTGCCCTCGACGACCTTGACGTTGACCTTGAGGGTGTCGCCCGGGCGGAACGACGGGATGTCGGAGCGCAGCTGTGCCGCGTCCACCGAGTCCAGCGTGTGCATGTCAGTCACTTCCCCGCCCTGCCACAGGTCAGGCGCGTCATCATGGGCAGCCGGGCTGCCGTGAACGGATCGGAGTCGTGCGCGCAACCGGCCCTGGGGGCCGACCGGACCGCCTCCCCTGTGGCAGAGACGCGGCGGCGCACACCGACGGGCCATTCTGCCACAGCGCGTCCAGGGCGGACGACACGGCCTCATACGGGCCTGACAGGCCCCGTCCCACCCGCGTCCCGCTCGTCGCTCCGCGTGCCGGCCGGACGCGGCCCGTCCGGACCGACCTCCCACGCGCACGCCGCGAGGGTCGCCCGGTCGTGCCGGTCCAGCGCCGCCGGGTCCAGCGCCGCCACGAGGTCGGGCCGGCGCTGCACCGTCCGCTCGAGCGCCCGGTCCCGTCGCCACCGGGCGATCCGCGCGTGGTGCCCGGAGAGGAGGACCTCGGGCGCCTCGTGACCACGCCACACCGGGGGACGCGTGTAGACGGGGTACTCGAGCAGGCCCGCGACCCCGTGCGACTCCTCGACGAGGGACTCGGGGTTCCCGACGACCCCCGGCAGCAGCCGTGCCACCGCCTCGACGACGACGAGCGCGGCGACCTCTCCCCCGTTGAGCACGTAGTCACCGAGCGACAGCTCGGTCACCCGCACCCCGCGTCCGCGGTAGTGCTCGGCGACGCGTGCGTCGATCCCCTCGTAGCGACCGCACGCGACGGCGAGCCGAGGGACGCCGGCGAGGCGCTCGGCCGTGCGCTGAGTGAACCGCTCGCCGGACGGCGTGGGGACCAGCAGCTCGACGTCGGCGGCCGCGGCGTCCGGCGCGACGTCGGGCTCCTCGCCGGGCGCGCCGGGCGCGTCGCCGGGCCCCTCGCCGGGCCCGCCGGCGCGGGCGCCCATCCCGAGCACCTCGTCGAGCGCCTCGCCCCACACGTCGGGGCGCATGACCATCCCGGCGCCGCCGCCCAGGGGCGTGTCGTCCACGGTGCGGTGCCGGTCGGTCGCCCAGCGCCGCAGGTCGTGGACGCGCAGGTCCAGGAGCCCGGCAGTCCTGGCCTTGCCGACGAGCGAGAGGTCGAGCGGGGCGAGGTACTCCGGGAAGATCGTCAGGACGTCGATGCGCACGTCAGCCCTCGCGCGGCTCGCCCGGTCCGCCGCTCGCGCGGCGACCGTCCGCTCCGTGGTCCGGCGCGGCGTCCTCGTCGTCGACGGGGTCCGACGCGAGCAGCCCGCGCGGCGCGTCGAGCACGACGCGTCCGCCGGGGACGTCCACGACCGGGACGATCGCGCGGACGAACGGCACCAGCGTCCGCGTCCCGTCGGGCTCGCGCACGACGAGCGCGTCCTGCGCGGGCAGGTGCTCGAGCCCCACGACCTCGCCGACGACCTCGCCGTCGGTCCGCTCGGCACGCAGGCCCACGAGCTCGTGCGGGTACCAGGCGTCCTCCTCGTCGGAGGCCTCGGCCTCGACGACGAGCTCGACGCCGCGCAGCGACTCGGCGGTCGTGCGGTCGGAAACCTCGGCGAACGTCACGAGGAGGCGGCCGTTCTGGTCGCGCGTGCGCGCGACGGTGAGCGGCCCCGCGGCGGCCGGGACGGTCCGGAGCACGGCGCCCAGGGCGAAGCGCTCGTCGGGGACGTCGGTGCGCAGGTCGAGCGCGACCTCCCCGCGCAGGCCGTGCGCACGGCCGATGGTCGCGACGGTCAGCTGCATGCGGCTCCCTCTCTCACGGAGGAGGCCCGGTCCCCGTGCGGGGACCGGGCCTCCTCCGACCTCGTGCTCTCGGTCAGCGGCGGTCGACGTCGACGACGTCGACGCGCACGCCGCCCTGCGGCGCGAGCGCGTTCACGACGGTGCGCAGCGCTCGCGCGGTCCGGCCGTTGCGGCCGATCACCCGACCGAGGTCCGTCGGGTGCACCCGGACCTCGAGGAGCTCCCCACGACGCAGCGACCGCGCGCTCACCCGGACGTCGTCCGGGTGGTCGACGATGCCGCGCACGAGGTGCTCCAGGGCGTCGGCGAGCATCAGGCCTGCTCCTCCGCGGCGGCGTCGGCGGGCGCCTCGGCGTCGGCCTCGGCGGCAGGCTCGGCGGCCTTCTTCTCGGCGGCCTTGGCCTTCGCCTTCTCGGCGGCGTCGGCGGCGGCGGCGACAGCGGCCGCTGCCGAGTCGTCACCGGGGCGCTCCTTGACCTTCAGGGTGCCCTCGGCGCCCGGGAGACCCTTGAAGGTCTGCCAGTCGCCGGTGACCTTGAGGATCGCCGCGACCTGCTCGGTCGGCTGGGCGCCGACGCTGAGCCAGTACTGCGCGCGCTCGCGGTTCACCTCGATGAACGACGGCTCCTCGGTGGGGTGGTACTTGCCGATCTCCTCGATCACGCGACCGTCGCGCTTGGTGCGCGAGTCGGCGACGACGATGCGGTAGTACGGCGCCCGGATCTTGCCGAGACGCTTCAGACGGATCTTGACGGCCACAGTGGTGGTCTCTCCTGGTTTCTGCGTGGGAGGCCCGGCGCGCCGACCCGTGGGGTTAGGCGGTGCGCGGAGCCGGAGGACACGACGTCGGGCGGGTAGAGGGTCCGCCCGGGCCGGGTACAGCGGGCCATTCTGCCAGACCTCGACCCGTGCTCGCACCCGCCGGACGTGCGCGGGGCACCGGTCGGGCGCGCGCGGCCGCCCGCGGTGACCCACCGGGCCACCCGCCGGGGCACGGCGCCCGGGCCCGCCGCCGGCCAGCGGCGCGGCGCCCGACTCAGGCGTCGAGCGCGCGGCCGCGCAGCTCCGGCAGGGCGAGCGCGCAACCCGCCGCGAGCACGAACGCCACCGCGAAGACGCCGAAGACCGTGGCGGTCCCGCCCACCACGAGCAGCGGCGGGACGCTGAGGGGTGCGGCGATCGAGGCGATGCGGCCGAAGCCCGCGGCCCACCCCGCCCCCGTCGCCCGCAGCGCCGTCGGGTAGATCTCGGGCGTGACCGCGTACAGCGCGCCCCACGCGCCGAGGTTGAAGAACGACAGCAGCATGCCGGACGCCACGACGCCCGCCGGCGTGCCCGCGGTGCCCAGGAGGACCGCCGCGACCGCCGAGCCGACGAGGAAGGACGCGAGGGTCGGTCGGCGCCCCCAGCGCTCGACGAGCACGGCGGCGGCGGCGTAGCCCGGCAGCTGGGCGAACGTGATGACGAGGGTGTACCCGAACGACTGCACGAGCGTGTAGCCGTCGGCCACGAGCAGCGACGGGAGCCACGTGAACGCGCCGTAGTAGGAGAAGTTGACGAAGAACCAGACCCCCCAGGCCCCCGCCGTCCGGCGTCGCAGCCCCGGGGTCCACAGCGCCGCGGGTCCGCCTGCGGCGTGCGTCGACGCGGGCTCCGCCGACCCCGCAGCGCCACGGTGCGACGGCGGCACGGGCGCGTCCACGGGGACAGCCGCACCCGGTGCGGGCACGCCGGCCGCCTCCTCGAACGAGCGGACGACCCGCTCGGCCTCGTCCGCGCGTCCGCGGGCGACGAGGAAGCGCACCGACTCGGGCAGACCGCGGCGCACGACGATCGCGTACGCGGCGGGGACCGCACCGATGACCAGGGCCCACCGCCACCCGTCGTCGCCCGAGGGCACGACGAGGTAGCCGATCAGCGCCGCGAGCATCCAGCCGACCGCCCAGAAGGCCTCGAGCACGACGACGACCCGGCCGCGGATGCGTGCGGGCGCGAACTCGCTGACGAGCGTCGACGCGACGGGCAGCTCCGCGCCGAGACCGAGGCCGACGACGAACCGCAGCGCCATGAGGGCGGCGACCGACGTCGCGAGCGCGGCGGCCCCCGTCGCGAGGCCGTAGACGAGCAGCGTGAGCGCGAAGACCTGGCGGCGTCCGACGCGGTCCGCGAGCAGTCCGCCGATGCTCGCCCCGAGCGCCATGCCGAGGAAGCCCACCGACGCGATCCACGACATCTGGGTCGGGCTCAGCTCCCACTGCGCCCGCAGCGCCGCGATCACGAACGCGATGAGCCCGACGTCCATCGCGTCGAGCGCCCACCCGACACCCGACCCGACGACGAGCCGGCCATGCCGACGCGTGAACGGCAGCCGGTCGAGACGGTCGGTGAGCGACGCGCCGCCGGCCGGCGGAAGGGGTCCGGTGGGCTGCGCGCCGTCGGCGCGCTCGAGGTCGTCGTGCACGCGCCCAGTGTGTCGGAGCCCGGTCGTGCCTGCCTCCGCGCCCCGGGGAGCCACCCGAGCCCGGGACGGGCGACGGACCACGCCGTCAGACGGTGGCAGCCCCCGCGGGCGCGACGACGCGTCCCCGCAGGACGACGGCGCGGGGGGCGCGCAGCACACCGATCTCCGAGCGCGGGTCGGCCGGGTAGACGACGAGGTCGGCCGGCGCACCCTCGCCGAGGCACGCCGCGCCGAGGAACCGGCGCGCGCGCCACGAGGCCGACGCGACGACGTCGGCGGCGGGGACGCCCGCGAGCACCATCTCGTGGGCCTCGTCCGCGAGCCGCCCGTGCGCGATCGTGCCCCCCGCGTCCGAGCCGAGCAGCAGCAGGACGCCGGCGTCGTGCAGGTCCCGGACGTGCTCGTAGCGGCGCGCGTGCATGCGTCGCATCCGCTCGGCGAAGCGCGGGAAGCGGTCGCCCGCCTGCTGCGCGAAGCCCTCGAAGTTCGCGACCTGGACCAGCGTCGGCACGACCGGCACGCCGCGGGCCGCGACCTCGTCGACGAGGTCGGGCGTGAGCCCGGTGCCGTGCTCGAGGCAGTCGACGCCCGCGGCGAGCAGCCCGGGGAGCGCCTCGGTCGAGAAGGTGTGCGCCGTGACACGGGCGCCCGCGTCGTGCGCGGCCGCGACGGCGTCCGCGAGCACGTCGTCGGGCCACAGCGGCGTGAGGTCCGCGTCGGGGCCGAGGTCCCGGTCGATCCAGTCCGCGACGACCTTGACCCAGCCGTCCCCGCGCGCGGCCTCCTCGGCGACCGCCGACGGCAGCTGTGCGACGTCGTCGAGCTCGCGGCCGTAGTGGCGCAGGTACCGCCGGGGCCGCGCGAGGTGCCGTCCCGCGCGGATCACCCGCGGGAGGTCCGGGCGCGCGTCCACCCAGCGCGTGTCGCTCGGCGAACCCGCGTCGCGCACGAGGAGGGTCCCCGCGTCGCGATCGGTGCGCGCCTGCTGCTCGGCGGTCGCCTCGTCGACCGGACCGTCCGGGCCGAGCCCGATGTGGCAGTGCACGTCGACGAGCCCGGGCACGGCCCAGCCCTCGAGCACGACGACGTCCGCCGACCGCCGTCCACGCGGCGGGGCGAGCGTCACGCGACCGTCGACGACCCAGAGCCGGTCGGCCTCCTGGTCCTCGTCGAGGAGGACCCTGCCGCGGACCTCGAGGACCGGGGCGGCGGGCGGACCGGCGAGGGCGTCGCTCATCGGCCCAGGTACTTCTCCAGGCCGGGCGGGAGCTCGAGCGAGCCCGGGTCGGCGCCCGCGGGCGGCTGCTGCGGGATCCCGAAGGCCGAACCCGCCGGACCGGACCGCGGCGCGGCCGACCGGGAGGCGGCAGCACGCTCCTGCTCGGCACGCTTCGCGGGGTTGCCCGAGCGGCCCTTGGCCTTCTTGGGCTGGGGCGCCATCTTCCCGCGGGACTTCTTGCCGCCCATCCCCGGGAGCCGCCCCATGCCGCCGACGCCGGGCATCCCGCCGCCGCGGGCCATCTGCTTCATCATCTGCTGCGCGCCGGCGAACCGCTCGAGGAGCTGGTTGACGTCGGTGGTCGTCGTGCCCGAGCCCTTGGCGATCCGCGCCCGGCGCGACCCGTTGATGATCTTCGGGTTGTTCCGCTCACCGGGCGTCATCGACCGGATGATCGCCTCGATGCGGTCGACCTCGCGCTCGTCGAAGTTCTCGATCGCCTCGCGCATCTGCCCCATGCCGGGGAGCATCCCGAGCATCTTCTTCATCGAGCCCATCTGGCGCAGGCCCTGCATCTGCACGAGGAAGTCCTCGAGCGTGAAGTCCTCGCCGCTGACGAGCTTGCCGGCCATCGCCTCGGCCTGGTCGGCGTCGAACGCCTTCTCGGCCTGCTCGATGAGCGACAGCACGTCACCCATGTCGAGGATGCGGCCGGCCATGCGGTCCGGGTGGAAGACCTCGAAGTCGGTGAGCTTCTCGCCCGTCGACGCGAAGAGGATCGGCCGACCCGTGACGGACGCCACCGAGAGGGCCGCGCCGCCGCGCGCGTCGCCGTCGAGCTTGGACAGCACGACGCCCGTGAACCCGACGCCGTCGGCGAACGCCTGCGCGGTCGTCACGGCGTCCTGACCGATCATCGCGTCGATCACGAACAGGATCTCGTCCGGCTGGACCGCGTCCCGGATGTCCGCGGCCTGCTGCATCATCTCCGCGTCGACGCCGAGGCGACCCGCCGTGTCGACGATGACGACGTCGTGCTGGCGCGAGCGCGCGGTGGCGACGCCGTCGCGCGCGACCGCGACCGGGTCGCCGGCCGACCCGCCGGGGAGCTGCTCGGCACCCTCCTGCGCACCCGGGTGCGGCGCGAACACCCGGACGCCGGCACGCTCCCCCACGACCTGGAGCTGGGTCACCGCGTTGGGCCGCTGGAGGTCGGCGGCGACGAGGAGCGGCGTGTGCCCCTTCTCGCGCAGGTGCTGCGCGAGCTTGCCCGCGAGCGTGGTCTTGCCCGCGCCCTGCAGGCCGGCGAGCAGGATCACCGTGGGCGGCGTCTTGGCGAACCGCAGCGGGCGCTGGTCGCCGCCGAGCACCGAGACCAGCTCGTCGTTGACGATCTTGACGACCTGCTGGGCGGGGTTCAGCGCACCCGAGACCTCGGCCGACAGCGCCCGCTCGCGCACCTTGCCCGTGAACTCCCGGACGACGGTGACCGCCACGTCCGCGTCGAGCAGGGCCCGACGGATCTCGCGCACCGTGGCGTCGATGTCCGCCTCGGACAGCCGTCCCTTGCTGCGCAGGTTCTTGAAGGTCGACGTCAGACGGTCGGACAGCGTGGCGAACACAGGACCTCACCGGTGGTAGGACGCGGGCCGTCCCAGGGTACCCGCCGCGCGCTCGTCAGCCCTCGGGCCGCAGCGCCGCCAGGGCCCGCCCGGTCAGGTCGTCGACGAGCCGCGCGCGCCACGGCGACCACGTGGTCGGCCCCGCGGCCGACGCGTCGGCCTCCGTGAGCGCCCTGAGCAGGTGCAGCACCTCGACCCTCCCGTCCACCGCGTCGCACAGCCGCGCGACCGTCGCCGGGTCGTCGGGGTCCTCGGTCGTGGCGAGCGTCGCGAGCGTCAGGTGGTGCAGCACGAGCCGGGTGACGTCGGCGGTGTCCCGCGGGGCCAGCCCGATCCGGTCGCCGATCGCCGGCACGAGCCGCGCGCCGGTCACGCTGTGGTCCTCGGCACCGCGTCGCTTGCCGATGTCGTGCAGCAGCGCGGCGAGGAGCAGGACGTCCGGACGCTCGACCGAGCGCCGCGACCGTGCCGCGCGCGCCGCCGTCTCGACGAGGTGACGGTCCACGGTGTGCCGGTGGACCGGGGACCGCTGGGGGCGGTTGCGCACGCCCGCCCACTCGGGGATCCACCGCGTCACGACGCCCGCGAGGTCGAGCGTCTCCCACACCGGCACCTGCGCGGGTCCGGTCGACAGCAGCTGGATCAGGTACGCGCGGGCCGTGGCCGACCACGGCTCGGGCAGGTCGGGCGTGCGCGCGAGGCTCGCGACCGTCACGGGCGACAGCGGGACGGCGAGCCGGGCCGACGTCGCGGCGGCGCGCAGCGCGAGCTCGGCGTCGTCCTCGGGTCGGGTCCCGGCGGCCAGCACGAGCTCGCCGTCGTGCTCGACGAGACCCTGGCCGACCGAACGCAGGCGCGGCGCGAGCCGGCGGCCGCGCACGACGACCGGGCGCCGGACCGACGGCCGGGCGAGCGCCTGGCGCGCGTGCCGGATCGTCGTGTCGAGCGCGTGCGACACCGTGCGGCCCGCCTCGGCGAGGCCGGCGAGGAGGTCGTCGGGGTCGTCAGCGCCGACGAGCTCGGCCACCTCGTCCTGGTCGGCTCGCAGCAGGCGGTTGGTCGATCGGCGCGTGACGACGTGGACCGCGTCCCGTACGTCGAGGAGGTGCTCGTAGGCGACGTCGAGCCCGCCGTGCGGCCGGTCCGTGAGCCAGGTCGCCGCGAGCGCGAAGACCACGACCGCGTCGCGGATGCCGCCCCGGGCCTCCTTGAGGTCCGGCTCGACGAGGTAGGCGAGCTCACCGGTCCGCTCGGCGCGCACGCGCGTGCCCGCGATGAGCTCGGGCAGCCGGCGCCGCGCGGCGCTGCGCCAGTCCGTCAGCAGCGCCGAGCGCGCCTTGAGGACGACGGCGGGGTCCCCCGCGACGTGGCGCAGGTCGAGCAGGCCCACGGCCGCCGGGAGGTCGGCCGTCGCGACCTGGCGGCACTGGGCGAGCGTGCGCACCGAGTGGTCGAGGTCGAGGCCCGCGTCCCACACCGGGTACCAGAGCCGCTCGGCGAGCGCCGCGACGACGTCCGGGGCGTGGGTGCGGCCGTCGTGGACGAGCAGCAGGTCGAGGTCGCTCGCGGGCGACGCGTCGCGCCTGCCGAGGCTGCCGACCGCGCCGAGCGCGATCCCGTCCGTCGTCGGCAGCAGGTCCGACACGTCGTCCCACAGCTCGGCGAGACGTCCGGTCGTCAAGTCGGCGACCGCGCGTCGCCGCGCGGCCCCGCTGGAGCCCGGTCCGGTGAGCCGGCGGGCAAGGTCGAGCCGGTCAGCGCGGAGGCCCCACACCCCCACCGGGGGGCGTGGGGCCTCCTGCGCAGGTCCTGCTGCCGGCCCGACCGCGTCGTCGTGCGGTCGCGTCATCTCGTCAGAGGGCCTCGTCGCCGTGCTCACCGGTGCGCACGCGGGCGACGTCCTCGACCGGGACCACCCACACCTTGCCGTCACCGATCTTGCCCGTCTGCGCGGCGTTGACGATCACCTTGGTGACGCTCACCGCGTCGTCGTCGGCCACGAGGACCTCGAGACGGACCTTGGGGACCAGGTCCACGGTGTACTCGGCGCCGCGGTAGACCTCGGTGTGGCCGCGCTGACGGCCGTAGCCGCTCGCCTCGCTCACGGTCATGCCGCGGATCCCGAACGCCTCGAGCGCGGACTTCACGTCGTCGAGCCGGTGGGGCTGGATCACTGCGGTGACGAGCTTGGTCATCACTTCACCTCCGTGGTGGGACGAGCGGCGGGAGCTGCTGCGGTGAGAGCCGTGCGGCCCTCTCCCGAGAAGCGTCCACCGCCCAGGGTCTCGTACGCGGCCTCGCCGTGGACGGCGAGGTCGAGCCCGCCGAGCTCGGCCTCGTCGCTCGCCCGCAGCCCGATCGTGGCCTTGATCGCGATCGCGATCACGGCGGTGACCGCCGCGCTGAAGACCATCGCGACGACGGCGACGACCACCTGCGTCGCGAGCTGCGTCACCCCG
The DNA here is from genome assembly GCA_031844515.1 of Actinotalea sp. AC32. Taxonomy (GTDB): domain Bacteria; phylum Actinomycetota; class Actinomycetes; order Actinomycetales; family Cellulomonadaceae; genus Actinotalea. The sequence goes on along the minus strand of JAUZVJ010000054.1, from coordinate 3,873 downwards.
CCGCCGTAGAACAGGCCGTTGAGCGCACCGTCCGGGTACCACGTGCCGTTGACGCCGTCACCGACGTTGGCGAAGAGACCGATGAGGACCGTGCCGACCAGACCGCCGACCAGGTGGACGCCGACGACGTCGAGCGAGTCGTCGTAGCCGAAGCGGTACTTCAGACCCACCGCCAGCGCGCAGAGCACGCCGGCGACCGCACCGATCCCGAGCGCGCCGAACGTGTCGACGGCCGCGGCGGCGGGGGTGATGGCGACCAGGCCGGCGACGACGCCCGACGCGGCACCGAGTGACGTGGCGTGACCGTCGCGGACCTTCTCGGTGAGGAGCCACGTGAGCATCGCGACGCCCGTCGCGACGAGCGTGTTGACCCAGGCCCGGCCGGCCGTGCCGTCGGCCGCGAACTCCGAGCCCGCGTTGAAGCCGAACCAGCCGAACCACAGCAGTGCCGCACCGAGCATGACGAACGGCAGGTTGTGGGGCCGCATGGGCTCCTTGCCGAAGCCGCGGCGCTTGCCGATGACGAGCGCGAGGACGAGGCCCGCGACACCCGCGTTGATGTGGACGACCGTGCCGCCCGCGAAGTCGATGGGGGTCGACAGGCCGGAGGTGATGCCGTCGGCGCCAAGCAGACCGCCGCCCCAGACCATGTGGGCCATCGGCACGTAGACCAGGGTGACCCAGACGGCCGTGAAGACCATCCACGAGCCGAACTTGGTGCGGTCGGCGACCGCACCGGAGATGAGGGCGACCGTGATGATCGCGAACGTGGCCTGGAAGGCCACGGCGACGAGGGCCGGGACGCCCGCCGCCGCCATGAGGCTCTGCTCGTCCGTGATCGTGCTGACCCCGAAGTACTCGAGGGGGTTGCCGATGATGCCGCCGATGTCCGAGCCGAAGGTGCCCGAGTAGCCCCAGAGGACCCAGATGACGCTGACGACGCCCATCGCGCCGAAGCTCATCATCATCATGTTGAGGACCGACTTGCCGCGCACCATGCCGCCGTAGAAGAACGCCAGTCCCGGCGTCATGAGCAGCACGAGCGCAGACGCCGTCAGGATCCACGCTGTGTTTCCGGTGTCCAGCGAGAACTCCATGTGACCGCCTCTCCGTCGCACCAGCCGGGGGTGGCTGGTCGCGGGTCAACTGTCGTGGCTCGCTGTTTCCCCCGACGCGCCGCGGTGTTACGCCGCGGTGACGGAGCGTCCCGCGACGTGAACAGTGCGTTTCACGGGTCGGACGGAAGGCCGCTCAGCCCTGGAGGAGGCCGTCGACGAACGCCTCGGGCTCGAACGGGGCCAGGTCGTCCGGGCCCTCGCCCAGACCCACCAGCTTCACCGGCACGCCGAGCTCGCGCTGCACCGCGACGACGATGCCGCCCTTGGCCGTCCCGTCGAGCTTGGTCAGGACGATGCCCGTGACGCCCGCGACCTCGCCGAAGACGCGCGCCTGGTTGAGGCCGTTCTGACCCGTCGTCGCGTCGAGCACGAGGAGCACCTCGGCCACCGGCGCGCGGCGCGAGAGCACGCGCGTGATCTTGCCCAGCTCGTCCATGAGCCCGGCCTTGTTCTGCAGCCGGCCCGCGGTGTCGACGAGCACGACGTCGGCGCCGTCGGCGGACCCCCGGCTCACGGCGTCGAAGGCCACGGCGGCAGGGTCGGCGCCGTCGCGGTCCGAGCGGACCGTCGGGACGCCCACGCGGGCGCCCCAGGTCTGGAGCTGGTCGGCCGCCGCGGCACGGAACGTGTCCGCCGCTCCGAGCACCACGGTCCGCCCCTCGGCCACGAGCACGCGCGCGAGCTTGCCCACGGTCGTGGTCTTGCCGGTGCCGTTGACGCCGACGACGAGGACCACGGCCGGGTGCGGCGACCCGTCGTCGGCCACGCCGGGGGTCGTCGCGAGCGAGCGGTCGAGCGAGGGGTCGACGAGCTCGAGGAGCTGCTCGCGCAGGAGCGCCCGAACGGCCGCCGGCTCACGCACGCCCAGGACGCGGACGCGCTCGCGCAGGCGGTCGACGAGCTCGGTGGTCGGCCCGGCACCGACGTCGGCGAGGAGGAGCGTCTCCTCGATCTCGTCCCAGTCGTCCTCGGTCAGGTGGTCGCGCGAGAGCACGGCGAGCAGGCGCGTGCCGAGCGGCGAGCCCGAGCGGGCGAGCCGCTCACGGAGGCGGACGAGGCGCCCGGCGACGGGCTCGGGTGCCTCGACCGCGGGGACCTCGGGCGCGGGCTCCTCGACGCGTTCCTCGACCGCGACGCCGGGCGGCGTGCCGTCGGTCGTCGGGACCGCGCTCGCGTCCACCGCGTCGGTGGTCGGGGCGGCCGGAGGCACGTCGCTGCGACCGCGACGGCGCAGACGCGCGCCGGCGTAGGCCGCAGCGCCGCCGACGAGCAGCGCGGGGATGCCGAAGACGAGGACGTCGAGGAAGTCGTTCACGCGTGCAGTCTCTCAGGAGGTGTGCGGAGGGTCAGCGGCGCGCACGCTGCGCGACGCCCGAGACGCGCCCGACGACGGCCGAGCCCGCCCGCTGCAGCGCGTCGGCGAGCTCGTCGGCGTCCACGTAGCCCTGGGGGTCCGGCCGCCCCACGGCGAAGATCGCGTCGACGGACAGCTCGTCCGCGTCGTCGTCGCGGGGGGCGGTCGCGGGGCCGACGTCGCGTCGCTCGCGGAGCGCGGCGCGCACCTCCGCGAGCTGACGTCGCACGCCGTCGGGGCCGCCGGCGGACACGACGGCGCTGAGCGCCACGACACCGACCGACACGGCGAGCGCGAGAGCGAGGGTCAGCAGCACAGGTCCCATGACTTCGGAGTATCGCCCGAGCTCGACCCGGGCGCCCTGCCGCGCGGCCGCGCATCGCGAGATCACCACAGGATCTCCACCTCAGGCGGGGGCGTCCTCACGCAGCCGCTGGCTGATGACGGTCGTGACGCCGTCGCCGCGCATCGTCACGCCGTAGAGCGCGTCGGCGATCTCCATCGTGCGCTTCTGGTGCGTCACGACGATGAGCTGGCTGTCCTCCTGCAGCTCGCGGAAGATCTCGAGCAGGCGGCCGAGGTTCACGTCGTCGAGCGCGGCCTCGACCTCGTCCATGACGTAGAACGGGCTCGGCCGCGCCTTGAAGATCGCGACGAGGAGCGCCACGGCCGTGAGCGACCGCTCACCGCCCGACAGCAGCGAGAGCCGCTTGACCTTCTTCCCCGCGGGGCGCGCCTCGACCTCGATCCCGGTGGTCAGCATGTCGCCGGGGTCCGTGAGCACCAGGCGGCCCTCGCCTCCCGGGAAGAGCCGCGCGAACACCCGCTCGAACTGCACGGCGGTGTCGCGGTACGCCTCGGCGAACACCTGCTCGACGCGCTCGTCGATCTCGCGGACGATCTGCAGCAGGTCGGTCCGCGACTTCTTCAGGTCGGTCAGCTGCGTCGACAGGAACGTGTACCGCTCCTCAAGCGCCGCGAACTCCTCCAGGGCCAGCGGGTTGACCCTGCCCAGGAGCGACAGCGCGCGCTCGGCGGCGCGGAGCCGCTTCTCCTGCTCGGCCCGGACGTAGGGCACGTGCAGCTCGTCGTCGTCGGGCTCGCGGTCCTGGTCGGCGGCTGCCGAGCGGACGGCCTCGGCGCGGTCGCCCCACAGGGGCACCGGCCGTTCCGGCCCGTACTCGGCGACGAGCACCTCGGGGTCGGTGCCGAGGTCCTCGACCGCACGCGCCTGGAGCTGCTCGATGCGCAGCCGCTGCTGCGTGCGCGCGACCTCGTCGCGGTGCGCGACGTCCGTCAGCTCGGCGAGGGCGGCCGCGGCACGGTCGACCTCCGCGCGGGTCGCGCGGACCTGCTCGTCGCGCTCCGCCCGTGCGGCCTCGACCGCCTCGCGCTCCTCGC
>JAUZVJ010000053.1:0-18124 GCA_031844515.1 Actinotalea sp. AC32 | reverse complement strand
GCGCCCGCGCCGGCACCCGTGGCCGCTGCCGCTGCACCCGCGCCGCAGCGGGTCAGCGAGCCCGAGTCGGCGACCGGGATGCTCCAGCTGGCCCAGAAGCTGCACGACGACTACGTCCGCAGCGGCCAGGAGGAGGGCGAGCGGATCATCACCGAGGCCAAGTCGCAGGCGACGCGCATCGTGCGCGAGGCCGAGGAGACCTCGACCCGCACGCTCTCGGCGCTCGAGCAGGAGCGCAGCCTCCTCGAGCGCAAGATCGACGAGCTCCGCGTCTTCGAGCGCGACTACCGGACGCGCCTGAAGAGCTACCTCGAGAACCTGCTGGGGGACCTCGACGCCCGCGGTGCCAGCGTCGCGCCCCGTCAGGGAGCCGGCGAGCAGGGCCTGCAGTTCAACGGCTGACCGCCGACCAGCCGTCCCCCGTGGCGTGAGCCGCCCGGCCTCACGCACCGACCGTACGACGCACCACCCCGCCTCGCGGGGTGGTGCGTTGTGCGTGGTGCCCCTGCGGTCTAGTCTCGCGTGACCCTTCACACCGAGGAGCACCATGGCCATCGACGACACGGTGGGCCCTGCTCAGGGCCCTGCCGTACCCGACACGTCCCGCATCGCCGAGCTCGTGGACTCCTTCCCCGTCCGGGACGGTGAGGAGCCCTGGACGGTCGAGGAGGTCGAGGCGATCGCGACCGAGATCGCGGTCGAGGTCGACCGGCTGCGGGCCGAGCTCGCGGCGGCCGACGCCGAGCTCTCGGCGCTGCTGCGCAACTCCGGCGAGGGGTCCGGCGACGACCAGGCCGACTCGGGGTCGAGCGCGCTCGAGCGCGAGCAGGAGCTGACGCTCGTCAACAACACGCGGGACCTCCTCGAGCAGAACCTCCACGCGCTCGAGCGCCTCGGCTCGGCCGGCTTCGGCACGTGCGAGTCGTGCGGTGGTCCCATCGGCAAGGCGCGCCTGCAGGCCTTCCCACGGGCCACCCTGTGCGTCACCTGCAAGGCCCGTCAGGAGCGTCGCTGAGCGTGCACCGCAGTCGCCGCCTCCTCGGGCTCCTGCTCGGACTGGCGCTCGTCGTCCTGCTCGTCGACCAGCTCACCAAGGTGTGGGCCGTCGCGTCGCTGTCCGAGGGGGAGCGCATCCCGCTCGTCGGTGACCTGCTCGGGCTCACCCTCCTGTACAACCCTGGCGCCGCCCTGAGCATCGCGACGGGCATGACGTGGGTCTTCACGGTGGCCGCGGTCGCCGTGACGGTCGTCGTCCTGCGGATCGCGACGCGGCTCGGGTCGCGCGCATGGGCCGTCGCGCTGGGGCTGCTGCTCGGCGGTGCCGTCGGCAACCTGCTCGACCGGCTGCTGCGCGAGCCCGGCTTCGCGGTGGGCCACGTCGTGGACTTCATCGCGTACGGCGAGCTGTTCGTCGGCAACGTGGCCGACATCGCGATCGTCGTCGCCGCAGGCCTGATCGTGCTGCTGTCGATGCGCGGGGTCGGGGTCGACGGGTCGCGCGAGGGCGGGCGCGAGCCCGAGCGCGTCGTCGCCGAGGACGCGGGCCCGACGTCGTGAGCGCGCGCTCCATGCCCGTGCCCGACGGGCTCGCGGGCGACCGCGTCGACGCGGGGCTGTCACGCCTCCTCGGCGTCTCGCGCACCCGGGCGGCCGAGCTCGCGGAGGCCGGTGCCGTGACGCTCGACGGCCGGGCCGTCGGCAAGTCCGACCGGCTCACCACCGGCTCGTGGCTCGAGGTCGACGTCTCGGCCCTCGACCGCGTCGAGGCGCCCGCCGCGGCGCCCGAGCCCGTCCCCGGGATGCGCGTCGTGCTCGAGGACGAGCACCTCGTCGTGGTCGACAAGCCCGTGGGCGTGGCCGCGCACCCGTCGCCCGGGTGGACCGGACCGACCGTCGTCGGCGCCCTCGCGGCCGCCGGCTTCCGCGTCGCGACCTCGGGCGCGGCCGAGCGGCAGGGGGTCGTGCACCGGCTCGACGTCGGGACGTCGGGGCTCATGGTCGTCGCGAAGAGCGAGCGTGCCTACTCGGGCCTCAAGCGCGCCTTCAAGGAGCGGACGGTCGACAAGGTCTACCACGCGGTGGTGCAAGGCCATCCCGAGCCGACGGTCGGCACCGTCGACGCGCCCATCGGCCGCCACCCGTCCGCGGACTACAAGTTCGCGGTCACCGCCGACGGCAAGCCGTCGGTGACGCACTACGAGGTCCTCGAGATGGTGCCCAACGCCTCCCTCGTCGAGGTGCACCTCGAGACCGGGCGGACCCACCAGATCCGGGTGCACATGGCGGCGCTGCGGCACCCCTGCGTGGGCGACGTCACGTACGGCGCCGACCCCACCCTGGCCGCGCGGCTGGGTCTGACGCGTCAGTGGCTCCACGCGATGCGGCTCGCCTTCGACCACCCCGTGACCGGTGCGCGTGTCGAGGTGACCAGCCGGTACCCGGACGACCTCGCGCACGCGTGGTCCGTGCTCTCCGAGGGGTACCGCTGACCCGCCATACGGGCGCGGGTACGGGCGCGGGTCGGGGGGCCGGTGCGCCGTCGCCCGGGTCCGGACGCGCGTGACGGCTGTCACGCAGGTGCGACGCCGCCGCGCCGCCCGCGGTCCGGTCCGTGTCGGAGGCGCCACCTAGAATCGTCCGCATGCCTGCACCTGGATCGGACTTCGTCCACCTCCACGTGCACACCGAGTACTCGATGCTCGACGGTGCCGCGAAGCTCGACGCGCTCTTCGCGGAGGCGAACCGCCTCGGTCAGACGGCGATGGCGACCACGGACCACGGCTTCCTGTTCGGTGCGTTCGACTTCTGGAGCAAGGCCCGCTCGGCCGGCATCAAGCCGATCCTCGGCGTCGAGGCGTACGTCACGCCCGGCACGAGCCGCTTCGACCGCACGCGCGTGCGGTGGGGCGAGGCCCACCAGAAGGACGACGACGTCTCGGCGAGCGGCGCCTACACGCACATGACGATGTGGGCGCGGAACAACGAGGGCCTGCACAACCTGTTCCGCGCGAGCTCTCTCGCGTCGCTCGAGGGCCAGATGGGCAAGTGGCCCCGCATGGACCGCGACCTGCTCTCGACGTACGCGTCGGGCCTCATCGCGTCGTCCGGCTGCCCGTCGGGCGAGATCCAGACGAGGCTGCGGCTCGGGCAGTACGACGAGGCGCTCCGCGCGGCGGGCGAGCTGCAGGACATCTTCGGCAAGGAGTACTTCTACGTCGAGCTCATGGACCACGGGCTCGACATCGAGACGCGCGTGCAGAAGGACCTCCTGCGGATCGCGCAGGAGATCGGCGCCCCCCTCGTCGCGACGAACGACCTGCACTACACGAAGCAGGAGGACGCGCACTTCCAGGAGGCGCTCCTGTGCATCAACTCCGGGTCGACGCTCGCGGACCCGGACCGCTTCAAGTTCGACGGGGACGGCTACTACGTCAAGTCCGCCGAGGAGATGCGGCGCATCTGGCGCGAGCTCCCCGAGGCGTGCGACAGCACGCTCCTCATCGCCGAGCAGTGCGACGTCAGCTTCAACACGTCCGCCAACTACATGCCGCGGTTCCCGCTGCCGCCTGGCGAGGACGAGACGAGCTGGTTCGTCAAGGAGGTCGAGCGCGGCCTCGCGAAGCGCTACCCCGGCGGCGTCCCGGAGAAGGTCCGCACGCAGGCGGACTACGAGACGGGCGTCATCACGCAGATGGGCTTCCCCGGGTACTTCCTCGTGGTCGCCGACTTCATCAACTGGGCCAAGGACAACGGCATCCGCGTCGGCCCCGGCCGCGGCTCTGCCGCCGGCTCGATGGCCTCGTACGCGATGGGCATCACCGAGCTCGACCCGCTCGAGCACGGGCTCATCTTCGAACGCTTCCTCAACCCCGAGCGCGTCTCGATGCCCGACGTCGACATCGACTTCGACGAGCGTCGGCGCGGCGAGGTCATCCGCTACGTCACCGAGAAGTACGGCGACGAGCGCGTCGCCCAGATCGTCACCTACGGGACCATCAAGGCCAAGCAGGCCCTCAAGGACTCCTCGCGCCTCCTCGGCTTCCCCTTCGCGATGGGGGAGAAGCTCACCAAGGCCATGCCGCCGGCCGTCATGGGCAAGGACATCTCGCTCTCGGGCATCTTCGACCCGAAGGACCCCCGGTTCCCCGAGGCAGAGGAGTTCCGGCAGCTCCACGCCGCCGACCCGGACGCGCAGCGCGTCGTCGAGCTCGCGCAGGGAATCGAGGGCCTCAAGCGGCAGTGGGGCGTGCACGCCGCCGGCGTCATCATGTCGAGCGACCCGCTCATCGACATCATCCCGATCATGCGCCGCCCGCAGGACGGCGCGATCATCACGCAGTTCGACTACCCCACCTGTGAGGGCCTCGGCCTGATCAAGATGGACTTCCTCGGCCTGCGGAACCTCACGATCCTCGACGACGCGCTCGCGAACATCGTCGCGAACGGCAAGGACCCGATCGAGGTCGAGTCGCTGCCGCTCGACGACCGGGCGACGTACGAGCTGCTCGGCCGCGGCGACACGCTCGGGGTGTTCCAGCTCGACGGCGGGCCGATGCGCTCGCTCCTGCGTCAGATGCGCCCCGACAACTTCGAGGACATCTCGGCCGTCATCGCCCTGTACCGCCCGGGGCCGATGGGCATGAACTCGCACACGAACTACGCGCTCCGCAAGAACGGCCTGCAGAAGATCACGCCGATCCACCCGGAGCTCGAGGCCCCCCTCGCGGAGGTGCTCGACGAGACCTACGGCCTCATCGTCTACCAGGAGCAGGTCCAGCGCGCCGCCCAGATCCTCGCCGGCTACAGCCTCGGCCAGGCCGACCTGCTGCGCCGCGCCATGGGCAAGAAGAAGAAGGAGATCCTCGACAAGGAGTTCGTGCCCTTCCAGGCCGGCATGCGCGAGCGCGGGTACTCCGACGCGGCGATCCAGGCCGTGTGGGACACCCTGGTGCCGTTCGCGGGCTACGCGTTCAACAAGGCGCACTCCGCCGCGTACGGCGTCGTCTCGTACTGGACCGCGTACCTCAAGGCGAACTACCCGACCGAGTACATGGCGGGTCTGCTGACGAGCGTCCGCGACGACAAGGACAAGTCGGCGCTGTACCTCGGGGAGTGCCGCCGGATGGGCATCACGGTCCTCCCTCCCGACGTCAACTCCTCCGCGGCGAACTTCACCGCCGTCGGCGCCGACATCCGGTTCGGCCTGACCGCCGTCCGGAACGTCGGCGCGAACGTCGTCGACGCGATCGTCGCGGCCCGCGAGGAGAAGGGCGACTTCACCTCCTTCCAGGACTTCCTCGACAAGGTCCCAGCGGTCGTGTGCAACAAGCGCACCATCGAGTCGCTCATCAAGGCCGGGGCCTTCGACTCGCGCTCGCCGAGCCGCCGCGCGCTGCTGCTCGTGCACGAGCAGGCCGTCGACGCGGTCGTCGGCGTCAAGCGGCGCGAGGCCGAGGGGCAGTTCGACCTCTTCGCGGGCTTCAGCGGCGGCGACGAGGACGGGCTGTCGTTCAGCGTCGAGGTGCCCGACGTGCCGGACTGGGACAAGAAGCAGCGCCTCGCCTTCGAGCGCGAGATGCTCGGCCTCTACGTCTCCGACCACCCGCTCTCGGGGCTCGAGCACGTGCTCGCCTCCGCGGCCGACTGCTCGATCGCCGTGCTCACGGCGGACGAGGCCCGCGCCGAGGGCTCGATGGTCACGGTGTGCGGCCTCATCACGTCGCTCCAGCGCAAGATGTCGAAGAACGGCAACCCGTGGGCGGCCGTGACGCTCGAGGACATGGACGGCTCGGTCGAGGTCATGTTCTTCGGCGAGACGTACCTCGCGTACTCCACGGTGCTCGCGGCCGACGCGGTCGTGACGATCCGCGGACGCGTGCGACGGCGCGACGAGACGATGCAGCTCCAGGCGGTCGAGGTCTCGCTGCCCGACGTGTCCGCCGTCGAGACGACGCCGGTGACGATCACCCTGCCGGTGTCGCGCTGCACGCCGCCGGTCGTCGAGCGGCTGCGCGAGATCCTCGCGACGCACCCGGGGGTCACCGAGGTCCACCTCAAGCTCACCCAGCCCGGCCGGTCGACCGTGATGCGCCTCGACGAGGGGCTCCGGATCGAGCGGTCACCCGCGCTGTTCGGGGACCTCAAGGCGCTCCTGGGCCCGGCCTGTCTCGCCGCGGCAGGGACCTGAGGGCGTCATGGTGAGCCTCACGCCCGAGCAGCACGTCTTCGTGACCGAGCGTCACCTGGCGACGCTCACGACCCTGCGACCCGACGGGACGCCTCACGTCGTCCCGGTCGGCTTCACGTGGGACCCCGACCATGGCGTCCTGCGGATCACCACGCGCGTCACGTCGGCGAAGGTGCGCAACATCGAGCACCACGAGGCCGCAGGCGGGACAGCCCGCGCCGCGGTCTGCCAGGTCGACGGCGGGCGGTGGCTCACGTTCGAGGGGAGCATCACCGTGTCGCGCGAGCGCGACGAGGTGCTCGAGGCGATGCGTCGCTACGCCCGGCGCTATCGCGAGCTCAAGGAGGACCCTCGTCGGGTCGTCCTGCGGCTCACGGTCGACCACGTGATGGGCTCGACCTACATGACCCGCTGAGCGCGCGGGTCCGGCCCCTCAGCGGACCCGGAGCTCCTCGTCGCCGCCGGGAAGGCTGACGACGACGACGTCGCCGGGTGCCAGCTGTCGGCCGCGGCGTGTCTCGGGCTCGCCGTTGACCGTGACCTCGCCCTCGCCCAGGAGCGACCGCGCGTGCGACCCGCTCTCGGCGACCCCGGCCAGCTTGAGCAGCTGACCGAGCCGGATGTCGCCGTCCACGTCCACGATGCGTGCGTCCACGCCGTGAGTCTCCCAGGCCGGGACGCCGGTGGGCGACCCGGGGGCGGAGGCCACGCGCGCCGGGCGTCCCGGTCCCCGGGCGACCCACGGCCGGGCAGGTCGGCCCACGTACCATGCCGGGGTGACGATCTCCCGCATCGACCTGCGTGGACGCTCCCTGACCGCGCGTGAGCTGACCGAGACCCTGCCTCGCCCCGAGCTCGACGTCGAGGGGGCCGTGGCGCAGGTCGCGCCCCTCGTCGAGGACGTGCGGCATCGCGGTGCCGCGGCGCTGCGGGACCTCGCCGAGCGGTTCGACGGCGTGCGTCCGGACCACCTGCGGGTCCCCACGGAGGTGCTCGCGGACGCGGTGCGCGGTCTGGACCCGGCGGTGCGCGCCGCCCTCGACGAGACGATCCGCCGCGTGCGGCTGGTCCACGCCGCCCAGGTCCCGACAGACCTGGTCGTCGACGTGGCGCCGGGCGCCCAGGTGCGCCAGCGGTGGCTCCCGGTCCGGCGCGTCGGCCTGTACGTCCCCGGCGGGCTCGCCGTGTACCCGTCGTCGGTCGTCATGAACGTGGTCCCGGCGCAGGAGGCGGGTGTCGCGTCGCTCGTCGTCGCGAGCCCGCCGCAGCGCGACAACGGCGGGCTCCCGCACCCGACGATCCTCGCCGCGTGCCACCTCCTCGGCGTCGAGGAGGTGTACGCGGTCGGTGGTGCCCAGGCGGTGGCGATGCTCGCGTACGGCGCGTCGGGCGAGACGGACGCCGACGGCGACGTGCTGTGCGAGCCCGTCGACGTGATCACGGGACCCGGCAACCAGTACGTCACTGCTGCCAAGCGCATCGTCCGAGGGGTCGTCGGCATCGACTCGGAGGCGGGCCCCACCGAGATCGCCGTCCTCGCCGACGCGACGGCCGACCCGAGGCACGTCGTCGCGGACCTCGTCTCGCAGGCGGAGCACGGACCGACCTCGGCGTCGGTCCTCGTGACGGACTCGACCGAGCTCGCGGACGCCGTCGACGCCCTCCTGGCGGACGTCGTCGCCGCGACGAGGCACAGCGAGCGCGTCGCGACCGCGCTCGCCGGCCCGCAGTCGGCCACCGTGCTGGTGGACGACGTCGAACAGGGGCTGCGTGTCGTCAACGCCTACGGGGCGGAGCACCTCGAGATCCAGACCGCCGACGCGGCGGCCGTCGCGGACCGCGTGACGAGCGCGGGCGCCGTGTTCGTCGGCGCGTGGTCGCCGGTCTCCCTCGGGGACTACATGGCCGGCTCGAACCACGTGCTCCCCACCGGCGGTTGCGCGCACTACGCGAGCGGGCTCGGCGTCCACAGCTTCCTGCGTCCCGTCCAGGTGGTCGAGTACGACCGGGACGCCCTCGCGGAGGTCGCCGACCGCATCGGCGCGCTCGCCGAGGACGAGGACCTCCCGGCGCACGCAGAGGCCGTCCGCATCCGGCTGGGCTGACGTCGGCGGCGCAGGCCGAAGCCGTGCACGTCCGACTGGGGTGACGTCGGCGGCGTCCGTCTGCTTCGCTCAGCGGCTCGCGCCGACGGCGGGCCGGCGCGAGCCGCCGGGTCAGCCGACGCCGAGCACGAACGGGTGGACCGCTGCGGCCCCCGCGCGGCGGAGCAGGCGGGTCGCCACGGTCAGCGTCCACCCGCTGTCGACGCGGTCGTCCACGAGGAGGACCGACCGGCCGGGGAGTCCGGCCGCGGCGGCTCCGAGGTCGAGCTCGAGGCGTCGGGCGACGCCGGCGAGCCGCTGGGCGGAGTTGACGTCGTGCCGCGCGGGCGACATCCCGTCCGCGGGCCGCAGCGTCCCGACGAGGGGGACGCGGAGCACGCCTGCGGCTCCCGTCGCCAGGTGCTCGACGAGCGCCGGCCGGGTCTGCGACGCCACGACGACGACCCCGTCGACCTGGGGTGCCCACGCCTCCAGGACCTCGCGCACGGCCTGGCGCAACGCGACGGGGACGGGTCCGTCGGGCGTGCGCGCGTCGAACAGCTCACGCAGCGCAGTCCCGTGCCCGAGTGCGTCGAGCCGCGCGACGGCCCGGCCGGGAGCGGCCTGCTCGTCGGCAGGGATCCGACCGCTCAGCTGCACGCCGAGCGTCTCCATCCCGGTGGGCCACTGGCGCCGGGGCACGAGGTCCTCCCCGGGCGCCGTCAGGCGCGCCCGTGCGCCGGCGACCTCGTCGTCGGAGGGGGCCGACCAGGGTGGCGGTCCCGCGCACCGGTCGCACCGGCCGCACGTCCAGGCCGCGTCGTCGGCGAGCTCGGGGTCGTCGAGCGCCGCCCGGAGGAAGGCCATCCGGCAGCGGGGCCCGGCGACGTACTCCCGCATGAGCTCCTCCTCGGCCCGTCGCGCGGCGTCGACCCGGGCGTACCGCGCCGCGTCGTGGTGCCACGGCTCGCCGGTCGTGGTCCACCCGCCGGGCACGCGCCGGACCGCCCCGTCGACGTCGAGGACCTTGAGCAGGAGCTCGAGGCGCGACCGACGCAGGTCGACGCGGGGCTCGAGCGCGGCCGTCGAGAGCGGGCGCCCCGCCGTCGCGAGCGCGTCGAGCGTGGCACGCACCTGGTGCTCGGGCGGGAAGGCGGTCGACGCGAACCAGTCCCAGATCGCCTGGTCCTCGGGGCCGGGGAGCAGGACGACGTCGGCGCGCCGGGTCGCGCGTCCCGCACGCCCGACCTGCTGGTAGTAGGCGATCGGCGACGACGGCGCGCCGAGGTGGACCACGAAGCCCAGGTCTGGCTTGTCGAACCCCATCCCGAGCGCCGACGTGGCGACGAGCGCCTTGACGCGGTTGGCCTGGAGGTCCTCCTCGCACTGCTCGCGCTCGGCCGGCTCGGTCCTGCCGGTGTAGCTGCGGACCGCGAGCCCGGTCGAGCGGAGGTGGGCGGCGACCTGCTCGGCCGCGGCGACGGTGAGGCAGTAGACGATGCCCGAGCCCTCGAGCTGGGGCAGGGTCCGGGCGAGCCAGGCGACCCGGGCCGCCTGGTCGCCCAGCTCGACGACGGACAGGTGGAGGCTGGGCCGGTCCAACGGACCCCGCAGGACCAGCACGTCGCCGCGCGCGCTCCCGCCTGCCGACCGCTCGCCACCGCGGCCTGCGGACACGTCCTCCACGCCGAGCTGCTCCGCGACGTCGAGGCTCACGCGTGCGTTCGCGGTCGCGGTCGTCGCCAGGACGGGCGTGCCGGCCGGGAGCCGCACGAGCAGGTCACGGATGCGCCGGTAGTCGGGCCGGAAGTCATGACCCCAGTCGGACACGCAGTGCGCCTCGTCGACGACGAGGAGGCCGGTCGTGCGGGCGAGGTGGGGGAGCACCTCGTCCCGGAAACCCGGGTTGGTCAGCCGCTCGGGGGAGACGAGCAGCACGTCGGTCGCCCCGGAGCCGACCCGCTCCAGGACCTGGTCCCACTCCGCGGTGTTCGCGGAGTTGATGGTCTCGGCGCGGATCCCCGCCCGGCGCGCCGCGTCGACCTGGTTGCGCATGAGCGCCAGCAGCGGGGACACGATCACCGTGGGTCCCGCGCCGGCGGCGCGCAGCAGGCCGGTGGCGACGAAGTACACGGCCGACTTGCCCCAGCCGGTCCGCTGCACGACGAGCGCGCGTCGGCGGTCCGCGACGAGGGCCTCGACCGCGACCCACTGGTCCTCGCGCAGGGCCGCGTCCTCCCGTCCGACGAGTGCGCGCAGGAGCTCCTCGGCGCGCTCACGCAGCGCCGAGCGGTCGAGGACGGTGGGTGTCGTCACCCGGGCGAGTGTGCCAGCCGGGCCCGACACGTCCCGCTCCACCCGTCCTGCTCCGCGGCTCTGCTCCTGCGGGGCGTCCGGACTGGCACAGTGGTCGGGTGCGAGGTCGGCGCAGGACCGGAGGAGCCGCGACGCTGCGCGTCGTCGCGCTCGCCCTGCTGCTGAGCGCGAGCGCGTGCGTGCCCGACCCCGGCGCCGCGCCCCCGCCCGGTGCGGACCCGACCGCCGACCGCCCGGCCGGGCCGACGGAGCCGGTGCCTGCGGGCACGGGCACCACCTCCCCGGGCGGCGCGACCGAGTACCGTCCCGGCCGCGGCGCACGCGTCGAGGTGCCGACGGGCGCCCGCGCGGTCGTCGTCCTCGTCCCCGGCGGAGGCTGGCGCACCGCGGACCCGACGGGCCTCCGGCCGCTCGCGCAGCACCTCGCCGCGGCGGGCGTCGCGACGGTCACCATCACGTACGGGACGTCCTCGACGGGCGACCACTTCCCGGTGCCGGCGCAGGACGTGGCCTGCGCGGTCGCGTTCGCCGCGACGGCCGTGCCCGACGTCCCGGTCGCGCTGCTCGGCCACTCGGCGGGTGCCCACCTCGCCGTCCTCGTCGGCCTCACCGGCCCGCCGGCACCGCTCGCGTCGACGGCGGCGACCCCCCGTCCGACACCGCGCACCGGCACGCCCGAGGCGGAGCCGTGCCCGCACGCGGCGCGCGACGCCGACGCGGTCGTCGGGCTGGCGGGGCCGTACGACCTCGTCCGCGCGGAGCGCTTCGCGCACGACCTCCTCGCGCTCGCGCCGGACGAGGACCCCGCCGCGTGGGCCGCGGCCGACCCGCTGCGGCACGCGGCCCTGCGGCCGGAGCTGCCGGTGCTGCTCGTGCACGGCGCGGACGACCGCGTCGTGCCGCCGTCGTCGACGCTCGGGCTCGCGGACGCGTTCCGGGCGGGCGGGCACGACGCCGCGGTCGAGGTGCTGCCCGACGTCGACCACCTCGAGGTGCTCGACCCGGCGGTCGTGGGCGACGTGGTGGTCGCGTGGTTGGGCGAGGCGGTCGGCGCACCCTGACCGTGGTCCCGCCGGCGGGCGGCGCGCGGCCGTAGGATCACGCGTCGGTGCGCGAGCGCGCACGCCCGGAAGGAGACCCTGGTGGACGTCGTCGACGCCGTCGGCTGGCTCGGCTCGGCCGTGCTCGTCATCTCGCTGCTGCAGACCCGCGTCATGCGGTTCCGCGTCCTCAACACGATCTCGTGCGCGGTGCTGATCGGGTACAACGCCGTCGTCGGCGTGTGGCCCATGGTCGCGATGAACGTGGTCCTGGTCGGCATCAACCTGTGGGTCATGGCGCGCCTGCTGCGCGAGCGTCACGACGCGCGCGCGTACGAGGCCGTCGTCATGGGTGTCGCCGAGCCGTTCCTGCGCCGTCTCCTGGACCGCCACCGCCGCGACATCGCGACGTTCAACCCCGAGCTGCCCGCTGACGACCCGGTCCGGGACGCCGAGCACGCGTTCGTCGTCACGACGGGCGACCAGGTCGTCGGCGTCGTCCTCACGCGCACGGGTGACCGGCCCGACGAGCAGCAGGTCGTGCTCGACTACGTCCTGCCGCCCTACCGGGACTTCACCCCCGGCGAGTTCGTGTTCCGGGCCGACGGTCCGTTCGCCGGGCTCGGGACGCGCACGGTGGTCGCGTCGCCGGGCATGACGAGCTCCGAGCGGTACCTGGAGACCGTCGGCTTCGTGCGCGAGGACGGGCGCCGGGTCCTGCACCTCGTCGCCTGACGCCCCTCGGACGCCTCCGGCCGCGGCGGCACGCCGTCGCTACGATCGGGGCCGTGACAGCCCCGCCCCCGGCCGCCTCCCGACTGCCGCTGCGTGACGAGCTGCGCGGCCTCGAGCCGTACGGCGCCCCGCAGCTCGACGTGCCGGTGCTGCTCAACGTCAACGAGAACCCGTACCCGCCGTCGGACGCGGTCGTGGGCGAGATCGCGGCGGCGGTGGCCGCGGCCGCGCGAGGGCTCAACCGGTACCCCGACCGGGACTTCGCCGCGCTGCGGACGGACCTCGCCGCCTACCTCGGGGTCGAGTCGGGCGTGCGCCCCGAGCCCGACCAGGTCTGGGCCGCCAACGGCTCGAACGAGGTCATGCTGCACCTGCTCCAGGCCTTCGGCGGACCGGGGCGCACGGCCCTGTCGTTCGCGCCGACCTACTCGATGTACCCCGAGTACGCGCGGGACACCTCGACGCGGTGGGTCACGGGACGGCGCGCGGACGACTTCACGCTCGACCTCGAGCACGTGCGCGCACAGGTCGCCCAGCACCAGCCCTCGGTGGTCCTGCTGGCGAGCCCCAACAACCCGACGGGGACGGCCCTGCCGCTGGACGAGGTCGAGGCGGTGCTCGAGGCGGCCGACGGCGTCGAAGGAGGCTGCGTCGTCGTCGTCGACGAGGCCTACGGCGAGTTCCGCCGCGCGGGCACACCGTCCGCGCTCGAGCTCCTCGAGCGCCACCCGTCGCTCGCCGTGAGCAGGACGATGTCCAAGGCGTTCGGGCTCGCGGGCGCGCGGGTCGGCTACCTGGTCGCCGACCGGTCGCTCGTCGACGCGCTGCGCGTCGTGCGCCTGCCGTACCACCTGTCCGCGGTCACGCAGGCGGTCGCCCGCGCGGCCCTCGCGCACTCCGCGGCCCTCATGGCCCAGGTGGGCTCGCTGCGCGACGAGCGCGACGCGACCGTCGCCTGGCTGCGGTCACGGGGCCTGACGGTGGCGGACAGCGACGCGAACTTCGTGCTGTTCGGCACGTTCGACGACCGGCACGCCGTCTGGCAGGGTCTGCTCGACCGCGGCGTCCTCATCCGGGAGACCGGACCGCGGGGGTGGCTCCGGGTGTCGATCGGCACGCCGGAGGAGATGGCGGCGTTCCGCGCCGCCCTGGTGGAGGTGGCCCAGCTGTGAACCCGACGCCCGCCCGGACGGCCCGCATCGAGCGGAGCACGTCGGAGTCGACCGTCCTCGTCGAGCTCGACCTCGACGGGACCGGACGCACCGACATCTCGACGTCGGTGCCGTTCTACGACCACATGCTCACGGCGCTCGGCAAGCACTCGCTCGTCGACCTGACCGTGCGCGCGACCGGCGACACCCACATCGACGCGCACCACACGGTCGAGGACGTCGCGATCGTGCTGGGGGAGGCGCTGCGCCAGGCGCTCGGCGACAAGGTCGGCATCGCGCGCTTCGGCGACGCGCTCGTGCCGCTCGACGAGGCGCTCGCCCAGGCCGTGGTCGACGTGTCCGGCCGGCCGTACCTGGTGCACTCGGGCGAGCCCGTGGGGCAGGAGTACCACCTCATCGGCGGCCACTTCACCGGCTCGCTCACACGCCACGTCCTCGAGTCGATCGCGCACCACGCGGGCATCTGCATCCACATGCGCGTCCTCGCGGGGCGCGACCCGCACCACGTCGTGGAGGCGCAGTTCAAGGCGCTCGCGAGGGCCCTGCGCGCGGCCGTCGCGCCCGACCCGCGCGTCGAGGGAGTGCCGTCGACCAAGGGCGCGCTGTGAGCGACGCGCCCGAGGGCCTCGCGCCCCGCGCGGTGCTCCTCACGCAGGTCGCCCACCCCGAGGCGCTCGCGGCCGCGTGCGCCGTCGGGAAGGTCGCCGCGGACGCGTTCGGGTCGCCCGTCGGGGCGCTCGCGGTGCTCCACGAGACGGCGGGTGACGCGCCCGACGCCGCGGCGGCGGCGGTCTCGCAGGTGCTCGCGGACGCGATGGTGCTGCTGCTCGTCCAGCGCGACGGGCGCATCGCCGCGTCGCGCTGGAGCCGTGGCCAGGCGGGTGACGTGCTGTCACCCGCGCTCGTGCTCGACGGCGCGCCGCCCGAGGTCGAGGCCTTCCTCCTCGGGCGGTCGGGCCCCGAGGGCCTCGGCGAGGCGACGACGTCGGTCGGCGTCTCGCGCTGGAAGGCGGTCCGGCTCCTCGCGTCCGCCGCGCGTGCTCGCCGCAAGGGCTGACGTCCGTCGCGTGGCTGACGTGCGTCGCGCCGGTCGTGGACGACGCCAGGACGCCAGGGCCCCGCTTTGTAGACTCCCGGGGTGACATCCCCTCGCGTCGTCGTGCTCGACTACGGCTTCGGCAACGTCCGCTCGGCGGTGCGCGCGCTCGAGCGCGTGGGCGCCGACGTCGAGCTCACCTCGGACCCGGTCGCCGCCGCCGAGGCGGACGGTCTCGTGGTCCCGGGAGTCGGTGCGTTCGCGGCCGTCATGGACGGCCTGCGGGCGGTGCGCGGTGACCAGATCGTCGACCGGCGGCTCGCCGGTGGTCGGCCGGTCCTGGGCATCTGCGTCGGCATGCAGGTCATGTTCGAGCGCGGCGAGGAGCACGGCGTGGGGACCGAGGGCCTCGGCGAGTGGCCGGGCGTCGTCGACCGGCTGGAGGCCCCGGTGGTCCCGCACATGGGCTGGTCGACGGTCGACGTGCCCGAGGGGTCGACGCTGTTCGCCGGCATCGAGGACGAGTACTTCTACTTCGTGCACTCCTACGCCGCGCGGTCGTTCGCGACGCTCGGCGGCGGCCGGTTCACCCCGCCGCGCGTCACCTGGGCCGACCACGGCGGCCGGTTCGTCGCCGCGGTGGAGAACGGCCCGCTCTCCGCGACCCAGTTCCACCCCGAGAAGTCCGGGGACGCAGGTGCCCACCTGCTCGAGAACTGGGTCTCCAGCCTGGAAGGACGTTGACCTCCCGCATGACCACCACCCCGGCCGGGACGCCCCGGCTCGAGCTCCTGCCTGCCGTCGACGTCGCGGACGGGCAGGCTGTCCGCCTCGTCCAGGGCGAGGCCGGATCCGAGACCTCGTACGGCAGCCCCATGCAGGCCGCTCTCGACTGGCAGGCGGGCGGCGCGGAGTGGATCCATCTCGTCGACCTGGACGCCGCGTTCGGGCGCGGGTCCAACGCCGAGCTGCTCGCGGGCGTCGTGGCCGCGCTCGACGTCAAGGTCGAGCTCTCGGGGGGGATCCGCGACGACGAGTCGCTCGCGCGCGCGCTCGCGACCGGCTGCACGCGCGTCAACCTGGGCACGGCCGCCCTCGAGGACCCGGAGTGGACCGCTCGCGTGATCGCGGAGCACGGTGACGCGGTCGCGGTCGGCCTGGACGTGCGGGGCACGACGCTCGCCGCGCGCGGCTGGACGCAGGAGGGTGGCGACCTCTGGGAGGTGCTCGAGCGGCTCGACCGGGCCGGCTGCTCGCGGTACGTCGTCACCGACGTCACCAAGGACGGCACCCTGCGTGGTCCGAACGTCGACCTCCTCCGCGACGTGTGCGCGCGGACCGGCGCCCCCGTGGTCGCCTCCGGCGGCATCTCGAGCCTCGACGACCTGGCGGTCCTGCGCGGGCTCGTGCCCGTGGGTGTCGAGGGGGCCATCGTCGGCAAGGCGCTGTACGCCGGCGCCTTCACGCTCCCCGAGGCGCTGGACGTCGCGGGTCGCCCGTGACCGGTCGCGCGCTGCCGCCGACGTCGGCCTTCGCGGGCGACGACGGGTCGCCCGACCCGGCGCTGGTCGCCGCGGTCGAGGCCGTCCGCGCGGGGCGCGGGACCGTCGCGGACGTCGTCGAGGCGCTCCGCACGGCGCGCGTGCTGGTGCCCGTCGTGGCGCGTCTCGAGCAGTCCGGGACGGGCGCGGACGGGCTGCACGTCGACAAGGAGGCGTCGGCGGGTGTCGTGGCGCTGCGCGCGCCGGACGGCCGGACCGCGCTCCCGGTGTTCTCCGGGGCGGCTGCGCTCGCGGCCTGGAGCGGCGACGCGCGGCCGGTCCCGGCCGAGGGCCCACGCGCGGCGGCGTCGGCGCTCCAGGAGGGGTGGGAGCTGCTCGTGCTCGACCCCGCGGGTCCGGGCACGCTCGTGGTGCCGCGTCCCGCGGTGGTCGCGCTCGCGACGGCTACGCCCTGGCGCCCGGCCGTCGTCGACGGCGAGGTGTCCGGCGACGTGCGCGACGCGGTGACGCTCGCGGTGGGGGAGGTCGACGGTGTCGTGTCCGCCGACGCGGTCCCGGGCCGGCGCGCCGAGGTGGCCGTCGTCGTGCGGCTCCCGGGGGGCCTCGACCGCGGCGCCCTCGACGCCGTGCTCCGCCGTGTGAGCGCGGTGATCGCCGCCGACGCGACGTTCGCGTCGCGTGTGGACTCGGTCGAGCTGCGCGTCGTCGGCTGACGCGCCCGAGCGGAGCGGTCGCGTCAGGGGACGCGGCACAGGAGACGCAGGTCAGGAGGCGCAGGGGCTCGTCGCGACGAACGCCTCGGTGTCCTCCAGGAGACGGCGCAGCGTGCTCACCGGCACGAGGAAGCTCTGCCCGGCCGCGTTCTTCGCGTACACCACGCCGATCACCCGGCCCTCGCCGTCCAGGGCCGCCGAGCCCGAGCTCCCCGGCTCGACCGGCGCGTCCGTGACGAGCACCTCGCCGAGGTTCTCGTTGATCGGGTCGGTCGTCGCGCCGATGACCGTCCCGCTGGTCACGGTGAGGGCACCACCCTGCGGGTAGCCGACGACGGTCACGGGGTCGCCCCGGACGGGGTCCTGGTCGGCGAGGACCGGCGACGAGGGGAGCGGCTCCGCGGTGCGCACGATCGCCAGGTCGGCGAGGTCCGCGGTGCTCGACGCCGTGACGTCGATGTCGCGCCCGTCGTAGGTGGCGACCTGCAGCTCGGCCGAGTCGGCCACGACGTGCCGGTTGGTGATGAGGGTCTGGCTGTCGATCGCGAAGCCGGAGCCCGTCGTCAGGGTCCCGCACCCCACGTTGCGCACCCGGACCGCCATGCGCTGGACCGCGTCGAACCCGTCGGGGGAGAGCTGGTCGGAGCCCGCGGGAGCGGCGAGCGGCGCCTCGGACGGCACCAGGTCGGTCGCGCGGGGTCCCGGCATCGGGACCTCCTCGAGCGCCGCGCACCCCCCGAGGGCGAGGGCGGCCGCGACGACGACGGCCGTCCGGCGGCGGCTCACCGGCTCAGCTCCCGCTGCAGCGCGATGTTCGCCTCGGTGGCCGCCTGGCAGAGCGCCTCGACGTCGGTCCGGAACCGCTCGAGCTCGGCCGGGTCGTACTGGGCGGCGTCGGTCACGGTGCTCTCGAGGTAGCCGATGAGCTGCTGCTGCCCCTGGACGCACTGGTCGAGGGCCAGCGCCACCTGGCCGGCGGCGTCGCTGACGCGCTCCTGGTAGTCGGCGAGCTGGCGCTGGACCTCACGGTCGTCGCCGAGCTGCGCCTTCTCGTCCGCGAGCTCGACGATGCGGGCCTGCGCCGTCGCGAGCTGGCTGCGGACGCCCTCGAGCTCTGCCTCCGTGCCGGCGAGCTCGGCGCGGGTCGTGGCGAGCTCGCCGCCGATGCCACGCGCGTCCTCGAGGTAGGCGTCCGCACGGTCCCGCCACGCCGTCGTCGTCCGGTACAGGTACACGGTGGAGGCACCGAGGCCCAGCACGAGGAGGGTCACGGTGGCGATGCCCACGCCGCGCAGCCACCGCCGGCGCCGCCGGTGACGCCCGGCGTCGGTGCCGGCGT
>JAUZVJ010000052.1:0-18283 GCA_031844515.1 Actinotalea sp. AC32 | reverse complement strand
CCCGGGGCCGCGCGGGGGGGGGGGGGGGGGGCCGGCCCCCCCCCCCCCCCGCTCGACTCACTCGATCGAGGCGACGCCGTCGGCGTACGCGGTGCCGATCTCCTCGAGGACCTGGTCGGGCGTCGCGGACGCGTTGATCAGCTTCTGGAAGCCGGACACGAGCACGTCGTAGTACCCGGGCACGGGCCAGTCGGGGTAGAACGCCAGTCCGTCGCTCTCGAGGACCTCGTTGAAGGCGGTGATGAGCTCCTGGCTCTTCTCGTCGGTGATGTCAGCCGGGTCCGCTGCGAGCGGGAGCCCGCCGTTGTTGCCGAGGATGGCCTGGATCTCGGGGCGCATCGTGACGTCGATGAACTCGTACGCGAGCTCCTTGTTGCGGCTGTTCTCCGGGACGACCCACAGGTTGCCGCTCGAGCCGGCGTTGAGCTCGTTGCCCGGGAAGTTGAAGATCCCCCACTCGAACTGCGCCTCGGCGACGACGCGGCCGTACCACCACGAGCCCGACACCATCATCGGAGCGGTCCCGTTGATGAAGGCGACGCCCATGTCCTCGGCCTTGAGGCTCGCGGCGTCCTGCGCGACGTAGCCGGCGTCGACCCAGTCGGCAAACGTCTCCGCGCCGTACCGCAGGGGGTCGGCCGCGAAGTCCACCTCGTCGGTGTACGTCTGGTACGCGGTCACGAAGTCGCGGTCGGCCTTGCTCAGCGCGAGCTCGTAGAAGAGCTGCCCGGCCGGGTACTCGGCGCCCGCCGTCACGATCGGCGTGATGCCCGCGGCGACGAACACGTCCATGGCCGCCTCGAGGTCCTCGAGCGTCGTGGGGACCTCGACGCCGTGCTCGGCGAACAGGTCCTCGTTGTAGTAGACGGTGACGAACTCGCCGTAGTTCGGGACGCCGTACCAGCTGCCCGAGCCCATGACGCCCCGCTCGTCGTACCGGGCGGTCGTCTGGATGCTCTCGGGCAGCGCCTCGGCCCAGCCGCGCTCCTCGGCGACGTCGGTCAGGTCGGTGAGCAGCCCCTGTGACGCGAGCAGGCCCGCGGTCGCGTTGCCCTTGTTGTACTCCATGATGTCCGGGCCCTCGTCGGAGCTGAGCACCATGCCCGCCGTCTGCTGGATCTGCTCGAACGCCTTGCGCTCGAACTCGACGGTCGCGCCCGTCTCCTCCTCGAAGACGCGGATCGCCTCGTCCCACGCGATCCCCATCGCGCTGTCCTCGCCCTCGTAGTGCCACAGGCGGAGGGTGTCGCCGCCGCCGCCCTCTCCGGCGTCGGTGTCACCACCCCCGCACGCGGTGAGCGCGAGCGGCAGGGCGACGAGCCCCGCGACGACGGCCGTCGTCCGGCGTGTACGCATGTCCTTCTCCTCTTCGAGCGGTGCATGGGCGTGGCAGGGCGCACGGGCGCGCGCCTGCCCACCACGGCGGGGGCGCCGGGGTGACGTGCGGGCCGGGCCGAGGCCCGGGGTCAGGTCGGGCCGTGGCCCGGAGGTCGGCCGGAGAGCCGGCGATCGGTCAGCGCGTGCCCGGGGGGTGCCCCGAGGCACGGGCCGTGCTCTCGCCCTCCTCGAGGAGGCACGGGAGGAGCACGGGATCGGCGGTCGGGGACGTCCCCTCGACCGCCGCGATGAGGCGTTCCACCCCGAGCCGCCCGAGGGCTGCGCCCGGCGCGTGCATCGTCGTCAGGGGCGGGTTCGTCATGGCCGCGACGCCGGGCGACGTGACGATCGACAGGACCGACACGTCGTCGGGCACCCGGAGCCCGCGTGCCTGCAGCTCGACGGTCGCGCCGAACGTCGCCATCTCGTTCATGGTGACGACGGCGGTCAGACCCGGGTCGGCCTGCAGCAGGTGCGCGACGGCGTCCCGGCCGGCCGCCGGCCGCTCGTCGCACAGGACGGCGAGCGGCTCGAGGCCGCGACGCCGCATCGCCGCGCGGTAGCCGGCCTCGGCGCGGACCGTCGGTGCGTAGCCCTCGTCCCGGCTGCGCTCGGAGTGGTTGAGGAAGCCGATGCGCTCGTGACCGAGCGCGGTGAGGTGCGCGACCGCCTCCTCGGTGGTGCGGTCGAAGTCGATGTCGACGTACGAGAGCCCGTCCGGGTCCTCGGTGCGGCCGATCATCGTGAACGGCACACCGGCTGCGCGCAGCGTGTCGACCCGCACGTCGTCGAGGCACACCTCCATCAGCAGCACGCCGTCGGCCATGCCACCGACGACGAGGTCGCGCACCTCGTCGGCCTCGTCGCGCGGGAAGGGCCAGAGGACCAGGTGGTACCCGTGCGAGCGCGCCGTCGTGGCAGCGCTCGCGACGAACTCCTGGACGGTCCCGCTGATGCCGAGCTCCATCGCGGGGAAGATCAGGGCGAGCGTCCGGCTGCGCTTGCTGGCCAGCCCGCGCGCCATGGCGTTCGGCTGGAACCCGAGCTCGGCCATGGCGGCCTCGATGCGCGCCTTCGTGGCCGCGGACACGGGCCGCGTCCCGCTGAGGGCGTACGACACCGTGCTCAGGGAGACCTGAGCACGTCGCGCCACGTCCTGCATCGTCGCCATGGGCCGTCCTCGTCGACGTCGTCACGGGCCGCGGATGCCTCCCGTGTCGAAGCGCTTCGTCGAAGCGCTTCGATGTGATTGCGAGTATTCACCGAACTAAACGGCGGGGTCAAGGGTTCGGACCGGATCCGGATCAGACGGTGCGGTGGGGGCGGTGTCCGGACGCGCGCCGGGGCGACCGCCCTCAGGGCGCCAGGCGCTCGATCGCCCAGCCGTCTGCCGTCAGCCGGTAGCGCAGGCGGTCGTGCAGGCGCGACGGCCGGCCCTGCCAGAACTCGACGGAGGACGGCACCACCCGGAACCCTCCCCAGTGGTCCGGCACGGGGATGTCCGCGTCCCCGGGCCAGCGCCGCTCGGCGGCCGCGAGCCTCTCGTCGAGCTCCGTGCGCGACGGCACGACGGTCGACTGGTCGCTCGCCCACGCCCCGAGCCGCGACCCGCGCGGACGCGACCGGAAGTACTCCTCCGTGGTCGGGCGGTCGACGACCTCGGCCGCACCCAGGACGACGACCTGGCGGTCGATCTCGAACCACGGGAACACGAGCGACGCGCGCGGGTTGGCGAGGAGGTCGCCGCCCTTGCGCGACCGGTGGTTCGTGAACAGCACGAACCCTCGGTCGTCGAGGCCCTTGAGCAGCACGGTCCGCGCCGAGGGCGCGCCGTCGGCGTCCGCCGTCGCGAGCACCATCGCGTTGGGCTCGGGCAGCCGGGCCTCGACCGCCTCGTCGAACCAGCGGTGGAACTGCTCGAACGGGTCCGGAGCGAGGTCCGGGACGTCGAGCGAACCGCGCTCGTACGACTGGCGCAGGTCGGCGAGTCGCCTCCGGTGGGTCGCGCCCGACGCCGCGGGCGTCCCTGGTGACGGGCTGCGGTGCTCCATGCGGGTCATCGTGGCACGCGGGCCCGGGCGGCGGGGCGCCGCTCCCCTGTCCCGCGGAGGGCTCAGAAGAGGCGGGAGTCGACGTCGTCGACGCCGCGCATGGCGTCGTAGTCGAGGACGAGGCACGTGATGCCCCGGTCGTGCGCGAGCACGCGCGCCTGCGGCTTGATCTCCTGCGCCGCGAAGACCCCGCGGACCGGCGTGAGGTGCGGGTCCCGGTTCAGCAGCTCGAGGTAGCGCGTGAGCTGCTCGACGCCGTCGATGTCGCCGCGTCGCTTGATCTCGACCGCGACCGCCGCGCCGTCGGCGTCCCGCGCGAGGATGTCGACGGGCCCGATGGCCGTCGGGTACTCGCGCCGGACGAGCGTGTGACCCGACCCGAGCAGGCCGATCTGCTCTGCGAGCAGCGCCTGGAGGTGCGCCTCGACGCCGTCCTTGACGAGCCCCGGGTCCACGCCGAGCTCGTGCTGCGAGTCGTGCAGCACGTCGTGCAGCTCGATCTCGAGGCGGTCGTCGCTCTTGGCGTGCTGCACGCACCAGACGGCCGTCACGCCGCGCGCGACGGCGTCGTCGTCTGGCGCCGTCTGGGCGAGCGTGCACGGCGGGCTCATCCAGTTGAGCGGCTTGTAGGACCCGCCGTCCGAGTGCAGCAGGACGCTCCCGTCCGCCTTGACCACCAGGAGCCGCGTCGCGAGCGGGAGGTGCGCCGAGAGGCGTCCGGTGTAGCGCGCGGAGCAGCGCGCGACGACGAGGCGCATCAGATCACCCTCCCGACGGGTCGCGGGCCGGACTCGAGCCACGACACGAGCCCCGCGCACGCGGGCTCGGTCATGAGCAGCTGGAAGGACTCGTCGCCGTGCGCGCACCGGACGCGCACGAGCGCCTGGCCGTGGTGGTCCACCTCGTCGGTCGCGATGCGCTCGGCGAGCGTGAGCTCGGTGCGCGACCACGTGCGTGCCGGCCGGGGCGCGAGCGAGAGCACGCGCCACCACACCAGCCGACCGGTCGCGTACTGCGCGATGCCGCTCGTCCAGGCGCCCTCGTCACCGTCGTCGGCCCTCAGGCCGCACGAGAACGAGCCCACCCGACCCGAGAGCGTCGACTGGCGCGAGAGGAACAGCCCCACCACCGTGGCCGCGACGAGCAGCAGGGCGCCGACGCCCAGCAGCGCTGCGAGCACGTCCACGGTGGTGTCTCGGGCGTCCCGGTCAGCGCGTGGTCGTGCCGGAGCCCGGGGCCTCGGCCGCGTCCACCACGACGGTCACGCGGTCCGCGTCGACGGAGAGGAACCCCGAGTCCACCCGGACCTCCTGCGGTCCGCCCGACGTCGGCGTGATCCGCACGGTGCCGGGGTTGAGCAGCGAGAGCAGCGGTGCGTGGCCCGGCAGGATGCCGATGTAGCCGTCGGCCGCGGGCGCGCTGACCATGCTGGCCTCGCCCGACCAGACCTTGCGGTCGGCCGCGACGAGGTCGACCTCCAGGTGAGCCACGTCGTTCTCCTCGTGTCGTTGCGATGCGTACGGGTGGGAGGTGCCGGCGACCGTGGTCAGCCGATCTCCTTCTGGATGCGCGCCCAGTTCCGCTCGAGGTCCTCGAGGCCACCGATGTTGAAGAAGGCCTGCTCGGCGATGTGGTCGAACTCGCCGTCGGCGATCTTCGAGAACGCCTCGACCGTCTCGCTGAGCGGAACCGTCGAGCCGGGGACGTTGGTGAACTGCGTCGCCATGTAGGTGTTCTGCGAGAGGAACTGCTGGATGCGCCGTGCACGCGACACGACGATCTTGTCCTCCTCCGACAGCTCGTCGACGCCGAGGATCGCGATGATGTCCTGCAGCTCCTTGTTGCGCTGAAGGATCGACTTCACGCGCGTCGCCGTCTCGTAGTGGTCCTTGCCGACGTAGCGCGGGTCGAGGATGCGCGACGTCGAGGCGAGCGGGTCGACGGCCGGGTAGAGGCCGCGCGACGCGATCTCGCGCGAGAGCTCCGTCGTGGCGTCGAGGTGCGCGAACGTCGTCGCGGGCGCCGGGTCGGTGTAGTCGTCGGCGGGGACGTAGATCGCCTGGAGCGACGTGATCGAGTGCCCGCGGGTCGACGTGATCCGCTCCTGCAGCTGGCCCATCTCGTCAGCGAGGTTCGGCTGGTAGCCGACCGCGGACGGCATCCGACCGAGCAGCGTCGAGACCTCGGAGCCCGCCTGGGTGAACCGGAAGATGTTGTCGATGAAGAGCAGCACGTCCTGCTTCTGGACGTCGCGGAAGTACTCGGCCATGGTCAGGGCCGACAGCGCGACGCGCAGACGCGTGCCCGGCGGCTCGTCCATCTGGCCGAACACGAGGGCGGTCTGCTTGATGACGCCCGACTCGGTCATCTCCTCGATGAGGTCGTTGCCCTCACGGGTGCGCTCCCCCACGCCAGCGAACACCGAGACGCCGTTGTGGTTGTTCGCGACGCGGTAGATCATCTCCTGGATCAGGACGGTCTTGCCGACGCCGGCGCCGCCGAACAGGCCGATCTTGCCGCCCTGGACGTACGGCGTCAGCAGGTCGATGACCTTGATGCCGGTCTCGAACATCTGGGTCTTCGACTCGAGCTGGTCGAAGGCCGGGGGCTTGCGGTGGATGGGCCACCGCTCGGTGACCTCGAGCTGCTCGCCGGGTGCGAGGTTGAGCGGCTCACCCGTGACGTCGAACACGTGGCCCTTGGTCACGTCGCCGACCGGCACGCTGATGGGCGCGCCGGTGTCGCGCACGACGGCGCCGCGGACGAGACCGTCGGTCGGCTTGAGGGCGATCGCACGGACCATCGAGTCGCCGAGGTGCTGCGCGACCTCGAGCCGCAGCGTGAACCGCGACTCCCCCTCGCCCTGCGACGACAGGTCGATGTCGACCTCGAGCGCGTTGTAGATCTCGGGGAGGGCGTCGGTCGGGAACTCGATGTCGACGACCGGGCCGATCACCCGGGCGACCCGGCCCGTACCGGACCCACCCGCGGCCTGGGCGACGGCGTCGGTGGTGGTGGCAGTCATGGTCTCTCTCGCTTCGCTCGACCGGAGCGGGCCCCGGTGGTGTGGTGCGTGGTCTGGTCTGTGCTCAGGAGGCGGCGAGGGCGTCCGCGCCGGACACGATCTCGCTGATCTCCTGGGTGATCTCCGCCTGGCGCGCCTGGTTGGCCAGTCGCGTGTACATGCGGATGAGGTCCTCGGCGTTCTCGGTCGCGGTGTGCATCGCGCGCTGGCGCGCCGCGAGCTCGGACGCCGCGGCCTGCAGCAGGAAGCTGTAGATGCGGCTCTGGACGTACCGCGGCAGGAGCGCGTCGAGGACGGCCTCGGGCGACGGCTCGAAGTCGTACAGCGGGAGCGGCTCGGTGCCCTTCTCGGCGACGCCCTCGACGATCTCGAGCGGGAGCATCCGCACGACCCGCGGCACCTGGGTCACCATGTTGACGAACTGCGTGTGGACCACGTGCAGCTCGCCGACCATCGTGCCCTCGTCGTCCGTGAGGAACGCGTCGAGCAGCGTGTCGGCGATCTCGCGCGCCGTCTCGACCGACGGCGCGTCGGACGACCCGGTCCAGGACGCCGCCATCGAGCGGTGCCGGAACGAGTAGTACGAGACGCCGCGCCGACCGGTCACGTAGAGGACGGGGTCCTTGCCCTCCTCGCGCAGCTGCTCGACGAGCCGCTCCGCCTCGCGCAGGACGGACGCCGAGTAGGCGCCGGCCATGCCGCGGTCGGCGGTGACGACGAGCACGGCGACCCGCGAGACGCCCGCACGCTCGGTCGTGAGCGGGTGCTCGACGTCGGCGTGCGTCGCGACGGCCGAGACCGCCCGCGTGATGGCCCTCGCGTACGGCGACGCCGCCTCGACGCGCGCACGCGCCTTGCCGATGCGGGACGCCGCGATGAGCTCCATCGCACGGAAGATCTTCTTGAGCGACTGCGTCGACCGGATCCGCTGCCGGTAGACGCGCTGCTGGCCGGCCACGGTCAGCCCCTCTTCTGCGTGACGATCTGCTCCTGCTCGACGTCCGCCGCCTCGCCGTCGGCCAGCGTCGCGTCGGTCTCGGCGCCCTCTCCGGCCTGGAAGCCGGCTGCGAACTCGTCGACCGCCGCGGCGAGCGCCGCCTCGGTCTCGTCCGTGAGCTGACCGGTCTGCTCGATCGTCGACAGGACGTCGGTGTGCCGGCGCAGGTGGTCGAGCATCTCCTGCTCGAACCGGCGCACGTCGGAGATCGCGACCTTGTCGAGCTTGCCCTTGGTGCCCGCCCAGATCGACGCGACCTGCTCGGACACGGGGTACGGCGAGTACTGGGGCTGCTTGAGCAGCTCCATCAGGCGCGCACCGCGCGTCAGCTGCTGGCGCGACGCCGCGTCGAGGTCCGACGCGAACATCGCGAACGCCTCGAGCGACCGGTACTGCGCGAGGTCGATCTTGAGCGTGCCCGAGACCTTCTTCATGGCCTTGACCTGGGCCGACCCACCGACACGCGACACCGAGATGCCGACGTCGACCGCGGGACGCTGGTCGGCGTTGAACAGGTCGGACTGGAGGAAGATCTGGCCGTCGGTGATCGAGATGACGTTGGTCGGGATGTAGGCCGACACGTCGTTGGCCTTCGTCTCGATCATCGGCAGACCGGTCATCGAGCCCGCACCCAGCTCGTCGCTGAGCTTCGCGCAGCGCTCGAGCAGGCGGGAGTGCAGGTAGAAGACGTCGCCCGGGTACGCCTCGCGGCCCGGCGGACGACGCAGGAGGAGCGAGACCGCGCGGTACGCCTCGGCCTGCTTCGACAGGTCGTCGAAGATGATGAGGACGTGCTTTCCGGCGTACATCCAGTGCTGGCCGATGGCCGAGCCGGTGTAGGGCGCGAGGTACTTGAAGCCCGCGGGGTCGGACGCCGGGGCGGCGACGATCGTCGTGTACTCGAGCGCGCCGGCCTCCTCGAGGGCGCCGCGGACCGACGCGATCGTCGAGCCCTTCTGGCCGATGGCCACGTAGATGCAGCGCACCTGCTTGGTGGGGTCGCCCGACTCCCAGTTGGCCTTCTGGTTGATGATCGTGTCGATCGCGATCGCCGTCTTGCCGGTCTGGCGGTCGCCGATGATGAGCTGACGCTGACCGCGCCCGATCGGGATCATCGCGTCGATCGCCTTGAGGCCCGTCTGGAGCGGCTCGTGCACGCTCTTGCGCGCCATGACGCCCGGGGCCTGCAGCTCGAGCGCGCGGCGGCCCTCGGTGGCGACCTCCCCGAGGCCGTCGATCGGGTTGCCGAGCGGGTCGACGACGCGCCCGAGGTACCCGTCACCGACGGGCACGGACAGGACCTCGCCCGTGCGACGCACGGTCTGGCCCTCCTCGATCCCCGTGAACTCGCCGAGGACGACGACGCCGATCTCCCGCACGTCGAGGTTCAGCGCGAGGCCGAGCGTCCCGTCCTCGAACTCCAGCAGCTCGTTCGCCATCGTGCCGGGCAGGCCCTCGACCTGCGCGATGCCGTCGCCGGCGAGGGTGACCCGGCCGACCTCCTCGCGGACGGCACCCTGCGGCTCGTACGACTTCACGAAGCTGTCGAGGGCGGCCCGGATCTCGTCGGGCCTGATCGTCAGCTCAGCCATTGCTTCTCTCCTGTCGTCGACCGCACCTGGCGGTGCTGTCGTTCGTCCTCCACGGACCCCGCGGGTCCTGATGCCTGTTGTGCCTCGAGCGGTCAGCCGGCGAGCTTGCGCCGCACCTCGTCGAGACGCGCGACGACGGTCGAGTCGACCAGCTCGTCGCCCACGCGAACACTCACGCCGCCCACGACGCCCGGCTCGACCGCGACGTTGACCTTCACCGGCCGGCCGTAGGCACGGGACAGCGTGGTCGTCAGCCGCAGCTCCTGCTCGGGCGTGAGCGGGACGGCCGCCGTCACCTCCGCGACCAGCTGGTCGCGCCGCTCGGCCGCGAGGCGTCCGAGCCCGGCGAGCGCGGCCACGACGGACCGCTCGCGCGGCTGCGCCGCGACACGGCTCACCAGGGCGAGCGTCACGCGGTGCACGCGACCCGCACCCAGGAGGTCGTGGACGAGCGCCGACCTGGCGGCCGGCGACGCGCGCCGCTCGGACAGCGCCTGACGCAGCGCGCGGTCCCCCGTGAGGATGCGCTCGAGACGGAACAGCTCGTCCTCGACCTGCTCGAGCGCGCCGTCGGCCTGGGCCGAGGCGAGCAGCGAGTGCGCCGCGAGCAGCTCGACGGCCTCGGTCAGGTCCGCCTCGGACGTCCACCGTGCGCGCGCGAGCCCCGCGACGGCCTCGACCACGCGGTCGTCGACCTTGCCGCCGAGCAGCGTGGCGGCGAGCCGCGCCTTGTCCGTGCCCGGCCGTGACGGGTCGCCCAGGGCCCGGCGGAGCGAGCCCGACCGGTCGAGCGCGTCGACGACCTGGTACAGCTGCTCACCGAGCTGCTGGCCCTGGGCACCGGCGGCCCGGAGCACGGGCTCGTACGCCTCG
Source organism: Actinotalea sp. AC32 (assembly GCA_031844515.1). Lineage (GTDB taxonomy): Bacteria > Actinomycetota > Actinomycetes > Actinomycetales > Cellulomonadaceae > Actinotalea. The sequence goes on along the minus strand of JAUZVJ010000052.1, from coordinate 8,368 downwards.
GCGACGGCCTCGTACGAGGCGAGACTCGCGCCGCGCATCAGCCCTCCTGGCCCGGGCGTCCGGCGCGAGCGGGGACCTCACCGGTCGAGGCCTCGAGCTCGTCGAGGAAGCGGTCGATCACGCGGCTCTGACGCGCGGAGTCGGCGAGGGACTCGCCGACGATGCGCGACGCGAGCTCGGTCGCGAGCGTGCCGATCTCGGCGCGGAGCGCGACGGACGCCTGCTGGCGCTCCGCCTCGATCTGGCGCTGGGCGTTCTCGAGGATGCGAGCCGCGTCGTCGGACGCCTTCGCCCGGAGCTCCGCGACGATCGCGGTGCCCTCGGCACGGGCCTCCTCGCGGATCCGCGCCGCCTCGGCGCGTCCCTCGGCGAGCTGCTTCTGGTACTCGGCGAGCGCGGCTGCGGCCTCGGCCTGCGCGTTCTCCGCCTTCGCCAGACCACCCTGGATCTTCTCCGTGCGCTCGTCGAGCACCGCCTGGAACTTCGGCAGCACCAGCTTGTAGAACGCGACGGCGATGATCAGCAGGACGACGAGCGACCAGATGATGTCGTAGTCCGCCGGGATGAGGAGGTTGATGCCTTCGACCTCCTCGCCCGGCTCGGCGGCGACGAGCGCCGCGGTGTCGGCGAGGGAGGTCATCAGAAGAGGAAGCCGGTGACCAGGCCGAGCAGCGCGAGCACCTCGACGAACGCGACACCGATGAACATGGTCGTGCGGAGCTGGCCGGCGACCTCGGGCTGGCGGGCGATGCCCTCGAGCGCCTTGCCGATGAGGATGCCGAGGCCGATGCCCGGGCCGAGCGTGCCGAGGCCGTAGCCGATGGTCGCGACGTTGCCGCTGACCTCAGCGAGCGTGGTGCTGTCCACTAGGGGTGTTCCTTCCGTGAGGCGTCCGGCGACCCGGACGTCGTGTCGGTGCCCGCACGCGGTGCGCGAGGCGGTCGGACGATCAGTGCTCCTCTTCGACGGCCATGTTCAGGTAGACCGCCGAGAGGAGGGTGAAGATGTAGGCCTGCAGCGCGGCGACCAGCACCTCGAAGAGCGTGAACGCGAGGCCTGCGACGAGGCCGAAGACCGACGCGATCTTGAGCGCACCGCCCGCCTCGAAGAGGAAGTAGTGCGTCGCGCCGAAGCAGAGCACGAGGATCAGGTGCCCGGCGATCATGTTCGCGGTGAGCCGGAGCGCGAGCGTCGCGGGTCGGAAGAGGAAGACCTGCAGCGCCTCGATCGGCGTGACGAGCACGTAGAGCGGCTTGGGCAGGCCGGGCGGCAGCAGGTTGTTCTTGAGGTACCCGCCGACGCCGAACTTGCGCACGCCGACGCCGATGTACATCACGTAGACCCACAGGGCCAGGACGATCGGCATGCCGATGAGGGACGTGCTCGCGATGTTGAGGAACGGCACGACACCCGTGAGGTTCATGAACAGCACGGCGAAGAAGATCGTCGTGAGCATGGGCAGGAACCGACGCGCGTTGTGGCCGAGCGTCTCCTCGGCGATGTTGACGCGGACGAAGTCCAGGCCCATCTCGGCGAGGTTCTGGCCGCGCCCCGGGACGAGCTGCGCGCGGCGCGCGGCGAGCACGAACAGCACGACGACGACAGCGGCCGCGACGAGCCGGACCAGGATGATCCGGTTCATCTCGAACGGCGTGCCCTCGAAGAGGAACGAGGCCGGGAAGAACTCGGCGATCGAGGGCGGGTGGAACCCACCGCCCTCCTCACCGGTTGCGGCGAGCAGCTGGTTCGTCGCGACGGTGGTCAGAGCGCACTCCCGGGGTCGTGGCGCGAGGGCGACCAGGCACGGGCGCACCATCGGACCGATGACGTGTTGGATCGCGGGAATCGTAACCCATCGCGACCCTCCGGCAGGACCTCTGTCCCACCGTTTGTGCATTCTTTCACATGTAGGGCAAGGGCCGTACGTCCCTGGTCACGAGCCGTGGCCGGCGGCGGGCTCGACGTACGGCACGCGGCCGGTCCGGACGGCGCGGTAGTCGAGGTAGACGGAGCCGAGCACGCCCGCGAGGACGACCACCACGAGCACCTCGCGGTCGTAGAACGCGAGGTCGTCGAGCACGGCGAACAGGACCACGAGGAGCAGCATCTTGACGAGCCACGCGCCGAGGATCACCGCGCCCGTGGTCGTGGCGGACGCGTCCGCGGTGCGCAGCATGCTCAGCACGGTCGTCCCGCTGAACACGAGGGCGACACCGGCACCGATCAGCGCTCCCCAGACACCCGGCACGCCCTCGAGGGCGTACCCGATCCCGACGCCGAGCACCGCGACGGCCGCCACCAGGACGAGCATGTCGCGCAGCGCGCGACGGAACACCGCGTGCACCGCGCCGCCCGAGGGGCGGGCCTGCCCCGCGGGGGCCGGCCCGTCCGGCACCCGCTGGTCGGGCACCCGCTGGTCGGGCACCTGCTCGTCGGGCATCTGCTGGTCGGGCACGGGCCGGTCGGGCGCGGGGTCGGGCGTCGTCATGCCGGGGCTCCTGTGGGGGAAGGGCGGCGGGCCTTGCCGCGCAGCGGTCCGAGGGTCAGGGCGAGGACGCCGAGCGCTCCCGCGCCGAGGATCCAGAGCGTCGTGGTGGTCGTCCAGACGGCCAGAGCGGCCGCCCCGAAGGCGAAGAGCGCCGTCCAGAGATACATGATGACGACCGCGCGGCGGTGGGAGTGGCCGAGCTGGAGCAGCCGGTGGTGCAGGTGCCGGCGGTCGGGGTGGAACGGGCTGCGGCCGGCACCGACGCGGCGGAGCACCGCGAGGCCCATGTCGAGCAGCGGCAGGATCAGCACCGCGACCGGCAGCAGGATCGGCAGGAACGCGGGGATCTGCTGGCGCTGGGACACGATGTCGGGGTCGATGTTGCCCGTCACGACGATGCCGGCCGCCGCGATCGTCAGCCCGATCACCATCGAGCCGGAGTCGCCCATGAAGATCCGCGCGGGGTGGAAGTTGTGCGGCAGGAAGCCGACGCAGGCACCGACGAGCACCGCCACGACGACGCTCGCCTCGTTCGCGTAGTCGGTCGGCGTGGACTCGCGCGTGAGCAGGTAGGTGTAGACGAAGAACCCCGTGCCGCCGATGGCGACCAGCCCCGCCGCGAGGCCGTCGAGGCCGTCCACGAAGTTCACGGCGTTGATCGCGACGACGACGACGAGCACCGTCGCGACGAGCGACATCTGCGCCGACGGGACGGTCACGCCGAAGATCGGCAGCGACACGAGCTGCACGCCGCCGAGCCAGGCGATCATCCCCGCCGCCAGGACCTGCCCGATCAGCTTGGTGAACCAGTCGAGGTCCCACACGTCGTCGGCGGCCCCGAGCGCCGCGACCATCGCCGCCCCGCCGAGGACGGCCCAGGTCGTGTGCGACGAGAAGACACCCTCGAGGTACGGCATCCGCGACGCCACGAGCATCGCGACGACCATGCCGAGGAGCATCGCGACGCCCCCCATCCGGGGCGTCGGGATCGCGTGCACGTCCCGGTCGCGCACGGCCGTGATGGCTCCGGACCGCAGTGCGAGCCACCGCGCGAGGGGCGTGGTGAGGTACGTGACCGCCGCGGCGAGCAGCATGAGGAGGAGGTAGATCCTCATGCGTCGCCCTCCCCCGTCCCGGCGGGGAGCACGGCCGCGAGCCGGTCGACGGGCACGGCGCCCGGACGCAGCACGCGGGCCGGGTTCACGGTCGCGTCGAGGACGGTCGACCGCGCGCCGCCGTCCAGCGGTCCCGCGTCGAGGTAGACGTGCACGGCGTCGCCGAGCGCCTCGCGCGCCTGCTCGACGGTCGTCGCCTGGGTGCCGCCCGCCCGGTGGGCGCCGGTGACCGCGAGGGGTCCCGTGCGGCGCAGGAGAGCGAGCGCGGCGGGGTGGTCGGGCGCGCGCACCGCGACCGTCCCGTCGGGCGCGAGGTCCCACGCGAGCGACGGCTGCGCGCGCAGGACGAGGGTCAGCGGTCCCGGCCACTCCTGCGCGAGGAGCGCGCGGACCTCGTCGGGGACGTCCGTGCACAGGCCGTCGACCGTCCGGGCGTCCGGGACCAGCACCGGTGGCACGACCCGGCCGCGGCCCTTGGCCGCCGCGAGCGCGTCGACCGCGGTCGGCGAGAACGCGTCGGCGGCGACGCCGTAGGCGGTCCCGGTGGGCAGGACCACGAGCGCGCCGCGACCGAGCGCGTGGACCGCCTCGTCGAGAGCGGCGCCCCACGAGCCGGGGTCGCGGCAGTCGATCACGGTCACGGTCCGGAGTCTCCCACGCCCGCCCGGACGTCCGCCGACGCCCGCCGCGCCACGACCATGCGGTCCCGGCCCGTCAGGTCCTGGCGCGTCGCCACCTCCACGAAGGCACCCGTCGCCTCGACCAGGCGCCGCACGGCCTCCGCCTGCACCTCGGCGTGCTCCATCACCAGCAGGCCTCCGGGCCGCAGGAGGCGGGACGCCGAGCGCACGACGCCCGCGGGGACCTCGAGCCCGTCTGGTCCGCCCCCGTAGAGCGCCCGGTCGGGGTCGTGGTCGCGCACCTCGGGCTCGGTCGGGACGGCGTCGGGCGGGATGTACGGGGGGTTGGAGACGACGACGTGCACCGTCCCGTCGAGCTCGGTGAGCAGGCCCGCCGCCGTCGCGTCGCCGCGGTGGACCGTCACGCCACGTCCCTCGACGTTGCGCCTCGTCAAGGACACCGCGGCGTCGTCGAGGTCGACGGCGACGACGCGCGAGCCGGGCACCTCGGTGGCGACGGACGCGGCGATGCCGCCCGCCCCGCAGCACAGGTCGACGACGAGCGGGACCTCGCCCGACGTCGAGACGGCGAGGGCCTCGTCGACCGCGACCTGCGCGACGGTCTCGGTCTCGGGCCGGGGCACGAAGACCCCGGGCTCGACGTGCAGGACGAGGTGGCGGAACGGGGCCGAGCCGACGATGTGCTGGAGCGGCTCACGGCGGCGGCGGCGCTCGACGAGCGCAGCGAACGCGGCCCGGACCGCGTCGCCCGGCTCGGGGGCGAGGGCGGGCTCGTACCGGGCGACCCCGAGCGCGTGCGCCGCGAGGGCCCGCGCGTCGTGCTCGGGCGACGGCACCCCCGCCTCGGCGAGGACCGTGCCGGCGGCCGCGACGAGACGCCGGAACGACGGCGTCGGGCGCACGTCGGCAGCGGTGGCGTCGGCCGAGGTCTCGTCGGCCGGGCTGTCGGCGGTGAGGCCGTGCGTGGGCACGTCGCGGTCCCCGCTCACGACCCGCCGGCCTCGGCGAGGCGTGCGGCGTCGTCGGCGTCGATCGCGGAACGGACCACCGGGTCCAGGTCGCCGTCGAGCACCTGGTCGAGGTTGTACGCCTTGTAGCCCGTGCGGTGGTCGACGATCCGGTTCTCGGGGAAGTTGTAGGTGCGGATCCGCTCGGACCGGTCGACGGTGCGCACCTGGGACCGCCTGGCCTGGGACGCCGCGGCCGCCGCCTCCTCCTGCTGGACGGCGAGGAGCCGCGCGCGCAGGATCCGCAGCGCGGACTCCTTGTTCTGCAGCTGGGACTTCTCGTTCTGGCACGAGACCACGATCCCGCTCGGGAGGTGCGTGATCCGCACGGCCGAGTCCGTCGTGTTGACCGACTGGCCGCCGGGACCGGACGAGCGGTACACGTCGATGCGCAGGTCGTTCGGGTCGATCTCGACCTCCCCGGCGTCCTCGACCTCGGGCAGCGCGACGACGCCCGCCGCGGACGTGTGGATGCGCCCCTGGGACTCGGTGACGGGCACGCGCTGGACCCGGTGCACGCCGCCCTCGTACTTCAGGTGCGCCCACACGCCCTCGGACGGGTCACCCATCGTCCCCCGTGCCTTCACGGCGAGCGTGACGTCCTTGTAGCCACCCAGGTCCGACTGCGTCGACTCGAGCACGTCGGTCCGCCACCCGCGCCGCTCGGCGTAGCGCTGGTACATCCGCAGGAGGTCGCCCGCGAAGAGAGCCGACTCCTCGCCGCCCTCGCCCGCCTTGATCTCGAGCAGGACGTCGCGGGCGTCGTCGGGGTCGCGCGGCACCAGGACGCGGCGCAGCACCTCGGCGGCCTCCTCCGCGGCCTGGCGCAGCGTGGGCAGCTCCTCCGCGAAGGCCGCGTCGTCGCGCGCGAGCTCCTCGGCGGCCTCGGCGTCGTCGGTGGCCTGCTGGTACGCGCGGTAGGCCGCGACGACGCGGTTCAGCTCGGCGTACCGGCGGCCGAGCGCCCGCGCACGCACCGGGTCCGCGTGCACCGCGGCGTCGGCGAGCTGGGCCTCGATCTCCTCGTGCTCGACGAGCAGGTGGGCGACCGCGTCGATCATGCGTCCATCATCCGTCCATCACCGCGGCTCGGGCCGGTCCGACCGACCCCGGACACGACTGCGCCGGCGGGACGGCATCGGTGGATGCGTCCCGCCGGCGCAGGCGGGTGGCTACTTGGCGGCCGGCTTCTTGCCGTACCGGGCCTCGAACCGGGCCACGCGGCCACCGGTGTCGAGGATCTTCTGCTTGCCCGTGTAGAACGGGTGGCAGGCGCTGCAGACGTCGGCGTGGATCTGGCCGCTCGTCGCGGTGCTGCGCGTCGTGAACGTGTTCCCGCAGGTGCAGGTGACCGTCGTCTCGACGTAGTCGGGGTGGATGTCCTTCTTCACGGGTCTCTCTCCATTCGGGTCGTCCCCGGGTCGCGGGCGGGCTCGCCCACGTGAACCGGAGACCGAGGGGACAGTCTGCCAGAACGCCGGCGACCGGCCGAATCTTCCCGGCCGGTCGCGGCCCGTCCCCGGAAGGGACGCGCCGGACGGCTCAGTCGCCGTGGTGCCCGGGAGGCGTCGGCGTCGTCTTCTGGACCTGCAGGAGGAACTCGACATTGCTGTGCGTCTCGCGCAGCTTGCCGAGCAGGAGCTCGATCGCCTGCTGCTGGTCGAGCGCGCTCATCACGCGACGCAGCTTCCAGCTGATCTTGAGCTCGTCCGCGGGGATGAGGATCTCCTCGCGACGCGTGCCGGACGCGTCGACGTCCACGGCCGGGAAGATGCGCTTGTCCGCGAGCTGCCGGGAGAGCTTGAGCTCCATGTTCCCGGTGCCCTTGAACTCCTCGAAGATGACCTCGTCGGCCTTGGAGCCCGTCTCGACGAGCGCCGTCGCGAGGATCGTGAGCGAGCCGCCGTTCTCGATGTTGCGCGCCGCGCCGAAGAACCGCTTCGGCGGGTACAGCGCGCTCGAGTCGACGCCGCCGGACAGGATCCGGCCCGACGCCGGCGCCGCGATGTTGTACGCACGGCCCAGACGCGTGATCGAGTCCAGCAGCACGACGACGTCCTGGCCGAGCTCGACGAGCCGCTTGGCACGCTCGATCGCGAGCTCGGCGACGGTCGTGTGGTCGTCGGCGGGCCGGTCGAAGGTCGAGGCGATGACCTCGCCCTTCACCGTGCGCTGCATGTCCGTGACCTCCTCGGGGCGCTCGTCGACGAGCACGACCATGAGGTGGACCTCGGGGTTGTTCGTGGTGATCGCGTTGGCGATCGCCTGCAGCACGAGCGTCTTGCCGGCCTTGGGCGGCGACACGATGAGGCCGCGCTGACCCTTGCCGATCGGCGCGACCAGGTCGATGACGCGCGTGGTCAGGACGTTCGCCGCCGTCTCGAGGCGCAGGCGCTCCTGCGGGTACAGCGGCGTGAGCTTGCCGAACTCGGCACGAGCCCGCGCCTGCTCGGGGGGCATGCCGTTGACGGAGTCGAGCCGGACGAGCGCGTTGACCTTGCTGTTGCGGCCCTGCGGCTGCGGGTCGCCCTCGTTCGGCTGACGCACGGCCCCGATGATGGCGTCGCCCTTGCGGAGCCCGTGGCGCTTGACCTGGTTCATCGAGACGTACACGTCGTGGTCGCCCGGCAGGTACCCGCTGGTGCGCACGAACGCGTAGCTGTCCTTGATGTCGAGGATCCCCGCGACGGGGAGCAGGACGTCGTCCTCGCCGACCTCGACCTCGTCGTAGCCCCCCAGCTCGTCACGGGTCCCCCGGCCGCGGCGCTTGTTGCGGTCGCGGTCGCGGTAGCGGCCCCGACGACGGCGGCCGCCACCCTCCTCGTCGTCGTCGAGACGGGCGACGTCGGCACCGCCCTGGCGGTCGACCCGTGGCTGCTGCGCCTGGTCGCGCTGGACCGGCTGGTCGCGCTGCACCTGGGCGCCCTGGCCCTGCTGCGCCTGCTGCCGCGGCTCACGCTGACCCTCGCGGGGCGTGCGCGGACCCTCGCCCTCGCCGTCGCGGCCGCGACGGGGCCGGCGCCCGTCGACCGACACGGCACGGGCGGCCTCTGCCGCCCGCGCGGCGCGGTCGTCGTTCGCCGCGGCCTCGGCCGCGCGACGCTCGGCGTGCGCGGC
>JAUZVJ010000051.1:0-19082 GCA_031844515.1 Actinotalea sp. AC32 | reverse complement strand
CGGCCGCGCGCGCCGACGCGGTCGAGGCGGTCGCGGTCGCACGAGCCGGTGCGCCCGAGGACCTGCGCGACCTGCCCGACGACGGGCTGACCACGGCCCTGGAGGTCGCGCGCGACGACGGCACGGGCCTGCTCGCGGTGCTCGCCCGCGTCGCCGAGGTCGAGGCGGGCCTGCCCGCCCGGCGCGCAGCCGTGGCCGCGGACGAGGCGTCCCTCCAGGACCTCCTCGTGGAGCAGGCGGCGCTCGAGGCGGCGCGTGCGGAGCGACCCGAGGGACGGCTGCACGTCGAGGCGTCGCTCGCGGAGGCGCGCGAGGCGGCGGAGGGCGTGGCCGCGGCCGAGGCCGCCGTCGGGGCCGCCGAGCAGCAGCTCGAGGCCGCCGACGACGCCGCCGCGCTCGCGATCGAGGCCGAGCGTGCCGCGAGCGAGGCCGCGTCGCTCTCGTCGCGCGCCGCCGAGGCGGTCCGTCACGAGGCCGCCCTGCGCACCGCGCGCCTCGCGGGCATCGCCGGCGAGCTCGCCACGACGCTGGCCGACGGTGAGCGGTGCGTCGTGTGCGGGAGCCCGGACCACCCCGCGCCCGCGTCGATCGGGGCGGACCACGTCGACGACGAGCAGGTCGCCGCGGCCGAGGCGGCCCGTGCCGCGGCGGAGGCGGCCGCGTCGACGGCCGGTTCGCGCGTCGTGGCCCTGCACGAGCGGGCCGCCGCGCGACTCGTCGCCGCGGGAGGTCTCGACCCCGAGGCGGCGAAGGTCGCGCTGCTCGCGGCGCAGGACCACCTAACGCGCGCCCGGGCCGCCGTCCGGCGCCGCACCGAGCTGGAGCGGCAGCTCGTCCGGCACGACGAGGAGACAGTCGCGCTCGACCAGCGGCTCTCGGCGCTCACGGCCCGGATCAGCGGCGAGCGCGCCCGCATCGACGCCCGGCACCGCCAGATCGACGCGGACGCCGCGACCGTCGCCACCGAGCTCGACGGGTGCGCGTCGGTCGCCGAGCGGGTCGCTGCCGTCCGTGCGCGGGCGCTCGCGGTGGGTCGCTGGCTCGACGCGCTCTCTGCGCTCGAGCGCGCGCACGCCGACGCGGACCGCTGCGAGCGCGAGGTCGCCGCGGCGCTCGCGGCCGCCGACCTCCCCGACGCCCCGGCCGCGCGCGCCGCGTCGGCACCGGGCGCGACGGTCGCGGCGTGGACGCGACGTGCCGACGAGCACCGGCAGGCGCTCGCGACCGTCGAGGCGGGGCTCGCCGAGCCGGTGCTGCGCGACCTCGCCGAGGACGCGACCGCCGACGTCGAGACCGCGACCGCGGCGCACGAGCAGGCCGAGGCCGCCGCGACGGAGGCGTCGCAGGACGCCGCCCGCGTCGCGGACCGCGCACGGGCCGCCCAGCGCGCCGTCGACCGGCTGCGGGCGGCGCTGGCCGGAGCCGAGCACCTCCGGCGCGAGGCCGTCCCGGTGGTCCGGATGGCCGACCTCGCCGCGGCGAGCGGCGGGGACAACGCCAAGAGCCTCACGCTCGCCACGTACGTCCTCGCGCGCCGGTTCGAGGACGTGGTCGCGGCCGCGAACACACGCCTCACCGCGATGTCGGCCGGACGGTTCGAGCTCGTCCGCAGCGAGGAGAAGGAGGCCGTGCGCGCTCGCCGGACGGGTCTCGCGATGAAGGTCGTCGACCACCACATCGAGGGGGAGCGCGACCCGCGCACGCTCTCCGGGGGCGAGACGTTCTACGTGTCGCTGTGCCTGGCGCTCGGGCTCGCGGACGTCGTCACGGCCGAGGCCGGCGGCACCGACCTCGGGACCCTCTTCGTCGACGAGGGCTTCGGGACGCTCGACGCCGAGACGCTCGAGGTCGTCCTCGCCGAGCTCGGCCGGCTCCGGGAGGGCGGGCGCGTCGTCGGCGTCGTCTCGCACGTCGACGCGCTCAAGCAGTCGATCGCCGAGCGCGTCGAGGTCCGGCGTCTGCCGCGGGGAGGGAGCACCCTGACCGTCCGCGCCTGAGGCGGCGCTGGGAGCCAGGGCTCACCAGCGGCGGAACTTCACCAGCGGCGGGGCTCACCAGCGGCGGAGGCTCACCAGGACCAGCCGCGCGCGGCGAGCTCCATCTCGCCGCGGAACCGCCGCATCTCGTCGCGCTGGAGCCCGGGCTCCTCGTGCAGCAGGCCCGCGAGGAGCGCCGCGTCCGCGGCCTCCGGACCGGGGCGCTGCGTCGGCGGGCCGATGACGGTGTCGCCGACCGTGACGGTCGGCTCGACCGGCTCGTCGTCCGCCTCCGCGGCGGGCCACGCGGCCGCGTCGAGGTCGACGCCGGCGAGGGTGCACGCCTCGGCCAGCAGCGCGTCGTACGCCGCACGGGTCGCCATGAGGCGACGGCCCCGCGCCCAGATCGTCGGGTCGGTCTCGAGCGTGCGGACCTGGTCCGCGAGGAAGCCCAGGCGCATCTGCAGCTCGAGGACGTGGAAGGGGTCGGGCGCGTCCTCGGGGCGGTGACCGAGACCGCGGCGTTCGGGGCGGACCCCCGCGCGCCGGGACGCCTCGTGCGGCTCCTCGCGGTCCTGGCGACGGGCGACCCCGCGGCGGACCCACCGCCACAGACCGCCGACGATCGCGCGGAGCACGGCCCGGAAGCCGGGCGGGTGCTCGCGCCCGCGCAGCACGGGCATGCCGACGAGGCCGATCACCACGGCCGGCAGCAGTACCCACGCGACGACGTCCACACCCCAGCCCTCACCCTTGAGGAGACACCACCAGGCTAGGTCCGCCGCGAAGGGCATGCCAGCGATGTCGGGCATATCGTGCATCCCCGCCGGATATTCGTGCCGCCGCGCCGAATGGTGAGACAGATCACACCTCCACGTGGTCCACAGGCGAACCGTCCCGAGGCCTGGCACGGGCGGGCACGGGCACGGGCCCGGGCACCGGCGAGGGCCCGGTCGGCGACCGCCGCTCGCCGCCGTGCGGTACGCCTCATGGGGCGCCGTCCGGGGCGCGTCCCTAGGGTTCGACCATGGGTGCACGCGGCGTGGTGGGGACCGTGCTCGTCCTCGGCGTGCTCGTCGGCGGCGCGGTCGTCGCGGACGGCGTCGCGCGCGACCGGACCGAGGAGCGCCTCGCGTCCGAGCTGCGCCGCCAGATCCCCGGGCTCGACACCGAGCCCGACGTCGCGATCGGTGGCGTCCCGTTCCTGACCCAGCTGGTCGGCGGCGAGCTCGACACCGTGCGCGTCACCGCTCCGTCCGCGGTGCTCGAGGGCCTCCCGCTGCACGACGTGGACGTCCACCTGACCGGCGTGAGCACCGACGAGCCCACGACGGCCCGCGAGGCGACGATGTCCGCGCTCGCGCGCACCGAGGACCTGTCGGAGGTGCTCGACCTCGGCTCGGACCTGCGCGTCGAGGGGGAGCACCTGGTCGCGTCGTTCGAGGTCCTCACCGCCACGGTCGACGTCGTGCTCGCACCCACCGCAGCCGGGCGCGAGATCGCGGTCGACGTCGTCGAGCTGAGGGCGCTCGGCGGCAGCGTCGACCCCGACGACGTCCCCGGCCTCGGCGACCGGTTCGACGCACTCACGGTGCCCGTGGACCAGCTGCCCGAGGGGCTCGAGCTCACACGCCTGACGGTGGTCGAGGAGGGCGTCAGGATCGAGGCGGGGGGCTCCGACGTGGTCCTGCCCACCCAGTGATCGTGGAAAAGCGTGCGCCATGAGACGCGCGAGGATGCCGACCAGGCGCTCCCGGACCTAGATTCGACCGGCAGCGCATCGCAGCGTCGAAGGGATCCGCCGTGGCACACACGCGGGAGCAGTGGTCCGGTCAGCTGGGCTTCATCCTCGCGGCGGTCGGCTCGGCCGTCGGTCTCGGGAACATCTGGCGGTTCCCGGGCGTCGCGTACGAGAACGGCGGCGGGGCGTTCCTCATCCCCTACCTCGTCGCGCTCCTGACCGCCGGCATCCCGGTCCTGCTGCTCGACTACTCGATCGGCCACCGCTTCCGCGGCTCGGCGCCCACGTCGTTCCGGCGCATCTCGCGGCCCGCGGAGAGCCTCGGCTGGTTCCAGGTCGGGATCTCGATCGTGATCATGCTCTACTACACGGTCATCATCGCCTGGGCGGCGAGCTACACCGTCTTCGCGGCGACGCAGGCATGGGGTGACGACCCCGCCGGGTTCCTCTTCGGCGAGTACCTGCGGGTCCCGGAGAACGAGCTCGTCTCCGTCGAGGTGGTCCCGGGCGTCCTCATCCCCATGCTGCTGATCTGGGGCGTGACGATCGTGATCCTGGCGCTCGGCGTCCAGAAGGGCCTCGAGCGCGCGAACGTCGTGTTCATCCCGCTGCTGGTCGTGATGTTCGCGGCGATCGTCGTGCGCGCCGTGACGCTGCCAGGCGCCGCGGACGGCCTCAACGCGTTCTTCACGCCGGACTTCGGGGCGCTGCGCGACCCGGGCGTGTGGATCGCCGCCTACGGGCAGATCTTCTTCTCGCTGTCGATCGCGTTCGGGATCATGGTCACGTACGCGTCGTACCTGAGGCGTCGCGCCAACCTCACGTCGACGGCCCTCGTCGTCGGGTTCGGGAACTCGTCGTTCGAGCTCCTGGCGGGCATCGGCGTGTTCAGCGCGCTGGGCTTCATGGCCTCGCAGCAGGGCGTCGCGGTCGCGGACCTCGAGACCATCCAGGGCGTCGGCCTCGCGTTCGTCGCGTTCCCGCAGCTGCTCAGCCTCATGCCGGGCGGTCCGGTGTTCGGCGTCCTGTTCTTCGCGTCGCTCACGCTCGCCGGCCTCACGTCGCTGATCTCGATCATGCAGGTCGTGTCGGCGGCCTTCCAGGAGAAGCTCGGCTGGTCGACGCGCACCGCGGCCGTCGTCGTCGGCGGCTCCGCGGCGGTCATCTCGACCGTGCTGTTCTCGACGACGACCGGCGTGCTCGTCCTCGACGTCGCGGACAAGTACATCAACGAGGTGGGCGTTGTCGGCAGCGCGGTCGTCACCGCGCTCGTCCTGGGTCTCGTGCTGCGCCGCCTGCGCGAGCTGCAGACGCACCTCAACGACCGTCCGGGCGTCGTCGTCGGCGGGTGGTGGCGGTACCTCATCGCGATCGCCGTGCCGCTCGTGCTCGGGTACATCTTCGTGTCGGGCATCCGGACGCTGCTGACCGAGCGCTACGGCGACATGCCCGCGTGGTTCCTGACGACCTTCGGCTGGGGCTCGGTGGCGGTCGCGCTGCTCGTGGCCGTGGGCATGACCCTCGTGCCGTGGCGCCGTCCGATCGACGAGTTCGTGCCCGACGCGCTGCCCGGGATCCACCGGTCCGGCGCGCGCGTCGGCGGCAGCTCGGCCGGGTCGACCCCGGCCCGTCCGACCGACCCGTCCGGAGGTGCCCGGTGACCCCGATCGCGATCGTCTTCCTCGTCCTCGCGGGACTGCTCATCTGGGGCGGCCTCGCGGTGAGCATCCTGCTGCTGCGCCGGGACGCGAGCGAGGTCGAGGACGTCCTCGACGACCATCCGGGTGACCACCCGGGCGGCGTCGCGGGGAGCGGCGGCAGCACGCCGGGGGGCACGCCGCCCGGCACGTCGCGCTGAACTACAGTCGCCACCATGCCTACCCCGCACATCAGCGCCGAGACGGGTGACTTCGCACCGGACGTCCTCATGCCGGGTGACCCGCGCCGGGCCAAGCGCATCGCGGAGACCGTGCTGCAGGACGCGCGGCTCGTGACCGAGGTCCGCGGGATCCTCGGGTACACGGGGACGTTCGACGGCCGGCCGGTGTCGGTGCTGGCGTCGGGCATGGGCATCCCCTCGATCGCGATCTACGCGACCGAGCTGTTCCGCTTCTACGACGTGCAGCGCATCATCCGCATCGGTACGGCGGGCGGCATGGCGCCCCACCTCGAGGTCGGCGACGTCGTCATCGCGTCCGGTGCGCACACCGACTCCGGCATCAGCGCCAACAAGATCCCGGGGATGCACTACAGCCACGTGGCGAGCTTCGGCCTGACCGCCGCGGCCGCGGCCGCCGGCGGGATCGGGCCCGGCTCCGCGCCCGCCAACGGGGCCGGGACCACGGAGAAGGGCAACGGCCGACGTCGCCGCCGCGCCCGCACCGGCCAGGTCTACGTCGGGACCGTGCTCTCGTCGGACAACTTCTACGCCGACCGGCCCGCGACGATGGAGGCGCTCGTCAAGCACCGCACGCTCGCGGTCGAGATGGAGGCCGCGGGTCTGTACGCGGTGGCCGACGCGGAGGGTCGCGAGGCGCTCGCGATCTGCACGATCTCCGACCTGCTGTTCAAGGACGCGTCGCTGTCCGCCGAGGAGCGCGAGCTGCTCTTCGACCGGTCCGTCGCGCTGGGCCTGGCGGCGTTCGCGGACGCCTGAGGCGCCGCCTGGGCAGGTGTCCGGAGGGGTGAGGGCAGAAGGCTCGAGCACGTCGAGCCGTCGCCCCTCGCGGCGTGTCGCCCCCAGGTCGCGCTGCGTCGGCCAGGCTGACCGCGCTCAGCCGCCGTCGACCGGCCGGGCCTCGTGACCCGGGCGCCCGTGGGTGCGGTTCTGCTCCTTGAGCTGCGCCTCGTACACGTGGCGGCGTCCCTGCACGAGCTCGTCCCGCGCGGCCTTCTCCCAGTGCCGCCAGCGGGACCAGTAGTTGTCGTCGTAGTCCTCGACCACCTGGAAGGTCCAGCGGTGGCTCAGGACGTTCTGGCCGAAGAGTTCCTCGCGGATCCGACGCGCGAGGTCGGTGTGGCCGGCGTCCTCGAGGGCGTGGATCGCCTCGAGGAGGTCGTTGTCGGCGCGACCCGTCATGCGGTGGACGCCGTAGAGCATCCCGCGGGCCTCCTCGACGACCTCGAGGGCGGCGGTCAGCTTGCCGACCGCCTCGACCGTCGCGTCGTCGACGCCGTCGGGGACCTGGTGCGCGGCGTCGGGGCCGTCGGGCGTGCTCATGCCGACGATGGAACGACGGCGCGGCGCGAGCGGCAACCGGAGGTGGTGGAGGGGGGCACGCGCCGTGGCGGGCGCCGGACCCGGGCGTGACCGTGCCGCGGCGGCGCGAGCGGGACGTCGGCGCCGCCGGAGGGTGTCGAGGTGGCGTGAGCCGGATGTCGGGGCCGCCGGGGGTGTCGGTGGGCGCGTGCGGCGTGTCGCCAGGACGGGTGCCGCGTGCAGGGTCACCCTCGAGGGGGGCTCAGGCGCCGTCCGGCGGCGTCGATGGGTGGGGAGACGAACCAGCACTGCGGGAGGAGGACCCCGTGACCACCACAGCCCAGCCTCGCCTGGACCAGCAGCGCGTCGTGCTGTCCCTGCACGGCGTCGACCCCTCGTCGCGGACGGTCGCGACCTGGCACGTCACGTGCCTCGCCGACGACGGCGCGCCCGGGACGTACCTGATCGAGCGTGCGGAGGGTGACATCAGCAACCCTGCCGTGTGGATGCAGGCGCACCGCGATGCCGCGACCGCGGGGGAGGACGACGTCATCGCGCTCGTCCGCACGGTGTTCCTCGCGGGCGGCTCCGCCCACTGAGGGCCACCCGGCAGGAGGCGAGCTCGGGGCGCTGCACGGAGCCGGTCGGTCGTTCGGCGATCGAGGGACTCCGCGCAGCGGGGCCGGGAGGCGGTGCGCTCGCGGGCGTGTGCTGTGCAGACCCGGTCGGTCGCTGGGTGATCGAGGGACTCCGCACAGCGGGCGGAGCCGCCGAGCCACCGGGCGGGCTGGTCGCCGTCGTCAGGCCGAGGTCAGGGCCCCGTCCCTCGACTGCCCAGCGGGCTCGGACACGCGCTCGCAGACGCCGATGAAGGCGCCCAGCTCCTCGAGCTGCTCCGGCCGGTGCGGGAGGTGGTCGGTGAGCGCGGCCGAGCGCACGACGACCGCGGCCCACTTGCCGCGTGAGACGGCGACGTTGAGCCGGTTGCGGCTGAGCAGGAACTCCATGCCGCGCGGGACGTCGTCGGCCGACGACGCCGTCATGGAGACCACGACGACGGGGGCCTGCTGACCTTGGAAGCGGTCGACCGTGCCGACCTGCGCCGCGCCGTGACCGGCCGCGTCGAGCGCGCGGCGGATCGTCCACACCTGGGCGTTGTACGGCGCGACGACGACGACGTCCGCGGCGGTCAGCGGTCGGTCCTCGCCGGCGGCCGGGTCGACCCACCGACGCCCGACGAGCCGGTCGACCTGGGCGACGACCTCGTCGGCCTCCTCGGGTGACGCGACGGCGTTGCCCTCGTGGTCGAGGAGGACGCAGTGCACGCCGGGCTCGACGCCCTCGAGCCACCTGTCGGCGGTGAGGGGCATCGCGGTCAGGCGCCCGTCGTAGGAGAGCGTCGACACGACGCTGGTCAGCGCGGGGTGCATGCGCCAGGTCCTCGCGAGGAGGTACCCGAGCTCGGGCGGCATGGTGTCGTGGCCGTCGGTGAGCCAGCCGAGGGCGGACCGGTCGACGGGCTCGGGATGCCGGCCCTGGCTCACCTGCGGGAGCTGCTGCGGGTCGCCGAGCAGGAGGAGGTTCCGCCCCGCCGTCGACACCGCGACGGTGTTGGCGAGCGAGAACTGGCCGGCCTCGTCGACGACGACCACGTCGAACCCGTCGGGCGGCACGCGGCCCGCGTTGGTGAGGTCCCACATCGTGCCGCCGAGCACGTACCCGCCGGTCTGCGCCGCCTGGAACGCCGCGATGGCCCTGGTGTCCTTGAGCGGCTGCCAGGGTCCGACGGCGCCGTCGGGCCGCTTGCCCACGCGCGCCGGCTCGACCCCTGCTTCGACGACCTTGGTGAGCAGGTTCTCGACGACGGCGTGCGACTGGGCGACGACGGCGACGCGCCACCCGCGCTCCACGAGGGCGCGGACGACGTGGGCGCCCGTGTGGCTCTTGCCCGTCCCGGGAGGTCCCTGGACCGCGACGTACGAGCCGTCGAGGTCGGTCAGCGCGGCGACGATCGTCTCCGTGTCGCCCGTCCCGTCACCCGGCAGCGCGCCCGCCCGGGTCCTCGGGGCGCGGCGCCGCAGCACGTCGATCGCGGGGTGGTCGGGCAGCGCGGGGAGGCCGTCCGCGACCTGCTCCGCGAGCGTGCGGATGGCCGCGGCGATCCCGCGGGTGTCCGGCGGGACGGCGGGCGCGAGAGCCATGGGGACCGCGTCGTGCGGGGCGTCCGTGCCGCGCAGCCCGTCCTCGACGACGAGGACGTCGCGCACGGCGGCACCCTCGCCGTCGGCGCGCACGTCGAGCACCGTGACCTTGGCCGTCCACCCGCGTCGGCCGTCGACGGAGACCTGGGCGCACTCCGGCACGGGCGGGTCGTACAGCGCGCACGCGGAGGACCCGGCGCGCAGGTCGGACCCGGGTTCGAGCCGACCCACGAGCCGCAGGCGCCGCACGGGCGTGCGCTTGCCGTCGGGCACGTGCCAGCCCTCGAGCACCTCGACCTCGTCGGCGACGAACGTCCCCCGCTTCTCGCTCCAGTCCGGGGGCTCGTGCACGAGCCGGTCGTAGTGGCCCCACCAGAAGGGCTTCGTCTCGCGCCAGTGGTAGCCGAGCGCCGCGGCGAGCAGCGCGACGGCCTGCTGGTCGGCCGTCCGGGAGCCGTCCGGGGCGCGGAGGGCGGGGTCGTCGGCGAACGCGAGCAGCCGCTCGGCGAGGTCGTCGCGCTCCGGCGCGTCGTCCGGCTCGTCCGGGCCCACGGCCGCGGGGATGTCTGCGGACGTCGCCCCGGCCACCGCCGACGCCGCCCGGGCCGTCTCACGCAGCCAGTCGCGCAGCCGCAGCGTCGCGACGCAGTCGTACTCGTTGTACTCGGCGATCGCGCGGAGCCGGTCCCGCCAGCCGTCGAGGTCGCCGTCGTCGCGCAGCGCGCACGCGTCGGCGTACTCGGTGATCGAGGCGTCCGCGGTCGTGACGTCGCCGCTGCGGCTCGTGCGCATGAACAGCGGCTCGAGCTTCTTCAGCGAGTACGAGCGCTGGCCCGTCCGCAGCGACGCCCGGACGGTCGCGTACAGGTCGACCAGGACGCCCGCGCGCAGCAGCCGGTCGACGACGTCCTCGCCGACCCCGTGCCGGCCCGCGAGGCGCAGGAGCGCCGTCTTCTCGTAGGCGGCGTAGTGGTAGACGTGCATGCCGGGGTGCTGCTCGAGGCGGTCGGTGAGGTACGCGAGGAAGTCCTCGAGCGCCTGCTTCTCCTCCTCGCGGTCGTGCGCCCAGAAGGCCCGGAACACGGGCGTGCCGTCGTTCTCGGCCGGGTGCTCGACGACGCCGAACAGGTACTCGAGGCCCCAGTCGACGCCGTCGTCGGTCCACAGGGGGTCGCCCTCGAAGTCGAAGAAGATGTCGCCCGCATCGGGTGCAGGGAGGGCGTGGACCACCTCGGGCGCGAACATGTCGACGACGGGGCCGTCCCCCTCCGACGGCGCGCCGCCGGGCGGGTCCTGCAGCACCTGGAGCCGCGCCTGCGCGCGCAGCCGCTCGAGCGTGCCCGAGCCGATGCCGTCGACCGTCCCCGCGCTCACGGCGAGCTCGTCGAGCGTCGTGATTCCGACGTCACGCAGGCGCGCGCGCTGGGTGGACCGCATGCCCGCGACGAGCAGCACGTCACGCGTCCGCTCGACCTCCGGCGCGCACACCGCGCACCGCCCGCACGCGCGGTACCGCTGGTCGCCCCACGTGACGGGCGCGGGCTGCGCCTGGTGCTCGTCGAGCACCTGCTCCAGGCGTGCGCGGCGCAGCCGGTAGACCGGGAGGAGGTCGGCGAGGCGGTGGCTCGTCGTCGTGCGGTCGCCCAGCACGAGGTGCACCTCGGGCGCGACGCCGACGTCGTCGGCGAGGAGCTGGTCCGCGTACGCGGCGAGCTGGAGCAGCGCCGTGACCTTGGCGTGCCGCGCGAGCTTGGTGTCGTGCACCGCGTACACGGGTGCTGCGCTCTCGAGCGCGCGCTCGCGGACGAGGAAGTCCGCCCAGCCGCCGAAGCGCCCGTCGAAGAAGCCCGCCTGGAACACGACGTCGGCACCCGTGCGGAGCGCGTGGAGCGTCTCGGCGTGCTTCGCGGTCAGCGTCGCGCGGTCCCGTGCCAGCGCGCGCTCGGGCCGCTCGACCTGCGCGACGCCGGTCCCCGTGGAGGGGTCCCACGGGCCGAGGCGCTCGACCATCTCGGCGAGCACGCGCGCCTCGTGCACGTCGCCGAGCCGTGCGGCGCGCTCGAGCATCGCGTCCTGCGGGAGGACGAGGTCCTCGCCCCGACCGAGCTTCGCGTCGAGCCCGCGCAGCAGCGCGTACTCGCAGGACGAGGCCGTGGCCAGGTCCGTCGCGGAGTAGACGATCGTCGCGTCGTCGAGCAGGAGCATGGTCCGAGGCTAGGGGCGACCTCCGACACCGCGTCCGCGGACCCGTCAGGAGGCCGTCGGGCCCTCGGGCGCGGCGCGGATGTCGAGGCCACCCACCTCGGTGAAGCCCAGACGTGCGTACACGCGCGCCGCCCGCTCGTCGTCGGGCTGCAGGTGCGCGAGCCCGGCACCGGCCTCGACGGACTCGGCCACGAGCCAGGACGACAGCGCCGCGGCGACGCCACGACCGCGCGCCCGCGGGACCACGCCGACCCCAGCGAGCAGCACGGCCGGGCCGGCGTCGCCGTCCGACCGCACCGTGTAGGCGGTCCCGACGGGCTCGTCGCCGAGGAGCGCGAGGCCGACGGTCACGTGCGTCGCCGTGAGCTGCGGACCGATCCAGGCGCGGGCGACGGCGGCGTCCCCGCCGAACGCCTCGACGTCGACGGCGGCGACCGTCGGCAGGTCGTCGGGACCCGCGGCCCGGAGCACCAGGCCGTCCGGTCCGGCAGCCGGCCGCAGCTCGTCCGGGCGGGCCCCCATGAGCCGCTGCCGGACGACGAGCGGCCCGTGCGCCCACGGCGTCCCGGCCGGCAGCCGCCACGCCCACGGCACGCCGCGCGCGGCGAACCACGCGCCGACGACGTCCACGTCGACCAGGACGGGGTCGCTCACGTCCGCGCCGTTGTACTGCGGGAAGGGCAGCCCGGACGACACGAGGGTCGCGCCGGGCACGTCGAGCACCGCACCGTGGGGCCGGCACAGCGCGAGCTCGCGCCACGCGTCGGCGTGGGCCTGCTGCACCCACCCGGTGAGCGGTCGCTCCGCGCCCGGACCGCCCCGGCCGTCGTCGGCCACGTCCAGGTCGTCCACGTCGTCCACGTCCTCCACGGGACGCATCCTCGGTGCGCCCGCCGTCGGCGCGCCACCCGATTGCCGCACCGTCACCCGCCCCGTCACCCGCCCGTGTGCCAGGCTCGACCGCCGTGACCCCTGCACCATCCCCGACGGCGGGCGCGCCCACCCACGACGCGCGCGCGGCTCGGCGCGACCTCGCGATCCTGCTCACGGGGACGGGCGTCTCGACGGTCGGTGGCTCGCTGTCGCTGCTCGCGGTCATGGTCCACCTCGAGCCGTCGGGCGCGGCGTGGGTCGCGGCGGCGCTCGGCGCGGAGCTCGTGCCGATCGCGCTCCTCGCGCCCCTCGTCGGGCGCCTCGTCGACCGGGTGTCCAACCGTCCGCTGCTCGTCGCCGCGACCCTGCTGCAGGGCGTCGCGGTGCTGCTGGCGGCGCTCGTCGGGCTCGGCCCCGGGCGCGAGGGCGTCGTCGTCGGCGCGCTCGTGCTGCTCGGGGTCGGGACCGCGCTCAGCAACCCGGTGATCGCTGCCCTCCTCCCGCGCGTCACGGGGGAGGAGCGCGCGACGCGCGCGTACGGCTGGTTCTCGATGATCAGCCAGACGGGCTTCCTCGTGGGCTTCGCGGTCGCGGGGCTGCTCGTCGAGGCCACCTCGGTGCGCACCGCGCTGCTCGTCGACGCCGCGTCCTACGGCGTGCTCGCGGTGGCCGTGCTCGCGGTCCGGACGCACCGCCGCCCCGAGCGCACCGCGGGTGCCGACGACGGCGGGCTGTGGCTCGGCTTCGCGCGGCTGCGGACCGACCGCGTGCTCCTGCTCGGCGTCGGCGGGCTCGCGGCCGCGACCCTCGTCAGCGTCGTCGTCAACGTCGCCGACGTCTTCTACGTGCTCGGTGACGTCGGCGCCGGGCCCGGTGCGTACGGCGTCGTCACCGCGTTGTGGCCCGCGGCGGGTGTGCTGGGCGGGTGGGCCGCCGGCCGCCTCGTGGGCCAGCCCGCGCTGTTCCGGGCGCTCGCCGCCGCGGTCGTGCTCATGGGCGTCGGGCTGCTCGTGACCGGTTCGGTCGTCTCGATCGTCGCCGTCGGCACCGGGTGGGTGCTCGGCGGGGCGGCCAACGCGGCGCAGCGGGTCGCGCTCAACGCGCTCGTGCGGGCCCGGACCGCCGACGCCGAGCGTGGCCGGGTCTTCGCCGCCGTGAGCGGCGGCCTCCAGGTCGCCAACCTCGTCGGGCTCGCCGTCGGCGCGGGCGTGGTCGCCGCGATCGGCGCGCGCGCGAGCCTGCTCGTCTCGGGTGCGGTGACGGTCGCGGTCGGCGCGGCGCTGCTCGTCGCGGGTCGCGCCCGGGTGGCCGACCCGACCTCGTGACCGGGCGACGAGACACGGACGCCCGCTGATCGCCCGACGTCCTGGCCGGGCCACGAGACACGGACGCCGCCGACCCCAGCGGGGGCCGACGGCGTCCGGGTCCGTTCGGGTCAGGCGCTCGGCACGCGTCCGTCCGACGTCGGGCTCGACGCGGTCGACCCGGTCGAGCCGGGCGCGACGGTCCCGGCGATGCCGCCGATGAGCTGCGTCAGGTCGAGCCCGGTGAGCTGCTTGATGACCTGCTGCCCCTCGCCGAGCACCGATGCGACGTTCTTCGTGAGCGACGACGCGCCGTCGGTCGAGACGACCGTCATCTGGCCGACCGAGGCGATCGGCTCGGCGGCGGCCCGGACGATCTCGGGCAGCCGCGAGATGACCTCCTGGGCGAGGGCGGCCTGGCCGTACTTCTTGAGCGCCTCGGCCTTGGCGTCGGTCGCGGCGGCCTCGGCGCGGCCCTCGGCCTCGGTCGCGGCGGCGCGCGCCTCACCCTCGGCGCGGATACCGGCGGCGAGGGCGACCTGGCGGTCGCGCTCGGCCTCACCGGCGCGGCGGACGGCCTCGGCGGCCGCCTCGGCGTCCTGGATCGCGGCGGTCTTGTTGGCGGTCGCGATCGTGGTCCGCTTGAACGCGTCGGCCTCGGTCGCGGCGTTCGTCGCGTCACGCTCGGCGTTGGCCTTCTGGACCGCGGCGTACGCCTGGGCCTCGGCGGGCTTGCGGACGTCGATGTCGAGCTGCTCCTCGGTCACGCGCGCCTGCTCGGCGAGCGCCTCGCGCTGGAGCGCGGCGACCAGCTTGTCCTGCTCGGCGCGCGCGAGCTGCCCCGACGCCTCGGCCTCGGCGTTGGCGCGGTCCGTCTCGGCCTTGATGAGCGCCTTGCGCAGGTCGAGCGCCTTCTGGCGCTCGGCGATCTGCTCGGCCGCCTCGATGACGGCGAACTCGGCGGCGCGGCGCGCCTCGGCCTCGGAGACCTCGGCGACCTGGCGGGCGCGCGCGTTCTCGGCGCGGCCGAGGTTCGCGAGGTAGTCCGACCCGGGCGTGGAGATGTCGGAGATGTTGAGCAGGTCGACCTGGAGGCCCTGCTCGGCGAGGTCGGCCTTGGTGGACTCGACGACGCGGTCCGACAGGCCCTTCCGGTCGCTGATGATCTGCTCGATCGTCATGTCGCCGACGATCGACCGCAGCGAGCCCTCGAGGGACTCCTTGATGATCTCGGTCAGGGTGCCCTGCTGGGACAGGAAGCGCTGCGCGGCGCGGCGCACGCCCTCCTCGTCGCCCCGGACCTTGAAGTTGATCGACGCCTTGATCGCGATCTTGATGCGGTTCTTGTCGACGCCCTCGACGGTGATGCCGATCTGGCGCTGCTCGAGCGAGATCGGGAAGCCCTGCTGGAGGATCGGCCACACGAAGACGCGACCGCCGACGACGACGCGCTGACCGGTCTCCCCGGCGGCGGCCTTGCCGGCACCGCGGCCGACGATGATGAGGGCCTCGTTCGGCGGGACCCGCCGGATCCGGTTCGCGATGAACCCGACGATCGCGAGCAGCGCGATGACGAGGGCGACGATCGAGAGGGTCACGATCGTCTGGGAGGCGAGCTGGTCCACGTTGGGCACGCCGACCCCTTTCTGGTGGTGGTGGAGGAGGTCAGGCGTCCGCCGGGGCGACCTTGACCCGGCTGCCGGACTGCTGGAGGACGACGACGCGCGTCCCGGCGGCGATCGGCTGGTCGGACCACGCGAGGCGGCGCTCGAGCTCGGTCGGGTCGTCGAGGCTGACCTCGCCCGACCCGCCCGGCATGATCGTCGAGGTCACGACGCCCTGGACCCCCGTGAGGTCGCGCGGCTTGCCGTCCTCGGTCGCGCGCAGGCTCGCGATGATCCGCCCCACGCCCACGACGACGAGCACCGCGAAGACGGCGGACGCGGCGTACGCGACGCCGACGGGCTGGCCGAGCGCGGTGGTGATGGCGCCGATCGCGCCGAAGCCGACCGCGCCCGCGCCCAGCGACGTGCCGGAGACCGCACCGTCACCGAGCTCGACGGCGTCACCCAGCACGAGCGACCCGAGCAGGACCACGAGGCCGACGGCGCCGATGATGACGAAGGTGAGCATGCGGTCCCCCTGCTGACGACGATGATCGCCCTGGGAGCCTACCGACGTGCGCGTGCCCGGTTCGGGGCTTTCCAGCGGACTCACCCGAACGCCCGCACCTTGCCCCTCACACGGTGGCAGGGTCTGTGCTGTGGGTATGCCTTCCTCCGGCGCGCGACTGCTGACCATCGGCGAGTTCTCGCGGCTGTCCCGGATCAGCGTCCGGATGCTGCGTCACTACGACGAGCACGGCGTCCTGCACCCGACCGAGACGGACCCGTGGACCGGGTACCGCCGCTACTCCGTGGACCTGCTGCGGACGGCGGCCCGGGTCGTCGAGCTCCGCGACGTCGGGCTCCCGGTCGCCGAGCTCGCGCGGTGCGCAGCCGCGCTCGACGACCGGGCGCTCCTCGCCGCGGTCCTCAAGGGCCGCCGCGGTGACCTCGAGACCGAGGCCGACGCCGTCGCCGCCCGGCTCCGGAAGGTGGACCACCTCATCACCCAGCTGGAGGAACCCATGTCCACGACCACCCCGCCCGTCGAGGTCGCGCTGCGCACGTTCGCGCCGCGCACCGTCGCGTCGCTGCGTGACGTCATCCCCGAGTACAGCGCCGAGGGGCAGCTCTGGGGCCGGCTCATGGCCGCGCTGCCCGGCGTGGGCGCCGTGCCGGCACCGGACGGCGTCGCCGCGGCCGTCTTCCACGACGCCGACGTCGTCGAGCACGACGCCGACGTCGAGGTCCGGCTGGACGTCGTCGCCCCGTTCGAGGGGTCCGGCGACGTCCGCTGCGTCGAGCTCCCCGAGGTGACCGTCGCGTGCGGTCGCCTGCACGGGCCGTACGAGGGCATGCCGGCCGCCGCGGAGGCGATCGGCCGCTGGGTCGCCGCGAACGGCTACCGCGTCGACGGGCCGATGTTCGACGTCTACGTGGTCGGGCCCATGGAGGCACCGGACCCGGCGGCGTGGGTCACCGACGTCTGCGTGCCGGTCGCGCGCGGCTGACGTCAGCCGCCGACGACCCAGCCGTGGGGCTCGGCGAGGCGGTCCGCCTCCGCCGGGCCCCACGACCCGGGTGCGTAGGGCAGCGGGTCCGGGCGTGCGTCGCCGAGCATCGGCGCGAACGCCCGCCACGCGTCCTCGAGCCCCTCGGGCGTCGTGAACAGGGTCCGGTCGCCGACCAGCACGTCGTGCACGAGGGACGCGTAGGGCGACAGCGGCTCGGCACCCTCGACGTCGGACAGGTCCAGCCGTGCGGTGCCCGGGACGAGGTCGAGCTCGGGCCCGGGCTTCTTGATGCTCGTCGTGACCTCGATCGCGCCGTCGCCCTTGAGCGACAGGCTGATGAGCCCTGCCTCGACCTTGTCCCCGAACAGCCGGACGGGGTCGCGGCGCAGCACGAGCGTCACGCGCTGCGCCGACGCGGCCATCCTCTTGCCGGTCCGCAGCAGGAACGGCACGCCGCGCCAGCGGTCGTTGTCGACCCACAGGCGTGCCGCGATGAACGTGTCGGTCGTCGAGGCGTCGTCGACGCCCTCGATGTCGCGGTAGCCCTCGAACTGGCCGAGCACGACGTCGTCGGCGGGGTCCAGCGGCCGGAAGCACGCGATCGCCGCCTCGCGCGCGGCGACGAGGTTGTCGATGCTCATGCCCTTCGGCGGCTCCATCGCGACCTGCGCGGCGACCTGGAACAGGTGGCTCACGACCATGTCGAGCGCTGCCCCGGTCGCGTCGTAGAACTCGGCGCGCTGCGCGACGTCGAGGGTCTCGGGGACGTCGATCTGGACCTGCTCGACGTGCTCGCGGCACCACACGCTCTCGAAGAGCTCGTTCGCGAAGCGCAGGACGTGCAGGTTCTGCGTCGCCTCCTTGCCGAGGAAGTGGTCGATCCGGAAGACCTGCCGCTCCTCGAGCACGTCGTGCACGACGGCGTCGAGGCGGTGGAACGAGTCCGGGTCCGTGCCGTATGGCTTCTCGTAGACGACGCGCACCGTCTCGGCACGCCCGTCCGGCCCACGCGTCAGGCCGTGCCGGCCGAGGTTGCGCGTGAGCGGCTCGAACGCCGCCGGCGGGATCGCGAGGTAGTGCACGACGACGACGTCGTCCCGGTCGCAGCCCGCCGCGTCGGCGAGCACGCCGCGGACGCGCTCGAGCGCCGCCGGGAGCGTGCCGGGGTCGTCGCCACCGACCTCGCTGCAGAACACGCTGTGCCGCGTCATCGCCTCGGCGTCGTCGCCCTCGTGGCCGAACTCCTCGAGCGACGCGGCCACGTGGGCGCGGAACTCGTCGTCGGCCATGTCCTCGCGCCCCGTCCCCAGCAGCGCCCAGTGCCGGGGCAGCAGACGGCGACGCTGGAGCGTCGCGAGCGCCGGGTAGACGGAGCGCCGTGAGAGGTCGCCCCGCGCGCCGTGCAGCACGAGGACCAGCGGAGCACCGGGTGCCTCCTCCGCGGCGGGTGCGCGGTCGGTCAGCTCGCCGGGCGACGGGTCCGTGAGCTGGTCGTCCGCGCCGGTGCCGCCCTCGGGCGTGCCCGGCCGGGCGTCGTCGTCGGTGCTCGTGCTGCTCATGGGCTGCCTCACTGGTCGGTCGGCGGTCGGCACGACGCTATGCCGGGCCTCCGACGCGCGCGCGTCGTGATTCACCTCCGCGAGCACTTGTCCCCGCCGCGCGCGTGCCGATCTGGACGGTGAGGGCGGCGCGGTGCCGTCCGGTCGGTGCCGTGGCTGTGCTGATGGCTGGCGACGGCTGCCGACGGGTGATCCCAGGTGACGACGGCTGACGACGGCGAGGTGTGTGATGACGACTCTCGATGCGGGTCCTGCTCACGAGCGTGCGACGTCGGTCGTGCTCCACGGGCTGCACCCCCTGGACGGCCACGAGGTGACGTGGAAGGTCACGCCCCTCCCGCAGGACCGGCGGGGCCACGTGACGTTCCTCGTGCAGCGCGCCGAGGGCCACGTCGACGGCGAGCAGGCGTGGTCGTGCACCGACAAGGAGACGTTCGTGCTGAGCGGCGAGGGCGTGCGCGAGCTCGTCCGGCGCGTGTCGAGCACGTCCCGCATCGGTTCGTCGCGCTGACCCCGCTAGCGTGCGGGCACCCGGGCCGACGACGGTCCGGCTCCCGTGAGCGTGCACCTCGGAGGTCCGCATGAGCCGTAGGTCGCGCATGGCGCTGTGGATGGTCGGCGTCCTGGTCGCGGCGGGTGTCGCGGGCGTCGTCGTCGGCCTCGGGGTCGGCGCCCTCTACGCCGCGCAGGCGCCCGAGTACGAGACGTGGGCCGACCTCGCCGCGGTGATCATGGGCCTCCTCGCCGGTGGGGCGGTCGCGCTGCTCGTGTGGTCCGTCGGGACGGTGCTCGTGGTGCGGCGGTTCGTCGCACCCGGACGGCGGCTGGCCGTGCTCGGCTGGTCGGCGCTCGCCGTCGTCGTGACGGCGGCCGTGGGCGCGGCCCTGCGGCTCGTGGACGGGGGTG
>JAUZVJ010000050.1:0-20440 GCA_031844515.1 Actinotalea sp. AC32 | reverse complement strand
CGGGGGGCCCCCCGGCCCCCCCCGCCCCCGCGACGGCGGACGCGACCCCGGCGGTCGCACGGCACCGGGGGGCGCCGGGGCGCGGGGCCGGCCCGGGCGGCGGCTACCCTGTGCCCAGCCGGAAGGAGACCCCATGCCCCGCCTCGCCGTCGGCGACCTCGCGCCCGACTTCACCCTCGCCACCGCCGACGGCGGGACCCTCGCGCTGTCCTCGCTGCGCGGCCGCCGCGTCGTCGTGTTCTTCTTCCCGGCGGCGATGACGCCCGGCTGCACCACCGAGGCGTGCGACTTCCGCGACTCGTACGCCTCCCTCGAGGCCGCCGGCTACTCCGTCGTCGGCATCTCGCCGGACCCTGTCGACCGGCTCGCGGAGTTCGCCGAGGCGGAGGCGCTGACCTACCCGCTCGCGTCCGACCCGGACCGCTCGGTGCTCGAGGCGTGGGGTGCGTACGGCGAGAAGAAGCTGTACGGGAAGACCGTCGAGGGCGTCATCCGCTCGACGGTCGTCGTCGGTCCGGACGGACGCGTGGAGGTGGCGCAGTACAACGTGCGCGCCACGGGCCACGTCGCGAAGCTGCGCCGGGACCTCGGCCTGGACTGAGGTCGGCGCGCCTGCGCCCGGGTCCGAAGCCCTAGGCTCGGGGCGAGCGCGAGTGGCGGAACAGGCAGACGCGCCAGGTTTAGGTCCTGGTGCCCTCGGGCGTGCGGGTTCGACTCCCGCCTCGCGCACCCGGCCTCGCCCACGCGTGGGCCCGCTGGTCCGCGCGCGCCCGCCGGTCGGCGTCAGCCCTCCTGGTCGGCGGCGGCCTTCTCGCGCTGCGTGGCCACCTGCTCGCGCACCGCGTCCATGTCCAGGCCCTTCACGGCGGTGACCACCTGCTCGAGCGCCTCGCGCGGCAGGGCACCCGGCTGGGCGAAGACGAGGATCCCCTCGCGGAAAGCCATCAGCGTCGGGATGGACGTGATCTGGGCGGCCCCGGCGAGCGCCTGCTCGGCCTCGGTGTCGACCTTGCCGTGGACGACGTCGGGGTGCGCCTCCGACGACGCCTCGAACACCGGCGCGAACATGCGGCACGGTCCGCACCACGACGCCCAGAAGTCCACGAGCACGATGTCGTTCTCCAGCACCGTCTGCTCGAACGTGCTCTCGGTGAGCTCGATCGTCGGCATGTCGTCCCCTTCCGTCGACTCGCGGCGTCACCACCGCGCCTGCGGGCGACAACACGCGCCCCGCCCAGGTATTCCATCCGCCCTTGGGTAGCCTCGCCACCATGACGGAGACCGCCGACTTCCCCGAGCCGCCCAAGCCCGACGGCTGGCTGAGCGAGTCGGAGCTCGCCGCGGCCCGCCGCCGCATGCCGCTCGTCTACGTCGACGCCGTGCCGGTGCGCGTCGACGACAGCGGTGACGTCGTCGCCGTCGGCCTCCTGCTGCGCGTCAACAGCGTGGGCGCGATGACGCGCTCGCTCGTGTCGGGCCGCGTCATGTACCACGAGCGCGTGCGGGACGCGCTCGTCCGGCACCTCGAGAAGGACCTCGGGCCGGTCGCGCTGCCGCAGATCCCGGCGACGCCCCAGCCGTTCACGGTCGCCGAGTACTTCCCCACACCCGGAGTGACGCCCTACCACGACTCGCGTCAGCACGCCGTGTCCCTCGCGTACGTCGTGCCGGTCGCGGGCGACTGCGAGCCGCAGCAGGACGCGCTCGAGCTCGCGTGGATGACCCCCGAGGAGGCGTGCAGCGAGCAGGTTCAGGTCGAGATGACCGGTGGCCAGGGCTACCTGCTGCGCCAGGCGATGGCGCACGTCGGCCGCCTGCCCTGAGGGGCCCGGCCGGGGTCGAGCCGGCTCAGGCTCGGATCGAGCCGGCTCAGGCCGGTATCGAGCCGGCTCAGGCCGGGGTGCGACCGCCCGCGAGCACCGCGGCGAGCACGGGGGCGAGCGCGCGGAACGCCTCGCCACGGTGAGACACGGCGTTCTTCTCCTCGGGCGTGAGCTCGGCCGACGTCAGACGCCGTCCGGCCGCGCGGCTCGGCTGGCGCTCGGGCACGAGCACCGGGTCGTACCCGAAGCCGTTCTCGCCGCGCGGCGCCGAGGCGAGCACGCCGCGCAGCACCCCGGTCTCGACGTGCTCGTGGCCGTCCGGCGTGACGAGCGCCGCCGCGCACCGGAACTCGGCGCCGCGGTGCCGCTCCGGGACGTCGGCGAGCTGGTCGAGCAGGAGCCGCAGGTTGGCGGCGTCGTCGCCGTGCGCGCCCGCCCACCGCGCCGAGAACACACCCGGGGCGCCCCCGAGGACGTCGACGCACAGCCCCGAGTCGTCGGCGACGGCGACGAGCCCCGTCGTGCGCGCGAGCGCCCTCGCCTTGATGAGGGCGTTCTCGGCGAACGTCACGCCGTCCTCGACGGGCGGCTCGGCGCCGAGGTCCGCCGCGCTCACGACGTCGTCGGGTGCCAGGCCGGGCAGGACCGGCGCGAGGATCGCCCGGAGCTCGCCGAGCTTGTGCCGGTTGTGCGTCGCGAGGACGACGCGCGCCGTCACGGTGTCCCGTCCGCGAGCGCCTCCGCCTGGAGCCGCGCGAGGCGGTCGGTCCCCTGCACCGCGAGGTCGAGGAGCCGGTCGAGCTCGGCGCGGTCGAACGGCGTCTGCTCCGCGGTGCCCTGCACCTCGACGAACGCCCCGGACCCCGTGACGACGACGTTCATGTCCGTCTCGGCGCGGACGTCCTCGACGTACGGCAGGTCGAGCACGGGCGTCCCGTCCACGATGCCCACGCTCACGGCCGCGACGGAGTCGCGCAGGACCGTCCGCCCCGCTGGGACGACACCCGTGCGCTTGGCCCACGCGACGGCGTCCGCGAGCGCGACGTACGCCCCCGTGATCGCGGCCGTGCGCGTCCCGCCGTCGGCCTGGAGGACGTCGCAGTCGAGCACCACGGTGTTCTCGCCGAGCGCCCTGACGTCGACGACGGCGCGCAGCGAGCGCCCGATCAGCCGCGAGATCTCGTGGGTGCGGCCACCGATGCGTCCGCGCACCGACTCGCGGTCGCTGCGGGTGCTCGTCGCGCGCGGCAGCATCGCGTACTCCGCGGTGACCCATCCCTCGCCGGACCCCTTGCGCCAGCGGGGCACCCCCTCGGTGAACGAGGCGGCGCACAGCACGCGCGTCCCGCCGAACTCGACGAGGACGCTCCCCTCCGCGGAGTCGAGCCAGCCGCGCGTGAAGCGCACCTCGCGGAGCTCGTCGGGTCGGCGGCCGTCGGCGCGCAGGGTGGGGCCGGCTGAGGTCGTCATGGCGACGACCCTATCCGCCGGGTCCGACGGCCTCAGAGCGTGACGACGAGCCCCGCGTGCGCCGTGCCGATCGGGCCGTCGAAGACGTCCGCGGCCTCGGCCGCCGCCACGCCGGGCTCGTTCCACGCGGGTACGTGCGTGAGCAGCAGGCGCGCGGCGCCCGCGGCGGTGGCGGCGAGCCCCGCGCGGCGACCCGTGAGGTGGATGCCGCGGACGGCGTCGTCGCGGCCCTCCACGAACGCCGCCTCGCACAGGAACAGGTCCGCACCCGCCGCGAGCGGCGTGAGGCCGTCGCACACGTCGGTGTCGCCCGAGTACGCCAGGACCACGGTGCGCGAGGGGTCCTCGTCGGACGGGCCGGACACGCGTACGCCGTAGGCCGGCACGGGGTGCTCGACGGCCACCGGGGTCAGCTCGAGCGGACCCACCCGGACCGGGCTGCCCGGCTGCCAGGCGTGCACCGTGAGCTGGTCCGCCATCGACTCCCCCGGCTCGAGGCCGTACTGGTCGGCGAGGCGCGACGCGGTCCCGAACGGCCCGTGCACGGGCAGCGGGCCACGCCGCCGGACGCCGTCCGGCCGGTAGCGCAGGTAGACGTACAGGCCCGAGACGTCGGCGACGTGGTCGGGGTGCAGGTGCGACAGCCCGACCAGGTCGAGCGCCGCGGGGTCGCACACGCGCTGCAGCGGACCGAGGGCGCCGCTGCCGAGGTCGAGCAGCACGCTCCAGGTGCGCCCCTCGGCGTCGTCGGCCTGGACGAGGTAGCAGGAGGCGGCCGACCCCGGCCCGGGGAACGAGCCCGAGCAGCCGACGACGGTCAGGCGCACGCCGCCCCCGTCCCCGGGCCAGCGGAGCCCGCGAAGCCCACGACCCCGACCGAGGGGCTCACCGCAGCGCCCCGGCCGGCTCGACCGCGTCGACCTCGGGCCCGAGGAAGCGTCGCGCGAGACGCTCGAACCCGTCGGCGTCGCCCGTCGCGAGGAAGCGGTGCGTCGGCGGGCCGAGGGCGGGGTCCCGTTCCAGACCGTGCGCGACGAGCGTCCGGTACACGTCCTTCGCGGTCTCCTCGGCGCTCGAGACGAGCGTGACCTGCTCCCCCATGACGTACGAGATGACGCCCGTCAGGAGCGGGTAGTGCGTGCAGCCCAGCACGAGCGTGTCGACGCCCGCGTCGCGGACCGGCGCGAGCTCCTCGTGCGCGACGGCGAGCACGTCCGGGCCCGAGGTGCGGCCCGCCTCGACGAGCTCGACGAACCGCGGGCACGCGTGCGTCGTCAGCGTGATCTCCGGGGCGACCGCGAACGCGTCGTCGTACGCACGCGACTCGATCGTCGCCCGCGTGCCGATGACCCCGACCCGCCCGGTGCGGGTCGCCGCGGCAGCCCGCCGGGCGGCCGGGAGGATCACCTCGACCACGGGCAGGCCGCGCCGCTGCGTGTAGCGCTCGCGCGCGTCGCGGAGCACGGCCGCCGACGCGCTGTTGCACGCGATGACGAGCATCTTCACGCCCGCGTCGACCAGGTCGTCCATGACCTCGAGCGCGTGGGCGCGGACCGCCGCGAGGGGCTTGGGCCCGTACGGCCCGTTGGCTGTGTCGCCGATGTAGAGCACCGACTCGGTGGGCAGCTGGTCCAGGACGGCACGGGCGACCGTCAGCCCGCCCACACCCGAGTCGAAGATGCCGATCGGCGCGTCGTTCACGGGGGCGAGCCTAGTGCGGAGCCCCCGGGCCGGTCGGGTCGGGGTCGCCGTCCGTGCCCTCCGCGGCAGCGCCGGACGCCGCGTCGGACGCGTCGTCGCCGTCGGCCTCCAGGCCCGCGATCATGAGCTCGACGAGCGACTCCTGGAGGAGGCTCAGCATGACGTAGACGGTGGCCAGGAGCCTGTGCGCCTGCTCGGTGGTGTCCTCGTCCTCGGGCGCGTCTGGTCCGTCGGCGTCCTCGAGCACGAGGCGGTACAGCGCGTCGGCGTCGGCGTCCGTGCGCACCGAGAGCCGCTCGGACGTGACGAGACGCACATCCGTGAGCGCGGCCGCGATCCGTGGCGCCTCGCTCGGCACGACCACGAGGTCCGGCCACGCGGCGTCGATGCAGGCGCGCAGCCGGAGCAGCTGGTCGGACTTGGTCGACCGCAGGTCGCCCTCCGTCAGGCGCCGGAACTCGGCCGCGACCTCCGCGTCCTCCGAGCCGTGCGGCAGGAGGCGAAGGACCGCCGGGTCGACCGGCGCCGGGAGCGCGTGCCCCTGCATCCGGACCTCGTCGAGCGGGTCTCCCGCACGCCCCGGCGCCACGGCCTCGTCGGCGGCACCGTCGCGCGGTCCCGTCGGCGCGTCGAGCAGCTCGACCACGTCGTCGACCACCTCCAGCAGGACCGCCCGCTCGGGCGCCTCCAGGCGCGCGACGTACGCGGCGCCCTCCTGGTGGAACGTGTGCACGTCAGCCGTCCGCCGGCTGGACGGTGGCCCACAGCCCGAAGCCGTGCATCGCCTGGACGTCGATCTCCATCTGCTCCCTGTTACCCCGCGACACGGTCGCCCGCCCCTCCGTGTGGACCTGCAGCATCAGCCGGTGGGCGCGCTCGGCCGTGTAGCCGAAGTAGCTGCGGAAGACGTACGTCACGTAGCTCATGAGGTTGACCGGGTCGTTCCACACGACCGTCGTCCAGCCGTCGCCGAGCGGCGCCGGGGCGGACGCCACGTCCTGCGCGGGCAGCGTCCCGGTGGACGGCGAGCTCACGCGGACCGCGGGCCGGCGCACGTCGGCCGGCTGCGGGAGCGCGTGCAGCCCGGGACCCGGGCCGTCGCGCCGGTCGGCGGGTGCGAGGAGCCGGTAGGGCTCGAGGACGCGACGCGTGCGCGCAGCGCGTCCGGGCACGGCGAAGATCGTCCGCACCACCACGGACGTCCCTGCGCCCTCCGACGCCACCTCGCGCACGGGACAACTCTAGGCAGACCGGACCGGACGCAGCGCGCCGACCCGGCGCGCGTCGGGTCCGACCCGTCCCGGCGTCCGCCCCTCGGGCGTCCGCAGGCGGGACGCACCCCCCATTGCCTACCGTGTGCCCATGAGTGCGGAGCTGCCCTCGCCGTCCGACGACGTCCTCACGGCGCTGACCCCGACGGCGAGGATGCGGCCGTCGACGTCGCTGCTCACCGACCGCTACGAGCTGACGATGCTCCAGGCAGCGCTCGCGGACGGCACGGCGCACCGCCACTGCGTCTTCGAGGTGTTCAGCCGTCGCCTCCCGCACGGCCGCCGGTACGGCGTCCTGGCCGGGACGGGACGCGTGCTCGAGGCCCTCGCCGACTTCCGGTTCGGCGAGGACGAGCTCGAGTTCCTCTCACGCCACCGGGTGGTCGACGCGCCCACGCTCGAGTGGCTCGAGGACTACCGCTTCGGCGGCTCGATCACGGGGTACGCGGAGGGTGAGGTCTTCCTGCCCGGCTCCCCCGTCATGGTGGTCGAGGGCACGTTCGCCGAGGCGCTTCTGCTGGAGACCCTCGTCCTGTCGGTGCTCAACTACGACTCCGCCGTCGCGTCCGCCGCCTCGCGCATGACGAGCGCGGCCGTGGGTCGCCCGTGCCTGGAGATGGGGTCCCGCCGCGCGCACGAGCACGCCGCCGTGGCGGCAGCGCGGGCCGCGGTCGTCGCGGGGTTCGCGGGGACGTCGAACCTCGAGGCGGGACGCCGCTACGACCTTCCGACGATCGGCACCGCGGCCCACTCGTACACCCTGGTGCACGACGACGAGCGCTCCGCGTTCGCCTCGCAGGTCGCGGCGCAGGGCGCCGGGACGACGCTGCTCGTCGACACCTTCGACGTGGCCCAGGGCGTGCGGAACGCCGTCGACGTCGCGGGGCGGGACCTCGGCGCGGTCCGCCTCGACTCGGGCGACCTCCTCCAGCTCGCGCAGGAGGTGCGCGAGCAGCTCGACGGGCTCGGCGCGACCGGCACCCGGATCGTCGTCAGCTCCGACCTCGACGAGTACGCGATCGCGGCGCTCGCCGTGGCGCCGGTGGACTCGTACGGCGTGGGCACCTCCGTCGTCACGGGGTCGGGTGCGCCCACGTGCGGCATGGTCTACAAGCTCGTGGCACGCGAGGGGCGCGACGGGACGCTCGAGCCGGTCGAGAAGGCGTCGGCCCGCAAGGGGTCGGTCGGCGGGCGCAAGTGCGCGGCCCGCCGCCTCGACGCCGAGGGGCGTGCGGTCGAGGAGGTCGTGGTGACGGGTCCGGACGACGCCGTGGCGACGTGGACCCCGGCGGAGGCCGAGCTGCGACGTCTCATGGTGCCGCTCGTCGCGCACGGGGCCGTCGACACGCGGTGGACCGGGGCGGTCGGCGTGGCCAACGCCGTCGAGCGCCACCAGGCCTCGCGCGCCGAGCTGCCGCGCGGCGCGCGGCGGCTCTCGGTGGGCGACCCGGCGATCCCCACGACGGTGCTGCGGCTCAGCTGAGCCGCCGGCAGGGACCGCTGACGCGCCGAGGCCCGGCCCCCGGGAAGGGGGCCGGGCCTCGACGTGTCGCTGACGTGCCGCCCGGCTCACGCCGGGCGCGGGTCAGACCCTCTTGCGACCACCGACCAGGCCGAGCACGAGGCTGACGACGAGGACGACGATGCCGAGCCAGATGAGGAACTGAGCGGCCTCGACCGCGATCCCGAACACCAGCAGGACGATGCCGACGATGAGGATGAGGAGCCAGGTGGGCATGGTCTCTCCCTTTCGTGAAACGCCCGCCGGTCGGCGGGCTTCCTGATCACGAGACTGGCAGCGCTTCAACGGGTCCGCATCCTGAAAGGGGGCTTGCGCGACAAGTCGCGCGGAAGTAGTGGAGTGCTGGTAAAAGCGTCGGCGCTCGCTCGACGCGGGCGGCTCCGAGGCTCACCGCCTGCCGACGAACCAGCCCCGGACCATCGCGGTGCGCGCCTCGAGCTGCTCCTCGGTCGCGGTCGCCACCTCGGGTCCGCCGCACCGCCTGCGCAGCTCGGTGTGCACCGTCCCGTGGGGCTGCCCGCTGCGCCGCGCCCACGCGCTGACCAGCGAGTTCAGCTCCTTGCGCAGGTCCGCGAGGCGGCGGTGGTCGACCACCGGGCGGGCGTCCGCCGCCCCGTCGGCGCGGCCTCGCCCCCGACGGACCTGGTCGCTCTGCCGCTGGCTCAGGAGGGTCCGCACCTGGTCGGCGTCGAGCAGACCCGGCAGGCCGAGGAAGTCGAGCTCCTCCTCCGAACCGACGTCGGCCCCCGTGCCGAACTCGCCGCCGTCGAACAGCACCCGGTCGAAGCTCGCCTGCGCCTCGAGGGCCTTGAACGTGCCCTCGACGCCGTCCGGGCCGACCGCGTCGGGGCCCTTCGCCTCGCGGTTCGCGTCGAGCAGGAGCAGGTCCTCCTCGGCCGGCGCGTCGTCACCCGTCGGCCGGTCGAGAGCGTGGTCCCGCTCGAGCTCGAGCGTGGCTGCGAGCGCGAGCAGCTGCGGGACCGACGGCAGGAACACCGACGCGGTCTCACCGCGGCGCCGCACGCGGACGAAGCGCCCGACCGCCTGCGCGAAGAACAGCGGCGTCGCGGTCGAGGTCGCGTAGACGCCGACGGCGAGCCGGGGGACGTCGACGCCCTCGGACACCATCCGCACCGCGACCATCCACCGCGAGTCGCCCGCCGAGAACTCGTCGATGCGGCTCGATGCCCCGTCGTCGTCGGAGAGCACCACGGTCGGTGCCTGGCCGGTGATCCGGCGCAGGTGCGCAGCGTAGGCGCGCGCGTCGGTCTGGTCGGACGCGATGACGAGCGCACCCGCGTCGGGGACGCTGCGGCGCACCTCGGAGAGCCGGCGGTCCGCCGCGGCGAGCACGCTCGGGATCCACTCGCCCTCGGGGTCGAGCGCCGTGCGCCACGCCTGCGCCGTCATGTCCTTGGTCAGCGCCTCGCCGAGGCGGGCGCTCACCTCGTCGCCCGCCCGTGTGCGCCAGCGCATCTGGCCGCTGTAGGACAGGAACAGCACCGGGCGGACGACGCCGTCACGGAGCGCGTCGCCGTAGCCGTACGTGTAGTCCGCGAGCGAGCGCCGCACGCCGTCGGTGTCCGGCGCGTAGGTCACGAACGGGATCGGCGCCGTGTCCGAGCGGAACGGGGTCCCGGTGAGCGCGAGCCGACGCGTGGCGCCCTCGAACGCCTCCCGCACCGCGTCGCCCCACGACAGCGCGTCCCCCCCGTGGTGGACCTCGTCGAGGATCACCAGGGTCGGCGCGGCGGCGGTGCGCGCCGCGTGCAGCGCGGGCTTGGTCGCGACCTGCGCGTAGGTCAGCGCGACGCCGTCGAAGTGGTGCCCGTGCCGGCCCTGGCTGTTGCGGAAGTTCGGGTCGAGGTGGATGCCGACGCGCGCGGCGGCGTCGGCCCACTGGCGCTTGAGGTGGTCGGTCGGTGCGACGACCGTCACGCGGCGCACGACGCCGCGCTCGAGCAGGTTCGTCGCGATGCGCAGCGCGAACGTCGTCTTGCCCGCGCCTGGGGTCGCGACCGCGAGGAAGTCCCGCGGCTCGCGGCTCTCGTACGCCTCGAGGGCGGCCGCCTGCCACGCGCGCAGCTTGTGCGCCGTGCCCCACGGCGCACGCGACGGGAACGCGGGCGACAGGTGCGAGGCAGCGGTCGCGGACGGCGCGGCCATCGAGCCCTGCCCGTGGTGCGGGCCGGGCTGGTGGCGTGCGCCGTGGTGCGGGCGGGTCACCGTCCGCCGGTGGAGTCGGAACCGGAACCGGAGCCGCCGCCGGAGCCCCCGCCGTCCTGCGGCTCGCGCAGGCCTTCGTAGATCTCCTTGCAGATGGGGCACACCGGGAACTTCTGCGGGTCCCGCCCGGGTACCCACACCTTCCCGCAGAGCGCGACGACGGCGTTCCCGGTCATCGCGGACTCGAGGATCTTCTCCTTGCGCACGTAGTGCGAGAAGCGCTCGTGGTCGCCCGGCTCGACCTCCTCGCGCGTCTCGGTCCGCTCGAGCACGCTCGTGGAGGTGCCGCCGCCGTCGGCGGGGTCCCCCGGGTTCCTGTGCTCGAACGGGTCCGAGGGTCCGCTGGGGGTCTGGCTCATGCGTGCCAGTCTACGTGGCGGGCCCGACACGACCGAGGTGCCGGGCGGGCGCCGGGCGGTGACGAGCACGACCCCCGCGCGCGTCACAGCCCCTGCCACGCGGGCTTGTGCCGCCACGCGTCGCGGTAGTAGTCGGCGAGCTGCAGGCGGCTCGCGGCGGCCTCGTCGACGAGCACCGTCACGTGCGGGTGCATCTGGAGCACCGTCGCGGGCCACAGCGCGCTGACCGCGCCCTCGACGAGCTGGTGCACGGCCTCGGCCTTCGCGCGTCCCGTCGCGAGCAGCACGAGGTGGCGTGCCTCGAGGATGGTCCCGAGCCCCTGCGTCAGGACGTGCTGGGGCACCGCGTCGGGGTCGCCGTCGAAGAAGCGCGCGTTGTCCTGGCGCGTCTGCTCGGTGAGCGTCTTGACCCGCGTGCGCGAGGCGAGCGAGGAGCCCGGCTCGTTGAACGCGACGTGACCGTCGGTCCCGATCCCGAGGACCTGCAGGTCGACGCCGCCCGCAGCGGCGATCGCCTCCTCGTAGCGTCGGCACGCCGCCGGCAGGTCGTCGGCCGCGCCGTCGGGTCCCTGGACCGCGCCGGGGTCGAGGTCGACGCGCGAGACGAGCTCGCGGTCGATCACCGCGCGGTACCGCTCGGGGTGGTCGGCCGGCAGGCCCACGTACTCGTCGAGGAGGAAGCCCCGCGCCCGCGCGAACGACAGGCCCTCCTCGGCGTGCCGGCGCGCCAGCTCGTCGTACAGGGCGAGCGGGCTGGAACCCGTCGCGAGGCCGAGGACCGCGTCCGGGCGGCGGGACAGCAGGGTCCCGACGGCGTCGGCGGCGAGGCGGGCGAGCTGCGGACCCGGGGCGATGACGACCTCCATCACGCCACCGTGGCCGTCGTCGGCCGGACAGGCAAGGGGCCCGCGTGCCCCGGGGCCCGCGCCGCGTCCCGACCGGTCAGCGCCGCGAGCGCGGCACCGACCGGTGCGACCCGCGCTCCCGGCGGCGCGAGCCGGACGCGGTCGGCGAGCCCGAGCGTCGCGAGGAAGGACGACGCCGCCTCACGACGGCGGAGGGCGCGGCGCACCGCGACGAGGAGCGGCTCGCCGACCTCGCTCACGCCGCCGCCCAGGACGACGTGCTCGACGTCGACCGTGAGGGTCAGCGTCTGGACCGCGGTCGCGACGGCGTCGGCGAAGCGGTCGCGGACGCGCGCGGCGTCGACGTCACCCGCGGCCGCGGCCCGGAACAGGTGCGCGGGCGCCGGGACGCCGTCGGGCGACGGCCAGGCCGCGTCGATCGCCGACCCCGACGCGTAGAGCTCGAGGCACCCCACCTGACCGCACGCGCAGCGCGGGCCGTCCGCCGCGTACGGCACGTGCCCCACCTCGCCCGCGGCGCCGCGGTGGCCACGGCGCAGCCGGCCGTCGAGCAGGAGCCCCGCAGCGACACCCGTGCCGAGCGCGAGGAGCGCGAGGTCGCCCTCGAGGCCGAGCACGTGCGCGGCGCCCAGCGCGGCGACGTTGAGGTCGTTCTCGACCGTCACGGGCACGCCGAGCGCACCCGCGAGGCGTGCACCGAGCGGCTCGGGCTCGACGATGCCGAGGTTCACCGCGTGCGCCACCGTGCCGGCGCCCGGGAGCACGAGCCCGGGGACGCCCACGCCGACCGCCCCGACCTCGGCGCCCGGCACGAGCGCCGCGAGGCGTCCCGCGAGCGCGTCGACCGCGAGCGTCGCGGTCGCGACGACGCCGTCGGCGCCGTGCCGCACCGCGAACCGGTCCTCCGCGACGACCGCGCCGTCGACGAGCAGCACGCCGTGCACCTTGGTGCCGCCGATGTCCAGGCCGACGACGACCTCACGGGCGGACGCGACGTCGCCGCGCATCAGCCCTTCACCGCCCCGGCCACGAGACCGGCCGTCATGCGGTGCTGGACGACGAGGAAGAAGCAGATGACAGGCACGGCGATCAGGGTCGCACCTGCCATGACGACGCCCCAGTCGGTGGCCCGGTTCGCCTCGACGAGGCCCTGCAGCCACAGCGGCAGCGTGCGCCGGGCCGGGTCGGTCATGACGACGAGAGCGAGGGTGTACTCGTTCCACGCCTGGAGGAACCCGTAGACGCCCGACGCGACGAGCCCGGGCGCGAGGAGCGGGAACGTGATGCGGAAGAACGCGCCCGTCCGCGACAGCCCGTCGACGGTCCCGGCCTCCTCGAGCTCGACCGGGACGCCCTGCACGAACCCGCGGAGCATCCAGATCGTGAAGGGCAGGACAGCCGCGACGTACACGATGCTCAGCCCCGCGACGCGGTTGACCAGGCCCCAGCCGTCGAGCATCTGGTACTGCGAGATGAACAGTCCCTCGGCGGGGATCATCTGGACGACGAGCACCGTGACCACGAACGACCTCCGGCCCCGGAACCGGAACCGGCTCACCGCGAGCGCGGCGAGGAACGCGAACAGGATCGCGACGACGAGGACGATCGCCGTCACCGCGAGGCTCGTCCGGAACGCCGTGTAGAAGGTCGGGTCCGCGAGCACGCGGCGCACGTTCGACAGGGTCCCGTCGACGGGGAAGAACGTGGGGTCGGGCGTGCGCAGCCGGTTGGTCGGCAGGAACGCGCTGACGACCATCCAGTAGATCGGGAAGACCCACAGCAGCGCGACGACGACGGCGAGCGCGCCGAGCAGCCACCGGACGGCGACCGCGGCGGCCCCGCCGCGGCGACGTCGTCCCGTGGCGTCGGGTCGCGTGACCGCGCGCCGTGGCGGGTCGCCCGCGCGCGCGTCGCGTCCCCTGGCCACCTCGACGGTGGTGGTCGGCCGGCTCACAGGTCCTCCTCCTGGCGCAGCATGCGGCGGATGTAGAAGGCCGTGAGCGCGAGCGTGAGGACGAGCATGATCGTCGCCATCGCGCCGGCCATGGAGAACTCCTTGGCAAGCGAGTAGATGTACGTGCCGAGCAGGTGCGTCTCGCGCGTGGGCGCCCCCGCGCGCTGCAGGACGTAGATCTGCGTGAACACCCTCAGGTCCCAGATGACCTGGAGCAGCAGGACGACGAAGAGGACCGGCTTGACCATCGGGACCGTCACGAGCCGGAAGCGCTGCCACGCGTTCGCGCCGTCGAGCTGCGCGGCCTCCATCGTCTCGGCCGGCACCTGGAGCAGGCCCGCGTAGACCGTGAAGACCACGAACGGCACCGACATCCACACGACGACCACGGTCGCGACCGCGTAGAACGACAGCGGCTCGATGAGCCACGAGTGGTACCGCATGCCCTCCATGCCGAGCGGCTCGGCGAGCAGCCAGTTGACGACGCCGTACTGGGAGTCGAACAGCCACTGCCACACCGTCATGGTGGCGAGCACCGGGGTGCCCCACGCGAGCAGCATGCTGACCTGGAGCGTCATCCGGGCCGCGCGGCCCACGCGCGCCATGAGCACCGCGAGCGCCATCCCGATCGCCATCGTCAGCAGCGCGTTGACGAGGCAGAACGCGATCGAGCGGCCGATGACGGCCCACACGTACGGGTCCGACAGCAGGGTCGTGTAGTTGTCGAGACCGACCCACTCGGCCGGCCGGCCGAACTGCTGGGCGAGCCCGTACTCCTGGAAGGAGAGCACGAGCTGGCGCGCGAGCGGGTAGCCGAGCCCGACGAGGATCCCGACCGTCGCCGGGACGAGCAGGAGGTGCGCGCCGAGCGCGGGGCGACGGCGTCGTCGACCGGGCGCCGGTGCCGGCGAGAAGGGCGGTGGCGCCGGCGTCGCGGCGCGACCGGCGGGCAGGGCGGACATGAGGGCTCCACGGAGGTCGGGGGTCGGGTGCTGGGGCACGGGCGAGGCACCGCACGGCCCGCCCCGGTGCACGCCGGGCGGTCCGCCCGACGGGTGACGTGGGACGTCACCCGTCGGGGCCGCCGCCCGGCGTGCGGCGTCAGTTCAGCGTGTCGGCGATGAGCTGGTCGGTCTCCGCCGCCGTCGTCACGAGGTCCGCCCCGCTCGCGACCTTCTGGAAGAAGTCCTCGAGGATGCGCGCGCCCTCGACGTCGGCCCACTTCTCGGCCGGCGGCGTGAGCTTCGCGTCGAGCGCGGCCGCGATGGCCGCCTGCGAGTACGCGTCGTCACCCATCGCGGACGTGTACGTGCTGTTGCCGGGGATCAGGCCGCCCTCGGCGAGCATCGTCTGGTACTCCTCGCTGAAGATCAGCCGGATGAGCTCGGCCGCGAGCTCCTGGTTCTGGCTCTTGGCCGGGATCGCGATGTTCGAGCCGCCCGCGAACACCGTCGCGACCTCGCCCTCGGTCGGGCCGGGCAGCGGGAAGATGCCGGTCCGCTCCTCGTTGCACGCCTGCTGCTCGGCCCGCAGGGCCGTGGCCTCGTCCGAGGTGTCCTCGGGGTCGACGCCCTTGTTGCACTCGGGCAGGTCGATGCTCCAGCGCGCCCACGTCGGCGCGGAGAACATCGCGGCCTCGCCGTTGTTGAACGGCACCCAGGGCTCGTTCGAGTCCGCGTCGCGCGGGGCGGAGGTCGCCTCGGTGAACAGGCGCTGCACCTCGGCGAGCGCCTCCTGCGACTCGGGGCTGCTCAGGGCTCCGGTCCACGCGTCGCCGTCCTGCACGGCGAGCTCGCCGCCGTACGTGTAGATCCAGGCGGTGCCGTTGTACCAGTCCTGCCCGGGGAACCAGAAGCCCGAGAAGCCCGGCTTCCCCGAGGGGTTGGCCTCCTGGAGCGCGATCGCCGTCTCGGTGAACTCGTCCAGCGTCGTGGGCACCTCGAGGCCCGCCGCCTCGAGCAGGTCCTTGCGGTAGAAGACCGCACGCGCCCCGGAGTAGTACGGCAGGGCGTACACGGTGCCGTCGACCGACCCGGCCTCGACGAAGCCCTGGAGGAGGTCCTCGCCGCCGACCTCCTCGTACAGCTCCGTGACGTCGGCGAACGCGCCCGCGTAGGTGAACGCGGCGGCCTGGGTGTTGCCGATCTCGACGACGTCGGGCGTCTGGGACTCCGACGTCAGGGCGGTCTGCAGGCGAGGCACGAGGCCGTTCCAGTCCTGCTCCTCGATCACGAGGGTCGAGCCCGGGTTCTGCTCCTCGAAGTTCTCCACGAGCCACGCGCGCAGCTCGTCCGACGTGTCGCCGCCGTTGAGCCAGAGCCGGATCTCGGCGCCCTCGGCGGCCGCGTCGCCGCTGCCGCTGCCACTGCCCTCGCCGCCCGAGCCGTCGTCGCCGTCGCCACCGCCGCAGGCGGACAGCGCGAGCACCGCGGCGAGCGTGAGAGCACCACTACGTACGATTCTCACGTGAGGTTCCTTCCTGGTGGAGGACGGTGCTGGCGGCACCGCCGCTGGGGGGTTTCTCGCTGCACGACCGGCCGGCTCGGGGTCAGGTGACCCCGAGCTGGCCGGACAGGACCAGCACG
This sequence comes from Actinotalea sp. AC32, assembly GCA_031844515.1. Lineage (GTDB taxonomy): Bacteria > Actinomycetota > Actinomycetes > Actinomycetales > Cellulomonadaceae > Actinotalea. The sequence continues at coordinate 4,663 of JAUZVJ010000050.1, read as the reverse complement.
GCGGCCCCGCTGAGGGCGCCGTCCTCGCCGAGACTCGTCATCCGCAGCTGCACGCGGCCGCCGATGACGGGCATGGTCCGCTCCCTCAGGGCGGCGAGCGCCGCTGAGCGGAGGGGCCCGTCGAGGAGCTCCGGAGGGCCCGAGAGGACGATCTCCGAGAGGTTGAGGGCGCTCACGACCGGCGCGAGCACGATGCCGAGGCGTCGACCGACGGCGGCGAGCACCTGCTCGCGCTCGTCCGGGCCGAGCCCTGCCGTCCGGCGACGCAGCGCGGGGACCGACAGGACCGTCTCCAGGCAGCCGCTCCGGCCGCACGCGCAGCGCTCGGGCGGGGCGAGCAGCGACGTGCCCGGTGCGTCGCGCTCGTCGACGACGGTGACGTGCCCGATCTCGCCCGCGGCGTGGCCGTCGCCCTGCACGAGCGACCCGTCGACGACGATCCCGGCCCCGACGCCCTCGCCCACGGTGAGGACCACGAGGCCGCGGCCGTCGGCGCCGCCGTACGTGAACTCGCCGAGGCACGCGGTGTTGGCGTCGTTCGCGACGTGGACGGGCAGACCGAGCGCGTCGGCGAGCGTCGCGGCGAGCGGCACGTCGAACCACCCGCGGTTGGGCGCCTCGAGCACGGTCCCGTCGGCGTCGACCACGCCGGGCGAGCCCACCCCGACGCCGAGGACGGGCTGGGTCGCGGCGTCGACGAGCTCGGCGCAGAAGGTCACGAGCGCGTCGACGGCCTCCTGGCCCGTGCGGCCGTCGACGGGGGCCGCACGCCGCTCGAGGACCTGCCCGGTGAGGTCGAGCACGGCGCCGTGCATGACGGCGTCGGCCGCGAGGTCCACCGCCACGACCTGGAAGGCCTCGGTGCGCAGCCCGACCAGCGTCGCGGGCTTGCCGACCCTCCCCTCGGCGCGGACGCCGAGCTCGGCGACGAGGCCGTCCCCGACGAGGGACGCGACGAGGTCGGACACCGTCACCTTGGTGAGGCCGGTCGACCGGGCGAGGTCGGCGCGCGAGAGCGGGCCGTCGTGGAAGAGGCGCTGCAGGACCATCGCCCGGTGGTGCGTGCGGGCGTCCTCGGGCAGCACCTTCGTCGTCGGCCGGAGCGTTCTCACATTCGTTAGTGAACCTTCCTTACTATGCTGACGTCAACACCCGATGATCGGACGAGCAGCCCCACCGGACCGGAGGACGACATGAGCGAGCACACGGGCGAGCACGAGCCGGGCCGGGCCGCGTCCGGCGCGCCGACCCTCCTGCGCGGGCGCGTGGTGCTCCCGGACCGCGAGCTCGCGGACGGCGTCGTCGTCGTCGAGGGCGACCGGATCACCTGGGTCGGGCACGCCGACGACGCGCCGCAGCACGTCCGCGGGTCGGGCGGCCCGTCGGCGCTGCCCTCCCCCACCGGGCTCACGCTCCTGCCGGGCCTGGTCGACCTGCACTGCCACGGCGGCGGCGGAGCGGGCTTCCCCGACGCACCGACTCCCGACGAGGCGCGCCGGGCCGTCGCCGAGCACCTGCGGCACGGGACGACGTCGCTCGTCGCGTCGCTCGTCACGGCCGACGGCCCGACCCTGGTCGCGCGCACCGCGGTCCTCGCCGGGCTCGCCGAGGCCGGCGAGATCGCCGGCATCCACCTCGAGGGCCCGTTCCTGTCCGCGGCCCGGTGCGGCGCGCAGGACCCCGCGCTCCTCGTCCCGGGCGACGTCGCCCTCGTGGCGGAGGTCGCCAGGACGGCGCGCGGTCACCTCACGACGATGACGGTCGCGCCCGAGGTCGACGGCGTCCTCGGGCCCGACGGCGTCGTCGAGGCGCTCGCCCGCGCGGGGGCCGTGCCGTCGATCGGGCACACCGACGCCCCGGCCGCGCTGGTGCGCGAGGCCGTCGGGGCGTGCCGTGCGGCGCTCGCCGCCCCGGGCGCGCGCTCGCCGCGCCCGACGGTGACCCACCTGTTCAACGGGATGGCACCGCTGCACCACCGCGACCCGGGCGCCGTCGCGGCGTGCCTCGCCGCGGCGGCCCGCGGCGACGTCGTGGTGGAGCTGATCGGCGACGGCGTCCACCTGGACCCCGAGACGGTCCGGGCCGTCATGGACGTCGCCCCGCGGTCGGTCGCGCTCGTGACCGACGCGATGGCGGCGGCCGGCATGCCCGACGGTGCGTACCGCCTCGGCAGCATGGACGTCGAGGTCGCCGACGGCGTCGCGCGGCTCGCGGGCGGCGGCGCGATCGCGGGCGGGACGGCGCACCTCCTCGACGTCGTGCGCAGCACCGTGGCGGCCGGCGTGGCCCTCGTCGACGCCGTCCGCGCGGCCTCCCTCACGCCGGCCGGGGTGCTGGGCCGGACGGACGTCGGCGCGCTCGAGGCGGGTCGGCGGGCCGACCTCGTGCTGGTCGACGACGACCTGCGGGCCGTCCGCGTCCTCCGTTCCGGCCGCTGGGTCGCCGGGACCGAGGACGGTCTCGTGCCGCTCCCGCTCGTCGTCGACGCCCCGACCGGCACGCCCGTCCCGCTCGGGGCCGGCTCCCCCGTGGTCGCCGACGGGCGCGCGCAGGAGGTGACCGCGGTCGTGGCGGACCGCCTCGCACGCGCCGGGGCCGCACGGACCGGCGCCGGGACGTCCAGCTCGGCGCGCGCGTCGTCGGAGGGCGAGCAGCGCCCGGTCCGCCTGCGCCTGGTCGACGCCGTGCCGGGTCTGGCGGAGGCCCTCGAGCGCTCGCTCGGTCGTGACCACCTCGGGCAGGAGCCGGCCCGCGAGGCGTACCGCCTGGTCGTCGACGCCGACGGCGCGCTGGTCGAGGCGGTCGACCTGCCGGGCCTGCTGCACGGGTCCGCGACGCTCGCGAGCCTCGTCGCACGCGACGGCGCCGTCCACCCCGTCGTCGTCGTCGACGCACCCCAGTACGCGTGGCGCGGGCTCTCGGTCGACGTCGCGCGGCACCCGCTCGCTCTCGACGAGCTCCTCGTGCTGGTCGACCTCGCCGCGGACCTGCGGCTCAACCACCTGCACCTGCACCTCACGGACGACCAGGGCTGGCGCCTCGAGGTCCCCTCGCGCCCGGCGCTGACCGAGCGGTCGGGCGGCACGGCCGTCGACGGCGACCCGGGCGGGTTCCTCACGGTCGCGGACTGGGCGTCGCTCGTCGGGCACGCCGCGGCGCGCGGCGTCACGGTCGTCCCCGAGGTCGACCTCCCGGGGCACGTCAACGCGGCGCTGCACGCGTACGGGGAGCTCACGCCCGACGGCGAGCCCGCACCCGCGTACACCGGGATCGAGGTCGGGTTCAGCCGCCTGCACGCCGACCTGCCCGCGACCCGTCCGTTCCTCGAGGACGTCCTGCGGGACGTCGCCGCGATGACGCCGGGCGCACCCGTGCACGTCGGCGGCGACGAGGTCCTCACGATGGACCGCGACGAGTACGCGCGTCTCGTCCGCACCGCGGCCGACGTCGTCGAGGCGCAGGGCCGCACGGTCGTCGCGTGGCAGGAGGCCGCGAAGGCGCCGCTGACGCCGGGCACCGTGCTGCAGCTGTGGGACGAGCGCGAGGACACGGCGGACCTCGTCGCCGCCGTGCGCGACGGCGCGCGCCTGCTCCTGTCGCCCGCGAGCCGCGTGTACCTCGACATGAAGTACGACGCGACGTCGCCGCTCGGCCTCGAGTGGGCCGGGCACGTGCCGCTCGAGCGGTCCTACGACTGGGACCCGTCCGCGACGGTCCCCGGGGTGCCGCCCGAGGCCGTCGTCGGGGTCGAGGCCGCCGTGTGGTCGGAGACGACGCGCTCGCTCGCGGACGTCACGTGGCTGCTGCTCCCGCGGCTCGCCGCCGTCGCGGAGGTCGCGTGGAGCGCGCAGGGGCGCCGCGAGCTCGCGGACTTCACGCGCCGTGTGCCGGCGGTCGCGCGGCGGTGGGACGCCGCGGGCCTGCGCTGGCACCGCACGCCCGGGGTGCGGTGGTGAGGCTCACGAGCGCAGGCGGGTCAGCAGCCTGACGGCGCCGCGGTCGAGCACGCGCCCCCCGAGCACGACGCCGCACGCGAGCGCCGCCCCGCCGACCACGACCCCGACGGCGAGCGCGACCCACGCAAGACGCGCGTCGCGCCACACGGCGAACGCGTACGCGACGAGGACGGGCGCGCACACGACGGCCGTGGCGACGCTGCTGACGAGCTGCGCGACGAGGCTCGCGCCGACCGACCCGGGCGGTGCCGCGTACGGGTCGCCGCCGGCGGCGGGCACGGGGTAGACCAGCGCGGCGCTCGTCACGGCCGAGACACCCAGCCCGGCACCGAGCACCCCGAGCGCGGCGCCCACCGACGCCGCGGCGAGGTCGGCGCGCCCCGCGACGAGCGCGCCGCCGACACCGACCGCGACGACCAGCGGCACGGCCCACACGAGGACCCCGACCGCGCGACCGAGCCGGTCCGACCACCCGGGCACGCGCGCCGCGACGTGCAGCCAGAACGCCGACCCGTCGTAGGCGACGTCGTCGTGCCGACCCCACCCGACCGACCCCGCGACGAACGGCGCGAGCCCGAGCGGCAGCGCCGCGGGTGCGTCGACGACGGTCGCGACGAGCACGACGATGAGCACGGGCGCCGCGACGCTGCCGAGCAGCGCGGCGGCGTAGCGCGGGTCGGCGGTCCACGACCGCAGCGAGCGCAGGG
>JAUZVJ010000049.1:0-21830 GCA_031844515.1 Actinotalea sp. AC32 | reverse complement strand
GTCGACGCCGTCGCGCTGCACGAGGAGCGCGGCGACGTCGGCGACGGGCGGGACGCGCAGCGCGACCCGCCGGCACCGCGAGCGGATCGTCACGACGACGTCCTGCGGGCTCGGCGCGCACAGCAGCCACACGGTGCGCGGCGGGGGCTCCTCGATGGCCTTGAGCAGGACGTTCGACGTGCGCTCGGTCATCCGGTCCGCGTCCTCGAGGACGACGACGCGCCAGCGACCCTGCGACGGCGCACGCTGCGCGACGCCGATCAGCTCGCGCACCTCGTCGATCGTGAACGTGACCTTCTCGGTCGCGACCACCGTCACGTCGGCGTGCGTCCCGGCGAGCGCCGTCGTGCACGCCTGGCACCGGCCGCACCCGCCCTGCTCGCACTGGAGCGCCGCGGCGAACGCCCGCGCGGCGTTCGACCGCCCGGAACCGGGCGGTCCGGTCACGAGCCACGCGTGGGTCATCGCGGACGGCTCGTGCACCGCGGCGCGCAGCACGTCGACGACGCGCTCCTGCCCGACGACGTCGTCCCAGACGCTCATGCGCGCGACCCCGACGGCGGCCCGGGCACCGAGGACGACGGCGCGCCCCCGGTCCCCACGAGCGCGGCGACGCGTGCCCGCACCGCGGCGTGCACGGCCTCGACGGGCTCGGCGGCGTCGAGGACGAGCCACCGGTCGCCGCCGGCGGCCGCCCGGTCCAGGAACGCGCGCCGCGTGCGCGCGTGGAAGTCGTCGCCCGCGCTCTCGAGGCGGTCCGGCGCACCCGAGAGCCGCGCGAGGCCGACGGCCGGGTCGAGGTCGAGCAGGACCGTGAGGTCGGGCAGGAGACCCTCGGTCGCCCAGAGCGAGAGCCGCTCGACCTCCTCGGCGCCGAGCGCCCGCCCGTCGCCCTGGTAGGCGACCGACGAGTCGAGGTACCGGTCCGTCAGCACCACCGCACCCCGGGCGAGCGCGGGGCGCACGACCGTGTCGACGTGGTGCGCGCGGTCGGCCGCGTAGAGCAGCGCCTCGGCCCGCGGGCCCATGTGCTCGCCGTGGAGCACGAGCTCGCGCAGCCTGAGCCCGAGCGGCGTGCCGCCGGGCTCACGCGTCGTGACGACCTCGCGCCCGGTGTCTGCGAGCCAGCGCCCGAGCAGCGCGAGCTGCGTCGACTTGCCGACCCCGTCGCCGCCCTCGAACGACACGAAGAGCCCACGGCGGTCGGTCGTGCGGTCCTCGGTCACGGCGTCAGGGTAGCCACAGCGCCCGACACGGCCGCACGCACGGCAGCGACGGCAGCGACGGTCCGGCGGCCACGCGACCGCGCGCGACCCGAGCCGGCCCGACCTGCCGGGTCGGGCCGGCCGCTCGTCACTCCCCCGGGTACGCGACGCCGACCTGCCGGCGGACCTCGTCCATCGTCCGCATGACGTCGAGGGTCATGTCCCACGTCATGAGCGGGCTCTCGGTCGCCCCCTCGGCGACCCGCCGCGCGACCTCGGCGGCCTGGTACTGGAAGCCGCCGTCGACCAGGCCCTCGACCGTGCGGCGCTCGCCGTCGGCGCGCACGACCGTGAACGTCGTCGGGCGGTAGAAGTCGCTCGCGACCTCGATGCGGCCCTCGGTGCCGCCGATCACGGCCGTCGTCGCCGTGCGCGACCACAGCGTCGTGTGCAGCGACGCCTGGACGCGCTCGCCGTACCCGAGCGCGATGCTGGTCTGGCCGTCCACGCCCGTCGGCGTGAGCGAGCCGAGCGCCTGGACCCGGTCGGGTGCACCGAGCAGGTGGTGCGCGAACGAGACGGGGTACACGCCGAGGTCGAGCAGCGCGCCGCCGGCGAGCCGCGGGTCGTGCAGGCGGTGCGTCGGCGGCAGGTGGCCGAAGGCCTGGCCGTGGTCCGCGAGCACGCTCACGACCTCACCGATCTCGCCGCGCTCGAGCGCGGTGCGCAGCTCGACGACGTGCGGCAGGAAGCGGGTCCACATGGCCTCCATGCAGAAGACGCCGGCGGCCCGGGCCGCGTCGACGACCTCCTGCGCCTCGGCCGCGTTGCGCGTGAACGACTTCTCGACGAGGACGTGCTTGCCCGCGGCGATCGCCAGCAGCGCGTGGTCGCGGTGCTCGGAGTGCGGCGAGGCGACGTACACCGCCTCGACGTCCGGGTCCGCGACGAGGTCCTCGTAGGTGCCGTGGGCCGTCGGGACGTCGTACTCGCGCGCGAACTGCTCGGCGCGCTCGCGGCTGCGCGAGCCCACCGCGACGATCCGGCCCTCGGTGTGGCCGAGCACGGCCTTCGCGAACGTGTGGGCGATCCCGCCCGGGGCCAGGACGCCCCAGCGGAGCGTCGGTGCGGTGCGGGGGTCCTCGGCGGTCGTCATGGGACAACGGTAGTGGCGGGGGCCGGCTCCCCGGGGACGAGCCTAGGCTCGGTCCCGTGAGCGACGACGGCACCCGGACCGCGCGCGTGCTCGCCTGCGGGCTCGCGACGCTCGACGTCGTCCAGACGGTCGACAGGGTCCCCCGACCCGACGAGAAGGTCGTCGCGCGGGACCTCCTCGTCGCCGCCGGCGGCCCGGCCACCAACGCCGCGGTCACGTGCGCCCTGCTCGGTCTGGACGCGCGGCTGCTGACGCGCGTGGGCGACTCCCCCGTCGGCCGGGTGATCGCGGGCGACCTCGCGCGTCGCGGCGTCGAGGTGGTCGACGTCGCCGCACCGGGCGCCTCGCCCGCGGTCTCGACGGTCCTCGTCACGGCCGCGACGGGCGAGCGCGCGGTCGCGTCGGTCAACGCGACGCGCGAGCGCGACGACGGCGCGCAGGCACGCGCCGCCGACCGGGACACCCGCGTCGCGGACGCCCTGGACGGCGTCGCGGCGGTCCTCGTCGACGGTCACCACCTCGACCTCGCGGTCCCCGTCGCGCGCGCCGCGCGGTCGCGCGGGATCCCGGTCCTGCTCGACGGCGGCTCGTGGAAGCCGGGCCTGGAGGACCTGCTCGCACACGTCGACGTCGCGGTGCTCTCGGCCGACCTGCGCGTCCCGCCGGACCACGCGGGGGACGACGGGGCCGACGGGACGGACGACGGCGACCTCGCCGCCGTCGCGCGCCTCGGGCCCCGCGTCGTCGCCCGGTCGCACGGCGCCGACCCGGTCCACGTGCTCGTCGACGGACGCCGCCTCACCGTCCCCGTCCTCCCCGTCGCCGTGGTCGACACGCTCGGGGCGGGTGACGTGCTGCACGGCGCACTCCTGGCGTGGTGGGCGCGCCACCACCCCGGCCCGGACGCGCAGGGCGCGGGCGCGACGGACCCCGTGGCGGGCCTCCGGTTCGCGAGCGGGGTCGCGTCACGCTCCTGCGGTGCGGGCGGCGCGCACGGCTGGGCCGATGACGAGCACGCGCTCGCCGCGGTGCGCGCGGAGCTGCTCGGCGGTCAGGCCGCGAGCGGCAGCTGACGACGCAGCGAGCTGCGTCCGGCCTCCCAGGCGGCGAGCATCTCGGCACCCGCCAGGCCGTCGACCACGAGGTAGGCCTTGGCACCCCACAGCACGTCGTCGCGGACCGCCGGGTCGAGCTCGGCGAGCGCCCCTGCGAGGTCGCGACCCGCGATCTGCTCGTGCACCGCGTCCGCCTCGACGTGCTCGTCGAAGTAGAACGTGACGTCGTCGCCGTAGCCGGCGCGCCGGAACCCGTTCGCGTACCTGCGGCACGGGATCGACGACGTCATCTCGAACGCCGCGAGGTGCCCCGTGATCGCGCCGCGGAGGCGTCGGTGCAGGCCGAACAGGCTCATCATGTTCACCGACGCGAGCGTCCGGGCCGGCACGACGTCGACGTACGCGCCGTCGGCGTCGTCGAGGCCGAGCGCGCGCATCGTGCCCGCGAAGAGCTCCGAGTGGATGTGCCCGGGACGCCCGCCGCCGTACTCGTCGGCCTGGATCTCCACGAGCGCCGACTTGGGCCGGCCCGTCAGGCGCGGGAGCGCCCAGCTGTGCGGGTCGGCCTCCTTGAGGTGGTAGATCGACCGCTGCACGACGAACTCGTGGAGCTGCTCGTCGGTCGCCCTCTTCGCGACGTACGCGGAGACGCTCGGGCCGTCGTCGGCGGACGTCAGCTCGAACAGCGCGCGCGCGACCTCGTCGGCCGTCCGCGCGGTGGTCGCCGGCACGGGCACGAGGTCGCGGAGCGCGGCCTCGAACGCCGTCTCGAGCTCCCGGCGGGCCAGCAGGAGGTCCGGCTCCCACTCCCACGCGTCGTCCACGCCGTCCACACCGCGGTAGTGCAGCTCGTACATGACCAGGAGCGCGATCTGGACGTCGTCGTCGGCCAGCACGTCGGTGCCCGACGCGACGACGCGGCGCGCCGCCTCGACGACGGCGGGGGCGGGGCCGGGCTCGCCCGCGAGGGCGGTGAGCAGCGCGCTGCTCAGGGGTCCGCGTGGCGTCGGACGGCGCATCGATGTCCTCCTGGGAGCGGGGGCGGACCACCCGCGGCGACGGTGCTCGAGATGTGCTCGGGATGTGCTCGGGATGTGCCTGGGTGTGCCCGGGACGTCCGGGTCCACGACCAGGCTGCCAGCGGGCCGCGGGCGTCGCATCCGCAGCGCCCGCCCGCTCGACGCGCGCGAGCCGGGCACGCGAGGTTGACTGCCGGACGTGAGCACCACCGAGCCGTCCGCAGCCCTCGACGCCCCGTGGGCGTCCATCACCGCGTGCCCCGACGGGCCGCTCCTCGTGCGCGGCGACGTCGAGATCCTGCTCGCGGACGGCAGCCCCGCACCGCGCCGCCGCGCGACCGTCGCCCTGTGCCGGTGCGGCGCGTCCGGCATCAAGCCCTACTGCGACGGGAGCCACAAGGTCGTCGGGTTCCGCACCGACGACGAGCCGTCGTGCGGCGACGCGTCGGGCTGAGCCGAGCCGCGTGACCGCTACTTCTTGGCGGCCGGCTTGCGGGTCGTCGTCTTCTTGGCCGTGGTCGTACGGCGGGTCTTCTTCACCGGGCCGCGGGCGCGCTTCTCCGCGAGCAGCTCGGCCGCGCGCTCGAGCGTCACGCTCTCGACCGCGTCCTCCTTGCGGAGCGTCGCGTTGGTCTCGCCGTCGGTCACGTACGGGCCGAAGCGCCCGTCCTTGACGACGACGGGCTTGCCCGAGACCGGGTCGTCGCCGAGCTCGCGCAGCGGGGCGGCCGCCGTCGCGCCGCGACCGCGCTTGGGCTGCGCGTAGATCGCGAGCGCCTCCTCGAGCGTGACGTCGAACAGCGCGTCCTCGCTGGCGAGCGTGCGCGAGTCGGTGCCCTTCTTCAGGTACGGCCCGTACCGGCCGTTCTGCGCCGTGATCTCGTCGCCGCTCTCGGGGTCGACGCCCACCACGCGGGGCAGCGAGAGGAGCCGCAGCGCGTCGTCGAGCGTGATGGTCTGCAGCTGCATGCTCTTGAACAGCGACGCGGTGCGGGGCTTGGGCGCGGCCGCGAGCGCCTTCTTGCGCGCCGCCGCGGACAGCGACGGGTCGAGCTCGGGCTCGGGCAGGAGCTCGGTGACGTACGGCCCGTAGCGCCCGCTGCGCGCGACGACCGTCGTGCCGGTCGACGGGTCCTCGCCGAGGACGAGGTCGCCGTCGGCCTGGGTCTCGAGCAGCTCGAGCGCCTTGGCGACGGTGAGCTCGTCGGGCGCGAGGTCGTCGGGGACCGAGGCCCGGCGGCTCTCGGTGCCGCCCTCGGCGGGCGGTCCCTCGAGGTAGGGACCGTAGCGGCCGACGCGCAGCGTGATGCCCTCGCCGATCGGGACCGAGTTGATCTCACGGGCGTCGATGTCGCCGAGGTCCTCGACCAGCTGGTGCAGGCCCTCGCCGGCGTCGCCGCGCGACGCGTCGCCGAAGTAGAAGCGCGTGAGCCACTCGACGCGGTCGACCTGGCCCGCGGCGATCTGGTCGAGGTCGTTCTCCATCGCGGCGGTGAAGTCGTAGTCCACGAGCCGGTCGAAGTGCTCCTCGAGCAGCCGGATCACCGCGAACGCGAGCCAGCTCGGCACGAGCGCCTGCCCGCGCGAGAGCACGTACCCCCGGTCCATGATCACCGAGATCGTCGCGGCGTAGGTCGACGGCCGCCCGATCCCGCGCTCCTCGAGCGCGCGGATGAGGCTCGCCTCGGTGTAGCGCGGCGGGGGCGTCGTGGTGTGGCCCTCGGCGTCGAGCCGGTCGGGCGACAGCGCGTCGCCCGCGGCCATGCTGGGCAGCCGCGTCTCACCCTTGCGCTCGCCGCCGTCGGCCGCACCCTCGGACGCGGTGTCGGCGCCGTCGCCGTAGCGCTCGGAGTCGCGACCCTCCTCGTACGCCGCGAGGAACCCGCGGAACGTGATCACGGTGCCGGACGCCGCGAGCTCCGCGTCGCGCCCGTCCGTCGCGACGGCGCCGAGCCGGACCGAGGCGGTCGACCCGCGCGCGTCCGCCATCTGCGACGCGACCGTGCGCTTCCAGATGAGCTCGTACAGGCGGAACTGGTCGCCGGACAGCTCGCGGGCCACCTGGGCGGGCGTGCGGAAGGAGTCGCCCGCGGGACGGATGGCCTCGTGCGCCTCCTGGGCGCCCTTGTTCTTCGTCGCGTAGACGCGCGGGCGGTCGGGCACGAACTCGGGCCCGTACAGCTCGGCGGCCTGACGGCGGGCGGCATCCGTCGCCTGCGTGCTCAGCGACGGCGAGTCGGTGCGCATGTAGGTGATGTAGCCGTTCTCGTACAGCGACTGCGCGGTGCGCATGGTCTGCCGCGAGCTCATGCGCAGCTTGCGCGAGGCCTCCTGCTGGAGGGTCGACGTCGTGAACGGCATCGCGGGCTTGCGCGTGTAGGGCTTGGTGTCGACGCTGCGGACCTCGAAGGCCGCGTCGGCGAGGCCCTCGACGAGGCTGCGCGCGCCGCCCTCGTCGAGGTGGACGACGCCGCGCCCGGTGAGGCGGCCCTGGTCGTCGAAGTCGCGGCCCGTCGCGACGCGCGCGCCGTCGACCTGCACCAGGCGCGCGGGGAACGCGCCCCGGGCGGACTCGTCCGCGGGGGCCGAGACGCGGAACTCGCCGCGCACGTCCCAGTAGTCGGCCGGACGGAACGCCATGCGCTCGCGCTCGCGCTCGACGACGAGGCGCGTCGCGACGCTCTGCACGCGGCCGGCCGACAGGCCCTGGCGGACCTTGCGCCACAGCACGGGCGACACCTCGTACCCGTAGAGACGGTCGAGGATGCGGCGGGTCTCCTGCGCGTCGACGAGGCGCTCGTCGAGCGTCCGGGTGTTCTCGAGCGCCCGGGTGATCGCCTCGCGGGTGATCTCGTGGAAGACCATGCGCTTGACGGGGACCTTGGGCTTGAGCTCCTCGAGGAGGTGCCACGCGATGGCCTCGCCCTCGCGGTCCTCGTCGGTCGCGAGGTAGAGCTCGTCCGAATCCTTGAGGGCCCGCTTGAGCTCGGCGACCTTCTTCTTCTTGTCGGCGTCGACGACGTAGTACGGCGCGAACCCGTTGTCGACGTCGACCGCGAACTTCCCGAACGGGCCCTTCTTCATGTCGGCCGGCAGCTCGGACGGCTGGGGCAGGTCGCGGATGTGACCGACCGAGGCCTCCACGGTGAACCCGTCACCGAGGTAGCCCGCGATCGTGCGGGCCTTGGCAGGCGACTCGACGATCACCAGCTTGCGACCAGACGGCATGGACGACCTGCTTCCTACGTCAGCGGCGGACCGCGAGGGGCGGCCCGGACGACGGGCGGACCCGACGGATGCGCACTCTACGTCCTCGCGTCAAGGGCGCCCCGCGCCGCAGGTCCGCGACGGTCCCCGCCCTCCGGCAGCGTGTCCGACGCCGACGCCGGCGCGGGACGGCCGACCGGGTCGGCCACGGCGACGGGCCCCCACGGCCCGCGGGCGTGGGCGACGGGCGGCCCCGCGCCGTCGTCGGACGCCGTCGGCGCAGCCGGGCCAGGACCGGCCGTCGCCCACCGCGCCTCGGCGGCGTCCACCACGAGCAGCACGAGCGCGAACCCGACCGCCGCGGCCGCGAGCACGCCCAGCGTGCCCCCGCCGTACGCCTGGAGGAGCTCGAGCCGCGAGTCGAGGTCGTCGCCCGCGAGGAGGTCGGCGCGGCTGCGGGCGAGCGCGACGAGGGCACCGGCCGCGGCCACCGCGCCGCCCCCGAGCAGCACGAGCAGCGTCGCGCCCCGCACGGCGCTGCGCCGTGCGACGGCGGGCCGGCCGTCCACGTCGAGCGCCGCCGCGACGCCCGCCCACGCGACGACGACGAGGACGCCCGCGACCGCGTCGCTCGGCCGGTGCCACTGGCCGACGAGCGTCGAGATGCCGGTCGCCGCCGTGTACGCCGCCCCGAGCAGGGCCGTCACGGGACGGAAGCGCCGCGGGACGACGAAGAGCAGCGCGGCGGCCACGGACGCGGCTGCCGTCGTGTGCCCCGAGGGCAGCGTGTTGACGAGCCGGTCGCCCACGCCGTGGTCGGGCTTGTCGAGGACCCAGTGCTTGAGGAGCTGGGTCGTGAGGTTCGCGCCGCCCGTCACGACGGCCACCTGGATCGCGAGCACCGCGCGGCGCCGCACGACGGCGACGAGCATCGCGCTCACCAGGACGATCGCGATGAACGGGACGGAGATCACGTCGAGCACGGGCTCGGCGACGCGCCACAGCCGCGACGCGCCGTACTCGGAGCCCCGGAACGCGGCGGCCTCGAGCACCTGGCCGGTGTGCGTCGTGACGAACACGTACCAGAGCGCGAGGACCCCGGCGCCCGCCAGGACGGCCGTGACCAGTGCGGGCGCGCGCCGACCGGACCGGACGGGCCGGACGGGACGAGGTGGGGTGACGGGCGCCATCCGTCCACGCTAGGTGATCGCCCTGGGAGCGTCAGGCCGGGAGCAGGAACCCGTCACGCACGAGGTCCCGCACCTGCGGGAGGAGCTCCGCGCGCAGCTCGGGGACCGGCACGTCGAACAGGACCGCGACGCCCCCGACGATCTGCCCGACCGCGAGCTCGCCGTCGCACGCCCCGACGAGGCCCGCGAGCGCGGTGCCGGCCTGCACCGCGCGGCCGAAGCCGTCGCCCTGGCGCAGCAGCACCACGGTCGGGTCGACCGAGCCGGGCACGAGGTGCCGCTCCTCGGTCACGTCGGGGGCCACCGTCAGGCGCAGCCCCGCCAGCGCGTCGTCGTCGAGCCGCTCGAGCAGGTCGTGCGCCGCGAGCGCACGCGCGATGTGGGCGCCGAGCGGCTGACGGACCGCGCCGGTGCGCTCCTCGAGGCGCCGCAGCGTCGGTACGCCCGAGGAGGGCCGGCGCAGCAGGACCAGCCCGAACCCGACCGCCTCGACGTCGCGCGCCGCGAAGTCGTCGAGCCACGCCCCGTACGCGGTCGCCCAGCCGGCGGGGTCGCGCTCGGCCGTGGTGCCGCCGTCGCGCAGCCACGTCTCGGCGTACTCCGCCGGGTCCTGCACCTCGCGCTGCACGACCCACGCGTCGAGCCCCGACGCCTCGACCCACTCGCCGACCCGCTCGCGCCAGTCCTGGCCGCGGCGGTGCTCCCAGTTCCCGAGCAGCTGCGCGACGCCGCCCGGTGCGAGCACCGCGCCGACGTCGACGACGAGGTCACGCACCAGGTCGTCGCCCGCGCGACCGCCGTCGCGGTACTCGTAGGTGGGCATCCCGCGCCGCGGCGTGATGACGAACGGCGGGTTGGAGACGACGAGGTCGAACGGCTCGTCGTCGCGCACGGGCTCGAGCATCGACCCGTGCCGGACGTCGAGCCGCGCACCCGCGAGCGACGCGTTGAACGCCGCGAACCCCAGCGCGCGGTGCGACACGTCGGTCGCGACGACGGCGTCGCTGTGGCGCGCGGCGTGCAGCGCCTGGATGCCGCAGCCCGTACCGAGGTCGAGCGTGCGTCGCCGGTGGTCGCGCACGGTGACCTGCGCGAGCGTGGTCGACGCACCGCCCACGCCGAGCACGTGGTCCGTGCGCAGCGCGTCCCCGGTCGCGAGCTCGCCCGGGTCCGACGCGATCCACCAGTCGACCGCTCCCGCGGCGTCCTGCGCGGAGTACGGGCGCAGGTCGACGTGCGCCCGCACCCGGTCGTGGTGGTCGGCGCCCGCGGCGACGACGAGTCCCAGGCGCTCCGCGCCGTCGGTCCCGACGCGAGGCAGCGCGGCGTCGAGCGCGCGGCGCGGGACCTCGACGCCGAGCACGAACGCGCGGACCAGCGCGCCGACGGGGTCCGCGGGGTCGGCCGCGCGCAGCGCCGGGACGCGCTGCTCGCGGTGCAGCGCCGCCGAGGCGACCGGCCCCAGCACCTCCTCGACCGCGGCCACGGTGAAGGGCGCGAGGTCGGCCCGGAGCGCCTCGAGCAGCGGTCCCGTGACGGAGCCCGGCGTCACGCGAGTCACGGGACCCGCACCTCCACCAGGAGCGGGAGGTGGTCGCTCGCGCGCCGCGCCTCCTCGCCGTCGAGCCGCCGCGCGCCGCTCGCGACGAGCCCGCGACCGACGAGCACCGCGTCGATCCGCCGACGGGGCCGCGCTGCCGGGAACGTCGGCCCGGCCGCGCTCGTCGCGTCGTGCAGGTGCAGCGCGAGCGCGCGCCGCACGAGGCCGCCGGGCTCCTCGTTGAGGTCTCCCGCGACGACGACGCCCGACGCACCGCTCGAGCGCACGAGGTGCAGGAGCCGCACGAGGTGGCTCGCGCGCTCGGCGTCGGTCAGGCCGAGGTGGACGCTCACGACGTGCACCCCCGCGACGGTCGCGTGCGCGAGCCCACGACGCGTGCGCCCGGGGCGCCACGCGAGGCGCATCGACCGCGCGCCGTGGACGGGCAGGCCGGGACGCACGAGCAGCGCGGTGGTCCGCGCACCGCCGCCCGCGACGGCGACCGTCAGGCCGGCGTCGGCCGCGAGGCGGCGCAGGCGCCGTCGTCCCGTGAGCAGGCGCGGCGGCTCCTGGAGCGCGACGACGTCGGCGTCGGCCTCGCGCAGCACCGCGACGACAGCGCCTGCGTCGTCGCGCAGCTGGCGCACGTTGTACGTGAGGACCCGCAGGGCGCCGGACCCACCCGCGGCCGGGGCCGAGGGGGTCGGGTCCGAGGCCGGGGCCGAGGAGGTCGGGACGTCGGTGGCTCGCACCGCCCTATTGGACCGCGACGGGTGGCCGCGCACCACCGACGCCCGCGGCGCGCGTGGCACGATGGCGGTCGTCGCAGGGTCGTCGCAGGGTCGTCGCGCCCGCCGGCGGTCGTCGGCTCTCGTCGGCTCCCGTCGGCACCGGCCCCGCGTCGCCCGCCCCACGACCAGGAGACCCGATGCGCCCGTCCCTCGCCCCCGCCGTCGTCGTCGGCGCCGCCCTCGCGCTCGCTGGCTGCACCGGCGGGTCCGAGCCCGAGGAGCCGGGCCCCACCGCCTCGGCGTCCGAGGGCGGCGAGGGGACGGACCCGTCGGCCGAGCCGACCGACGAGCCGACCGATGAGCCGACCGATGAGCCGACCGACGAGGCCGGCGACGCCACCGCGGCGGGTGCCGACTGCGTCGTCGGCGACTGGACGACCGACCCGGCCGCCGGTGCGGACACGATCGTCGGGTCGCTCGACCTGCCCGAGGACCCGGTCATCGAGGTGACCGGCGAGTCGTACATGACGTTCGCGGAGGACGGCACCGTGACGACGACGTACTCCGGCGTCGACACGCGCATGGTCCTGACGCTGCAGGGCTCGACGCTCGAGGTCCGCAGCGCGATGGACGGCGCGCTCGTCGGTGCGTGGTCCGCGACCGACGACGGGACGCTCGCGATCACCGACGTCGACCCGAGCGGCGTGACGATGACGACCCAGACGACCGTCGACGGCGAGGCCATCGAGGTCCCCGGCATGCAGGAGCAGCAGCAGGCGGCGCTCGCCGTCGGCGGCGAGTTCCGCTACACCTGCGACGACGCCGAGCTGCGGCTGGTCCCGCAGCACGAGGGCGCGGACGCCATCGCGGACTTCGAGCAGGTCCTCACGCGCCGCTGACGCGAGGCGCCACGACGACGGCCCCGCCCCCGACGAGGGGACGGGGCCGTTGCCGTAGGCCGGGTCAGACCAGGTGCGCCTCGTGCTCGAGCCGCGCCTCGGCGTCGACGCGCGCCGCCCGCAGACGGGACGCGATCACCGCGCCGAACGCGATGAGCGCCGCGACGACCGCGATCGACAGGCGCACCACGTGGTTGGCGTCGGGGCCGATGCTGACCTGGACCACCGCGGGTGCGATGAGCAGCGCCACGAGGTTCATGACCTTGATGAGCGGGTTGATCGCCGGACCCGCGGTGTCCTTGAACGGGTCGCCGACGGTGTCGCCGATGACGACCGCGGCGTGCGCGTCGGAGTTCTTCCCGCCGTACTTGCCGTCCTCGACGATCTTCTTCGCGTTGTCCCACGCACCGCCCGAGTTCGCGAGGAACACGGCCATGAGGACGCCCGCGCCGATCGTCCCGGCGAGGAAGCCCGCGAGCGGGCCGACGCCCAGGCCGAAGCCCACCGCGATGGGCGCGAACGCCGCGAGGAGGCCCGGCGTCGCGAGCTCGCGCAGCGAGTCCCGCGTGCAGATGTCGACGACCTTGCCGTACTCGGGGCGGGTCTGGCCCGTCATGATGCCGGGCATCTCGCGGAACTGGCGCCGCACCTCGAACACGATCGCGCCGGCCGCACGCGTGACCGCGTCGATCGCCAGGCCCGAGAAGAGGAACACCGTGGCCGCGCCGAGGATGACGCCGACGAGCGTGATCGGCGAGATGACCTCGTAGGACAGCATCGCGGTCGCCAGACCCGCGTCCTCGACGGCGTCGCCGAGACCCGCGAGCGCCTGGCGCACCGCGTCGGAGTACGAGCCGAACAGGGCCGTCGCCGCGAGGACCGCCGTCGCGATGGCGATGCCCTTGGTGATCGCCTTGGTCGTGTTGCCGACCGCGTCGAGGTCCGTGAGCGTCTGCGCGCCCTCGGCGTCGATGTCGCCCGACATCTCGGCGATGCCCTGAGCGTTGTCGCTCACCGGCCCGAACGTGTCCATCGCGACGATCACGCCGACCGTCGTGAGCAGTCCGCAGCCCGCGAGCGCGATGAGGAACAGGGAGAGCCAGACCGAGCCGCCCGCGATGAGGAACACGCCGCAGATCGCCGCGGCGATGATGCCCGCGGTGTAGACGGCAGACTCGAAGCCCACCCCGATGCCCGACAGGACGACGGTCGCGGGTCCGGTCAGCGACGTGCGCGCGACGTGCAGCGTCGGCTTCGACGTCGTGCCCGTGAAGTAGCCCGTGAGCCACAGGATGATGCCCGCGAGGGCGATGCCGATGACGACGGCGACGGTCGCGAGGAAGCGGGGGTCGCCCTCCTGGCCCGAGAGCAGCTCGTCGCCGAGCGGCGTGAGGCCCGCGAAGCTCGACGGGAGGTAGACGTACGCCGCGAGCGCCGACAGGACCGCTCCCGCGAGCGCCGAGAGGTAGAAGCCTCGGTAGATCGCGCGGAGTCCGTTCTCGTTGCCCCGGACGCGCGTCACGTAGACGCCGAGCGCGGCGGTCAGCGCGCCGATCGCGGGGACGACGAGCGGGAAGACGAGACCCTGCTCCCCGAACGCGACCTTGCCGAGGATGAGCGCCGCGACGAGCGTCACGGCGTACGACTCGAAGAGGTCCGCCGCCATGCCGGCGCAGTCGCCGACGTTGTCGCCCACGTTGTCCGCGATGGTCGCGGCGTTGCGCGGGTCGTCCTCGGGGATGTTCTGCTCGACCTTGCCGACCAGGTCCGCGCCGACGTCGGCGGCCTTGGTGAAGATGCCGCCGCCCACGCGCATGAACATCGCGAGCAGCGCGGCGCCGAACCCGAAGCCCTCGAGCACCGCGGGGGCGTCCGCGCGGAACAGCAGCACGACGCTCGCGGCGCCGAGCAGGCCGAGGCCCACGACGGACATGCCGACGACGCCGCCCGTCCGGAACGCGATCCGCGCACCCTCCGTCCGGCCGTTCGGGTGCATGGCGGCCGCGGCGACGCGGACGTTCGCGCGCACCGCGAGCCACATGCCGAGGTAGCCGATCGCCGCCGAGAACCCGGCGCCGAGCAGGAAGAAGATCGACCGGCCGACCTTGATGCCCGTGTCCCCGGGCAGCAGGAAGAGCAGCAGGAAGACGGCCACGGCGAAGAACCCGAGGGTCTTGAACATGCGGGCGAGGTACGCCGCGGCCCCCTCCTGGACGGCCGTGGCGATCTCCTGCATCTTCGTGGTGCCCTCGCCGGCGGCCAGCACCTGACGACGCAGCACGAGGGCGAGCGCGAGCGAGAGCACCGCGACGGCGGCGATCAACCCGACGATGATGAGGCTCGATGTTCCGAGCGAGGGCATCCGTCCTCCTTGACGCACGGGCCCTCCGGCGTCGTTGCCGAGGGCGTCCCACGGGCCCCCCTGAGGCCCGGAAGAAGCGCAGTCTACGGGTGAGCCGCAAGTGGGCGACCGGACGCGGCTGACCGCCTCTCGACGCGCGGTGCGCGCACGGCCGGGTGAGGCTGGACGCAGGACCGACCCCGGTCGGGACCCCGGCCGACGACCCACGGACGCAGGAGGCACGCGTGAGCGACCAGACCACACCGCAGGACCCCACCCAGCAGCACGACACCTCGCCCGAGTCGGACACCATCCCCCACCCCGGGCTCACGAGCCAGATGGACGACAAGCCGGACCACGGCGAGGAGTCGTACCGGGGATCCGGCCGGCTCGAGGGCAAGCGGGCGGTGATCACGGGCGGCGACTCGGGGATCGGGCGCGCCGTGGCGATCGCCTACGCGCGTGAGGGCGCCGACGTGCTCATCTCCTACCTGCCCGAGGAGCAGGAGGACGCCGACGAGACGGCGCGCTGGGTGCGCGAGGCGGGGCGCAAGGCCGTGCTCGTGCCGGGCGACATCCGGTCCGAGGAGCAGTGCCAGGAGATCGTCGACACCGCGGTCCGCGAGCTCGGCGGGATCGACGTGCTCGTCAACAACGCGGCGTACCAGATGGCGCAGGAGAACGGCATCGAGGACATCACGACCGAGCAGCTCGACCGCGTGATGAAGACGAACATCTACGCGATGTTCTGGCTCACCAGGGCCGCGCTGAAGGTCATGGGCGAGGGCGGGTCGATCATCAACACCTCGTCGATCCAGGGCTACCAGCCGAGCCCGCAGCTGCTCGACTACGCCGTCACCAAGGCCGGGATCATCAACTTCACGCGCGGCCTCGCGCAGCAGCTCGCCGAGCGCGGCATCCGCGTCAACACGGTCGCGCCGGGCCCGATCTGGACGCCGCTCATCCCCGCGACGATGCCCGAGGGCAAGGTCGAGAGCTTCGGCGAGGACACGCCGGAGGGACGCCCCGGCCAGCCCGCCGAGCTGGCCCCGGCGTTCGTGTTCTTCGCGTCGCAGGAGTCGAGCTACACGACGGGTCAGCGCCTCGGCGTGGCCGGCGGGAAGATGATGCCCTGACGCGTCGGCCGCAGGCCTCGGCCTGGGCGGCGCAGCCCGGCACGAGGGGGCCACGCACGACGGAGCCCCGGACCGCTACGGCGGTCCGGGGCTCCGTCCGTGCGTGTGGGATCCGGCCCGCAGGGCGCTCAGCCCTGGAGCGACTCCTCGAGCGTGGGGTGGATCGTGAAGACCTGCGTGAGCGCGGTGATCCGGAAGACCTTGAGGATCTTCTCCTGCGAGATCACGAGCTGGAGGTCGCCGCCGAGCGTCCGGACCTTCTTGAGCGCGCCGACGAGCACCCCGAGGCCCGTCGAGTCCATGAAGCTCACCTGGGACAGGTCGACCACGAGGTTGGTGTGCTCGCCGTCGATGAGCGACGACAGCTCCTCACGCAGCGCGGGTGCCGTGTAGACGTCGATCTCCCCGGTGACCTCGACAACGGTGCGGTCACCGTTCGCACGGCTGGTGACGGTGACGTCCACACCGACCTCCTGGTTCCTCGGGCGCATCGGGCTCTGACCCGGTCATTCAACCAAACCCGCGGCGATCTCACCCACGCTCGACCGCGGCGTCGTCGTGCGCCGTGCTCACGCGGCGACCTGGGGTGTCGTCGGTCACGATGACCGGACATGACGTCTCGTGCTGACCGCGCGCGCGTGGGTGACCCGCCGAGGTCCGTGGGCGCCCGGGTGGGAGGATCGGTCGGTGGGATCGGACGCGCTGCTCGACGTGCTCCTCGCGGGGGGTCGCAGGGACGAGAGGCTGACCCACGTCGAGCGCCTGCCCGCACGCGAGGGCCAGACCGCACCGTGGCCGGCGTGGGCGGACCCGGACCTCGTCGGGGGCTACCGCGCGCTCGGCGTCGAGCGTCCCTGGGTCCACCAGGTCGAGGCGGCCGAGGCCGTGCACGCGGGCCGGCACACGGTTCTCGCGACGTCGACGGGCTCGGGCAAGTCGCTCGCCTTCTGGCTGCCGGCCCTCACCGCGACGCGCTCGCCCTCGCCAGGCCTTCGTCGGGCGTCGACGCTGTACCTGTGCCCGACCAAGGCGCTCGCGGCCGACCAGCTCGCGGGTCTGGACCGCCTGCTCCGCGCGGCGGACGTGCGTGACGTCCGCCCCTCGACGTGCGACGGCGACACCGACGCGACCGAGCGCCGCTGGGTCCAGGAGCACGCCGACGTCGTGCTCACCAACCCCGACCTGCTGCACTTCTCGCTCCTGCCGGGTCACAGGAGGTGGGCGCGCCTGCTGCGGGGGCTGCGCTACGTCGTCGTCGACGAGTGCCACGCCTTCCGCGGGGTCTTCGGCGCGCACGTCTCGGCCGTGCTGCGCCGCCTGCGGCGCGTCGCGGCGCACTACGGCGCGCACCCCACCTTCGTCCTCGCGTCGGCGACGACGGCGGACCCGGCGCTGGGCGCCGCCCGCCTCCTGGGCGTTCCGGCCGACGACGTCGTCGCGGTCACGGAGGACGCCTCGCCGCTCGGACGCAAGACGTTCGCTCTGTGGCAGCCCCCCGAGCTGCCGGGCCTGGCTCCCGTGCTCGGCGAGCCCGAGCGCACCGAGGTCGTGGGCATCGGCCGGGGCGACGGGGGCGCACCCGACCCGCGCGGCGGCGAGGACGTCGCGGACCCCGCGGACCCCGCCGCGCGCGGGGACGACGGTGCCGCGGCGCCCGCCGCGCGCGGGGTGGGTGCCGGCGCCCCGCCGCCCCGCCCCGTCCCTCCGCCGGCGGGGTACGACGACGCGCCGACGGCACCCGCGCACCGCACCGCGACCGCGGAGATGGCGGACCTGCTCACCGACCTCGTGCTGGCGGGGGCACGGACGCTCGCGTTCACCCGGTCGCGGCGTGCGGCGGAGTCGGTCGCCGCGGTGACGCGCGACCACCTCGACGCGGTGCGCCCCGGCCTGGGCGCGACGGTCGCCGCGTACCGGGGCGGCTACCTGCCGGAGGAGCGGCGCGCGCTCGAGCGGGGCATCCGGTCCGGTGACCTCCTGGCACTCGCGACGACGAACGCGCTGGAGCTGGGCGTGGACATCTCCGGGCTCGACGCGGTCCTGATCGCCGGGTGGCCGGGCACGCGCATGTCGCTGTGGCAGCAGGCCGGACGCGCCGGCCGGGCCGGCGCCGGGGGTCTCGTCACGCTCGTCGCGCGCGAGGACCCCCTCGACACCTACCTCGTGCACCATCCCGAGGCGATCTTCGGGGCGAGCGTCGAGGCGACCGTGTTCGACCCGTCGAACCCGTACGTCCTGGGGCCGCACCTGTGCGCGGCGGCGGCCGAGGTCCCGCTGCGCGTCGAGGACCTCGAGCTCTTCGGCCCCGGGACGTCCGACCTGCTCGACGTGCTGTGCGAGCGGGGGGCGCTGCGGCGGCGGCCGTCGGGCTGGTACTGGACCCACCCGGAGCCGGCGACGCGGCTGACGGACCTGCGCGGCTCGGGCGGCGAACCCGTGCGGGTCGTCGAGTCGGCGACCGGGCGCCTGCTCGGGACCGTCGACCAGGGCTCGGCGGATGCGACCGTCCACGCCGGCGCCGTCTACGTGCACCAGGGCGAGACGTTCGTCGTCGAGGAGCTCGACCTCGGCGCGTCGGTCGCGATGGTCCGGCCGGACCGCGTCGACTACGGGACCTGGTCGCGCTGGCTCACGTCGATCGACATCCGCGGCGTGCGGGACGAGCGCGCGGCGGGACCCGTCCGCTGGGGGTTCGGGGCTGTCGACGTCACGACGCAGGTCGTGAGCTACCAGAAGCGCCACCTGCCCGACCTCGCGGTGCTCGGCCAGGAGCCGCTCGACCTGCCGCCGAGGACCCTGCCGACCACGGCCGTCTGGTGGACGGCTCCGGCCGAGGTCCTCGCCGCAGCACGGGTCGACGAGGGCGACGCCCCCGGTGCGCTGCACGCCGCGGAGCACGCCTCGATCGGGCTGCTCCCTCTCCTGGCGACGTGCGACCGCTGGGACCTGGGTGGGGTCTCCACGGCCCTGCACGTCGACACGGAGTGCGCCACGGTCTTCGTGTACGACGCGTACCCCGGTGGGGCCGGGTTCGCCGAGCGCGGCTTCCACCTCGGGGCCCGGTGGCTGCGCGCGACCCGCGACGCGATCCACGGGTGCGGCTGCTCGTCGGGGTGCCCGGCGTGCGTCCAGTCCCCGAAGTGCGGCAACGGCAACAACCCGCTCGAGAAGGACGCCGCGGTGCGGCTCCTCGACGCGGTCCTCGCGCACGAGCGCTGAGCGGGACGACCACCGGGCGGCGGGCCGTTCTGGCAGGCTCGCCGCCATGACGCCCTGGACGACGCGCCGGTCGACGGTCGTGTACGAGAACCCGTGGATCCGTGTCCGGGAGGACGCCGTCGTGCGGCCCGACGGGAGCCCCGGCGTGTACGGGGTCACGGAGGTCCGGAACCCGGCGGTCTTCGTCGTACCGCTCACGGACGACGACGAGGTCGTCATGGTCGAGGTCCCCCGGTACACGACAGGCGAGGTGTCCCTGGAGGTGCCGGCCGGCGGCTCGGACGGCGAGGACCTGCTCGAGGCGGCGCGACGCGAGCTGCGCGAGGAGACGGGCCTCGACGCGGGGTCCTGGGAACGGGTCGGGAGCATGTTCGCGCTGAACGGCGTGTGCCACGCGCCCGAGCACGTCTTCCTCGCACGGGGGCTGCGGCCGTCGGCCGAACCTGCCGCGCTCGCCGAGGAGGGCATCACCGCGGTACGACGCGTCCCGTGGTCCGAGGCTCTCGGCCTGATCGCCGACGGCACGATCACCGATGGTGAGACCGTCGCCGCCCTGATGTACGCGGCCCTCGCCCTCGGTCGCGTGTCCTGACGCGACCAGCGGCGTGACCGAGCCGCCTGCCTGCCCTGCCCGCGGCGTCCCCGAGTCGCCCGCCGGCCCGACCGGCGGCCCGCCGCCGGGCCGGCGCGTGCGATCGCCGTCGTCGGCCCGAGAGGGGTCGCGCGGACGACGTCCACGTCGACGACGCCGCCGTCGCGCACCGTGCAGGCGCTGAGCCGGGCCCCGTTGCGGTCCGCCACGTCCGCCGCGCGCACGCACGCGTCCGACGTCCGCCCTGCGACCGGTGCGAGCTCGACACCCGCCGGGACGAGGATCGCCTCGGCGGCCGCGAGCGCCGCGAGGTCTGCCGCGGTCTGCGCCTGCAGTCGCGCCACCTGCGCGGCGCCGAGCATCCCGATCGCCGTGGCGAGCACGACGGCGACCGCCACCACCCCGATCACGAGCACCGTGCCGGCACCACGGTCCCGCCCGCGGCCGGGGAGGAGGGGCGGGGCAGGGTCGCGCGGCGCGCGCCCGGACCGCCCTCGCGGTGCCGCGCGACGGCCTCCCGTGGGCCGCCCCGGCGGCACGGATCGACGGCGTGGTCCTGGTCGGCCCGGGAGCACGGCCCGACGGTCCCGACCGGGTCGTCCTGGCGGCACGACCGGATGCGGTCCCCCGGCTCGTGCGGGCGTCACGGCTCCGCCCACGCGGTCGCGGACCCCGTCGCCGTGAGCCGGCCGCCCGTGAACCACGAACCGGGCAGAGGGCACCGGGCCGTGACCTCGACCCAGGTCCCCTCGTGTCGAACCGCAGCCGCGACGTCGTCGCCCGCGACGCGCCGCGCGGCGGCCACCACCTCGTGGTCACCGTGCCCCGCGGCCGCCAGGCGGGCGCCGGCGCGCGCACCGTCGACGCACCGCAGGCGGGCGGCGCCGGCCGCACCCGTCGTCAGGACGACCGCGAGCACGAGGACCACGGCAGGCAGCGCCAGCGCGGTCTCCGCCGTGACGGCCCCGAGGTCGCCACGGCCGCGCAGACGCCCGGGCCGGCGCGCAGGACCTCCCGCCCCGACGACGCCGTCGCGGCCGCGGCGACCCGTCACAGCGAGAGCGCCCCGCGGACGATCTGCGCGAGCATCCCGCGCACCTCGTCGCTGCGCAGGACCGCGATCAGCAGCCCCGCGAACCCGGCCGCGGCGACCGTGGCGATCGCGTACTCCGCCGTGGCCATGCCGAGATCGCCCCGGACGGAGGCGCTCGCACGATCGCGCAGGCGCCGCAGGCGCGCGTACCGGACGGTCCGGTCGCGCGGTCCCGACCGGCCGGCCCGACCCGTCGCGGCGGCGCCGACGCCCACCGCGCGCGTGACGCGATCGGCCGTCGGCACGGCGGCGCCGTCCACCGCGACACCCGTCGATCCCGTGGTCCGGCCCGTCGGCCGGCTCCTCATGAGCAGCAGCTCACCCATCCCGTCCTCCTCCTCGCCCGAGTCCGCGGGCTGCGGGGACGCCGCTCGGCGCCCACGACCAGCGTCGTGAACCGGTCACCGCGAGCACGCCGCGACCTCGGCGGACGGTGGACCACCGGGGCGGTTCGTCGCCTGTGGACCGGTCCCGGGCTCACAGGGCCAGCCCGTCGGCGGCCATCGAGACGACCACCGGGACCAGGCCGACGAGCACGAAGGCGGGGAGGTGGCAGAGCCCGAGCGGGAGGACCAGGCGGACACCGAGCCGCGCGGCCTCGTGCGTCGCGCGCGCGTGGCGGTCGCGGCGCACGGCCTCCGCGGCCGACCGCAGGAGCGCGGCAGCGGGCGTGCCCTCGTCCCACGCCGGACGCAGGGCGCGCTCGACGGGTCGCAGGACGTCGGGGGTCCGGGCCCACGCGTCGGCCCAGGTCGCGCCGAGCAGCAGCGCGGCGCCCGCCTCACGCAGCGCACGCCCCCGCACGCCTCCCGCCGACCTGCCGACCGCCTCGAGCGCGCGCGGCACACCTGCCCCGACCAGGCACGCCGCCTCGAGGAGGTCGAGCAGGGCGCCGACCTCCACCTCCGCGCCGGCCCCGACCCGTGCCGTCCCCGCCGTGGGAGCGTGACCGTCGCCGGCCAGTCCGTGCAGGCGACGGGCGACGCTCACGACTCGTCCCCGGCACGCTCCGCCGCGCGCAGCACGGTGGCCGACCAGCGCCTCCCGACGACCGCGAGCACCAGTCCGGCGAGCGCGGACGCCGTCCCGCCGCCCCCGTCGAGCAGGCGCGCGAGCGGGTCGGCACCCAGCGCGACGCCGAGGGCGAGACCACCCAGCGGGAGCCACGTGAGGAGGGTCGTGGTGGCGCGCGGTGCGGCGAGCGCGGCGCGCCGCTGCTCCGCGGCCTCGGCGTCCCGCGCGACGGCGAGCGCGACGCGTTCGAGCAGCGCGGAGGGTGGTGCTCCGAGGTCGGCCGCGAGGCGGGTCGCCGCGACCACCGCGGCCGCGTGGCACGGCTCGGCACCGAGCTGCGTCAGGTCCTCCGGGACCGGCGCGACGTCGCAGCGCACGCCGACCCGCGCCCACGCGGCCGTAGGCGAGGCGCCCACCCGCAGGGCGGCCGCCA
>JAUZVJ010000048.1:0-22875 GCA_031844515.1 Actinotalea sp. AC32 | reverse complement strand
ACCCGACGACGACGACGGCGCCGACGAGCAGCAGCGTGAGGAACCCGCCGCCGCCGCCGGTGTCGGCGACCCCGGAGCCGCCCGGCGCCGGGTCGGCGCCCGTGCCGGTCGTCGTGGCGGTCGACAGGCCCTCGGTCGCGGCGAGTGCGGCGCCGGCCCAGTCGTCCGACGAGAGCTGGGCGCGGACCCCGTCGCGTGCCTGCTCGACGGCGGCCTGCACCTCGCTGCCCTGCGTGGCGTCGAAGTAGTAGTCCCGCTGCTCCACGGCGACGGCGAGCAGCGCGTCGCTGCCCCCGAGCCCCGACAGCGTCGCGGTCTCAGTGCCCCACTCCGCGTACGTCCGCCCCGAGAAGTCGTCGACGAAGACGACGTAGAGGTCGATCCCCGTGTCGCTCGCGAGCTGCTCGACCGCGGCGCGGACCTCGGCCTCCTGCGAGCCGAGGACGCCGGCCTCGTCGACGACCTGGTCGCCCAGGTCGATCGGCTCGGCCGCGGTGGCCGCGGTGGCGGGGGCGACGAGCGCGGCGACCGCGAGGGCGGCCGTCGCGAGCGGGCGGGCCGCCCGCCGGGGCGCCCGGCCCGGTCGTCCGTCGGGACGGAGCCCGTCGTCGGGGCCGTCGTGAGGAAGGGGGCGGGCGTCGGGGACGGGCGTCACACCACGATCCTTGCCCTCGGCGCTGGCCCCCGCAACGACGACCGCTACGGTGACCGCGCCACGTCGCCGCTCCGCAGGAGGTCCCACCGTGCCGAGACCGTCCCGTCCGTCGCTGACCCGGGCGCTGCGCGCCGTCGTCGACCCGGCGCTCGTCCTGCACGCCGCGAAGCTCGCGCGGTCGTGGTCGTACTCCCACGTCGGCCCGCGCAGGCAGATGCAGGCGGGCCCCGGCCTCGCGATGTCGCCGACGGCGAGCCTGCGCAACGGCTCCCGCATCACGCTCGGCCGCGAGGTGCACGTGGGCGAGCGCTGCTCGTTGTGGGCGGGGGACTCGACGGGCCGCATCGTGCTGGGCGACAACGCCCTGCTCGCACCCGAGGTCTTCATCACCGCGAGCAACTACGGCACGCGCGCGGGCAGCCCGATCATGTACCAGGACAAGGTCGAGCGGGACGTCGTCGTCGGGGCCGACGTGTGGCTCGGGGCTCGGGTCGTCGTGCTGCCGGGGGTCACGATCGGCGACGGCGCGGTGGTCGGCGCGGGCTCGGTCGTCACGAAGGACCTGCCGGCGAACTGCATCGCCGTCGGCGTGCCCGCGCGGGTCGTCGGGTGGCGCGAGGGCGCGGAGCCGGAGGCCGGCACGCGCCCCTGAGCGGACCGGCATGGTGTGACGTGCGTCGCCGGGACACGGGTCCTCGGCGCGGGCTCGCAGGTCGTGGGCTCGCGTCCCGCGCAGCGGGTCTGCCGCGTCTCGCATCGTGGGTGAGGGGTTCCGTCACAAAACGGTCACGACGACGATGACGGGACGTAACGCCCGGGCAACCCAGGGGGGACCGACCGGTGCTACCGTCACAAACCGAGCAATGGCGCTGGAACGACACCCGATCCGATAACGAACGAGGTACGTCCATGCGACTGGCCCTGGCTCACGACTACCTGACGCAGCGCGGAGGCGCCGAGCGGGTGGCCCTCCTCCTGACGAAGGTCTTCCCCGGGGCTCCGCTCTACACCAGCGTCTACAACCCCACCACGACCTTCGACGGTTTCGGGGACGTGGACATCCGCGTGTCGAGGCTGCAGCGGGTGGCGGCGTTCCGCAAGGACCCGCGGCTCGCCCTCCTCGCGCTGCCGAACGCGTGGGACTCGACCCAGCCCGACGCCGCCGACGTCGTCGTCGCGAGCTCGACCGGCTGGGCGCACGGCGTCAACGTGCCCGACGGCGTGAGCAAGGTCGTCTACTGCCACAACCCCGCGCGGTGGCTCTACCAGGCCGAGGACTACCTGACGAGCCGCGCCGCGCGCGGGGCGCTCGGCGTCGTCCGGCCGGGCCTCATGGCCTGGGACCGCCGCGCCGCCCGGTCCGCAGACCGCTACCTGGCCAACTCCAGCGTCGTCGCGGCGCGCATCCGCGCGACCTACGGCATCGACGCCGAGGTCCTGCACCCGCCGGTCTCGATCGACGCCGCAGGTGAGCAGGAGCCGGTCGAGGGCCTCGAGCCCGGGTTCTGGCTCACGATCGCGCGCGGCCGCGGCTACAAGAACACCTCGGCCGTCGTCGAGGGCACGCGCGGCACCGGGTCGCCGCTCGTCGTCGCGGGCACCTCGGAGCCGTTCGCCGACGCGCCGCACGTGCGCCCCGTCGGCGTGGTCAGCGACGCGCAGCTGCGCTGGCTGTACGCGAACGCGCGCGCCCTCGTCTCGGTCTCGCGCGAGGACTTCGGGCTCACGCCGCTCGAGGCGAACGCGTTCGGCACGCCGTCGGCGGTCCTGCGTGCGGGCGGCTTCCTCGACAGCACCGCCGAGGGCGTCTCCGGCGAGTTCATCGAGCACGCGACCCCCGAGGCCGTGCACCGCACCCTCTCGACCTTCCCTGACCACGACCGGGCGGCCGTGCGCCGGCACGCGGGACGCTTCTCGCTCGAGGAGTTCTCGCGTCGCATGTGGTCGGTCGTCTCGGAGGTCGGTGGCGTGCGCACCCCCGTGGGCGCCGACGTCGCGGTCGCCTGACGACCACCCCCTCCGTCGCCCGCCCGCGCGTGGTAGGTGTTGAGCCGTGAGGACCCACGCGTGACCGCCCCGACCGTGCCCACGGGGAGAGTGCCCGACGAGGTGCGTGACGCCACGCGTCCGGGCCCGGGCCGGGGGACGCGGATGCGCAGCAGCATGCTCGTCCTGGTCCTCGCGTACGCGGTCTTCCTCGTGCTGCCGGGCGAGGTCGCCCTCGTCGGACCCCTCCGGTCCAACGGCGCCCCGCTCCGGCTCCTCGGCCTCCTCGCGCTGTTCCTCGTCGTGGCGGGCTTCGTCCGGGCCGACACACGCCTGCGTGCCCGCCCGGTCGCGTGGCTCGCGCTCGCGTACGTCGGCTTCACCCTGCTCGCGTGGACGACGGCGTACATGCGACTGCTCGACGCGCAGCAGAGCGCGGAGATCAACCGCTCGGTGCTCATCGTGCTGTCCGGCGTGGGCATCACGCTCCTCGCGGCGGTCGCGGTGCAGGAGCTGCGGGACGCGCACCGACTCGTGGGGTGGCTCGCCGCGGGGGCGGTGCTGTGCGTGACGGTCGGCGGTCTGCAGTTCGTCGGAGTGATCGACAAGTGGACCGACGTGGTCGCGACGCCCATCACGACGACCGTCGTCGGCGCGATGGGGGTCGTCGGGCGGCTCGGGTTCAACCGCGTGCCCGGGACGACGTCGAGCCCGCTCGAGTACTCCGTCGTCCTCGCCGTCGTCCTGCCGCTCGTCATCCACCTGGTGCTGCACGCGGGGACGCGGCGGGCCCGGGGGATGGCGGGCGTCGCCGCCGCGGCGATCCTGCTGGGTCTGCCGCTCGGCTTCTCACGGTCGGGCCTGCTCACGCTCGTCGTGACGATCGTGGTCATGCTCGTGTTCCTGCTACCCATCCACCGCTGGGGACTGCTGCTCACCACGGCGTTCGCGGCCGCGGGTGCGGTCGTCGTCGCGCCGCAGATCACCGGCGTCTTCCGCGAGCTCGTCACGACGGCCGACCAGGACGACAGCATCCAGGGCCGGCTCGGCGACTACCCGCGCGTGGCCGAGCAGTTCGAGCAGGCCCCGTGGTTCGGGAACGGCCCCGGGTCGGGGCCCGTCCTGGAGACCGTGCTCGACAACCAGTGGCTCGGGACCCTCGTGCGCGACGGGATCGTCGGTGTGGTCGGCCTCGCGCTCCTCGTGGTCGGCGGGGCTGCGCTCGCGGCGTGGAGCGCATCGCGGGCGCCGGTGGGCTCGGCGGCGCGCACCTTCAACGGTGCGCTGTGCGCGGGCCTGCTCGGGACGGCGGTCGCGGCGGCCGCCTTCGACCTCCTCGCGTTCCAGCAGGCCACCTTCGCGGTGTTCCTGCTGCTCGGCCTCGTCGGGGTCGGCGTCGGGCGCGGGGCGTCGCGCGGCGTCGTCGAGGCGGTCGCGGACGCGCCGGAGGGTCCCGGTACGACTGTGGACCCGGAACGGGGCACGGCGCCCGCCTGACCGACGTCGGGCGGGGTCGACGCGCACCCACGAGGGCCCGCTGGGCGCCGCACGGCGGGCCCGGCTCGCCCGCGATCGGCCCGCTCGGCCCACCCGGCCACAGGGCCCCACCTCACTCGCACGGGCGGGCGTCGCCGACGGAGGTGCGTCCCGACATGACGACGGGCGGTCGTCCCCCCGCGGGGGACGACCGCCCGTCGTCGTGCGTCCGGGTCAGGCGCGCGTGCTGCCCGCGTCCTGGTGCCCGGTGCCGACGGTGCTCGTCGTGGACCCCTCGGGGGCGGGGTCGGCCGTGCCGCGCGTACCGGCGTCCGTGGACGGCGTGCGCGCGGCCGACGTGCGCTCGGCCCGCGCGGCACGGGTCGCGGCGCGTCGCCGCCTGCCGCCCCGCACCGCGCCGTCGACGGCGGTCGCGAGGAGCGCCGTCACGAGGAGCCCGACGAGCACGACCCCGAGGACCACCCGCATGCGGTCGGGGTACTCCTCGACGGGCGTCGTGGCCGGGCGGCTCAGGATCGACGTGATGAGCTGGTCCGCGGGGGCGCCGGCCCGCTGCTGGATGTCCGCGAGCACCACGGGCGCCTGCTCCTGGAGCACGCGGAGCGCGGCGAGCGCGGACTCCGCGTCCCGCGCGGTCGCGCTGACCGTGAAGAAGCTCTCGGCGCGCTGGTTGTTCACCTGGACGGTCAGCACCGCACCCTCGGCGTCGCCCGTGAGCTCGACGTTGCCGTGCGCGATGCTGTCCGCCAGCAGGGCGGAGAGCGTCGTCGTCGACTGGCCGTAGGGGTTGCGGCTCAGGACGAGCGGGTCCTCGGACTGCTGCGTCTCCATGTACGCGGGGCTCTGGACGACGCTCACGACCGTCGTCGAGGAGTACACCGGCTCGGCGGACTCCCACAGCTGGGCCGCGAGGTAGCCGGTCGCCGCGAGCAGGACCAGGGTGACGTACCAGCGTCGGACGAGGGCGCCGACGACGCTCGAGATGTTCACAGGGCTGTGCTCACTTCCTTCCGGGGCGCGGGGGGCGCGACGAGTCAAGCAGATGGGGTCGGGCGGTCGACAGGCGCGCGCGACGACTCGTCGCGCTCCCACCGGAGGTCACCACGGCGCAGCTTGATCTCCGCGCGGACGCGCACGGCCACCGTGAGCGCGACGAAGACGAGGACGTGCGGGAGGTCCCGCACCGACCGCGCACGGCGCAGGAGGTAGCGCGCCGTCGAGCCGTCGGGGGTCGTCGGCAGGTCGGGCACGGCGGCGGTGAGCTCGCGGTTGCCCGCACGCGTCCGCACGCCGCGGTGCACCAGCGACCTCGCGGTGCGCGCGACGTGGACGTCGAACGAGCCGGGGCTCGTCCGGCGCTCGCCCGGGAGGAAGGACCGCCGGACGTAGTCGTCCTCCGCGACGATCGCGGGGAAGGGGGCGACGCGCGCGTGGCCCTCGCGGCTCAGCGCGAAGATCCCCGACCCGACGTACCCGTCGCGCAGGACGGGCAGGTCGGGCCAGATCCGGTAGTACGAGCGCACGAGCGCCGAGCAGCCGGTCGTGACGGGCCGCAGGCGCGGCGACGCGGCGAGCACACCCGGCTCCTCGAGGGTGGTCACGAGCTCGCGCAGCGTGGCCGAGTCCACCTCGATGTCGGCGTCCAGGTAGATGCGCGGGAACGTGGTCGCGACGGCGTCCGCCGCGTTGAGCGCGCCCGGCTTGCCCGGCTCGGGACGGTCGACGACGACGGGCGCGAGCGGGTGGGCGCGCGCGATCTCGACGGTCCGGTCGGTGCAGCCGTTGGCGGTGACCACGACCTCCCACTCGCCCGGCTGGGCGTCGCGGTGCAGCGCGTCGAGGCACCGGCCGATGACGGCCTCCTCGTCGTGCGCGGGGACGACGATGCTGGCTCGCGGGGTCACGCGTGCTCACCTCCGGTGGGTCCGGCGCCGGCGACGCCGAGGACGGCGAGCCAGTCCTCGGCGCGCCGCTGCCAGGTGTGGTCCGCGGCGAACGCGCGGGTCGCCGCGCGCACGGACTCGTCGGCACCCGCGCCGGTCGCGGCCGCAGCGGCACCGAACGTCGCCGGGTCCTCGTGGACGGCGACGTGCGGGCTCGCGAGCCAGTCGAGCGCGGGGAGCGGGGTCGACACCACCGGGACGCCGGCGGCGAGGTACTCGAGGATCTTGAGCGGGAAGCTCGCGGCGTTGAAGGAGCTCGCGTCGTACGGCACGAGCCCGACGTCGGCCCGTGCGAGCTCGGCCGCGACGACGTCGGGCCCGACGGGACCGCGCCAGTCGACCCGCGGGTCGCCCAGCACCTCCTCGACCGCGGCGCGCTGCGCGGGGTCGGGGAAGGTCAGCGAGAGCCGCCCGAGGACGACGAGCTC
This sequence comes from Actinotalea sp. AC32, assembly GCA_031844515.1. Lineage (GTDB taxonomy): Bacteria > Actinomycetota > Actinomycetes > Actinomycetales > Cellulomonadaceae > Actinotalea. The sequence continues at coordinate 16,366 of JAUZVJ010000048.1, read as the reverse complement.
GCACCCGGCGTCGACGACGGACCGCAGCAGCTCGGGCCGCACCCGCGGCGAGACGCCACCGAGGAACACGGCGCGGGGTGGGCGGCCCTGGGGCGCACCGCGCGGCACGTCGTCGGGCAGGACGCACCCGGCGGGCACCACCTCGGCCTCGACGTCGAACCGGCGCAGGCGGTCGCGCAGGACGGGGGAGACGGCGACGACGGCGTCCGCGGCCCCGACCGCTCGCCGCAGCTCGGCCTCGAGCGCGGCCGGGTCCTGCCCGATGAGCGCGGCGCCGGCGACGTAGTCGTCCTTGACGAGCAGCACGCGTCGTCGTGCGCCGAGCGTGTCGAGCGACGCGGAGGCGCCCGTGGTCACGACGGCGTCCGCCGCACCGCCGAGGAGCCGCGCCGCTCGGGCGCCCGCCCGGCGCGCAGCGTTGTCGCGGGCACCGCGCAGCCCGAGCCGCCGGCTGAACGGGACGGTCCAGGCGGGCTGGACGACCGTGCGGCCGCCGTCCGCGACGACCCGCTCGCGCAGCTCGCCGAGCGAGCGGGGCGGGCGCGGCGGGTCGAGGTAGACGACGCGCGCGTGCGGCGACAGGGCCGCCGCGAGGCGCTGCTCGTAGAGGCGGTGACCGCGGTAGGGGACGCTCGCGACGAGCGCGATGCCGGGCGGCCTCACCGGGTCGTCACGCCCGCGGCGACGGGCGCCGGCGGGTAGCCGTCGCGCCACTGCGAGCGCAGCCGCCACGCGTGCGACCAGCCCGTCTCGCGGCGCAGGACCCGCGCGAGCCCGGCGCGCAGCCCGACACCCGTGAGCAGGAGCGTCCGCAGCGCCCAGGCCAGCGGTGGTGCGGCGTGCTTGCGGACGTAGGTGACCTTGCCCTGCATGAGCATCACGGCCTTGCGCGCCGACGAGGACGACGACGCGCCGCCCTCGTGCAGCGCGACGGCGTCGGGCGTGATCCACACGCGCCGGCCCCGGTCGCGCACGCGGCGCGAGAGGTCCGCGTCCTCGCCGTACATGAAGTAGTCGGGGTCGAAGCCGCCCACCTCGTCCCACAGCGCACGCGGCATGAGGAAGAGGCAGCCCGTGACGATGTCGACGTCGCGGACCGAGTCGCGCTGCCAGCGGCCCAGCGACTCGGGGTCGAACAGGCGGGACCGGGCGAACACCGTGCTGAGCCCGGTCGCGAAGCAGACGGTGCTCCACAGCGTCGGGGCGCCCCAGCACGACTGCGGGTCGGTCCCCCCGTCGCGCGTCACGAGCCGGCCGCCCACGATCCCGGCGCGCGGCTCGGCGTCGGCCGCGCGCACGAGCGCCTCGACGGTCCCCGGCCGCACCTCGGCGTCGGGGTTGAGCAGCAGGACGTGCCGCCCGCGGGCACGGCGCACCCCCTCGTTGCAAGCGCGGCCGAAGCCCACGTTCTCGGGGAGCGTCACGACGTGGTCCTCGTCGAGGTACTCGCGCAGCAGCGGGGCGAGCGGCGGGTCCGACGCGTTGTCGAGCGCGATGACCTCGTGACGCACGCGCGGGCCGCCGTCGGCGAGCAACGTCTCGAGGCACTCGCGGACGTACTCGCCGGCGTTGTAGGTGACGAGGACGACGGACACGTCGAGCTCGTGCTCGTCGTGCCCGTCGGGGCTCGTGGCGGTGAGCGGGTCGAGGTCCCCCGCCCCCGCGCGCGGGGTCCTCCGGTCCGTGTCCACGCCCCCATCATGCACGTCCCATGTTTCTCCGGGGGAACGTCCGGTGGGCGGGACGAGACGGACGAACCGGACATGTGGGATGCGCCACACCGGGACGACCCGGACACGTCGTCGACCGACCGCTCGCCCGGGGCGTCCACCAGCGGCGACGGCGCCGCGTGCGCCCGGGCGCCGCGCCCGCGACGGGCGGACGTCGTCGCGGGTGCGTCCGGCAGCGGTTGGTCGGCCCCGGAGGCGGGTGCCACAGTAGGCGCGTGCCACGCCCCGGAACCCGCCGCCCCGCCTTCGTCGCGACGACGGGGGGCCACCTCGTCCAGATGTCGCTCATGGGCCCGCTCGTCGAGCCGGACCGCCACGAGGACGCCCTGTGGATCACGCACCGCACGCCCCAGAGCGAGAGCATGCTCGCGGGCCGGCGCGTGCACTTCGTGCCCATGGTCGACGCGCGCGACTGGGGTGCGGTGCTGCGCCGGACGCCCTCCGTGCTGGCCGCGCTGCGTCGGCACGGCGTGGACCGCGTCTACAGCACGGGCGCGGCGGTGGCCCTCACGGCCCTGCCGCTCGCGCCGCTCGTGGGTGCCCGACCCGCGTTCTACGAGAGCATGGCGCGCTCGACCGGACCGTCGGTCACCGGCTCGCTCCTCGCGCGCCTGCCGTGGATCCCGTGCTACACGCACTACCCGGCGCTCGCCGACGGCCGACGGTGGCGCTTCGAGCGCAGCCTGCTGGACACCTTCGACGTCGGGGACGCCCCCGAGCCGGAGATCTCCCGGATCTTCGTGACGCTCGGGACCGCGCGCCCGTGGGGCTTCCGCCGGCTCGTCGACCGGGTGCTCCAGATCGCACCGCCCGGTGCGCACATCGTGTGGCAGACGGGCGCGACCGACGTCTCGGACCTCGACATCGACGGACGCGACGTCATCCCGGACGCCCAGTTCCAGGAGGAGATCGAGCGCGCCGACGTGGTCATCTCGCACTCCGGCTGCGGGACGTTCATCCGCTGCATGGAGGCGGGCAAGGTCCCCGTGCTCGTCCCGCGCCGCGCGGCGCACGGAGAGCACGTCGACGACCACCAGGAGCAGATCGCCGAGGTGACCGCGGCCCGCGGCCTGTCGATCATGCGCGAGGCGGACGAGCTGACGCTCGACGACCTCCGGCGCGCCGCGGCCCGCCGCGCGGCCGTGACGGTCTGAGGCCCAGCGCGGGGGGCGGGCCCGCGGGCGGGGGAGGCCGGACCGGGACGGCCGTTCCCCGGCCCGGCCCGATCAGTCGTCGCGCGTGTCGACGTCGATCGGCTCCTCGGTCTCCCGCATGACGTTGCCGTCGCCGACGGGGACGTCGGTGCGCGTGAGCACGGGTCCGTACCGCGCGTTCGGCCCGAAGACGTTGTCCCGGACGACGAAGCCCTCCGCCGTGATCGACGACGAGATGTTGATCGTGTAGTTGCCGCCGTCGAGGTGGTTGCCCTCGATCACGACGTCCTCGCTCGTCTTGGTGCCCGTCTCCGAGCCGAGCATGATCGCGGCGTTGCCGAGGTCGCCGGTCCGCGTGTTGCGCGGGTCGAGCGTGTTGCCGCGGATCACGACGTTCTTGGCCGAGATGCCCTGGATCGCGTCGGGGTGGAGGTCGCCCTGGCGCGTCATCGTGTGGATCCAGCTGTCCTCGATGACGAGGTTCGCGCCCATCCGGATGCCGTCGTTGACGTGGTGCACGTCGACGCGCCGGATCACCGCGTCCGTGAGGTCGATCCCGATCTCGGTCCTGCCGCCGCCGTCGATCTCGACGTCCTCGATGACGAGCCCGGTGTGCTTGCCGTCCATCACGACGGCGCGGCCGCCGGGCGCGTCGGTGCACGTGATGCGGGTGTTCCGGATCGTCACGTCGTCCGCGTCGACGACGACGCAGCCGTCGACGTCGAGGCCGTCCACGACCGCGCCGTCCTCCTCGATGCGCAGCGAGTCGCTCGGCTCGAGCACCGTCCCCGCGGGCACGCCGGTGTTGTCGGGTCCGGGCGGGCCGTCCGCACGCTCCGGGGCCGTGTCGAAGCTCTCGGCGGGCGTCGGCGCCTCCGGCAGGGGTGCGGAGCAAGCCGCCAGCGCGACCGTCGCGGCGGCGCCGAGCGCGGCCAGCCGGCGTCGGGTCGGTCGGCGGGCGGGACGACGGGCGGCGAGATCCACACGCGGCTCCTAGGTCGGGGTGAGCGGCGTGCGGCGAGGGCCGCGGCACGGGTGCCGCCCGGGGCTGGTGGGTGCGGGGGCGACGTCGGCGTCCTCGTGACCATAACAAATCGGGCACCGGCCGGGAGCGGGACGATTTCACCCGGTCGGGCCACTCGGGCGCCTGCGGCCCGGCCGATGGGAAGAGGCACGTCGCCCCCAGCACGGAAGAAGTCACCATGCCCCGCCGGACGCCCGTCCTGCTCGTCGCCCTGACGCTCCCCGTGGCCCTCGTGGTCACGCCTCTCGCCGCGTCGGGCCTCCCGAGCGTGCCCTCGGTGCCCTCCCTGCCCTCGGTGCCCTGGGCGCGCTCGGCCGCGGCTGCGGCGACCACCGCGACCGCGGCGGGGCACACGGCGGCGACGGAGGCGGCGCCCGCCGCCCAGGACGTCGACGACCTCCCGGCGGTCGCGCCCGGCGCGACGTCCGCGAGCGGTCCCGCGCCGGAGCCGGCCCCGCAGGCCGTGGCCGGAGCCGCCGCGGGGGAGGCCGCCCCGTCCGCGGAGCCCGCCGGAGGGCGAACCGAGTCCACCCCGGCCGGCGAGCCGGTCGCGCAGGGCGCCGTCGAGCCGACTGCCGACCCCGTGCCCCAGGCCGTGCCCGGGACCGCGCCCCGGACCGAGTCCGTGCCCGACGCGACCCTCGGCACGGCCGTCGTCGCGGACGAGCCGACCATCGCGATCGACCCGACGTTCGACCCCGGGTACGAGCCGGACGACGACGACGCCGCCGACGCGGACACCGCGACGCCCCAGTACGCCGCGACGCCGGCGCCGGACCAGATCCGGTGGAACGGCGCGAGCATCTACAAGCAGAGCGTCGTCGCGACGGTGGTCGACCTCGAGGTCTGGTCGTCGACGCCCGCGGCGAAGGTCGAGCTGCTCTTGGGCGGCGTCGTCGTCGCGACGGACACCACGATCGAGCGGCGGTACGACCACTGGCTGGGGACGGCGCGCGTCGACCTCACCGGCCTGTCGGGCAGCACGTCGATCACGATGCGCGTGACGACGCCCGAGGGCGTGGTGCGCAGCGAGCGCAAGGTGTTCACGGCGGACGCCGTCGTCGCGCCGCTCACGGCCGAGATCCTCGCGCGGCGTCCGGGGGCCCACAACACGGGCGTCCCCGCCGGCACCGTCCTGCGCCCGAGCGGGACGCTGCGGGTCACCCAGCCCGGCGCCGTGATCGACGGCCTCGACATCGCGGGCTGCCTCGTGATCGACGCCGACGACGTGACCGTCCGCAACACCCGGATCCGGTGCACGAGCACGACGCGCAACCGGGCCGTCGTCATGGACGGCAAGCACAAGGGCTTCCTCCTCGAGGACGTCGAGATCGACGGCGGGGGGTCCACCGAGATCGGCATCGACGTCACGGACGCCGTGATCCGCCGGGTGGACGTGCACCACGTCAACGACGGCATCCGGATGGGCGCCAACCTCGTCATCGAGGACAGCTGGATCCACCACATGACCCGGCGGGGGAGCCTCCACCCCGACGCGATCCAGGGCATCTCGGCCAAGAACATCGTGATCCGCAACAACACCCTGGACCCGCGGAACCCGGACACGGGCGACCTCGCGAACGCCGCGATCATGCTCGGCTCGGAGACGGGGACGAAGACGAGCGAGAACGTGCTCATCGAGGGCAACTTCATGAGCGGCGGGAACTACACGCTCAACGTGTCGGGGTCGATCACGGCGACCGGCTTCGTGATCCGGCAGAACCGCTTCGGCGGCGGGGCCCGGTACGGCGCGATCATCACGCGGCAGTCCGTCCCGGCCGCGCCGGACAACGTCGTGGACGCGACCGGGACGCGGGTACGGGTCGTCTACATCAGGTGACGACGCGCGGCACGAGTCACGACACAGGATGGGGCGGTCTGTCCAGGTTCGGACGGGAACTTCACCCGCACCTGTGACGCACGTCACAGGTGCGGCGGGGCTGACACGCTCAGCACGCGTACGCCAGGGTCGACCGGACGGGTGAAGGCCACCCCGTCCGGAGGAGTCCAGCACATGCACCGCACCCGCACCAGGGTCACGACCGTCCTGGCGGCCCTCGCCGTGGCGGTCCTGCCCGTCCTCGCCGCCCCGGCCGCGTCCGCGACCACCGTGCCCGACCAGATCCGGTACGGCGCCGAGTCCATCCACCGCAAGCCCGTGCCCGCGACCGTCGTGCCCGTCGAGATGTGGACGTCCACGCCGGCAGCGCGGACCGAGATCGTCGCGGCCGGCCGCGTGGTCGCGTCCGACACGACGGTCGAGGAGCGTGACGGCTACTGGGCCGGCGCGTCGACGGCCGACTTCACCGGCCTCTCGGGCTGGACCACCGTGACGCTGCGCATCACGACCCCGGAGGGCGTCGTGCGCAGCTCGCAGAAGATCATCATCGCGGAGCCGCCCGCGACGGTGCCCGACCAGATCCGCTGGGACGGCGAGTCCATCCACAACGCCACGGTCCCCGCGCAGGCCGTCGAGCTCGAGATGTGGTCGTCGACGGCCGCGGCACGCACCGAGGTCCTCGTCGGGGGACGCGTCGTCGCGTCCGACACGACCGTCGAGGCCCGCCAGGGCTACTGGGCCGGTGTCGCGACGGCCGACCTGACCGGGCTGTCCGGCTGGACGACGGCGACGCTGCGCATCACCACGCCGACCGGCGAGGTCCGCACCGAGGACAAGAGCTTCATCGCGGAGACCGTCGCGACCGTGGTCGCGCCGCAGCCCGACCAGATCCGCTGGAACGGCGCGTCGATCTACAAGAAGACCGTCGCGACGAGCGCGGCGACGCCGCTGGAGGTCTGGTCCTCGACGCCCGCGAGCAAGGTGGAGCTGCTCCTCGGCGGCGTCGTCGTCGCGACGGACACCACGGTCGAGGCGCGCGCCGACCACTGGCTCGCGACCGCGGACGTCGACCTGTCGGCCCTGCCCAAGGGCCCCGCGTCGCTCACGATGCGCGTCACGCCGTCGTCGGGCTTCGCGCGGTCGTCGGCCAAGGCGTTCACGGCGGACCCGGTCCTCGCGCCGCTGACGCCCGAGATCCTCGCCGCGCGCCCGGGGACCCACAACACCGGCGTGCCGGCCGGCACGACGCTGCGCCCGAGCGGGTCGCTCACGATCACCCAGGCCGGCACCGTCGTCGACGGGCTCGACATCACCGGCTGCGTCGTCGTCGACGCGGACGACGTGACGATCCGCAACACGCGGATCACGTGCACCGACGCGCCGCGCGAGCGGGCGGTCCGCATGGAGGGCAAGCACACCGGCCTGCTGGTCGAGGACGTCGAGATCGACGGACGCGGCATGACCGAGATCGGCGTGGACGTCAACAGCGCGGTCCTGCGACGGGTCGACGTCCACGGGTTCAACGACGGCATCCGGATGGGCCACGACCTGCTCATCGAGAACAGCTGGGTGCACGACATGACGCGCCAGGGCGACCTCCACCCGGACGCGATCCAGGGCATCTCCGCCGAGGACGTCGTCATCCGCGACAACACCCTCGACCCGACGAACACCGCCACGGGCGACCGCGGCAACGCCGCGATCCAGCTCGGCAGCGAGACCGGCACGCTGGTCAGCCGGAACGTCGTGATCGAGGGCAACCTGCTCGACGGCGGCAACGTGTCGCTGAACGTCTCGGGCGCGATCGACGCGGAGAACATCGTGATCCGGTCGAACCGCTTCGGCACCGGCTCCAAGTACGGGCCCGTCCTCACGCCGCACCGCGTCGCGCCCGCCGCCGACAACGTCATGGACGTCCTCGGGACGGCGATCGTCGTCCGCTGGACGGACTGACGCCACCCGGGCGCGGACTCCCGCGCACCGCGTCCCCGGGGCCCCGGCCCCGGGGTCGCACCCCCGACGCCGACCGGGCACCCCGCACCGCCGCCCGGTCGGCGTCGGCGCGCGCGGGGCCGTCCGGGGCGCACGCCGGACCCGCCCGTCGGACCCGCCCGTCGGACCCGCCCGTCGGACCCGCCGGTCGGACCAGCACGGGGTGCGCCCCGTGGTGCCCTACTTGTCCGGGTTGCGAGCCAACCCGCATACTGGCCGCGCGGGACCGGCCCAGGCATCACGGCGAACGCCGCGGTTGCCGGGTCCGACGTCCCGAGGAACCGTCCGATGGTGCTCGGTCCCGCCGCTCGGGAACCTCCGACCAGGGGACGATGTGCCTGTACCTGCAGACCGCCACGACGTACGCGCCATCGCGTACGTGCTGTCCGAGTACCCCGTCGTCTCGCAGACGTTCGTGCGGGACGAGATCGCGGCGCTGCGCGCAGCCGGCCGTCGCGTCGAGGTGGTCTCGGTCGACCGGACGGGTGAGGACCGCATCCCCGCGTCGTGGTCGGGCCCGTACACGACGCTCGACGACGTCTCCTGGCCGCGCGCCGTCGTCGACGCGCTGTGGTGGGTCGCCCGCCCGCGTGCCGTCGCGCGGCTGGTCCGGACGCTGCGGCTGACCGGCGGCGCGCGCGCACGCCGGGTCCTCAAGGGCGTGCCGAGCGCGGCGCGACGCCTCGCCGGGCTCGACGTCGACGTGTGCCACGCGCACTTCGGCTGGACCGGCATGGTCGTCGCGTCGTACGTGGGCGCGCTGCTCGGCCGGCCCGTGACCGTCACGCTGCACGCGGCCGACATCTACCTCGCCGGCCCCGAGCTCGCGCGCCGCCTCGGCGCCGTCGACCACGTCGTCACGGTCTGCGAGTACAACGTGCGGCGCCTCGCCGCGATGGGCGTCGACCCGGCCCGCGTCACCGTCGTCCCGTGCGGCGTCGACGTCACGGTCCCCGTCCCGCCCGTGCCGGACCCCGCGCGGGTCGTGAGCGTCGGCCGCCTCGTCCCGAAGAAGGGCATGGACGTGCTGCTCGAGGCGTTCCGCGAGGTCGTCGACGCGGTGCCCGCGGCGCGGCTCGAGATCGTCGGCGAGGGGCCCGAGGAGCAGCGCCTGCGTGCGCTCACCGACGAGCTCGGGATCGGGGACCACGTCACCTTCGCCGGTGCGCTCGGGCACGACGAGACGCTCGCGCGGGTCGACGACGCGGCCGTCTTCGCCCTGGCGTGCCGCGTGCTCGCCAACGGCGACAGCGACGCCGTCCCGGTCGCGATCCGCGAGGCCCTGGTGCGCGAGCGCGGCGTCGTGACCACCGACGTCGCGGGCATCCCCGAGAACGTCGACGACGAGACCGGATGGGTCGTGCCGAGCGAGGACCCGGCCGCCGTCGCGAAGGCCCTCGTCGAGGCGCTCGGCGACCCGGCGCTGCGCGCCCGGAAGGGTGCCGCCGCACGCCGCCGCCAGGTCGAGCACTACTCGCTCGAGGCGTCCGCCGAGCGGCTCGGGCGGCTCTGGGCCCGGCTGGTGGCGGCCGGGGCGAGACGGTGAGCCGCGAGGGTGCGGACGTCGCGCCCGCCGCACCCACGCCCCCCACGCCCCCCACGCCGCCCGGCGGGTCCGCAGCGAGCGGCCACAACGACGCGCCCGACGCGCCCTCGCGCGCGGGCCTGCCCCGCGTCCTGCAGGACGAGGTCGGCGGCTCCATGGCGGGCCGCGTGCGTCGCGGCGTCGCGTGGACCGCGGGGTCCCGCCTGGTCGTCCAGGTCATGCAGGTCGGTGCGACCGCCGTGCTCGCGCGCCTGCTCTCGCCGGCCGACTACGGACTCGCGGCTCTCGTCGCGGTCGTGACCGGCTTCGCGGCGATCCTCGTCGACCTCGGGATCCCCGCAGCGGTCATCCAGCGCCGCGGGATCGACGACCGGTACCTCTCGACCGCGTTCTGGCTCAACTTCGGCGTCGGCCTCGTCATGGCCGGGCTCGTGTGCGCCGCGGCCGTGCCCGTCGCGGCCTTCTTCGACGAGCCGCAGCTCGTCGGCCTGGTCATGCTCTCGAGCCTCACGCTCGTGCTGTCGCTCAACGCCGTGCACGTCGCCGTCCTGCAGCGCGCGCTCCAGTTCGGCCGGATCGGCCGGATGACCCTGCTGACGACGTCGGTCGGGATCGTCGTCTCGATCGCCGCCGCGGCCGCGGGCATGGGGCCCGTGAGCCTCGTGCTCGGCCCGATCGCGGAGCGCCTCACCTCGGTGATCCAGGTGCAGGCCGCTGTCCGGTGGCTCCCGCGGGCGCGGCCGTCGCGCGAGGCGGCGCGCGACATCTGGCGCTTCGGGCGCGGGATCACCGGGTTCAACGTCGTCAACTACTGGGTGGGCAGCGCCGACCGCGTCGTCATCGGCCGTCTCGTGACGGTGACCGCGCTCGGGTACTACAACCGCGCGTCGAACCTCATGCAGCTGCCGATCCAGCAGACGACGCGCGCGCTCGTCGGCGTCTTCTACCCGGCGCTCTCGGCGATGGCGGAGGACCTGCCGCGGCTGCGGTCGGCGTGGCTGCGCCTCGTGCGCGCGGCGTGGATCGTGGGCGTGCCGGTCGCGGTCGGCCTGGGCCTCACGGCGCCCGCGCTCGTGGGCGTCATCTACGGCGACCAGTGGGACGCCGTCGCCCCGCTGCTGGCGGTGCTGTCGATCGGCATCCCGTTCCTGCTGATCACCTCGACGACCGCGCCCGTGTTCCAGGCGCTCGGCCGGACCGGGCTGCAGTTCCGGCTCGGGCTCGTCAACGCGGTCGTCGCGCTCGTCGCGCTCGGCGTGGGCGTGCAGTGGGGCGTGACGGGCGTCGCGGTCGCGTGGGTCGTCCGGACGGTGCTCGCCGCCGCCGTGACCCTCGTGCCCCTGCTGCGCCTCGTGCACGTGGGCGGCGGGACGCTCGTCGCCGCGCTCTGGCGCGCCGCGACCGCGGGCGCGCTCATGGGAGCCGGCGTGTGGGGCGTCGTCGTGACGACCGACGGCATGCCCGTCCCGCTCGCCCTCACGCTGCAGGTCGCCGCCGGGGTGCTGGTGTACGGCGCGTTCGCGTGGCTGCTCGAGCGGGACACGGTGCGCGAGCTGCTCGGCCGCGCGTCCCGACGCACGAAGGCGGCGCCCCCCGCGCCCGCCCCGACGGAGGAGAACCGATGACGAGGGTCCTGTACCTGGGCACGGTCGTGTCCAACGGCGGCGACGCCGCGATCCAGCGCGCGCAGATGGCCGTCCTCGACGCCGGTCTGGGGCGGACGACGACGGCGCTGCACGACAACCTGCCGCCGGTCGCCCGCCGGCTCTTCCCGGGCTGCGACGTGCTGCCCGCGACGTACCCGGTGGTGGACCGGCCGGCCGGCAGCTCCCTCGTGCGCCGCGTCGTGCGGCGCGCCAACAAGGAGCGCGTGCGCCTGGCCGCGCGCGTCTGGGGCGGCGGGCGCGGGCCCGGGCGGCTCCTCGTGACGCGCGCCGAGGCCGCCCAGCTGTCGTCGATCGCGTCGGCCGACGTCGTCGCGTACACCGGCGGGACGTCCCTCATCGAGAAGTACTCCGTCGAGGGCAAGCTCTACGAGGTCGACCTCGCGCTCGCCCTCGGGCGTCCCGTCGTGCTGCTGCCGCAGTCCCTGGGGCCGTTCCGCGTCGAGAAGAACCGGCGCGTCGTGCGCGACGTCCTCGGCCGGGTCGACGCCGTCTTCCTGCGGGACGAGCGGTCGCTGCGGTTCCTCGAGGAGATCGGCGCGCGCACGGACCACGTGCGCGTCGTGCCCGACATCGTCTTCGCGCTGCACACCGCCGCCGCGTCCAAGCGGCTCGCCGCGGCGGAGATCCCCGCGCGCGGTGCGAAGGTCGCCGTGAGCATCCGCGACTGCCGCGCGTTCTTCGAGGGGTCGCCCGACGAGCGCGCGGACCGCGACGAGGCGTTCCGCGACGCCGTCGCCGCGCTCGTGACGACGCTCGTGCGGGACCACGGCGCCGACGTCACGTTCGTGAGCACGTGCCAGGGCGTCCCCGAGTACTGGACCGACGACTCGGTCGTCGCGCGCGCGGTCGCCGACCGCCTGCCCGACGACGTCGCGGCGCGCACGCGCGTCGACGACGCGTTCCACGACACCGACGAGCTGCTCGCGCTGCTGGGGTCGTTCGACCTGCTCGTCGCGACGCGGCTGCACGCCGCGATCCTGGGTCTCGACGCCGGCACGCCGGTCCTGCCCATCGCGTACGAGTTCAAGACCGAGGAGGTCATGGGTCAGCTCGGTTTGGGTGACCTCGTCGTGACGATCGACGACGCCACGCCTGCGACCCTCACGGCCGCGCTCGACCGGCTCCTCACGGGCCTGCCGACGCTCCGGGTCCCGGCGGCGGCCGCGCTGTCCGCGGTCGGGGACGAGGCGCGCCGGACGGGCGACCTGGTGGCCGACGCCGTCCGCGCGCACGGGGCCGCCGGGGCCTCGCCGCGCACGACCGCGCCCACGTCGGCGTGAGCGGCGGGACGACGATGGGCGTCGACGTCCAGCCCGTCTTCAGCGGCGGTCTCGACACGGCCGCGTGGCGACGGCGGCACGCCGCGGGTGAGGTGCCCGACGCCTACCCCTACGGCCTCGACCGCCTCGCGGCGCACGGGTACGCGGTCCGCGACTGGCGGCCGTCGCCGTCGGTCGTGGACCGGGCGCGCGGCGTCGTCCGGCGCGTCGGCGGCGGGATCGACTGGCTCGCGCCGGGCGTCCCGCACGGCCCCGAGGTCGTGCTCAGCTGGGACGAGCGCATGGGGGTCCCGCTCGCGCTGCGGCGGGGCGGCGCTCCCGTCGTCACGAACATCATCTGGGCGACCGAGGGTCGGCTTGCCGCGCCCGTGCACCGCGCGATCGGGGCGGGGCTGCGCCGTGCCGCCCGCGTCTTCGTGCACAGCAGCGCCCAGGTCCCGGTCCTGCGGGACGCCTTCGGGGTCGACGAGGCGCGCATCGCGCCCATCGCCTTCGGCGTCGACGCCGACTTCTTCCGGCCGGTCGACGACGCCGCGCGGGTCGACCGCGACCTCGTCGTGAGCGTCGGGAACGACCGGCACCGTGACTTCCCGACCGTGCTGCGCGCGTTCGCCCAGGTGCGGCGCGCGCGCCCGTCGAGCCGGCTCGTCGTCGTCTCGCGCACCGTGCCAGCGGCGGACGTCGCGGCGGTCGACGGGGCGACGCTCGTGCCGTCGCTGGGCCACGCCGACCTGTGCGACCTCGTCCAGCGCGCCGCGACGACGATGGTCCTCACGCGCCCCAACACGCACGTGTCCGGTGCCACCGCGGTGCTGGAGACCCTCGCGACGGGCCGTCCGGCGGTCGCGACCGCGAACCCCGGCATGGCGGACTACGCGCGCGACGGCGGGCTCGTGCTGGTCCCCGCGGGCGACGCCGACGCCGCGGCCCGCGCGTGCCTGGCCCTCCTGGAGGACCCGTCCGGCGCGGACGACCAGGGTGCGCTCGGGCGGGCGGCGGTCGACGCGACGTTCAGCACGCGCGGTCACGCCGCCCGGCTCGCGGGGGTCCTCGACGCGGCCCTCGCCTGACGTGGGCGGCGCGTCGGGTCAGGCGACGAGCGCGCTCCGGGCGTCGTCGGCGGCGCGCTCGAGCTCGGTCGCGAGCGTCGCGACCTCGGCGACCACCGCCGCGCGCTGCGCGTCGAGGTCGGCGAGCACCTCGTCGACCAGCTCGAGGAGCGAGCCCGAGGTGAGCTCGTCGGTGCGCAGCGTGTAGCGCTCGCGGCCCACGGACTGCTGGAAGTCGCGGCACTTGGGCCGGTACTCCATCGCGATGCCGGGCACCCCGACGCGCGCCGCGAGGACGAGCGCGTGCAGCTTCTCGCCCACGAGCACGTCGCACGCCGCGAGCGCACGCAGCACGGTGTCGAGCTCGCACGCGGGAGGTGCGACGACGCCCGGGACCTCCGCGGCGAGCCGCTCGAGGGGCGCCGTGTCCTCGGTGGTCGTGCTGATGAGGCGCACCTCGGTGCCGCGCTCGACGAGCCGGCGCGCGAGGTCGCGCACGTGGCCGAGCAGCCCGTCCTCGTCCTGACCCCACAGGTCGTCGGTGACACCGACGTTGATGCCGACGACGGGGCGCTCACCGCGCACCGCGACCATGTCGCCCGAGAGCGGGTCGGCCAGGTCGGCGGGCAGCGCGAGGGCGAGGGCAGGGTCGCCGACGACCTGCGCGTCGACGCCGATCTCGGCGAGCGACGCGGCGCTCCGGGGACCGCGCACGCGGACCGTGGGGAACTCCCGCAGGATCGGCGCCCACAGCGCGGGCTCGGCGCGGACGGCGGCGCGCCGCCCCTCGGCGTAGGTCGGGTCCTCGACGCCGACGCTCAGCATCGTGCGCGGCGCGGACGGCGCCGCGGCCAGCAGGGCGGAGAGGGTCTCCCGGAAGTGCCCGTTGAAGATCAGCGTCCCACCCCCGAGGCACACCGCGCCGATCGCGCCGCGCCGGCCGACGGCGCGCAGCACCGCGTTGTCGGGGAGGTTGGGGACCTGCCGCACGTCCCACGGGGCCAGGAGCCGGCGGTGGGCCTCGAGCATCGCCTCGTCGCCCAGGTTGCCGTTGCCGGACCAGCCGACGTACGCCGCCGACCGGCCGTGGGTGCGCAGGAACGGGACGTACCCCGTCGAGCGACGCAGCTCGCCGACCCGGCGGCGCGCGCCGGACAGCATCCCGGCAGCGGGCGCGGTCGACACGTTCGTGGGTGGCTGGGCAGCGGCAACCAAGGCGGTCCCTCCGTCGACAGGTGTGGCGGACAGGCCGCGTCGTCGCGCCCTACGAACCCGTCCCGAACCAGGACGAACCGTTCAATGGGGGGACTCTAGCCACCCGTCGTGGGGTGACCAAGACCGAGTCCGTACGCGGCCGACTGGAGCGCGTACAGCTCGGCGTACCGGCCGCCGTGCGCGACGAGCTCGGCGTGCGTGCCGTGCTCGAGCACGCGACCCTCGTCGAGCACGTAGATGTGGTCGGCGAGCCGCACGCTGCTCCAGCGGTGCGTGATGAGCAGTGCGGCGCGCCCGTCCAGGACGCGCCGCACGTCGGCGAACAGGTCGTGCTCGGCGCGCGGGTCGAGGGCGGCGCTGGGCTCGTCGAGCACGACGACGTCGCGGTCCCGGTACAGCGCGCGCGCGAGCGCGACCCGCTGCCACTGCCCGCCCGAGAGGTCGGCACCCTCGGCGAGCTCACGGCCCAGAGGGGTGTCGAGCCCGGCGGGGAGGCGGCCGATCGCGTCGCCGAGTCCCACGCGTCGCGCGACGTCCACGGCGCGCACCCGGTCAGGGGGCGCCGAGGAGTCCGAGAGCGTCACGTTGTCGAGCGCGGTCATCTGGTACCGCACGAAGTCCTGGAGCACGACGCTCACCGAGGCGCGCAGGTCCGCGGCGGGCAGGGGCGCCCCGTCCCAGGTGACCGACCCCGACGTCGGCTCGAACAGGCCCGACACGACCTTCGCGAGGGTCGTCTTCCCCGAGCCGTTCTCGCCGACCAGCGCCACGACCGAACCGGCGGGCACCTCGATGCTCACGCCGTCGACGGCGGGGCGGCCCGCCCCCTCGTACGTGAAGCGGACGTCTGTCGCGCTCAGCGCGGTCCGCAGGCGCCGGGGCCTGCCGGGCGGCGCCGTCGGCGGGCACTGCGCGACGAAGTCCTCGAGGTCCCGCAGGAAGGGCGCGCTCTCGACGAGCCCGGACGCGGCCCGGACGACGCCGCCGAGCTGTCCGGCGAGCAGGCGGGCGGCGACCGCCGCGGCACCCGCGTCGGCGAGGCCGATCCGGTCGGCGTCCACGAGCAGCACGATGACGGCGAGGGCTAGCGCGAGCCCGACGGCGGACGCCCCGGCGCCGAGGAGGTTGAGGCGCTGGCGCACGCGGACCTGTCGTCGCAGCCGCTCCTCGTGCGCGGCGTCCTCGGCCGCGAGGCGCCGCAGGACCTCGGGTGCGGCGTCCGCCGCCCTCGTCTCGGTCACGAAGGCGCGGTGGCTCACGAGCATCCGCAGGTACGTGCGACGGCGCAGCCCCGGTGTCGCACGCGTCGCGTGCTCGAACTCGGTGCGGCTCGCGCGCCGGGCGAGGAGCACGGCGGGCAGCCCCGCGAGGAGCAGCAGCGGCACGAGCACCGGCTCGATCGCCACGAGCGCGACCGCCATCGCGGTCACGCCGAGCACCCCGCCGAGCGACCCGAGCACTCCCGTGACGACCGCCGTCGGCCGGGTGAGGGCGTTCGACGTCACGCGCTCGAGGCGCATGACGAACGCGGTCGACTCGTACCGCACGAGGTCGACGGCCGCGCAGGCCTCGAGGAGGCGCCGCCACACGCGCTGCGCGACGCGTTCGCCGAGCAGGCGCTGCTGCTGGCCCTGGAGCGCTCCCGCCGCCCCGGAGACGGCGGTCGCGAGCGCCAGCAGCGCGAGACCGGGGACGAGCGCCGCTGCCGAGGTGCCGGGGGTGAGCACCGCACCGAGCGCGAGCCGGCTCGCGAGGACGACGCCCACCCCGGCCGCGGCGCCCAGCAGCTGGAGCGCGGCGGCGAGCGCGACGCCACGGCGGTCGGCCTCGACGGTCGTGCGCAGCGCCCCGAGGACGAGGCCGGCACGG
>JAUZVJ010000047.1:0-23688 GCA_031844515.1 Actinotalea sp. AC32 | reverse complement strand
CCGGGAGCCGCGGCTCGGCGAGCGGCCCGGCCGTCGTCCCGACCTCCCAGCGCGTGCGCGGCAGGCTCTCGGGGTGCGCGCGCCGGAGCCAGTCGACGAGCCCCTCGCGCACCGCGCAGCGCAGGTCGAACAGCGTCGGGGCGTCCTGCGCGGACGCGAGGGCGCGGACGCGGACCAGGCCGTTCGTCGCGTCGGTCACCTGGAGCACGCCGACCCGCCGGTCCCACAGGTCGCTCGCCTCGAGCAGGCGCGTGAGCTCGGCGCGCATCGCGGGGACCGGGACCTCCCAGTCGACGTCGATCTCGACCGTGCCGAGCAGGTCCGCCGCCTTCCGGGTCCAGTTCTGGAACGGCGTCGTCGTGAACCACGTCGACGGGAGGATGAGCCGCCGGTCGTCCCACACGTGGACGACGACGTACGTGAGCGTGATCTCCTCGATGCGGCCCCACTCGCCCTCGACGATGACGACGTCGTCGACGCGGATCGCGTCCGTGAAGGCGAGCTGCAGGCCTGCGAAGACGTTCGCGAGCGAGGACTGCGCGGCGAGGCCCGCGACGACCGACAGCAGGCCCGCCGACGCGAGGATCCCGGCTCCCGCGGCGCGCGCACCCTCGAACGTCATGAGGACGCCGGCGATCGCGCACACCGTCAGCACGGCCACCGTCAGGCGGCGCAGCACCATGACCTGCGTCCGGACCTTCCGTGCCCGGCGGTTGTCGGGCACGTCGGTCCGGTACCGCCCGAGGGCGGTCTCGGCGGCGACCCCCACGAGCGCCCCGAGGAGCCACGTCACCGCCACGATCGTGGCGATGAGGAACACGTGCTCGACGCTCGCACGCCACGGCGGGTCGTCGACGACGAGCCGCACCGCGAGCCACGAGAACACGACCGCGAGCACGGTCCTCAGCGGTCGGCGTGCGCGGGCGGCGAGGTGCGTCGCGGTCGGTCGGCCGCGCCCGACGGCCCGGGTGACGGCCTTGACGACCTCCGCGACGACGAGCGCGAGGACCAGGGCCGCCGCGATCGCGACGAGGATCGTCAGGAAGGACGTGGCGCCCTCGACGACCGCCTCGGCGGACGGCGACGGGCTCGGGCTCGGCTCGGGGGCGGCCAGGACGCGGGGGAGGAGGGTGGGTGCAGGGGGCATCGCCCCCACCATAGGAACGTGACCGCGCCGTCGTCGTCCCCTCGGGGGTCGGTTGTGAGGCGGTTCACCGGCCGCGTCAGTAGCGGATCGCGTCGATGACCTTGACCCGCACCGCCACGACGGCGGGCACGAGCCCGGCGAGCGCGCCGACCGCCGTGGCGCACACCATGCCGGTCACCGCGGCGGACACCGGGAACGGCGGCGGCTCCTGCAGCGGCGTCCCGAGGACGACCTCGAACGGCACCGCCGACAGGATCGCGACGGCGAGGACGACCCCGACCGCCCCGGCGACCACCGTCGCGACGACGGACTCCATGAGGACGCCGAAGAACACCCGGCCCGACGTCGCGCCGAAGCTGCGCCGGATGCCGATCTCGCGGATCCGGTAGCGCACCGTCACGAGCGAGATGTTGAGCAGCCCCAGGCCGCCCAGGAGCAGCGTGAACGCCCCGATGCCCAGGACGACCCACCGCGCGCCGCCGTCGAGCACGCTGAAGTCGGCGGTCGACGGCCAGACGTCGACCTGCGTCCCGGGGACCGCCGCGGCGAGGTCGCGACGGACCGCGTCGGTGACCTCGTCGCCCATCGCGGGTGGCACCCAGATGCGCAGGCTCGGGATGTTCCAGCCCATCTCCTCGGCGGACGCGGCGAGCTGCCAGCGCTCGTACTGCTCGTGCAGGACGAACGCGCGGGGGCTCTCCTGCGACCAGCGGTCGGCGACGACGCCGACCACGGTCGCGAGCACGGGCTCGTCACCGCCCAGCAGCACGGTGGGCGGGACGGACAGGTCCGTCGCGCCGAGCATGCCGAGGAAGGTCTCGTTGACGACGACGGTCGGCGCGTAGAGCGCGGCGTCCCCGTCCGTGAACCAGCGGCCCTGGACCGGCTGCACGCGGTGGATCACGCCGTAGTCCGCCTCGACGACCTGCCCCTCGACGAGCATCCGCCCCTCGGGCATCCGGACCGGCAGCTGCGTCCACATGTCCAGCGACGCGTACTCGACCTCGTACCGCTCGACGAGGTCGCGGTAGGCCTCGACGTACGCCGCGGCCGGTGGCGGCGCCTCGCTCGCCCCCGCGGGGTACAGGTTGACCGTCAGCGTGAGGTCGCGTCCGCCGTCGCGCTCGGACTGCTCGCGCACGGTCTGCGTGAGCATCTGGGCGGCCGCCGTGATCCCGGTGATGGCGCACACCGCGACGGCGACGCCGACGAGCGCGAGCAGCACCCGGACCTTGTGGATCCGCAGCTCGTCCCACGCCTCGACGACCGCCGACACGAGGCCCGTCACGGGGCGACCGCCGTCGGGACGTCGCCCACCCACTCGGTCCGGTGCCCCGCGGGCGCCTCGACGAGCGGGGTCAGCACGCCGTCGGCGAGCCGGTAGCGCCGCTGCGCGCGCGCCGCGACCGAGAGGTCGTGCGTGATCGCGATGAGGGCGGCGTCGGTCTGCGCGGCGATGTCGTCGAGGAGGCCCATGACCTCGGCGCCCGTCTCGACGTCGAGCGCGCCCGTCGGCTCGTCCGCGAGGATGACGCGCGGCCGACGGACGAGGGCCCGGGCGATCGCGACGCGCTGCTGCTCGCCGCCGGAGAGCTTGTCGGGCATGGTGTCGACGCGGTCGCCGAGGCCCACGCGCCCGAGCATCTCCTCCGCGAGCCGCATGCGGCGCCAGAACGCCCGACCGCGCGCGTACATGAGCGGTGCGGCGACGTTCTCGAGCGCGGTCCGTCCGGGCAGCAGGTTGAACTGCTGGAAGACGAACCCGAAGTCCTCGCCCCTGCGGCGCGAGCGCGCGCGTGCGGACAGCCGGCCGATCGGGATGCCGTCGAGCACGTACGAGCCCGTCGTCGGGGCGTCGAGCAGCCCGAGGATGTTCAGCAGCGTGGACTTCCCGGTCCCGGACCGGCCGACGACGGAGACGTGCTCGCCCGCGTCGACCGTGAGCGTGACGCCGCGCAGCACGTGCAGCAGGCGGTCGTCCGGCAGGCGCACGGACCGCGTGACGTCCGTGAGCTCGAGCAGCGCCATCAGCAGCCCGTCATGGGGTCGCACTCGGGGACCTCGGCGCCCGGCGCGAACTCCAGGACCGTGTCGCCCTCGGCGAGGCCCTCGGTGACCTGGACGACGGTGCCGTCCGTCAGCCCCAGCGCGACGCGCCGCTCCTGCGCGGCACCGTCGTCGCCGACCACCCAGACGTCGCCGTTCTGGTACGACCCGCGGACGGCGGTGACCGGCACGACGAGTGCGCCCTCGGCGGTGCCGTTCGCGATGCTGAGGTCGGCGCCGAGCCCCGCGAAGGCTGTGACGTCGGGCGGGACCGAGCACCGCACCGCCCCGGAGGGCGCCGGTGCCGACGGGTCGCCCTCGACCGGCGCCGCGGCGTCCTGGGCCGCGGGACCGATGCGCAGGCCGGTGCAGGTGAACGGCGCGGGTCCGCCCTTGAGCGTCACCGTCGCCTCCCCCGGCGCCGAGATGAGGCGGTACTGCTGGTCGGGGGTGAGCGTGCCGGTCACCGAGAGGGTCCCGGGCGAGATCGAGCCCACGGTGTCTCCCACCGACACGACCTGCCCCGCGAGGACGTCGTGGTGGACGGTCCCTGCGACCGGGGCGGTGACCGTCTGGCGCGTGACCTTGGGCTTGCGCTCGACGACGGTCTGCTCGCCGGTCTCCGGGTCGGTCCGCACGGTCGGCTCGACGGGCGTCTCCGTGCGGACCTCGAGCAGCGCCGCGCCGGCCTCGACCCGCTGACCCTCCGGTGCCAGCAGCGCGTGGACCGTGCCCGCACCGGTCGCACGGACGGGCACGGGCGGGTCGGCGGTCACGGTGCCCGGCACCGTCACGACGTTCGCGATGCTCCCGGTCGTCACGGTGACGTGCGACTCGGTGACCGTGATCCCCGGCTCGAGCGGGCTCTCGCTCGCCACGACCTCCGAGCCGGTGAACGCGATCTTCACGAGCGCGACCGCGATGACGGCCCACACGACGAGGCGCAGCGCGGGGAAGACGATGCGACGGGCGACGACCATGGGGCTCCTCGGTGCCGTGCAGGCGGGAGGAGTCGCGGACGGGCCCCCACGCACAGGTCCGTCCGGTGCGCAACCGCTGCGGGAGGAACGCTATCGGCGTGGGG
Source organism: Actinotalea sp. AC32 (assembly GCA_031844515.1). Classification (GTDB taxonomy): domain Bacteria; phylum Actinomycetota; class Actinomycetes; order Actinomycetales; family Cellulomonadaceae; genus Actinotalea. The sequence continues at coordinate 19,411 of JAUZVJ010000047.1, read as the reverse complement.
GTCGCCCGGGACAGGGACCGTCCGTGTGTCGTCCGTACAGTTCAGGCATGCCGACCGACGACGCCGCCGCGGTGCCGCCCGACGACGAGGTCCGGCCCGGGGGGGACGCCGATGGCGCGCCCGTGCCGGGGTCCCTCGACGCGGACGCGCGCGCGCTCGCGTCCGTTGTCCGCATGCGGATCCTGCGGCTGTGCCTCGACGAGGCGCTCACGAACAAGGAGGTCGCGGCCCGCCTCGGGCGGTCGCCGGCGTCGACGTTCCACCACGTGCGCCTGCTCGCCGAGCGCGGCTTCCTCGCGGCGCAGGAGGAGCGGCGCGGTGCGCGCGGCGCGCGCGAGGTCCCGTACCTGTCGACGCGGAAGTCGTGGAACGCCCCCGAGATCCCGGGCTCGTACCGCGTCCTCGTCGACGCGTTCCTCGAGGAGCTCGCCGAGGCCGACCCCAGCACGGTGTGGGGCGCCCGGCTCGGGCTCAGGCTCGGGCAGGACGGCTGGGACCTCGCGAAGCGGCGCCTCACCGAGGTGCTCCAGGAGCTCGCCGAGCTGCCGCCGGAGCCGGGCGGGACGCCCTACTCGCTGTTCCTCATGGGCCACGAGGACGCGGCACGTCTCCCGCGGCCCGACGAGCCGTCCTGACCCACGGACCCGCGCGACACCGGCGGGGCGCGCCTTGGCCCGGGGCTCATCCAGGGGCACCGCGCAGCGCAGCGATCGGCTCGGTGCGTGCGGCGCGCAGCGCGGGGTAGGCGCCGGCGAGCAGCCCGGTGACCAGGCCGAGGAGCGCGCACACCACGACGAGCCCGGTGTCGAGGATCGGCGTCCAGGCTCGTGCGACCGACACCGCCACGACGACCCCGACGCCGAGCGCGGCCCCGATGAGACCGCCGAGGAGCCCGATCACCGCGGACTCGGCGAGGAACTGCTGCACGATGTGCCGCGTCGTCGCGCCGAGGGCTCGGCGCAGGCCGATCTCGCCCATGCGCTCGCGGACGGACAGGAGCGTGACGTTCGCGATCCCGAGCCCGCCGACGAGCAGCGCGACGGCGGCGAGGGCCAGGAAGATGGCGTTGACGTCGCCCTGGACGCCCTCGCGGACCGGGCTGGGCGGGGGCGGCACCTGCGCCTGGATCGTCTCGGGCGCGTTGGGAGCGAGGGCGAGCGGCGCCTGCTCCCCGACGACGGGCCCCGCGCCGACGGCGATGCGCACGTGCGCCTGCTCCAGCGACGCGACCCGGAAGTCGGCCCGCGCCGTGCCCAGCGGCAGGACGACGGCGTCGAGCAGGTCGCTGCGCCGGGCCACGTCGTCGACGATGCCGATGACCGTGTACGGGCGCTCGTCGATGAGCACGGCCGGCTGCCGGTCCACGCGGTGGATGCCGAGCCGGGTCGCGGCCCGTGCCCCGAGCACGACGACGCGGTCGGCCCGCGCGTCGTGACCGGCGTCGAACCAGCGCCCCGTGACGACGCGCCCGCTCAGCGCGTCCAGCAGACCGGGCGTCGCGGCGACCACGGCGGGCGGGGTCGTCGGCGTCACCGAGGGGTCGTTGACCAGGACGGTCGCGACGCGCGCACCGCCGATGTCGACCGCACCGAGCGCACCGACCTGCTCGACGCCCGCGATGCGACCGAGCCGGTCCTCGACGTCCCACGGGATGCGCCCGGTCGCGCGCTCGCCGCCCTGGCCGCGCGCCGTCGACGGCTCGACGACGACGCGCGTCGAGGCGGCGGCGTCGAACTGCTGCGTGATCTGACCTGCCGCGGTCTGGGCGAGCCCGAGGGTCACGACGAGCGACCCGATGCCGAGCACCGTGCCGATGATCGTGAGGAGGAGGCGGCCGGGTCGTGACCCGACGCCGTGCGCGGCCTCGGCGAGCAGGTCGCGCGGGCCGAAACGGTCGCCGGTCAGCGCGGCGCGGACGGAGGCCGGGACGCCGCGGACCGCGCCGGGTGCGGCGCGCACAGACCGCGGGACCCGGCGCAGGCGGCCCGCGACGCCGCCGAGCGCGGTGCGCGCCCCGGGCAGCAGGCCCGGTCGACGGGTCCGCTGCCCCGCGGGCGCGCTCACGCGACCTCGTCGAGCAGGCCGTCGGAGATCCGCACGCGGCGGTGCGCGTGCGCCGACACGACGTCGTCGTGCGTGATCACCACGAGCGTCAGCCCGTCGCGGTGCAGCTCGTCGAAGAGGTCCAGCACGCCCGCGGAGTTGCTCGAGTCCAGGTTGCCGGTCGGCTCGTCGGCGAGCAGCACGTCGGGCGACGTGACGACGGCCCGCGCGACGGCGACCCGCTGGCGCTCGCCGCCCGACAGCACGGGCGGGAGGAAGTCGAGCCGGTGCGACATCCCGACCCGCTCGAGCGCGGCGAGCGCCCGGGTCCGGCGCGTCGCGCGGGGGACGCCGCTGTACAGCGTCGCGAGCAGCACGTTGTCGAGCACCGAGCGATGGGGGAGCAGGTGGAACGACTGGAACACGAACCCGATGCGCCCGCCGCGCAGGCGGGAGCGGTCCTGCTCCGACAGCTCGCGCGTGGGCACGCCGTCCAGGACGTAGTCGCCCGCCGTCGGGCGGTCGAGCAGCCCGAGGATGTGCAGGAGCGTCGACTTGCCGGACCCGGACGGCCCGACCACGGAGACGTAGTCCCCGCGGTGCACGGCGAGGTCCACTCCGCGCAGCGCCTCGACGGGCGGCTCGCCCGGGAACGTCCGGCGCAGGTCGCGCAGCTCGATGACGGGCGGCTCGTGCGCGGCTGCGGGCGTGGCGGCGGCTGCGGGGAGGGCCTCGGCGACCGCTCCCGGTGCGGCCGCGGGGGCGACGGTCGGCCCCGTCGGGGGAGCCGTCACCCGTCGCCCTCCTCGCCCTCGTCGCCGCCGGTCGCGTCGTCGTCGGCGGCCTCGGTGCCCGAGGTCCCCACGACGACGCGGTCGCCCTCGTCGAGCTCGCCGTCGACGGCGGTGACCTCGACGAAGCCGTCGGCCGCGAGGCCCGTTCGCACCGTCACGAGCGACGACGCGCCGTCGTCGTCGAGGACGTCGACGCGCGCCTCGCCGCCCGGCCCGGTGTCGAGCGCGGCGAGCGGGACCGCGAGGACCGCCTCGGTGGTCGACGTGACGGGGATCGTGATGCGCACGTTGCTGCCCTGGAGCATCGCCCGCTGCTCCTCGGTGATCTCCGTGGGCACGACGACGACGCGGGTGCGCCCGGCACCCGGCTGGTCGCCCCCTCCGTCGCCCTCGCCGGCCGCGTCGCCCTCGCCGCCGCCCACCTCCTCGACGGTGCCCGTGACCTCGCTGCCGTCGGGTGCGGCGATCACGGCGGGCGAGCCGACCTCGAGCAGCTCGGCGTCGGCGGCGGAGACGGTGCCGGCGATCTGCAGGCGCGCACCGGAGACCCGCATCGCCGCGCCCCCCGCGAGCACGCTCCCACGCTGGACGTCCACCGTGTCGACGCGGCGGGGCGTCGTGGGCAGGTAGACGACCTCGCCCGCGGGCAACGGCGTCATGCCCGCGAGCCGCGCCTCCGCGAGGTCCGCCTCGGCCGCGTCGAGCGCCCGGCGGGCCGCGTCCACGCCCGCGCGCTGCGCACTCGTGTCGGGCGCCGCGCTGACCTCGGCGAGCGCTGCCTCCGCCACGGTGACCGCGCCGCGCGCGCGCACGACGTCGGCCGGGTCGCACTCCCGGGTCTCGCCGGGCACGCAGCTCTCGGCCTGCTGGAGCTCGAACCGTGCGGTGTCGAGGTCCGCCTGGCGCTGCGCCCGCTCGGACGACGGCGCACCCGCGGACGCCTGGGCGAGGTCACGTCGAGCCGCGGCGAGCTGCTCCTCGGCGGCCCGCACGCCCTCGGTCGCCGCGGACAGCGCCGCCTCGGTCTCGTCGTCCGTCCCCGGGGCCGGGTACCCGACCCGCGCGTAGAGCTCGGCGACCGCCGCCGCCGTGCGCGTGTCGTACACGTCGGAGGCGGCGTCGCCCGCCGAGATGCCCAGCTCGGCCAGGGCCGCCTTGAGCTGGACGACGTCCGGGCCCGCGACACCGGCGCGCAGCGTGCGGTAGACCGGCAGCTCACCGGTCAGCGCGATGACCGGTCGGCCGGTGATCTCGAGGACGACGGCGCCCGCGGCGATCTCGGCTCCCACCTCCGGGACCTGCCCCGTGACGACGGCCGGACCACCCAGGTCGCCCGTCTCGAGCCGGACCTCGGTCGGGTCCTCGTAGAGGACGTCGCCGCGCAGGACGACGTCGTTGCTCAGCATGCGCCGCTCGACCGGGACGGTGATCGGTCCGGCCTCGGGCGGTGCCGCGTTCGCGGCCGCCTCGGCGGGCGACACGACGAGCCGCCCCAGCCCCAGGCCCGCGCCGAGGCTGACGACCGCCGTGACGGCGAGGACCGTGATCGTGCGGGTGGACCGTGCGGTCACTCCCGCGCCGCCTCGGCCGCCTCGACCCACGCGTCGAGCTCGTCCTTGTGCGCGTCGACGAACTCCTGCTCGTACTCGGTGGAGACCTCGCGCTGGACCTCGTCGTACCGGACCTCCTCGCGGCACCCGACGTCGGCGACGGCGATCTCGATCTCCTCGGCGGTCAGCTCGGCGAGGCGCGCCTGCACCTCCTCCTCGAGCGCGGCGTACTCGTCCTCGGTGAGCTCCTGGTCCATCTCGCCGTAGACCTCCTCGTACACGGCGTTGGAGCGCTCGGACAGCTGCGTCTCGGGGTCGCCGACCTTGGCGTAGCCCGTGAAGCCCTTGTCCGCGAGGCACGAGGACCACTCCTCGTCGAGCCCCGTGATGCGCGGGTCCGTCTGGATCGACTCCCACATGGTGCTCATCTCGTCCTCGAGCGCGGCGGTCTGCTCCGCGTCGAGCCCCGTGCTCTCGTACACCTCGTGCTGCGCGGCGCCCTGGCAGCCGGCACGCGTCCAGTCGTACTCGACCTCCTCGCCGCTGGTCTCGTCCGCGTAGAGGTCGCCGTGCAGCGCGAGGTAGTAGGCCTCGCGCTCGCCGTCGGTCATCGCCTCGACGTACTCGGAGTTGGGGTCGACGAACTCGTCGACCGGCTCCTGCGGGAGCGGCTCCTCGGTCGCGCCGGGCTGCGTCGTGATGCCGTACCCGTACTCCGCCGCGAACTCGGGCGTGCCCCACTCGAGGTCCTCGTCGACGACCGTCCCGCCGCCCGCCTGCGACCAGTCGACCGGGACGTACTCGAAGCCCTGCTCGGTCATGCACTCCGCGGTGATCTCCTCGACCCGCATCTGCTGCGCGTTCGAGCTCTCCTCGTCCCACGCGCCGTAGATCTGCTCGAAGTAGGCCTGGAGCGGACCCGGCTGCTCGTCGTCGGCGGTCCCGTCGTCGGGGCCCTGCGACCCGCCGCCGCACGCGGCCAGGGCGAGCAGGAGCGCGAGTGCGCCGGGCAGCGCCGCCCGGCGTGTCATGGCGGGTGTCATGGTTGGCCTTCCCCCTGTGTGACGTCGTCGGCGCGACAGTAGCGACGGCGGACGTCCCGGGGGATCGTTCTGGAGGATGAGTTCGCGCGCGGGCCCGTCCCTCGCCCGGTCGGCCCAGTGGTCGGCCAACGGGCAGGGCCGTCGGCGGAGCGCCCGTCACGGGGTGCGCGGGGTCAGCGCGGCCGGTCCGCCCCTCGCGGCGCGGCGCCGGGCCAGGGCGTCGCGGCGCCGCCTGCCGCCTGCGTGACGACCTCGTCGCAGCGCCACGTGCGCAGCGCGACCAGCTCGGCGCGCGCGGGTCCCATGAGCATCGTGCCCGCCGCGGCGAGCGCCTCGGCCTCGTCGAGCGTGGAGAGCAGCTGCGCGGTGCGTCGGGCGAGGTCGTCGGTCACGGGCACCTCGACCCGGAGCGTCGCGGGCGGGTCGCCGTCGGGCCCGGGACGCGCGGCGGTCAGGGCGTGCTCGACGGCCGCGTCGAGGTCGGCGTGCGCGGTCGTCGCGTCGGAGAACCACGTCCACGCGTCCACGGTCTCGGGCAGCTGGTCGCCGCGGACCAGGACGAGCTCGCGCAGCGCCGCCTCCTCGTGCCGGCGGGCCTCCTGCCACAGCGCGACCGGCAGGTCCTCCAGCACGGCGACCGAGCGCCGCGGGGCGGGGGGCGAGGGCACCGTCGGGAGGCCGGTGCGGTCCTCGGGCGACCCGGGCTGCGTCGGCACGCGGTCCAGCGTGAACCAGACGGCCTTGCCGCGTCGCGTGGTCAGCGCGCCGACGTCCGCGGCGAGCGCCTGCACGATCGCGAGCCCGCGGCCAGTCGTCGCCTCCGAGCCGAAGTCGCGCAGCACGGGCAGCGTGCGGTCGTCGTCGCGCACCGTCACGCGGACGGTCGTCGGCTCGACGTCGACGACGACCTCGACCTCCGTCCGCGCGTGCAGGACAGCGTTCGTGACGAGCTCGGCGACCGCGAGCGTCGCGTCGTCGGCCAGGTCGGAGAGGCCGTGCGCGGAGAGGGTCTCGGCGACGAAGGAGCGGGTCGCGGCGACGCTGCTGCCGTGCGGCGGCACCCGGAGGCGGGCTGTCGGCTCCGACATCTCACTCCACTCGCGCGGTCCGCCACGGACGTCGCGCCCGGGCGGCCCGTCCGTGCTCGGGTCGCCGCGATTCTAGTGAGCGGCTCCGGGCCCTCGACACCCCCACGGCCGGTTTCACCCGGTCGAGGACGTGCGACGGCCCCCGCCGCGTGGCGGGGGCCGTCGGGTGGTGCGGGCACGTCCCCGCGTCGGTCAGACGCCGGTCGGTGCTGCTCGGTGCCGGACGCGGGTCAGCGCAGGTTCGCGTCGCCGTCGGTCTCGACGCGCTCCTTGCGCACCTCGCCCGTGACGGTCTCCTCGGTGGTGACCTCGTCGGTCTCGAGGCGGACGCGCTCGACCGGCACCGTCTCCTTGGCGACCACGGGGCGCTCCTCGTGGAGGACGACCTCGTGCTCGGCCTCGGTGATCTCGGGTCCGTCGAGCGCGCGGTCCCGGTTCGCGTCGGTGATGGGCTCGCGCTCGAGGCGGACCTCCTCGCGGGTCACGGGCACCGTGGTGGTGACGTCCTCCGTCACGACGTACTTGCGCAGGCGCGCCCGGCCGGCCTCGCGGCGCTCGGTGCCGACGTCGAGACGCTCCTCGGAGAGCGTCATGGCGTCGTCCCGGGCGGTCCCGCGCGTGTCCGTGGTCCGGTGCGTGTCCGTCGTGCCGGACGCTTAGGTGTCGGTCGTGCCCGACGCGTAGGCGTCCGTGGTGCCGGACGCGTCGCCCGCGGTGCCGTAGCCGAGCCCGTAGTGGCGGTAGAGCTCGGCCTCCTCGGCCTCGCTCAGGTGGTCGTCGGCCTCGACGGAGGGCGCGCTCTTGATGAGCTCCTTGTCGTACGGGACGGTCACGTCGCCGTCGCGCAGCGTGGCCTGGTCCAGCGGCACGAAGGTCTCCTTCGTGCCGAAGAGCCCCGTGCGGACGGTTGCCCAGGCGACCTGGCCCGTCGCGTCGTCGAAGTAGACCTGCCCGACGGTGCCGATCTTGTCGCCGTCGGTGCCGTGGACGGTCGTGCCGACGATGGTCTGTGCCTGCTCGGTGGTGATCACAGCGGTACCTCCTGGCTGGGTGGTGCTCGGGGTCGCGTCCCGCGACCGGGAGTCGGTCGGGAGCGGTGCTGTCACGATCCATGCGAACACCGGAACACGGCACCGGCAAATGCTGGGGAAATGTCGATCGTGAATATCTCGTGATGATCACGGGAATGATCGATGACGGTGCGCCGTTCGCCGCGAATCGGCGCATCGGTCGGCGTCCTCGCAGGTCAGCGTCGGTCGAAGATCGTCATGGCGTTCGAAATGCGATCTTCGGCACCGGGGTGCACCATCCAGCCCGCCCGGCTGCGGGACGGTCGTCGCGGGCGCCCGGAAAAGGTCTGGAAATGGCGTCGGGAGCCGGTCGGGGCAGGTGGGCATCGAGCAGGTCGGCGGCTGTGCGCGTCCCGCCGAGGAACTCAGCTCGGTGCCCAGCCGTCCCGCCGCCGCGCGACAGGACGGCTCGGCCAGGAGATCCCACGGCTCGTCCGCGGACACGACCAGCAGGTCGGCGTACTGGGCGGGCGCCGTCCCGCGGAGGAGGTCCTCGATGTTGACGAGCACCTGGCGGAAACCGCGCCGGCCCTCCAGGCGAGGGAACGTCACGGCGAGGTCGCGCTCGTCGAACGCGGGCGGCCGGACCCACGGCACGGGGCGGGGGCCGACCTCCTCGACCAGAGGCGCGTACGAGCACGCCGTGTGGACGCGCACGTCGTGGTCGCGGCGGGCGAGCTCTCCCTCGACCGCGCAGACCGGTCGCGCGTGCCGGCGAAGGGCGTCGCGGTCATCATGACGGGCGCCGTGGCCGCCCTCCGACGCCGTCGTACGCTCGGACCATGGCACGCCCCGCCCCGATCGCGCCCGGACCTGGCCAGGAGTCCGTGTGGGACTACCCCCGCCCGCCGCGCGTCGAGCCGAGCACCGAGGTCGTCGAGGTCGAGCTCGGCGGGCAGGTCGTCGCACGGACCGACCGCTCCTGGCGCGTGCTCGAGACGAGCCACCCGCCGACGTACTACCTCCCGCGCGACGCGTTCGTGCCCGGCGCGCTGCGCCCCGCGCCGGGCGCCTCCGTCTGCGAGTGGAAGGGGCGGGCGTCCTACCTCGACGTCGTCGGCCCGGACCGTGTCGCGGCCCGGGCAGCGTGGACGTACCTCGACCCGACGCCGGGCTTCGCGGTCATCGCGGGGGCCGTGGCGGTCATGCCCGGGCTGGTGGACCGGTGCACGGTCGACGGCGAGCCCGTCGTGGCCCAGCCCGGCGGCTTCTACGGCGGGTGGATCACGTCGCGCGTCGTCGGTCCCTTCAAGGGCGGACCGGGCACCGTCGGCTGGTGACCTCCGTCCCTTGTGCAGGGCCCGACGCGGGTCTAGTCCGGGAGGCGGGGGGTGGTCCCGTCGGGGCGTCGCCCCGTGCCGCCCGCCGGGAGGAGCGTGCGCCATGAGCACGGCCATGCGCGCGGCCATGAGAACCAGGACGAGCACCCGGACGAGCACCGGGGCGAGCACCAGGACGAGCACCGTGCGAGACGGACGGGGACGGCGAGGGCGACGCGCGGCGTGGTGGTCGGTCGTGGCGCTCGTGCTCGCCGGCGCGGCGCTGGTCGCCGCGCCTCCTGCGTCGGCCGACCCCGCGGTGCGCGGGCGGACGCTCGTCGTCGCGGCGCCGGCGACCGTGGTGGCCGGCGTCCCGTTCGACGTCGCCGTCACCGTGGTCAACCCGGCGGGTCGGCCGGTCGGGCACGTCACGGGGACGGTCGCGCTCGCGACCGACGACCCGCTCGTGCGCACCGTGCCCGCCGCGTACGCCCTCGTGCGGGGCGACCGCGGGACGCACACCTTCCGCGACGTGGTCCTCGTGGGCACGGGCACGTGGGCGCTCACGGCGACCCTCGACGGCCGGCACCCGGCGGTGGGCTCGGCGTCCGTCGTCGTCCGCGACGCGGGCGCGGCGCTCGAGGGACAGGTCCTGTCGGGCATGGACCCGGTCGAGGGCGGCGTCGTCACGGTGTACGACGCCGTGACCGGCAAGGCCGTCGGGTCGGGTGCTGCCGACATCGACGGATACCGCTACCGGATCACGGGCCTGCCCGCCGGAGCCGTCAAGGTCGGCGCCGTCGTCCCGGGACCGTACGAGCCGGACTTCGCGAACGACCGCGACACGCTGGCTGCCGCGGACGTGTTCACGCTGGTCCCCGGCGAGACGCTCAAGCAGAGCTGGGCACCCGAGGACTTCGGGCCGTACCTCGACGTCCGTCGGATCTGGTGACGCCTGCGGTCAGTCGCGCCCGGCCGGCGCCTCCGCCGTCGCCACGAGGAACGCGGGGGCGGTGAGCCGGGCGTCGGCGAAGGCCGCCGCGACCGCGGACGCGACCCGGTCGACGTCGCCGGCGCGCACGAGCGCGACCGCGGACCCGCCGAAGCCGCCGCCGACCATGCGCCCGCCGAGCGCCCCGGCGGCGACGGCGACGTCGACCGCGAGGTCGAGCTCGCGGACGCTCACCTCGTAGTCGTCGCGGAGCGACGCGTGCGCCGCGGTGAGCACCGGGCCCACGTGCTCGACGTCGTCGGCGTCCATGAGCCGCTCGACGAGCTCGACGCGGCGGTTGTCGGTGACGACGTGCCGGACGCGTCGGCGAACGACGTCGCGCTCGACGTCACCGGCGAGCACCGCGTCGAGGCGGCCCAGGGCCGCGTCGAGGTCGTCGACCTCGCGCAGGCTCGGGATCCCGAGGGCCTCGGCCGCGATCTCGCACTGGCGGCGTCGCGCCCCGTACTGACCGTCCGCGAGCTGGTGCTCGGCGCGGGTGTCGACGACGAGCAGCGCGAGGCCGTGCGCCGACAGGTCGAACGGGATGTGCCGCGTCGAGCCGTCGCGGTTGTCGAGCAGGAGCGCGTGGCCCTCGCGGCAGCGCAGCGACGCGGCCTGGTCCATGCCGCCGGTCGGCGCACCCGCGATCTCGTTCTCGGCGCGGATGCACAGCGCCGCCAGCCGCGCGCGGCCCGCGTCGTCGGCGCCCAGGCCGAGGCCGTGCACGTCGTCGAGCGCGACGGCCACCGCGCACTCGAGGGCGGCCGACGACGACAGCCCGGCGCCGTAGGGGACGCACGAGTCGACGACCGCGTCGAACCCGCGCACGGCCAGCCCGTCCTCGCGGGCCGCCCACGCGACGCCGACGGCGTACGCCGCCCAGCTGCCCACGGTGCCCGGGGCGACGTCGCCGAGGTCGCCCTCCCACACCGCGGACTCCTGCGCCGACGCGAGCCGTACGCGCTCGTCGTCGCGCGTGCGCAGCGCGACGTACGTGCGGTGCGGGAGCGCGATGGGCAGGCACAGGCCGGCGTTGTAGTCGGTGTGCTCGCCGATGACGTTGACGCGGCCGGGTGCGGACCACACGCCGTCGGGTGCGGCGCCGAAGCGCTCGCGGAACGCTGCGGTGACGCGACGCGCCCCCTCGTCGCGGGACCACGCCTCGATCATCTCGGGCGCGCCGGTCGTCGGGTCGGAGGTCTCGGGCGTCGTCACAGCGGGATCTCCTGGAGGCGGGCGGCGATGCGCTCGGGTGTGGTGTCGCTGATCCAGGCCGCCATGCCGGACTCGACGCCCGCCAGGTACTTCAGCTTGCCGGGTGCACGCAGCACCGAGAACACCTGCAGGTGCAGGCGACCGAGCTCGCGTCCCTCGCCGACGACGGCCTGGTGCCAGCCGGCGATGTAGGGCAGCGGGATGTGGTCGCCGTCGGCGTCGACGAAGAACCGGTCGAGGCCCCGGACGAGCCGCAGGTAGACCTCGGCGAGGTCGTCCCGCTCGGCGGCGTCGAGCGCGGCCAGGTCGGGGACGTCCCGCCGCGGCGCCAGATGCACCTCGACGGGCCAGCGGGCGGCGGCGGGGACGTAGGCGACCCAGTGCTCGGACTCGAGGACGACGCGCGTGCCGGCGCGCAGCTCGGCCTCGACGACGTCGTGCAGGAGGTGGCCGCCCGTGCGCTCGGCGTACGCGCGGGCCTCGCGCAGCATCGCCTGCGTGCGCGGCGTGACGAACGGGAACGCGTAGATCTGCCCGTGCGGGTGGGGGAGCGTCACGCCGATCTCCCGGCCGCGGTTCTCGAACGGGAAGACCTGCTGGATCCCCGGGAGCGCGGAGAGCTCGGCCGTCCGGTCGGCCCAGGCCTCGACGATCGTGCGGACGCGGTGCGCCGTGAGGTCGCCGAACGAGCTCGTGTGGTCCGAGCTGAAGCACACGACCTCGCACCGCCCGGCCGCGGGCGCCGCGGGCCACAGCGGGTCCCCGTCGACGTGCCACGCGTCGTCCACGGTCAGCCCGGGCAGCTGCATGAGCGCGGGGAAGCGGTTCTCGAAGACCACGACGTCGTAGTCGGTGTCGGGGATCTCGCCGTCGGAGTACGCCGTGCCCGACGTGCCCGTGCGCGCGGGGCACAGGGGGCACGCGTCGGCCGCGGGCAGGAACGTGCGGTTCATGCGGTGCGACGCCATCGGGATCCAGTCCCCGGTGAGCGGGTCGCGGCGCATCTCGGGACCCGTCGCGGGTCGCTCGGTCCCGTCCTCGCCGACGACGGGTGCGAACCGGTCGGGCAGCGGGCGCGGGTCGTCGAGGCGGCGGGTCGCGCCGCCCGACGCGTACGGCTCGGAGTCGTCGAAGTAGACGAGCTCCCGGCCGTCGGCGAGCCGGGTCGCGGTGCGGCGGATGGTCACGGCGTGCCTCCAGGGGTGGGGACGGCGGGGAGCGGGGTCGCTGAGGACGCCGGGGGCGTCGCGGACACCGGCGGCGGCGTGGTGGGCGACTCGTCCGGTGCTGCGGCGGTCACGCGGACGAGCGTCCCGACGGCCTCCTGGAGCACCGGCACGGCGGCGTCGTCCAGGCCGTCGTCGGTGACGAGGACGTCGACCTCGTCCAGGCCCGCGATCCGGCTGAGCCCCACCTGGCCCCACTTGGAGCGGTCGGCGAGGACGACGACCTGGCCGGCGACGGCGACGAGGGCGCGGTCCGTCTCGCCCTCGAGCAGGTTGGGCGTGGTCAGGCCGGCCTCGGCGTCGAAGCCGTGCACGCCGAGGAACAGCACGTCGACGCGCAGCGACTCGAGCGCGCGCGTCGCGACGGGCCCCACGAGGGCGTCCGAGGGCGTGCGCGTGCCGCCCGTGAGGACGACGGTGAGGCCGTGGTCGCCGGGTCGGTGCAGCGCCTCGGCCGCGGGGAGCGAGTTCGTGACGACCGTGAGCGGTCGCAGCGCCGGCTCGTGCGCGACGAGCTGCGCGAGGAGGTGCGTCGTCGTGCCCGCGGAGATCGCGATCGCGCTGCCCGGTGCGACGTGGTCGAGCGCCGCGCGGGCGATCGCCCGCTTCTCGGCCGCGGCGAGGTCGCGCTTGGCGCCGAAGCCGGGCTCGTGGGCGGCGTGCCGCGCGTCGACGGCGCCACCGTGCACCCGGGTCACCAGGCCGCGTCGCACGAGCTCGGAGATGTCGCGCCGGATCGTCATGTCGGAGACGTCGAGCGTCGTCACCAGGTCGGCCACGCGCACGGCGCCGTGGCTGCGGATCTGGCGGAGGATCATCTCCTGCCGCTGCTGGGCGAGCACCCGAACATCGTCCACCGAGAACGAACAGAAAGCAACATCGCCCACCCGAGAGCCCGCCACGGGAGCCCGCCCCGAGCGGTCGGGCCCGAGCGGTGGGGTCGGGCGGGTCGGGCCGACGGCGGGTCGGTGTGCTGGGTCAGCGACCCACGGGCGACAGGCCGAGCGAGCGGCCGGCCAGGCCGCGCGAGCGGTGCGACAGCGACCGCGCGACGTCGCGCAGCACGGCCGCCGCGGGGGAGTCCGGTGCGGTGATCGTCACGGGCGTGCCGCCGTCGCCGGCCTCGCGCAGCGTCAGGTCGAGCGGGACCTGCCCCATGAGCGGGACGGGTGTGCCCGTCGCGCGCGCGAGGTTGTCCGCGACGGTCTGGCCGCCGCCGCTGCCGAACACCTCGAGCCGCGTGCCGTCGGGCTGCTCGAGCCACGACATGTTCTCGACGACGCCGACGACGTTCTGGCGGGTCTGCAGCGCGATCGACCCGGCGCGCTCGGCCACCTCGGCGGCCGCGGCCTGCGGCGTCGTGACCACGACGAGCTCGCTCGACGGCAGGAGCTGCGCGACCGAGATCGCGATGTCGCCCGTCCCGGGCGGGAGGTCCAGGAGGAGCACGTCGAGGTCGCCCCAGAACACGTCCGCGAGGAACTGCTGGAGCGCGCGGTGGAGCATCGGGCCGCGCCACACGACCGCGCGGCCGGCCGGCACGAACATGCCGATCGAGATCACCTTCACGCCGTGCGCGACCGGCGGGATGATCATGTCGTCGACCTTGGTGGGCTGCTGCGTCACGCCGAGCATGCGGGGGATCGAGAAGCCGTACACGTCCGCGTCGACGACCCCCACCGACAGGCCCTCGGCGGCCATCGCCACCGCGAGGTTCGCCGTCACCGAGCTCTTGCCCACGCCACCCTTGCCCGACGCGATCGCGTACACGCGCGTGAGGCTGTCGGGCTGCGCGAACGGGATGACCGGCTCGGCCGCCCCGCCGCGCAGCATCGTGCGCAGCTCGGTGCGCTGCTCGTCGCTCATCACGCCCATCTCGACGCGGACCGACGCGACGCCCTCGAGCGCCTGCACGGCGGCGGTGACGTCGCGCGTGATCGTGTCGCGCAGGGGGCAGCCGCCCGTCGTCAGGTCGATCCCGACGACGACCTCGGCGCCCGCGGGCCCGTCGAGGACCTCGACCGACCGGACCATCCGCAGCTCGGTGATGGGACGGCGGATCTCGGGGTCGACGACGCCGGCCAGGGCAGCGGTCACGGACTCGACGGTGGGGGACATGTGCCCATCGTAGGTCCGCCCCTACGCTGCCCCCGTGGACCACGACCGCTACGTCCTGTCCCTGCGCGAGGAGTCCGAGCGCTTCCTGTCCGCGCTCGCGGGCGTCGACGACGACGCACGCGTGCCGACGTGCGACTGGACCGTCGCGGACCTCGTCTGGCACCTCGGTGAGGTCCAGCACTTCTGGGCCCGCGTGGTCGCGGGCCCGGGAGTGCTGGACCTCGACGCGTACGTCGACCCGGTCCGCCCGCCCGACGACGAGCTGCGTGACTTCGCCGCCACGGCCGGCACCGAGCTGCTCGCCGCCCTCGCGTCGCGGCGGCCCGACGACGTGACGTGGTCGTGGCACGAGGACGGCGGGACCGTCGCGTGGGCCGCGCGACGCCAGGCGCACGAGGCGCTCGTCCACCGGGTCGACGCCGAGCTGGCGGCGGGCCGTCCCGTGACCCCGCCGACCGCCGAGCTCGCGGCCGACGGCGTCGACGAGCTCCTGCGCTACTTCGTGCACGGCGCACCGGCGTGGGGCGACTTCGCGCCCGACGGCGTGACCGTCCGCCTCGAGGCCACCACGACCGGCGACGCGTGGACGCTCGCGCTGGGGCGCTTCACGGGGACGTCGCCGACGAGCGGGACGCACCACGACCTCGACGCGGCCGCGCTGCTGGCCGAGGACGACGGCGGCGTCGACGACCTCGTGGTCCGCGGCTCCGGGTGGGACCTGGACCGGTGGCTGTGGGGCCGGGGCGACGCCGCCGCGCTCGAGCTCGTGGGCGACCCGGACCGTGTCGACGCGCTCGCGGCGCGTCTGCGCGCGCTCGTCGCGGACGCCACGCAGTAGCACCGCGTCCGAGGGGCGGCCCGCCGGCCGGCCCGCGCGCTCGACCCGCACGCCTCACAGAGCCGCGCGAGGCGTCGATGGGCTACCGACACGACCGCGCGGCCGACCGCCGCGCACGCGAGCAGGGGGATGCATGGGGAGCGTGGACGCGACCTACGCGCTGGCGTACGGCTCCTCGGCCGTGCTGGCGCTCGCGCTCGGCGCGTACGTGCTCCTGCGTCGTGAGCGGCACGTGCTCACCGTGACGCTCACCGTGTACCTCGTCGCCAACGGCCTGTGGTCGTCGGTCGAGCTCGCCGCGCTGTGGCTCGGGCCGGTGCGCGGGCGGCTCGTCTCGGGGCTCGTCCTGCCCGCGGTCGCCGTCGTCGTCGCCGCGTGCTGGGCGCTCGTCCAGGGCGTCCGCGACGTCACGTGGCGCCCCGGTCGGCGCACGCTCGCCGTCCTGGCGGCGCACCCCGTGCTCGTGCTCGTCGCGGGCCTGACCGACGTGTGGCACCACTGGGTGCTCGACGCCGACGGCACGGGCTACGCGTGGCTCTTCTGGGTGCACACCGCGTACTCGTACGGCGTCGTGACGCTCTGCGTCGTCCTGCTGCTGGTCGCGCGCCGCTCCGCGTCGGCGCCGCAGCGACGTCGCATCGCGACCCTGCTGCTCGCCTCGTCGCTCCCGGTGGTCGGCAACGTCATCACCATCGCGACGCTGGGGCCGGACGCGCACGACCTCACGCCCGTGTTCTTCCTCGCCGCCGCCGTGGTGTTCAGCTGGGCCGTGCTGCGCCAGGGGCTGCTCGACGTCGTGCCCGTCGCGCGGGCGCACGTCCTGGAGATGCTCGGCGACGCGGTCCTCGTCACGGACGAGACCGGGCGGCTGGCCGACGTCAACGCCGCGGCGCGCCGGCTCCTCGCCCAGGTCGGGGTCGAGGCGGTCGTCGGGCGTCCGGGCGCGATCGTCCTCGGACCCGTCGCGGACGCGCTCCTCGGCGCGAGCGGGCGGCACGCGTGCGAGGTCGGGACGTCGCGGCTCGTGCTCGACGTGCGCCGGACCGAGCTCCTGGACCGCCGAGGGCGAGCGCTCGGCGCCGTCGTCGTCGCGCGCGACGTGACCGGCGAGAGCGAGCGCGAGGAGCAGCTGGCCACGGCGAACGCCGCGCTGCACTCGCACCTCGAGACGATCGAGCGGCTCCGGGCGGACGTCGCGGAGCAGGCCGTGCGGGACGCGATGACCGGCCTGCACAACCGGCGTCACCTCGACGACGTCTTCCCCGTCCTGCTCGACCGCTGCGACGCCGACGGCGTGCCCCTCTCGGTCGTGCTCGTCGACGTCGACCACTTCAAGGCGGTCAACGACGACCACGGGCACGCCGTCGGCGACCGCATGCTCGTCGCCGTCGGACGCGCGCTCGCGCTCGGGCTCGAGCCGGGCGAGGTCCTCGTGCGCTACGGCGGCGAGGAGTTCGTCGTGCTCCTGCCCGGCACGACGCGCGACGACGCACGCGTGCGCGCCGAGGCGCTGCGCCGCGGCTGCGCCGACGCGGTCGTGGACGTGCGCGGCGGGACCCTCGCGGTGACGGCGAGCGCCGGCGTCGCGACGTCGTGCGAGCGCTGGGCGACGCCGAGCGCGCTGCTCGACGCGGCCGACGCCGCGCTGTACGCCGCGAAGCGCGGTGGCCGGGACAGGACGGTCGTCGCCGGCACCGGTCAGGTGCGTCTGCCGCGGCCCTCGCTGCCGTCCGACGCGCCGCGCGCCTCGACGGCGCGCTGATCCGCTCCCTCGGGCCTCGGCTCGGGGGCGCCGCGGGCGGCACCTGAGGCCGTGCGCGCCTCCTCCATCTCCTCCATGAGGTTGCGCAGCTCCGAGCGGACGAAGTCGCGCGTCGCGACCTCGCCGAGCGCGATGCGCAGCGACGCCATCTCGCGCGCGAGGAACTCGGTGTCGGCGAGCGAGCGCTCCGCACGGCGGCGGTCCTGCTCGGCCGCGACGCGGTCGCGCGCGTCCTGACGGTTCTGCGCCAGGAGGATGAGCGGAGCCGCGTACGACGCCTGGAGCGACAGCATGAGCGTCAGCGCGGTGAAGCCGTTCTCGGCCTTGTCGAAGCGCAGCGCGGACGGCCCCCAGCTGTTCCAGGCGAGCCACGCCAGGGCGAAGATGGTCAGCCACAGCAGGAACCGGGGCGTGCCCATGAACCGGGCGATCGACTCGGAGATCCGGCCGAACGCGTCGGGGCTGAAGCGGGGGCGGCGCAGCAGGGACGAGCGGACCTCGCGCGGCTGGTCGAGACGGTCAGCCACCGGTCACCCCTTCCTGCTCGACCACGCGGTCGGTCTCCTCCTCGGCGGCCTCGCGCCAGTCCTGCGGCAGGAGGTGGTCGAGCACGTCGTCGACGCTCACGGCCCCCAGCAGGCGCCGTTCCTCGTCCAGCACGGGCAGCGCGAGCAGGTTGTACTGGGCGAGCAGTCGCGTGAGCTGGCCCATGCCCGCGTCCGGCGCGACCCACTCGATCTCGCTGTCGAGGATCCCGCCGATGGGGTCGTGCGGCGGCTCGCGCAGCAGCCGCTGGAAGTGCACGACGCCGAGGAACCGTCCGGTCGGCGTCTCGAGCGGGGGCCGCACGACGAAGACCATCGACGCGAGCGCGGGCGTGAGGTCCTGCCGGCGGACGTGCGCGAGGGCTGCGGCGATCGACGTCTCCGGGCCGAGGACGACGGGCTCGGTGGTCATGAGGCCACCAGCGGTGTCCTCCTTGTACGCGAGCAGCCGCCGGACGTCGCGCGCCTCCTCGGGCTCCATGCGCTCGAGCAGCTCGGTGGCCTGCTCGACGGGCAGCTCGCTGAGCAGGTCGGCCGCGTCGTCGGGCTGCATCGCGTCGAGCACGTCGGCCGCACGGTCCACGCCCAGACCCGAGAGGATCGCGACCTGGTCGTCCTCCGGGAGCTCCTCGAGCACGTCCGCCAGCCGCTCGTTGGGCATCGCCGCGGCGACCTCGATGCGGCGCGACGAGCCGAGCTCGTGCAGGACGTCGGCCAGGTCGGCGGGCTTCATGTCCTCGTACGACGCGAGCAGGAGGTCCGCCGCCTGCGCCCCGGGACCGCTCGCGAGGCTGCGCACGTCCGCCGTGTCGACCACGAGCGTCTCGCCCCGGCGCGGGCGCAGTGCGAGCCCGCCCTTGCCGGGCACCTGGCGGCGCACGAAGAGCTTGGTCACGAGCCAGTCCCGCGTGCGCTGCTGCTCCATGGCGACGTCGACGATCGTCGCGGTCCCGGAGCCGTCGACGAACTCGACGGACCGGTCGAGCAGCTCGCCGATCGCGAGGGTCTCCGACGCGCGCTGCTCGAACCGCCGCATGTTCACCAGGCCCGTGCTGATGACCTGACCGGCGTCGATGCTCGTGACGCGCGTGAGCGGCAGGAACACGCGCCGGCGCCCGGGCACCTCGACCACGAGGCCGACGGCGCGCGGTGCGGCCTTGACGCGCAGCAGCACGACGACGTCGCGTACCCGACCCACCTGGTCGCCCAGGGGGTCGAACACGGGGGTCCCGGCCAGGCGCGAGGCGAAGACGCGGGTGGTGGCGCTGCTCACGGGCACAGGGTAGTCGCGCGCCCGCCCCGCGCCGGGGGAGGAGCCGACGGACGGGCGGGCCGCCGGCACGGTGTGGCCGCCGAAGATCGCCTGGGGGATGATCGGGCGCATGAGCATGAACCGCAGCGCACGCGTGCCCGGGGTGCCGACCCTGCCGAAGGGCGAGCAGATCGCCGCGTACGGCACCTACCTCGAGGCGCAGAAGGCGGTCGACCATCTCTCCGACAAGGAGTTCCCGGTCCAGCACGTCACGATCGTCGGGACGGACCTGCGGATGGTCGAGCGCGTGACGGGGCGGCTGACGTACTCGCGCGTCGCGCTCGCGGGGCTCGCGTCGGGGGCGTGGTTCGGCCTCTTCGTCGGCCTGGTCCTGTCGATCTTCTCCTCGCCCGGGGTGGGGGCGGGGACCATCGTGCCCGCCGTGGCGATCGGTGCCGCGTTCGGCATCCTGTTCTCGGTCATCTCGTACGCCTTCACCGGTGGGAAGCGCGACTTCACGTCGGCGAGCCAGATCGTGGCGGGCTCGTACGCGGTGCTCTGCGCCGCCGAGCACGCGGGCAAGGCCCGGACGCTCCTCGCCGAGCTCGGCGGCG
>JAUZVJ010000046.1:0-23846 GCA_031844515.1 Actinotalea sp. AC32 | reverse complement strand
GCCGCGACGCGCTCGCCCGGGGGGACGCCGCCGTCGATCGCACCGTCCTCGCGCACGGGCGCCGCCGCCGGTGCCCCCACCGGTCCGGCTGCGTCGACCGGACGGACCCCGGTCACCCAGCCTCCCGCGACGCGCGCAGCAACGCCCGCCCCGGTCGGGACCAGGATCCCGAACCGCCCGCGCGGGTCGCGCCGCCGCGGCGTGCTCGCGGTCGGTGCCCTCGTGCTCGCGCTCGTGCTCGCGTGGCCCATCGGGCTCGCGCTGTGGGCCGACTCGCGCCTGGAGCACGTCGACGTGCTCACCGACGCGCCGGACACGCCGGGCGTCACGTACCTGCTCGCCGGGTCGGACTCGCGCGACGGCGCGATCGCGGAGGACGGGACCGAGGGCGCCCGGACCGACACGATCATGCTCCTGCACGACGCGGCGTCGGGACCGTCGGCGCTCATCAGCCTCCCCCGCGACGCGTACGTCGAGATCCCGGGCAACGGCCCGAACAAGCTGAACGCCGCCTACTCGTGGGGCGGCGCGCCGCTGCTCGTGCGGACCGTGGAGCAGCTCACCGGCCTCAAGGTCGACCACTACGTCGAGGTCGGCTTCGGCGGGGTCGAGGGCGTGGTCGACGCGGTCGGCGGCGTCGAGCTCTGCTACGACCAGGTGGTGGACGAGCCGCTGAGCGGTCTCGTGTGGCCCGAGCCGGGGTGCCGCACGGTCGACGGCGCGACGGCGCTCGCCTTCGCCCGGATGCGCTACGCCGACCCGACGGGCGACATCGGGCGCGGGGCACGCCAGCAGCAGCTCATCAGCTCGCTCAGCTCGTCGCTCTCGGACCCCGGCGTCCTGGTCGACCTCCCCGCGCAGGTCTCGCTCGCCCGGGCCGGGACCGACGCGCTGACGACGAGCACGGGCACCGGGATCGTCGACCTGGGCCGTCTCGCGCTCGCCTTCCGCAGCGCGACGGGCCCGAGCGGCATCACCGGCACGCCGTACCTCGCGAGCCTCGACCACCGCCCCGGCGGCGTGGGCTCGACCGTGCTCCTCGACGACGAGCGCAACCCCGCGCTGTGGGAGGGCCTGCGGGAGGGCTCGCTCCCGGCCGGCCCGGTGGGCGGGCTCCCCGAGGGCTGAGCCCCCTCGTCCTCAGGCCGTCTGCGGACGCAGCCCGACGGTCCGACGCCGGGGCGCGGACCGGGCACCGAGCAGCTCCTCGAGCCTGCGCCGCGCCCACGGGGCGGCGTGCCGCTCGACCGCGTGGTGCAGGGCCGCGGCGAGCGCGACCGACAGCACGACCGCGATCCCGAGCGTGACGTAGGTGGGCAGGTGCGCCGAGAGCTGCGCGATCGCCCACCAGCCCCAGTACTCGTGCACGAGGTAGAGCGGGTACGTCAGCGCGCCGAGGGTCGCCAGGGGCGCCCAGGAGACGTGCGACACGCGCGTGAGCGCGACGACGGCGACCGTCGCGAAGCAGCCGACGGTCAGCGCCGCGAGGATCCAGGGGTTCGGCTCGAAGACGGTGTTCCGGCTCAGCGAGCCCATCTGCGCGGGGACGATCGTGCTCAGCGCGATCGCCACGTTGAGGCCGACGAGCGCCCAGGGCAGCCGCGCGTGGCCGTCGCGATGGATCAGGTAGAGGAGCATCCCGCCCGCGAACAGCGGCGCGTAGCGGCTGATGAGCACCTCCTGGAGGAGGTGCGCGCCGGACAGCTCGGCGGCGAGCCCCGCGACCGGCCACAGGCCCGCGAACGCCAGGACGCGCGAGCGCGTGACGCCCACCGCCACGAGCAGCAGGACGAGCGCGTAGAACCGCAGCTCGACCCACAGCGTCCAGTAGACGCCGTCGACGTGACGGACGCCCACGAGCTCCTGGAGCAGGGTCGCGTTGACCGCGACCTCACCCACCGAGATCTGCTTGCCGTCGCGCCACAGCACGAGCAGGAGGAGGCTCGTGAGCGCCAGCGCGGTCCAGTAGGCCGGGTAGATGCGCGCGAGCCGTGACGCGGCGACCTGCGGCACGCTGCGACCCCACGCGGTCCACAGGATGACGAACCCGCTCACGACGAAGAAGAGCTCCGGGGCGAGCGCGAAGTAGGTCGCGACGTGGCCCAGCACGGGGAAGCGCTCACCCGGCGCCTCGCCCCAGCCGGTGTGCCACCGGGCGACGAAGTGGTAGAGGACGACGCCCGCGGCAGCGAGGAACCGGACGCCGTCGAGCGCGTGCAGGCGGGGGCGCGCAGGCGGACGAGGCTCGGCCGCGGGGGCTGCGGCGAGCGGCGCGGGACGCGTCGTGACCATTTCGTGACCATAACTGCGGTCCTCCGAGATCGCCCGCGCACCGCTCGGCCCCCCGCACGGACGAGCACGACACCGTGGGGCAGGTCACGCGGACGCGTCGGTCAGGCGGTGAAGCCCGTCCTCGACCCCCGCCTCGCGCGCAGTCGCTCGCCCTTGGCGACGGCCTGCTCGCGGAGGCCCTCCTGGAACTGCGCCATGCGCGACCGCAGCGCCGCCCCCCGGTCGTCGTCGGCCGCGGCGAGGATGCGCACGGCGAGCAGGCCGGCGTTCCGCGCGCCGCCGACGGACACCGTCGCTACGGGGACCCCTGCCGGCATCTGCACGATCGACAGGAGGGAGTCCATGCCGTCGAGGTGCGCGAGCGGCACGGGGACACCCACGACCGGAAGGGGCGTGAGCGACGCGAGCATGCCCGGCAGGTGCGCGGCGCCGCCCGCGCCGGCGACCAGCACGCGCAGACCCCGGTCGGCAGCGCCGCGGCCGTACGACACCATGTCCTCGGGCATGCGGTGCGCCGAGACGACGTCGACCTCGTACGGCACCGCGAACTCGTCGAGCGCCTGGGCCGCGGCCTCCATGACGGGCCAGTCGGAGTCCGAGCCCATCACGACACCCACCAGGGGCTGGTCCATCACGTCCTCACTCCCCCGGCGCGCAGGCGCCGTCCGTCGTGCCCGGCGCGCAGGCGCCGTCCGTCGTGGCCGGGTCGCGCACGTCGCGCACGTCGCGCACCGTCGTGCCGCCCTGCAGCGCCGCGGCGGCTGCGGCCGCGCGCTCCCGGACGTCGTCCAGGTCGTCCCCGTAGACGGTCACGTGACCGAGCTTGCGTCCCGGCCGGACCTCCTTGCCGTACAGGTGCACCTTGGCACCCGGGTCGCGCGCGACGACGTCCGGCAGCGCGTCGGTGAGGACGCCGTGCTCGCTGCCGAGCACGTTCGCCATGACGGTCCACGGTGCGCGGGCACCGGTCGCGCCGAGCGGGAGGTCGAGCACCGCCCGCAGGTGCTGCTCGAACTGGCTCGTGACGGACCCGTCGATCGTCCAGTGCCCCGAGTTGTGCGGCCGCATCGCGAGCTCGTTGACGACGACCCGGGAGGGCGCGCCCTCGGGCAGCTCGAACATCTCGACCGCGAGCACGCCGGTGACGTCGACGCCCTCGGCGACCCGCAGCGCCGCGTCGACGGCCGCGCGCTCGACGTCGGGCCCGAGCCCGGGTGCGGGCGCGACGACCTCGGCGCACACGCCGTCGCGCTGCACCGTCTGGACCACGGGCCACGTCGCGCACTCCCCCGACGGTCGCCGCGCGAGCAGCACCGCCAGCTCGCGCACGAACGGCACCTTCTCCTCGGCGAGCAGCGCGGGCCCGCCCTGCGCCGCGGCGGCGAACCAGTCCGCGACCTCGTCGGAGGACCGGACGACGCGCACGCCCTTGCCGTCGTAGCCGCCGCGCGCGGTCTTGACGACCGCCTCGCCGCCGCACTCCGCCAGGAAGGCGTCGAGCGCGGCCGCGTCGGGCAGCTCCGCCCAGCGCGGGCAGGGCACGCCGAGGTCGCCGAGGCGTCGGCGCATCACCACCTTGTCCTGCGCGTGCACGAGCGCGGCCGCGGACGGGCGGACGGGGACGCCGCGCGCGGCGACCTCGGAGAGCACGTCCGCCGGGACGTGCTCGTGCTCGAACGTGAGGACCGCGGCCTCGGGAGGGCCGGCGACCAGGTCGACGACCCCCTCGGCCGGGGCACCCACCGGGGTGTCGACGACGACCTGCGCGGCCGACGTCCCCTCGTGCTCGACGAGGACCCGCAGCCCGATCCCCAGGGCCGTCGCCGCCGGGCTCATCATCCGGGCCAGCTGTCCGCCGCCCACCACCGCCACCACCGGAGCCGTCACGAGCGCCGAGACTAACAACGCCTCGGCGCGCGTCCCGACGCCGTCCGCGTCGGCAGCGGGTCCCGCCCGCACCGCGCCCGCCGTCAGCGCCGCGGTCGCCGCCGCCCGCCGCGGCGACCGCGCTGGGACACGAGCGAACCCCGCGGGAGCACGACGTTCGGGTCGAGCGTCCGCGGGACGCCGGACAGGAACACCGCGAACACCGGGGGGCGCCGCTGCGCGAGCTCGAGCCGGCCGCCGTCGGCCGCGACGAGGTCGCGCGCGAGCGCCAGGCCGAGCCCCGTCCCGCGGCCGGACGTCACCTCGCGCTCGAAGATGCGTGGTGCGATCTCGTCCGGGACCCCGGGGCCCTCGTCGGTGACCTCGACGACCACGGCGCGCTCCGCGCCCGACGGACGCGAGCGCACGGTCGTCGTCCCGCCGCCGTGGACGAGCGAGTTCTCGATGAGCGTCGCGAGCACCTGGGCCAGCGCGCCGGGCGTCGCGAGGACCGCGACGTCGTCGCCGACCTCGACCACGAGCCGGCGCCCGGCCGCCGCGAACGACGGGTCCCACTCCTCCTGCTGCTGGCGCACGACGTCGAGCAGGTGCACGGCCTCGGTGGTCCCGCCCTGGGCCCGGCGCGAGCGCGCGAGCAGGTCGTCCACCACCGTGACGAGGCGCTCGACCTGTTCGAGCGAGATGCGGGCCTCCTCGCGGACCTCGTCCTTCTCGGTCGCGGAGCTGATCTCCTCGAGCCGCATGGACAGCGCCGTGAGCGGTGTGCGCAGCTGGTGGGACGCGTCCGACGCGAACTGCCGCTCGGCCGCCAGGCGGCCGGCCATGCGGTCCGCGCTGCGTGCGAGCTCCGCCGCCACGAGGTCGATCTCCTCGATCCCGGACGGCTCGAGGCGGGGCCGCACCTGGCCCGAGCCGAGCTGCTCGGCGCTCGCCGCGAGGTACACGAGCGGCGCGGCGAGCCGCCGGGCGTGCCAGAGCGCGACCGCGACCCCGGCCGCGACGGCGACCACCGACGCGGCGACGACGAGGCCGACCGCCCGGGCCGTGCGCCAGAACACGTCCCAGTAGGACAGCGACAGGAGCACGACGGCCCCCGAGTCCGTCCGGACGACCTGGGGGTACGCGCGGCCCTCGACCGGCTCGCCCGCACGGAACCGCTCGCCGTCGGCCGTCACGACCGACACGGACGCCGCGAGGCTCCCGTCGTCGCCCCCGACGTAGTACTCGAGGAGCTCCTCGGTGATGGGCCGCTCGGTCGAGAGGCGGGTCTCCACCTGGCGCGCGAGCGCCGCGGCCCGGTTGTCGCGGTCGCGCAGCTCGCCGTCGCGCACGAGCTGCGCGCTGAAGAAGGCGAGCGGGATGCCGAGCAGCACGACGGCGAGGGTGACGGCCGCGACCGTCGCCTGCAGCACACGTCGGCGCACGCGTCCTCCTTCTCGACGGGACCGGTGGACGGGACCGGCGGACCGGACCGGTCAGGCGGCGCCGGTCTCGAACCGGAAGCCCATCCCCCGCACGGTCGAGATGTAGCGCGGTGCGTTCGCGTCGTCGCCGAGCTTGCGGCGCAGCCACGACACGTGCATGTCGAGCGTCTTGGTCGAGCCGGTCGGGTCGGAGTCCCAGACCTGGCGCATGAGCGCGTCGCGCGCCACGACCGAGCCCGCCTCGCGCACCAGCGCGCGCAGCAGGTCGAACTCCTTGGCCGTGAGGTGCAGCTCGCGGTCGCCCTGGAACGCGCGGTGCGCCGCGAGGTCCATCCGGACGTCCTGCGCGACGAGCTCCTCGCCGTCCGCACCGTCGGGGTGCGTGCGCCGCAGCAGCGCCCGCACGCGCGCGAGCAGCTCCGCGAGGCGGAACGGCTTGGTGACGTAGTCGTCGGCGCCGGCGTCGAGCCCCACCACGAGGTCCACCTCGTCGGCGCGAGCGGTGAGGACGAGGACCGGCGTGCTCAGACCCTGGCCCCGGATCCACCGGGCGACGTCGAGCCCGTCCATGTCGGGCAGGCCGAGGTCGAGGATCACGACGTCGGCGCCGGGGGCCGCGTCGATGGCTCCTTGACCCGTGCCTTGCACGACGACGTCGTAGCCCTCCCGACCCAGGGCGCGTGCCAAGGGCTCGGCAATGGCAGGGTCATCCTCCGCCAAGAGAACGTGGGTCATGGCGCCCATGCTGCCACAGCGGGGTCGCCCGTCACCGCACCCTAGGCTGGGCGCGTGCGCTGGTGGGAGCGGGTCGTCGCGTGGGACACGGACCACCGGCTCGCCGTGGACTCCGTCACCGCGGTCGGCCTCGCGCTGCTGCTCGTCCCCCTGACGACCGACGTTCTGCGCTACGACAGCCAGGCGCCCGGCGCGCCCGCCACGGTCACCTACGTCGCGGCCGCCGTCATGGCGTTCGCGACGGCGTTCCGCCGCGTGCGTCCCGTGGCGTCGGCCGTGGTCGTCTTCGCCGCCGCGCTCGCGCACCTGCTCGCGGGATCGCTCCTCGTCGTGCCCGGCGACCTGCTCGTGCTGCTCGCGCTCTACTCCGTCACCGCGCACGGTCCCGTGTGGGCGTACCGCACCGCGATCACGGGCACGTTCGTGGGGTGCGGCGTCTTCGTCGTCGCCGCGATGGGCCGCGGCGGCTTCAACGACCCGGTGTCCTCGGCCGCGTTCGGCATCGCGATGTCGCTCATGGCCGTCACGGTGTTCGCGATCGGTCTCGTCCGCCGCGCCCGCCGCGAGGCGATCGACGCGCTCGTGGACCGCGCGGCGCGCCTCGAGGTCGAGCGGGACCAGCAGGGCCGCATCGCGACCGCCGCCGAGCGGGCGCGCATCGCGCGCGAGATGCACGACATCGTCGCCCACTCGCTCTCCGTCATGATCGCCCAGGCGGACGGCGGCCGGTACGCCGCGGCGCAGGACCCGGGCGCCGCCGAGCGGGCCCTGACCACCATCGGCGAGACCGGCCGCGCCGCACTCGGCGACATGCGGCGGCTGCTCGGCGTCCTGCGCGCCGACGACCCGGGGCGCCCCGCCGGGCCGCCGACGACGCCGGGCGTCCTGCCCCCGCCCGCCGCGCCGCCCGCCCAGCTCTCGCCGCAGCCCGGCGTCGACGACCTCCAGGGGCTCGTCGACCAGGTCCGTGCGAGCGGCGTCCGCGCGTCGCTCGTGCGTCTCGGCGACGCACGGCCGCTGCCGCCGGGCACCGGGCTCACCGTGTTCCGCATCGCGCAGGAGTCGCTCACGAACGTCCTCAAGCACGGTGGCCCCGACGTCGCCGTGACCGTCGTGGTCCAGTGGCGCCCGTCGTCGCTCACCGTCGAGATCACCGACGACGGACGCGGTGCCGCCGCGACCTCCGACGGCGCCGGGCAGGGCGTGCTCGGCATGCGCGAGCGCGCCGCGATGCTCGGCGGGACGCTCGCCGTCGGCCCCCGGCCCGGGGGCGGCTACCGCGTGCGGGCCGAGATCCCGCTGCCCACGAGCGCACCCCGCGCGCTCCCGGTCGGCGCGGCCGGCACCCCGACGACCACCGCGGGCACGGCCCCGACCAGCGAGGAGGACCCATGACGACACCCCCCGAGACCACGCCCCCCGGGGCGGCTCCCGACGGCGCGGCCCGCGTCCGCGTCGCACTCGTCGACGACCAGCAGCTCGTCCGCGCGGGCTTCCGGATGGTCATCGACTCCCAGCCGGACCTCGAGGTCGTGGTCGAGGCCGGAGACGGCGTCGAGGCCCTGCGCAGGCTCGCGGTCGTCCCCGTCGACGTCGTCCTCATGGACGTGCGCATGCCGCAGCTCGACGGGCTCGCCGCCACGGCGCGGCTCACGGGTGCCCACGACGGCGCGGCGACCACGCCGGGCGACGCCGCCGTGCCGCGCGTCATCGTGCTCACGACGTTCGACCTCGACGAGTACGTCCTCGCCGCGATCAAGGCCGGGGCGAGCGGGTTCCTGCTCAAGGACGCACCGCCGGAGGAGATGCTCGCCGCGATCCGCACGGTGCACCGCGGCGATGCCGTCATCGCGCCGTCGTCGACGCGCCGCCTCCTGGAGCACCTCGTGACGGCGCTCCCGGACGACGACGCCGCCGCACCGCACCCGGGCGTCGCCGAGCTCACCGACCGTGAGCGCGAGGTGCTCCTCCTCATGGCACGCGGGCGGTCGAACACCGAGATCGGGCGCGACCTGTTCGTCGCCGAGGCGACCGTCAAGACCCACGTGGGCCGCATCCTGGCGAAGCTCGGCGCGCGGGACCGCGTGCAGGCCGTCGTCGTCGCGTACGAGAGCGGCCTCGTCCGTCCGGGGGTCTGACCCGGGGTCCGTGGGCGGACCCGTCGGCCGAGGCGGTCCCCCCTCGGGATGACCTGGGGCAGGGCACCGACCATGCCCCGGCTCGACGCGGCACGGGCGCCCGGCTCCGTAGCGTCGACGCGTACCAGCGAACACGACCCAGGAGGCCTCCGTGCCGTACGACCTGCCGCCCGACCCGCGGTCCCTGCCGACCACCGTCCCGACGGGCGCGCCGACCACCGCGGTCCGCGCCCGCGGGCTGACCAAGGTCTACGGGACGGGCGAGGCCGCCGTCGTCGCGCTCGACCGCGTCGACGTCGACTTCGCCTCGGGCGCGTTCACCGCGATCATGGGGCCGTCGGGCTCGGGCAAGTCGACGCTCATGCACCTCCTCGCCGGGCTCGACAGCGCGACCTCGGGGCACGCGCACCTGGGTGCGACCGAGATCACCGGGATGGACGACCGCGCGCTCACGCGCCTGCGCCGCGACCGGGTGGGCTTCGTCTTCCAGTCCTTCAACCTGCTCCCGATGTTCACCGCCGAGCAGAACGTCGTCCTGCCCCTCGACCTCGCCAACCGCACGCCCGACCGCGGCTGGTTCGAGACGCTCGTCGACACCCTCGGCCTGCGGGACCGGCTGACCCACCGCCCCGCCGAGCTCTCGGGCGGGCAGCAGCAGCGCGTCGCGATCGCGCGTGCCCTGATCGGCCGACCCGAGGTCGTGTTCGCCGACGAGCCCACGGGCAACCTCGACTCGCGTGCGGGCGCGCAGGTGCTCAGCTTCCTCCGGCGCTCCGTGCGCGAGCTCGGCACCACGGTGATCATGGTCACGCACGACCCGTCCGCCGCGGCGTACGCGGACCGCGTCGTGCTGCTGGCCGACGGCCGGATCGCGGGCGACATCTCCGACCCCACGCCCGAGTCGGTGCTCGCGGGGCTCGACGCCCTGCGCTCGCTCGACGAGCCGACCGCGACGGCGGTGCGCTGATGCTGCGCCTCACGCTCGCGCAGATGCGCCGCAGCATCGGACGGCTCACCGCCGCGGGGATCGCGATCGCGATCGGCACCGCGTTCGTCGCGGCGACCCTCGTCGCGGGCGGCGTGATCGAGCGCACGAGCTACGACGCGGTGTCCGCGTCGTTCGCCGACGCCGACCTCGTCGTCGTCCCCGACGACGACGTGCTGTCCGAGCCGACCCTCGAGCAGGTCCGCGCTCTGCCCGGCGTCCTCGCGGCCGACGGGCAGACCGGGCAGTGGCTCGAGCTCGCCTCGGGCGCGCGCAGCACCTACCGCGAGGTGACCCCACGGGCGTCGCACCCGCGGCTCGAGTCCCAGGACGTGGTCGAGGGGCGGCTGCCCGAGACGTCGGGCGAGGTGAGCCTGCCGAGCGAGGTCGCCGAACGGCTCCGCGTCGGGACCGGCGACGAGCTCACGCTGCGGCGCGAGGTGTGGACCCCGGGCGACGACGTCGAGGACGGCGGCACGTGGTCGACGCAGGACGAGGACGTCGTCGTCGTCGGGCTCACGGAGGACTCGACGGGCGCGTTCGCGGACACGGGCGGGAGCGTCGTCGCCTTCCCCGAGGACGTCCTCGCGTGGACGGCGACGGCCGGCGGCGAGGTCACGTACACGACCGGCCTGGTCGCGGTCGAGGACGACGTGGACGCCGGAACCGTGCGCGCCACGGTCGCCGAGGCGCTCCCCCAGGGGGTCGTCGTCCGGACCGTCGACGAGCAGGCCGAGATCCGCACGCGCGAGCTCACCGGCGACGAGGACGTGTTCACGGCGATCGTCCTCGGGTTCGCGGGCGTCGCGCTGCTCGTCGCGGGACTCGTCATCACCAACACCTTCCAGGTCCTCGTCGCGCAGCGCACGCGTCTGCTCGCGCTGCTGCGCTGCGTCGGCGCGGACCGGTCGCAGCTGCGCCGGTCGGTGCTGACCGAGGCCACGATCCTCGGCGTCGGTGGCTCGCTCGTCGGCATCGCGTCGGGCGTCGCGCTCGCGCAGGTCCTGCTCACGGTGCTGGGGGGCCTCAACCCCGAGGTCCCGCTGCCGTCCGTGGTGGTCATGAGCCCCGCGGTCGTGCTCGCACCGCTCGTCGTCGGCACGCTCGTCACGGTGCTCGCCGCGCTGTCGCCGGCGCGTGCCGCGACACGCGTCGCACCGCTCGCCGCGCTGCGGCCGGCCGACGCACCCGCCGTCACGTCGCGTGCCGGCCGGCCGCGCCTCGTCGTCGCGAGCGCGCTCCTCGTCGTCGGCGTCGGGCTGCTGCTCGTGGCGGCGCTGGGCCTGTCCCGGATCAGCCCCGTGCTCGCGCTGGGCGTCGGCCTCCTCGGCGGCGCGCTGTCCTTCGTCGGCGTGCTCGTCGGGGCCGTGTTCTGGGTCCCGGGCGTCGTGGGACGCGTCGGTGCCCTGCTGGGCCGGACCGGGCCCGCCGCTCGCCTCGCGTCCGCGAACGCGGTCCGCAACCCGCGCCGCACGGCCGCGACGAGTACGGCGCTGCTCATCGGCGTGACGCTCGTCGCGATGATGAGCACGGGTGCGGCGAGCGCCCGCACGACGCTGGGCGAGCAGCTCGAGGCGGAGTTCCCCGTCGACGTCGCGCTCGGCCGCGAGTCGTCCGACGCGCAGGAGCAGGTCGTCACCGACGCCCTCGTGGAGACGGTCGCGGCGGTCGAGGGTGTCGAGACCGTCCTGCCGCTGCGGACGCCCGTGCTGCGCCTGGCGGAGGGCGAGGCCGCGGAGAGCTCCATGACGACGGGCGCGTACGTCGGGTCGCGCGACGAGCTCTCTCGGCTGCTGCGGGCGCCCGAGCAGGTCGAGGGCCTCGCGGACGACACGATCGTCGTCGGCGAGCGGACGGCGGCCGACCTGGCGCTCGACGACGGCCAGGTGGTCGAGGTCTCCGCCGTCGACGAGGCGACCGGCGAGCCCGTCGGCGACGGGAGCGTGTCCCTGACGGTCGTCGTCTCGACGCTGAAGTACGGCACGGTCGTCACCCCGGCGACGCTCGACGCGACCGGCGCCGACGTGCCCGTGGACGAGGTGTGGGTGCGGCTCGCGGACGACGCGGACGTGGCCGGCACCGTGGCGAACCTGCAGGACGCGGTCGCGGAGTCCCCGGTGTGGGTCTCCGGGGCGGCCCTCGAGCGCGTGATGTTCCAGCGCGTCATCGACACGCTGCTCGCGGTGGTCGTCGGGCTGCTCGCGGCGGCCGTGGTCATCGCGCTCATCGGCGTCGCGAACACGCTGTCGCTCTCGGTCATCGAGCGACGCCGCGAGTCCGCCACGCTGCGCGCGATCGGCCTGTCACGCCGTCAGCTGCGGGGCACGCTCGCCGTCGAGGGCATGGTCATCGCCGGCGTCGGGGCGCTGCTGGGCTCGGTCCTCGGGCTCCTGTACGGGTGGGCCGGGTCCGCGACGGTGCTCTCCGTCGTCGGGGACGTCCGCCTCGAGGTCCCGTGGCGCGACCTGGCGCTGGTCCTCGTCGTCGCGGTCGGCGCCGGCCTGCTCGCGTCCGTGCTGCCGGGCCGGGCTGCGGCGCGCACGTCGCCCGTGCAGGCGCTCGCCGTGGACTGACGCGTCGATCGGCCGGCCGACCGGCCGGCCGACCGGCCGGCCCCAGGTCGGGCCACGTCGGGCCACGTCGGGCCGCGTCGGGCCACGCCCGGCAAGGGAAGCGCGGGGCTGGGGACGGTGATCCGTCCCCAGCCCCGCGCGTCCCGGCGCGGACGAGCACGTGGGCCCGCGCCACGGTGCGCAGGTGCGCTTCACGTTCGAGCCCCTCGGTGACGTCGTGGTGGCCGAGGGCACCGACCTCGCGGCCTGCCGCGGCGCCCTCGCGTCGCTCGGCGGCGAGACCGCCCTGCTCCCCCTGTCGGCGGGCGGGTCACCCCTCGGGGACGACCACGTCGCGGGCGCACCGCCGTGGGTCGCGGGATCGCTCGTGCGCGCGGGCTCGACCGTCCCCGACCCGGTCCGACCGGTCCTGCACGCACCGTGGCACCTCGCCGTCGTCGACGGCCACGGGGTCGGCACGACGGCGGCGCCCGGACGCGACGGCACGGTGCTCGTGGGGCGGCGCGAGGCCCCGGCTCGCGGAACGCGCCGTGCGGAGGCGCCCGTGCCGGTCGGTGAGCTCGGCCTGCCCGACCCGGCGGTCTCCCGGCAGCACGCCACCGTGGGTCGGCGACGCCGACACGGCGGTGCGACCGGGCCCTGGTGGGTCCGCGACGACGCGTCGGCCAACGGGACGGTCCTCGTGACGTCGCGGCGGGGCCGCCCCCGCCGGACGACCGTCGGACGTCGCCCTCGTCGGCTGCGGCCCGGCGACCTCGTGCTCGTCGGCGCGACGGCCGTCGAGCTGCGGCGGACGGCGCTGGAGCCGCCGGCGCCGGTCACCCGCGCCGCGCAGGACGGACCGACGGGACGCCTGAGGGCGCTCGTCGTGGCCGCTCGCGACCCGGCCGTGCTGGTCCCGCTGGCGGGCGGCCTCGTGATGGCCTCGCTGCTGCGCAGCCCCGTGCTGCTCGCGATGGCCCTGGTGGCGCCCGTGACGGCCCTCCTGGTCCGCGCGGACCGGCACCGACGCCCCGACAGCGCCCACGCGCGACCCCCGCGCGGGGACGACGCAGCGCTGGGACACCCCGGGCCCTCGTCCGCCGACGGCCCCGCAGGCTCGGCACGTCGGGGACCCGGGTCGCTCCGGTCCGCGGCCGACGGCGCGCTCGTCCTGGCCGACCCCGCGTCCGCCGCGTGCCGCGCCGCGGCGGACCACGGCGGCACCGTCGCGGACGCCGCCGGGACGGGCCCCCCGGGCTGGCGCGGCCTCGCTGTCGACGGCGCACTCGGGCTCGTCGGCCCCCGCGACCGCGCGCTCGCGGTCGCGCGCTCCCTGGTCGCGGAGGTCCTGGCGGACGCGTCGGCGGAGCTCACCCTCCTGACGACCGAGCGGTCCGCGTGGGCGTGGCTGCGCTGGGCGGGCGTGCGACTGTCCGACGACCGTGGCGCGCGGGTCGCCGGCACGGCCGTCCGCGCCGCTGAGGTGCTCGGACGGTCGGGGTCGCGGACCGTCGTCGTGGTCGACGGCGTGCGGCCGTGGCGGACCGTCCTGCACCGCTTCTGGTTGCGCGGCACGGGCGCCGCGGTGGTGGTGCTCGTCGAGGACCAGCGCGACCTGCCCGCGTGGTGCTCGTGGGCCGTGCGCCTGCTGCCGGACGGGGCCGCGTCGCTCGCGGGCCCCGGGTGGTCCGACCGGGTCCGGGCGCCCGGGCTCGACGAGCGCACCGCCGAGGAGCACGCCCGGCGCTGCGCCGCTCCTCCGCGGCACGCGGGGAGCCGAGGTGCCCAGACCGGTGGTGACGGCACGACGGCGAGCCGCCTCCCATCCCGCGTCGCGCTCGCCGACGTCGCCCCGCCGCCCGACCCGGGCACACCGCGGCGGCGTGAGGCGGGCACGCTCGCGGCGCCGCTCGGGGTCGGGGACGCCGGCCCGGTCGTGGTCGACCTCCTGCGCGACGGCCCGCACGCCCTCGTCGCGGGGACGACGGGGGCGGGGAAGTCCGAGCTCCTCCAGACGCTCGTGCTCGGGCTGGCCTCGCGGTACCGGACCGCCGACCTCGCCGTCGTGCTCGTCGACTACAAGGGCGGCGCGGGCCTCGGCCGGGCCGCCGCGCTGCCCCACGTCGTCGCGCAGGTCACCGACCTCGACGGTGCCGCGTCGGAGCGCGCCCTCGAGGGGCTGCGCGCCGAGCTGCGCCGCCGCGAGCGCCTGCTCGCGTCGGTGGGCGCGGCGGACGTGCGCGACCTCCCGGACGAGCGCCGGCCCGCACGCCTGCTTGTCGTCGTGGACGAGTTCCGCGCGCTCGCCGAGGACCTGCCCGCGTTCGTCCCGTCACTCGTGCGGCTCGCCGCCCAGGGCAGATCGCTCGGGATCCACCTGGTGCTCGCCACGCAGCGTCCGGCCGGCGTGGTCGACGCCCAGCTGCGCGCCAACCTGCCGCTCCGGATCTGCCTGCGGGTCGCGGACGACGCGGACTCTCGCGACGTCGTCGGCGTGCCCGACGCCGCGACGCTGCCGCCGGACGCCGCGGGGCGAGCCCTCGTCGCCCGCCCCGGAGCGCCGCCGACCCTCGTCCAGACCGCGTGGGCGGCCCTGCCGGCGGGCGTCGCGACCCCTCACCCGGTCCGCGCGGCCGACCCGTG
Organism: Actinotalea sp. AC32; assembly: GCA_031844515.1. Lineage (GTDB taxonomy): Bacteria > Actinomycetota > Actinomycetes > Actinomycetales > Cellulomonadaceae > Actinotalea. The sequence continues at coordinate 9,187 of JAUZVJ010000046.1, read as the reverse complement.
GGACGCATGGCACCCGGACCGGGTTCCCGACCGCGCACCGAGTGCGGTCGACCACGGTCCAGCCGGCGACCACGTGGTCGACGAGCTCGTCGCCGCCGTCACCCGCGCCCACCGGGCGGAGGGCGACCCGGTCCCCGAACCGCCCTGGCTCCCGCCCCTGCCCACGGACGTCCGGCTCCCCGCCCAGCACGGCGACGCCCCGACGCTCGGCGACGCCCTCACGCTCGGCGTCACCGACCTGCCCGCCGAACGGCGCCGCGGTGCCCTGGAGTGGGCGGCGCGTGACCACCTCGCCGTGGTCGGCGGTCCTGGGTCCGGGCGGTCGACCACGGGGCTCGCCGTCGTGCACGCCGCGCTCGCGCACGGCCGGCCCGTGCACGTCGTCCACGCTGGTGCGGAGGTCTGGACGGCACTCCGAGACGCCGACCACCCTGCGCTCGGCACTGTCGTCGGCGTGGACCAGCCGGCGACGACCGCCGCGTTGCTGCGCATGCTCCGGACCGTCCCGGCCCGCGCGCGCACGGTGCTCGTCGTCGACGACGTCGCGGCGGTGCGCCGCGCGCTCGAGCGGCTCCCGCGGGGCGCGGGCGACGACCTGGTCGAGACGCTCGCGCGCGACGCGGCCGGGCGCGTCGCGATCGTGGTCGCGGGTGCCCCGCGCGACCTGCACCGCCTGCTCCCCGTCACGGCCGAGCGGCTCGTCCTCCACGTGGGCGACCGGCACGACGCGGAGGCCGCCGGCCTCCCGGCGCACCTGTGGTCACCGACCCGGGTGCCCGGGCGCGTCGTGCACGTGCCGTCGGGGGTCGTGGGGCAGGTCGGCCGCCCGCCGAGCCCGCTGCCGCCGTCCTCGACGGCGCGTGCCGGTGACGTGCGCGTGCTGGACCGGCCGCCCCGACTCGTGCCGCTCCCGACCGACCTCGCGCTGGACGGGCTCCCGGCGGCGGCCGTCGGCGTCGCCGCGCCGACCTCGACACCGCTCGTGCTGGTCGATGCCCGCGGCGGTCACGGTGCCCACGGTGCCCACGGTGCCCACGGTGCCCACGGTGCCCACGGTGCCCGCACAGCAACCGACGACGCCCGCGCGAGGCCGCAGACCGCGCTGCCGCTCGACGTGAGCCGGGGTCTCCTGGTGTCCGGACCAGCGGGCTCCGGCCGGACGACCGCGGTCCGCACGGTCGCCGGCCGGCTCGTGCGGCTCGGCCGGACGGTCGTCACCGAGGTGGGACGCGAGCGAGCGGTCGGGACGCCGGCGCTGCCCAGCGGGGCCGTCGTCGTCCTCGACGACCTCGACGTCCTCGTGCGCCGCGACCCGTCGGTCGACGACCGGGTGCTCGCGCTGCTCGAGGACGGGGTCCCCGTCGTCGCGTCGGCACGCGCGGACCGCGTCGCGACGGCGTTCCGCGGCGCGCTCGCGGCGCTGCGGAACGGTGCCCCGCTCGTCGCGCTCCGGCCTGGGCACCCGTCGTCGGCGGACGCCGCGGGCGAGGACCTGTCCGCGGCCGTCGACCCGGCGGCGCCGACCGTGCCCGGCCGCGCCGCGCTCGTGGACCGCGGGTGCGTCACGGCCGTCCAGATCGCCCGCTGAGGCCGCCCGGACGGGGCCCGTCCGGGCGGCCGTGGGCGCCGGGCGACCTCAACGGTCGACGGTGTGCGCCACGACCGGCCGGGTCAGCAGGAGCACGAACACGCCCACCGACACGGCGAGGACCACCCACGCGGCCGGGGTGTCCGTCGCGCGTCCGACGGCGAACGCGGTCGCGGCCTGCAGCAGCTGCCACGTCGCGACGGGTGCGCGGCCGCTGCGCCGGCCCGCCCACAGCGCGCGCGCGGACGCCACCAGCGCCGCCGCGACGGCGAGCGCGAACACGACGAGGAAGAGGGCGACCCCCACCGCGGACTCCGTCCCCCGCAGGACCTGCACCAGGCCGACGACGGCGCCCGCGGCCAGCGCGAGCGCCTCGACGCACGCCGCCGCGACCACGGCGACGACGCCGGCCGGGGGGCGTGGGGCCGGTCGCGGAGGGGTCGGCCTTGCGGGACGCGCGGGTCGTTCGCTCACGCGTCCGACCCTACGGCCGCGCGGCGTGGTCGCCGCAGGGGGGCCACCGGCTCGGCGCGGACCGCGACGAGCCGGCACGGGCACCTCGCCCACCGTGGACCGGATGTGCCCGGACTCGTCCGGCTGTGGGAGGATGCACGAGCACCGGTGTGACCAAGGACTCAGCGTCACCGGGAGGAAACCCGGGCGTAACCCCTTGTGCCCTGGTCGGGGCCGTGTGAGGCTTGTTCCTAGTCATAGGACGTTCCGCACGACACCCCCGATCCGAAGCCACCCCCGTCCGGGGTTGGCTCGCCGCGTGCCCAAGGAGTGACACTCATGGATTGGCGCCACCGCGCTGCCTGCCTGGACGAGGACCCCGAGCTCTTCTTCCCCATCGGGAACACGGGGCCCGCGCTCGTCCAGATCGAGGAGGCGAAGGCCGTCTGCCGTCGCTGCCCCGTCGTCGACACCTGCCTCAAGTGGGCGCTCGAGTCCGGCCAGGACGCGGGCGTCTGGGGCGGCCTCTCGGAGGACGAGCGCCGCGCACTCAAGCGCCGCACCGCGCGCGCCCGCCGCGCAGGCTGACCCCCCGGTCGCACACCGCGACCCTGCACCACCACGAACCCCGGCCCCGACGCCTCGCGCGTCGGGGCCGGGGTTCGTCGCATGTCCCGGACCGCCCCGCGGCGAGGCGGTCGCCTGCCGCCGGCCCGACGGCCTCGCCGCCGGTCGCGCTTCCGCGAGCCGCACGGGTGACCCGACCCGCGGCGGACGCGGGCGCATCCACCCGCGCGACGTCGACGCCCGACAACCCACCGCCCGGTCACGCATCCGCGAGCCACATGGGCGACCCGACCCGCGGCGGACGCGGCCACGTCCACCCACGCGACATCGACGCCCGACAACCCACCGCCCGGTCACGCATCCGCGAGCCGCTCGGGTGACCCGACCCGCGGCGGACGCGGGCACGTCCACCCGGACGGCGACCGGTGACGGCCGCCTCGCGCTCAGGCCGCGCGGCGGTCCTGGAGCTCGAGCTCGATCCGCACCGAGGTCCCGCCGCCCTCGCGCGCGGACCACGTGATCGACCCGCGCAGCTCGTTGCGCACGAGCGTCCCGACGATCTGCGTCCCGAGGCCCGTCCCGGCGCCCGCGCTGCCGGGCGCGATGCCCACGCCGTCGTCGGTGACGGTCGCGGTGAGGTGGGCGCCCGCGCGCTCGGCGACGATCTCGACGGTGCCGCGCTCACGCCCGACGAACCCGTGCTCGACCGCATTGGTCACGAGCTCGGTGAGGACGAGCGCGAGCGCCGTCGCGCCTTCGGCCGGCACCATCCCGAAGGTCCCCGTCCGCACCGTCCGGACCGAGGCGCCTGCGGACGCGACGTCGGCCGCGAGCCGGAGCGACCGGTCGACCAGGGAGTCGAAGTCGACCGTCTCGTCGAGGGTCTGCGACAGCGTCTCGTGCACGAGCGCGATCGTCGTGACGCGACGCATGGCCTCCTCGAGGGCCTCACGCGCCTCGGGCGACGTCATGCGTCGCGCCTGGAGCCGCAGCAGCGCCGCGACGGTCTGCAGGTTGTTCTTGACCCGGTGGTGGATCTCCCGGATGGTCGCGTCCTTCGTGATGAGCTCCCGCTCGCGACGGCGCAGCTCCGACACGTCGCGGCACAGCAGCACCGCGCCGACCCGCTGACCGTGGTCCGTGAGGGGCACCGCACGCAGCGACAGGCACACGCCGCGCGACTCCAGGTCGGTGCGCCAGGGCGCACGCCCCATCACGACGACGGGCAGCGACTCGTCGGCCGACGAGCTGTCCTCGAGCAGGTCCGTCGTCACCTCCGCGAGCGACCTGCCCACGAGCGACCCGATGACCCCGAAGCGATGGAACGCGCTGAGGGCGTTGGGGCTCGCGTACAGGACCTCGCCCTCGGAGTTGAGCCGGATGAGACCGTCGCCCACACGCGGCGCACCGCGGCGCGGGCCGGTCGGCGCGTTGGGCGAGGGGAACTCGCCGCGCGAGATCATCCGGACGAGGTCGTCGGCGGCCTCGACGTAGTTGAGCTCGAGCCGGCTCGGCGTGCGCGCCCCGCCGAGGTTCGTCTGCCGCGCGACGACGGCGATCGGGCGCCCGCCGTGCACGACGGGTACGGCCTCCTCGCGCACCGCGTAGGTGCCGAACCATCGTGGCTCGCGTGAGCGCTGGATCTCGCCCTCGGCGAGCGCCTTCTCCAGCTGCGGCCGCTGCCCCTCGGGCGGCGCGCTGCCGACGACGTCGTCGTAGTGCACCGTCGCGCCGGTCGAGGGACGCGCCTGCGCGATCGCGACCCAGCCCTCCTCGCGCGTCGGGAGCCACAGCACGAGGTCCGCGAACGCGAGGTCCGAGATGAGCTGCCAGTCACCCACGAGCAGGTGCAGCCACTCGACGTCGGCGGGGTCGAGGTCGGCGTGCCGGGGCACGAGGTCGCTGAGCGTGGACACGGGGGAAGCCTAGGTCGCCGGCCGCACCCCCGACGTCGCGGCTGGTTGTTAGCCTCTCCCTCATCCCGTCACCCGGAGGAACCGGTGCACCTCACCGCCCAGGTCCGTCACGCCGCCGACGTCGACCGCGTCGCGGCGCTCCTCGCCGACGAGCGCTTCGTCGCGGAGAAGGTCGGCGCGACCGGCGCGCTCCAGCAGCAGGTCGACGTCGTCGGGACCAGCGACGAGGCGTTCACCGTGACGACGCGGCGCCAGATGCCCACCACGGCCGTCCCCCCGCAGTTCCGCTCGCTCCTCGGCTCGACGCTCGAGGTCAGGCAGATCGAGGCGTGGGAGCCGCCCGCCCCGGGCGAGCGCCGCGGGACCGTCGTCGTCGAGATCACGGGCGCCCCCGTGCGCCTGACCGGGACGATGCGCCTCGTCCAGGAGGACGACGGGACGACGACGCAGGAGTACGACGGCGAGCTCAAGGCGTCGGTCCCGCTGTTCGCCGCGGCCGTCGAGCAGGCGACCGCGGGGGCGATCCGCGAGGCGATCCGCGTCGAGGAGCAGACCGCCGCCGCCTGGCTGCGGCGGTGACGCAGCCGGACAGCCCCGTCGTCGCCGCGGCACCGAGCGCCCCGACGCTCGAGGACGTCGCCGCGCGGGCGGGTGTCTCGCGGTCGACCGCCTCACGGGCCATCAACGGGGGCCTGCGGGTCAGCCCGGACGCGCAGGCCGCGGTCGACGCGGCCGTCGCCGAGCTCGGCTACACGCCCAACCGCGCGGCTCGCACGCTCGTGACGCGGCGCACCGACGCCGTCGCGCTCGTGATCCCCGAACCCGACCCGCACGTCCTCGCCGATCCGTACTTCGCGAGCACCCTCCAGGGGCTCACGGCGGCGCTGGGCCCGACGAGCATCCAGCTCGTCCTGCTCATCGCGCGGCGTGGTCCCGAGGCGGTCCGGACCGAGCGGTACCTGCGCAACCGCAACGTCGACGGCGCCGTCGTCGTGTCGCACCACCGCGGCGACCGCCTCGCCGAGGTCCTCGCGTCCGCCGGCCTGCCGTGCGTCTTCGTCGGGCGCCCGGTCGACGGCGCTCAGGGCCTGCCGTACGTCGACGTCGACAACCGGCTCGGCGGGCGGCAGGCGACCGAGCACCTCCTGGCCGCCGGCTGCCGCCGTGTCGCGACGGTCGCCGGACCGCCCGACATGGCCGCGGGCGTCGACCGGCTCGACGGGTGGGCGGACGCGCTCCGCGACGCGGGCGTCGAGCCGGCGGGGACGGTGCACGGCGACTTCACCACCGCGGGCGGGGCCGCCGCGACCGAGCGGCTGCTGCGCGAGCACCCCGACGTCGACGGCGTCTTCGTCGCGTCGGACCTCATGGCGGTCGGCGCGCTGCGCGTGCTCGAGCGGGCTGGCCGGGTCGTCCCCGACGACGTGCGGGTGGTGGGGTTCGACGACCTCGGCGTCGCGACGTCCACCGAGCCGCCCCTGACGACGGTCGCGAGCCCGGTCGTCGAGATGAGCCGCGTCGCGGGCGAGCTGCTCCTCGCGCAGATCGCGGGCGAGGGTGCGCCCGACGAGCCCCGGATCTTCGGCACGCGCGTGGTCCCGCGCGCCTCCGCCTGAGCCGGTCGGCAGCGTGGTCACGGGTCCTGGCGCGCACGCGCCGCTCTCGCGGCGGCTCGGGCTGACCAACGCGGTCGTCGTCGGGCTCGGCGCGATGCTGGGAGCAGGCGTCTTCGTGGCGTTCGGCCCCGCAGCCGCAGCGGCCGGTCGGCTGCTCCCGGTCGCGCTCGTGCTCGCCGCCCTGGTCGCGTGGGCGAACGCGGACTCGACGGCGCGCCTCGCGGCCCGCCAGCCGACGTCCGGCGGCGCCTACGCGTACGGCCGTGCACGCCTCGGACCGGGCTGGGGTGCGCTCGCCGGGTGGGCGTTCCTCGTCGGCAAGACGCTCAGCGCGGGTGCCGCGGCGTGGGCGGTCGGCACCTACGCGTGGCCCGAGCAGGCCCGGGCCGTCGCGGTCGCGACGGTCGTGGTGCTGACCGGTCTCGCCGCCGCGGGGGTCCGGCGAGGGGTCGCGGTGACCCGTGCCGTCGTCGCGCTGACGCTCGTCGCGCTCGCCGTCGTCGTCGTGACCGCGGTGGTGTCCGACCCCACCGGCGCGCCCGGCGACGGCGACGCGTCCGGCGCCGCGGGTCCGGGCACGGTGCTGGGCGTGCTCGAGGGGGCGGGCGTGCTGTTCTTCGCGTTCGCGGGCTACGCGCGCGTGGCGACCCTGGGCGAGGAGGTCCGCGACCCCGCCCGGACGCTGCCGCGCGCCGTGGCGATCGCGCTCGGCGCGGTCCTCGCGACGTACGCCGCGACCGCGTGGGCGCTCGTGGACGTGCTCGGCGTGACCGGCGTCGCCGCGTCCGCGCGCCCGGTCGCGGACGCGGCTGCGGCGCTCGGCCTGCCGGGCGCGGTCGCCGTGACGGCCGTCGTCGCGGCGCTCGCCGCCGCGGGGTCGGCCCTGGGGATCCTGCTCGGCCTGTCCCGGACCACGCTCGCGATGGCTCGCGACGGCGTGCTCCCCCGCTCCCTCGCCACGCTGGCCGGGCCGCACGACGAGCCGCGCCCCGTCCGGGCGCAGGTCGTCGTCGGGGCGGCGGTCGTCGTCGGGCTGCTGACGCTCGACCTGCCGGGCGCGATCGCGGTCTCGTCGGCGTCCGTGCTCGTCTACTACGGCGTGGCGCACGCCGCGGCGTACACGCTCGGGCGGCGTGCGGTCCCGCTGCTCGGGCTCCTCGGGTGCGGGCTCGTCGCGGTGTCGCTCGCGGTCGGCGTGGTGGCCCGCGCGGTCGGGGCCGCGACGGGTGGTGCCGTCGGCGGACCCTGACGCGGCCGACCGGCGCGGCGACCCCGGCGCGTCGTCAGCGCACGAGGCGGATCTGCCGGACCTCGAGCCGGTGCAGGTCGTGCGCGATCGTGCGGGCCCAGTCGCGGATGTCCGGCCAGCTGCGGAAGTCCCCCTGCTCGGCCTGGAGCAGCGCGACGACGGCGCGCTCGGCGAGCGCGAGGGAGCCCTTGTCGAGCCTTCCCGCGAACGTCCGGTGACCCTGGGCGCCGAGGCGCGTCATCAGCGACGGGACCTCGTCGGGGTCGCCGAGCGGGACGGGTGGCGTGCCGACCGGTCCGGACGAGAAGAGCCACACGGGCCGGGCCGCGAGCCCCGCCGCGAGCCGGTCGACCATCGCGCGGGCGGACGCGGCCCAGCGCCCGACGTAGACGGCCGAGCCGAGCACGACGGCGTCGTACGGCTCGAGCGTGTCGACCTCGTCGGGGTCGCGGACGTCGACGGTCATCCCGGACCCCGTGAGGACCGCCGCGACCTCCTCCGCGATCTCGCGCGTCGACCCGTGTCGCGAGGCCACCGCCACCAGGACCCTCATGCGTCCCACCTCCCCCGCTCCGGGGCCCACGACCGGTGCCCGCCGGACCAGGATCCGTCGCGGACGCGCCCGGCGCGTGGGCCGGAGGTCCCCGGTCGCACGCCGGCCGTCTCCGCCGGTCGCCTACGAAGCCGTCCGGCCGGCCGTCGCCGTCGCGGCCGGGCACGACCTCGCGCAGACTGTCCGGCATGACAGCTCCCGACATCCCCACGATCGAGCTGAGGACCCCCGCGGGCGACATCCCGATCCCGCTCCTGGGCCTTGGCACCTGGCAGTCCGACGGCGACGACGCGTACCGCGCGGTCCGCCACGCGCTCGAGGTCGGCTACCGCCACGTCGACACGGCGACCGCGTACGGCAACGAGGACCAGGTGGGCCGCGGCGTCGCCGACTCGGGCGTCGACCGCGAGAAGGTCTTCGTCACGACCAAGCTGCCGCCCGACGCGGCCGGCCGCGAGCGCGAGACGCTCGAGGCGAGCCTGCGCGCGCTCGGGACCGAGTACGTCGACCTGTGGCTCGTGCACTGGCCGCCGAACAAGCAGGCGACCCCCGCGACGTGGCAGGCGTTCCGCGACCTGCGGGACGAGGGTCTCGTGCGGGCGATCGGCGTGAGCAACTACTCGGTGGCGCAGATCGACGAGCTCGTCGACGCGACCGGTGAGGCCCCCGCGATCAACCAGATCCCGTGGAGCCCCGCCGACTTCGACCTCGGCCTCGTCACCGCGCACGCGCAGCGCGGCGTCGCGCTCGAGGGCTACAGCCCGTTCAAGCGCACGGACACCTCGCACCCCGTCCTCACGGGGCTCGCCGAGGCCAAGGGCGTCTCGGTCGAGCAGGTCGTCCTCGTGTGGCACCTGCGCCACCGCGTCGTCGTCATCCCCAAGTCGGTCACGCCCGAGCGGATCGAGCGCAACCTCGACGTGCTCGACGTCCACCTGAGCGACGAGGAGGTCGCCGCGATCGACGCGCTCAGCACCGTCGCGGACTGAGCACCGCCCGACCTGCACCCGAGGTCCCCGCACCGAACCCGGGCGGGGGCCTCGACGTTCGACACCGCGGCCGGGCGCCCCGCACACTCGTGCGGTGACGAGACCACGCCTGCGCCCGCCGTCCGGGGCGGTCGCGTCGCCGACGGCGCGCGTCGTGGTCGCGTTGCTGGTCGTGACGCTGGTCGCGGTCGTCGTGGCGGTCGCGCTGGCCGTCGCGCAGGGTCAGGCCCGCGAGCGCGCCGAGCGCGAGGCGGCC